>CALJOK010000017.1 GCA_937981555.1 uncultured Saprospiraceae bacterium
TTCTTCGATTTGAGTTCGTAACTTTTCATCTTTTATCAAATCTGATAATCTTGGGTTCTTTTGCTTTTTCATGTCTAAGCTTTTTTAAATTTAAGAAATTATTTAAAAATTTACTTTGACACACTTTGTGGGCTAGTCCCCGTTCCTCCTATATATACATATATTAATACTTTAAACATGTGTGTATTCTCTATCTCTATCTCTATCTCTATCTCTATCTCTATCTCTATCTCTATCTCTATCTCTATCTCTATCTCTATCTCTAATCTAGTTATCAATTATATTGATACTGGATTTGAAGCCAAACAATATTCCCATCCAAAAACACAATTATAATGATAAAAAAAATTAACCTATTTAAAGCCCTAGTTTTAATTTTCCTTCTCTATTTTATTTTTCCAAATTTCATTTATGCCCAGCCCGCAATTGTCACGCAAACATCTACTAAAATAGCGATTAACAAATGGGTACGAGATTGGTCATATAATCCAGATGGTACCATAATAATTAAATATGCAGTAGCTGTTGAAAATATTAGTGGAACAACTCAATGTGATTTGAATATTTTAAATGATATCATTGGTGCAGATGCTATGTCTGATTTTGGTGGTAATACATTGATAAGTGTCAAACAATCTTCCATGTCTTCCACTTCTCCTGGGGGATGTTATAATAATGCAAATAAAAATAATTATACAGGAGATGGAGACCAAAGTGTGGTAACATCAGGTGCTTATTTTGCCTTAAATTATTTAGGTGTAACAGGATGTTGTGGTGATGGATGTTTGTGTGATGGCCAATCTTTAGAAATTTGTTATGATGTAGTATTAGATGGGACAACTTTACCAGTCGTGCCGGGGAAAGATTTGATTACTAGTTATGTTAGAGGTCGATTTAGTTTGACAGCAGCAGATGGTGATGATGAAACAGATTTTTCAGATCCTTATGATAAAAATTTCGACAAGGCATCAGCTGCACCAACTAGTTCAGAAGGAGATAATTCAGATACCGAAACATTGTTAAATATTTTCAGAACTTGTTCTCATCTTGGAGTTGCTCAGGATGTGATTAAAGATGGAGTGAGTATTGAAAATGATGTACGAAATCCAGTCTCTGATGGAACTTATACTTTTACTTGGATTTTCACTATGTGTAATTACGCACCAAACGGATCAGGTCAAACTGCCTGTGCAGCTACAGATATTATATTAAAAGATTCTTTGCAAAATTATATTGGAATTGTAGAAGACTTTGAAATCACTAATATAACGTATGCTAGTGGACCAGGCGGTGGAAATTTGACGAGTGGTGCTAGAACGGTAGCAGCCGTTAATGCAGATATCTTAGCCGAAACTCAACCACTAAAATTTATTGATGGAGGTTTTATTAATAATGGTGGATGTGATACTTTTAAGGTAGATGTTCTGATTACTCCAGTAGCAGATGTCAATTCACATCCTTGTAAAAATTCATTTGGAGGAAGTTATTTTAGAACAACTAGTCCTTCTATTTGTGGAACTGATGGTTCAGGAAATAAATATTGTGACGGTTCAATTAGAGGGACTGATCCTGATCCTGATTCTGATGGGCCAGGCGATAATTGCGGAACAACGAGACAACGATATAGTTATACTAATGATGTAGGCGTGTTAAAAACAATAACAGATATATCTCCTAATACTTCTTCAAGTCCTGCCAATGGCAACTTAGATATTACTTTCGAAATGACTGTAAAAAATACTGGAGCAGTTGATTTGAATACCATGAGATTGGAAGATGATGTGCAAAGTCAACTAACCTCTAATTGTTATGTCCAAGTATTAGGAACTCCGACTGTCACCAATATTGATGCAACAGTTGTTCCTGCAGCAAATGCTGTTGACTTTACAGGAAGTGGTGCAGGTACTACAATTGATTTATTGTCAGGTTCATCTTCTGATTTGATTAAACCAACAGAAGAATTTAAGGTAACTTATGTTTTAGAAGTTGATCCTAATAATTGTGTCACAGCACCAGGAACTGAGGAGAATCAATCAACTGTAATTGGAACGGATCCTTGTTCTAGAGAAGTTAATGACTTGTCTGATGCATCTCTTTATACAGCTAATAATCCAACAACATTTCAAGTACAAGCAACAGCTTTGCCGATTGAATTAACAGGATTTAATGTAGAAGTTTCTAATTGTATGGTTATCCTTAAATGGGCAACTGCTTCTGAATTGAATAATAGATATTTCAAAATTCAACATAGTTCGGATGGATTAGAATTTAGAAATATTGGACAAGTAGAAGGAAAAGGAACATCTTCAAATCTTAATTTTTATTCTTTTCCTCATCAAGATAATTCTAACGGAACTAATTATTATAGATTAAAACAAGTTGATCACGATGGAACATATACATATTCATCTATAGTTTCCACCTCTAATCAATGTGTAGCAAATCCAGTAAAAGTTTATCCTAATCCTTTGCGGTCAAATGAATCTTTAATCATCGACTATGAAGGTGCTGATATAAAGGAAACGATTTCCATTTCTATTTCAAATATTCAAGGACAAAATGTGATAAAATTAAATGTTGAAAATGTTGGATACTTGAATAGACAAATCGAAATTGATATAACTCAACTACCAGCTGGTATTTATCTTTTTACAGATAACTTGAGAAATCATCATAAAATACATGTGATAGATTAAAGAATTAAAAATAGTAGAGTTTTTATTTGAAAATAGGAAGACCTTTCAAGACGTATGTTTTGAAAGGTCTTTTTAGTTTAGTAAGCTATTTTTCCAAAAGGTCTTTTATGGGGAAAGTGAAAAAGTAAATCCTAGAATCCAGATTTAAAAAGGTGGACTAAAAGTGCAATAAATGAAATAATGAAAAATGAGATAAAACTTAAAATAGTCACCCATATTTTCCAATTGACATTAAATAGATTTTTATTTCTTATTTGTCTGAAAAAATTAAAAATAAATGGAGAAAAGGCGATCAAAAAAATATAATATATTTCCGAACGACCACTTCCAAAATGAAAAGAAAACAAAAAGGGAAATATAACATGGGCAAAAAGAATCACTAACAAAAGGAAGGTGATGGAATTCAGAAAAGTATATTTGATGATTTTGAGAAAATCATAAGAAGAGATCGGTTTCTTTTCCTCTGGGAAAAAATTATCATCTAAAATATCGGAATTTGTTTTGTTGTTTTTCATCTGTTACTTTTCTACCAACCACGAAAATTTAAAATCGATATAGCACCTATAGATAAATATGTGAAAGGAATAAAACTGAGAATACAAACCCAGATTTTCCAATTTGTTTCAAGCAGATTCTTATTTTTAATTTCCTTATAAAAATAATAAAGGAAAGGAGCAAAAGCTAAAAATAAGACGGAGAATATTTCAAGATTTCGATTTGAATTGGATATTGAAAATATCATTGGAGCTAAAATAAAAGAAAATAAAAAGATGGAACAAATAAAAAGAAATGAGTTTAAAAGAGTGTATCCAATAACTTTAAAAAATGCAAGGATTGTATCTTTTATTGGGGATGGTGTTTTCTCTTTTGAAAAGTAATTATCATCTAAAATATCAGAATCTATTTTATTATTTTTCATGCTTTTCTATTTTGGTACAAAAAAAACTGTTTGATAGAATATCCAACATCCAGCAAGGAATTGCCAATTTCCAACTTCCTTTAAATAGCATTGGTTGGACATTGGACATTCCCTGCTCGATATTAGATATTCAAAACCTATCGTTCCTCCATCGCTACCATCGGCTTCTTCTCTGCTAGATATTGTTCCGTTTTAGCCTTCTCCACTTTTTCCAAAAACTTATCAGATTCATGTTTATCTCTCACGACCTTTGCAACTGTGAAACAAGAAGACACGGAAAAAACATAAGACATAATTAAAAATCCTTTCATCGCCACAGGAGCATCTAAATAATATAATCCAGCTGCCATTCCGATCGAAGCAAGTGCGAAAGTGATCCAAGCCATATTGTAAAATGCCTTGGTGTTGTGGTTTTCATAAATGTAATTATTCATGATTAATTGATTTTGCAAAGTCATTTCAAAAATGACTTTAGGTTAAAAAACTTTTTTCAGGAGTCTTATAAAACTTTTCAAAAGTGAGTTTTTGGATCGAAACCGAAATGGTTTTATAGATTAAAATCCGATTAGATTGGATGAAATGGCGAATTTTCGCTGTTTTATGGTTGAAAAAAATTGTGATTAATAATGTGGGGATTGTTTAGCTTTCGATACTTTTGCAATTTAAAAAACCAATTGATTTTATTTGTAACTAGTTGATTATCAAGTACTTTTGAAGTATGTTTTTAAAAACTGATTTATAGAATGACACTTTTCCAAAAATATTTAACCCTTTTTTTTGCGATACTACTGATTAGCTGTAATTCTTCGAATGATGCTAAAAAGAAAATTCCCAAAAAAGACCTGACTGAAAATTTGCCGAATCAATTAACCTCAGAGGAAGTGGCAGGTGGTTGGGAATTACTTTTTGATGGTAAAAAGATAGAGCATTGGCGAAGCTATAATTCTGACACATTCCCAACTCAAGGATGGTATATCGATGTTGAAAAAAACTTAATTGTCGAAAAAGGTGGTGGAGACTTAGTTACCAAAAGGAAATTTGAAAGCTTTGATTTAAAACTTGATTTTCAACTTTCTGCACTCGCCAATAGTGGAATTTTTTATCGAGTGTTAGAAAAAAATGACACCTCCATTTGGTGCAATGCTATCGAATATCAATTATTAGATCCTAAAGTTTTAGAAAATTCAAAAGACTTTCTTCTTGAAAAACATGCAACGGGGGATGTGTACGATTTGATTTCAACAGACAATGAAAATAAAGTTTCTATCGGTAAATGGAATCAAGCTAGAATCATTGTGTTAAATAATTATGTCGAACATTGGCTGAACGGTAAGCTAATCCTAGAGTATAAATTAGATACCGATGATTGGCAAAATCTTATCTTAAAAAGTAAATTTCGAAACTATCCAAATTTTGGAAAAACAACTGTTGGTCATATCGGTTTGCAAGAACATGGTAGTGTGGTCAAATTTCGTAATTTGAAAATTAAAGAACTATAGCAGTAGACAGATCTCAGTAGACACGTAGCAATTCGCTACTGCAAATTGACGATTGAAAACTTGCAAATAAAATCCTAAGTGTTATATTTACCCTATCAATTTTTTCCTAAAAAAATCCTATAAAAAATGAAGCGAAAAATCAGAATGGGAATGGTCGGCGGCGGTCGAGGAGCATTCATCGGAGCAGTTCACAGAATGGCTGCGGCAATTGATGGTGAAATCGAATTAGTCTGCGGAGCATTCAGTAGTAGTGCCAAAAAATCAAAATTATCAGGTGAAGATTTATATTTACCCAAAGACCGTGTGTACGGAAGCTACGAAGAAATGATAAAAAAAGAAACGCAACTTCCTCTTGGGGAGCGCATGGATTTTATCAGTATCGTTACACCTAATCACATGCATTTTGGTCCAGCTAAAATGGCTTTGGAAAATGGCTTCCATGTGGTGTGTGACAAGCCTCTCACCTTCAATATGAAGGAAGCAAAAGCTTTGCAAAAGTTAGTCGAAAAAACAGGACTCATCTTCGCACTTACTCATAATTATACAGGTTACCCAATGGTCAAACAGGCCAAGTCGATGATTGCCAAAAACAAAATCGGAAAGGTGAGAAAGGTGGTGGTAGAATATCCGCAAGGATGGTTATCAACTTTTGTAGAGGGAACAGACTCGAAGCAAGCTGCTTGGAGGACTGATCCAAAACGCTCAGGAATTGCTGGTGCAATGGGAGATATAGGAACACATGCTGAAAATTTAGCAGAGTATGTTACAGGCTTAAAGATTAAAAAGATGTGTGCTGATTTATCCATTTTAGTAGATGGAAGACAATTGGACGATGACGGGAATGTATTGTTAGAATTCGATAATGGAGCAAAAGGGATTTTGTCTGCAAGTCAAATTGCAGCAGGCGAGGAGAACAATTTACGCATCAGGATTTATGGAGAAAAGGCAGGTTTGGATTGGCGGCAAATGGAACCTAATACTTTAATTGTCAGATGGTTAGATAAGTCAACGGAGATTATGAGAACGGGTGTTGGAAATCTTTCCCCTGAAGCTCAAGCACATACTCGACTTCCAGGAGGACACCCAGAAGGTTACCTCGAAGCATTTGCCAATATCTATCGGAATTTTGCAAAATGTGTTCAAGCACGTTTGCAAAATAAAAAGCCTAACAAGGTGTACACGGATTTCCCAACGGTAGCTGATGGAGTAAGAGGAATGCAATTTATCGAAAAAGTAGTGGCATCTAGTAAGAGTAAAACTAAGTGGACAAAAATGTAGTAAACAAAACTATCAATAAAAAACAAAATTAATTTTATCATGAAAATGAAAACCATAAAAGGCCCAGCAATATTTTTAGCACAGTTTGTAGGAGACAAGGCTCCATTTGATACGTTGGAGAATATGTGTAGATGGGCTGCAAGTTTAGGATACAAAGGAATTCAAATTCCAACGTGGGCAGAACAATTAATTGATTTGAAAAAAGCTGCAACGAGCAAAACGTATTGTTCTGAGATGAAAGGCATGGTAGAATCTCATGGTTTACAAATCACAGAATTGTCTACTCATTTGCAAGGACAATTAGTAGCAGTAAATCCAGCTTATGATTTAATGTTTGATGGATTTGCGCCAAAGGAAGTGCAAGGCAATCCGAAGGCTCGACAAAAATGGGCGGTGCAACAATTGAAGTATGCAGCTCGTGCAAGTAAAAATTTAGGACTCAATGCTCATGTTACTTTTTCAGGTTCGCTGATTTGGCACACGATGTATCCTTGGCCACAGCGACCAGCAGGATTAGTGGAAGAGGCATTCAAAGAATTAGCAAAAAGATGGACTCCAATTTTGAATGAGTATGACAAAAATGGAATTGATCTTTGTTACGAAATTCATCCAGGAGAAGACTTGCATGATGGCTTGACTTTTGAGCGCTTTTTGGAAGCGACAAAAAATCATAATCGTTGCCACATATTATATGACCCGAGTCATTTTGTTTTACAACAATTGGATTATTTGAAATTCATCGATTATTATCATGAGCGAATCAAAATGTTTCATGTCAAAGATGCAGAGTTTAATCCAAGTGGAAAAGCAGGAGTTTACGGAGGTTATGCGGATTGGAAAGAGCGACCAGGAAGATTCCGATCTTTGGGAGATGGTCAAACAGATTTTGCCGGTATCTTTTCAAAATTATCTCAATATGGATTTGATGGTTGGGCCGTGATGGAATGGGAATGTTGCATCAAGTCGCCAGAACAAGGGGCACGAGAAGGAGCACCATTTATTCAAAAGCACATCATCGAAGTAACGGAAAAAGCTTTTGATGATTTTGCAGGAGGAGGAATTGATAAGGCAATGATTAAAAAAATTATAGGATTATAAATTAAAAATAGAATGAATATAATGTTCGAAAAACCACAAAAGCATTTTTTTAAAACAACCATGCTTTTGTGGTTTCTTTTTTTTAGTCAAATGTGTCTTGGACAGAATTTGACTCAGACGATTCGAGGGAATGTTTTCGATAGTTATACTCATAATCCATTAGATGGAGCTTCAGTTGCGATAATTGATAGTGAGTTTGGAACGACAACAAATGTCAATGGAGTTTACCGATTAGAAGAAGTTCCTGTAGGAAGATATAGTTTGCAAGTCAGCTTTGTAGGCTATGAAACTTTGATAATCTCTGAGGTCTTATTGGAGTCAGGAAAGGAAATAGTTTTAGAAATTTCTTTGAAAGAATCTAGTTCATCGCTCAAAGAGGTAGTGGTTAAAAGTACTGCTCCTAATTCAAGAAATAAAATTCAACCGTCAGCAGAAATCTTGACAATAGAAGAAACGCTTCGATTACCCGCTACTTTTTATGATCCTGCACGATTAGCATTTTCTTATGCAGGAGTCGCAACAAATAATGATCAAGCCAACCATATGATTATTCGTGGGAACTCTCCCAACAATATGAGTTGGCGATTAGAAGGTGTCGAAATTATCAACCCAAACCATACCAGTAATGCAGGAACGGCAAATGATCGTCCAAGTCAAAATGGAGGAGGAGTTAATATGTTGAGTGCACAACTTTTGGGAAATAGTACTTTTATGAGAGGAGCATTTCCTGCAAATTATGGGAATGCTTTGTCTGGAATTATGGATATGAACTTTCGAAAAGGGAATAGCGAAAGACACGAATTTACAGGACAAATTGGAGTGATTGGAATTGACTTGGCAGTTGAGGGACCTTTTTCCAAAAATAAAAAAGCATCTTATTTAGTCAATTACAGATATTCCACTTTAGGATTATTGGGAGCAGCAGGAGTTGATTTGGGAGATGAATCGATCAATTATCAAGACTTGGCTTTTACTACTTTTTTCCCATTGAAGAAGGGAGGTGAGATAAAATTGTTTGGACTATTTGGTAGCAGTTCAAATATTTTTGAGGCGAAGGTTGATTCATTGAGAATGGAGGAAAAGGATTTTAAGGATATAGATTATAACTCTCAGGTAAGTTTGCTAGGTGGAACATATGCTAAGTCATTTTCGGATAAATTGAGATGGGAAAATACCATTGTTTATTCAGCAAGAGAAGATGATTATGTTTCAAAATTATTCAATGCTCCCTCAGATAGTTTTTTAGTTTTTGATAGAACGACATTAAAGAATACCTCAATAAAATCGACTTTAGAATTTAAAATTGATAGAAAAAATAGATTGGTAGGTGGAATAAATTATATGTTGTTGGATTATCATGCAGGTTTAAATGATGCATTGATTCGGCCTTTTTTAGAATGGAATTTCAATTTGCCTCGAGTTCAATTTAAGGTTGGAGGAAGTTATTCTTATTTCGATTTTAATAAAACTAGCAGTCTTGATCCAAGGTTACAGATACAGTATGAGTTGAATGATAAACAACTTCTAGCTTTCACTCTCGGAAGGAATAGTAAGATTCAGAATATTCAAGTTTATGATGTACCCTCTCCTTTAGATTCAGGAAATGGCACACTTGGGTTTACCAAATCAAATGAAGTAACCCTATCTTTTCAAAACCGATTTGAGAACAAGATTTTATTTAAGGCAGATGTTTATTTCCAATATTTATTTGATGTTCCAGTTTCAAGAGATATATCAAATAGCTTTTCAGTAATAAATTATTTTAATGAAAATCTTAATTTAATTTTAAGGAATAGCGGGAAAGGAAGTAACAAGGGGATCGAACTTACCGCACAAAAATATTTTCATAAAAATACTTTTTGGCTTGCTAATGTAAGTTTGTACGAATCAAAATATGAAGGCTCAGATGGAATAGAAAGAGATACTCGATTTAATGGAAATTATATTGTTAATGCGACTTATGGAAAAGAATTTCCTTATAGTA
Source organism: uncultured Saprospiraceae bacterium (assembly GCA_937981555.1). Classification (GTDB taxonomy): domain Bacteria; phylum Bacteroidota; class Bacteroidia; order Chitinophagales; family Saprospiraceae; genus CAJQQY01. Next base: position 9,475 of record CALJOK010000017.1, read on the forward strand.
AAAAAGGGAAAGATTATATTTTGGGAGTGAATCTACGGCTTAATTTTATGGGAGGATTACGAGAAACGCCTATAGACGAGATTGCATCGAAGACTGCAGGTACTACCATTTATAATGAATCAGAAGCTTACACTTTGAAACAAAAAGACATTTTTAAATCCGACTTAAGAGTATACTGGAAAAGAAATAAAAAGAAATTCAATAGTACATTAGCACTAGATATTCAAAATGTTACGAACAATAAAAATGAGTCATTTAAATATTATGATACGTTTTTAGAGGAGGTGGTACAAAAGTATCAACTAGGATTAATTCCAATTTTGAGTTATCGAATTGAGTTTTAGAAAACGGAATTTATTTTAAAGACAAAAATTATGAAAGTAATAAATATCATTCTTACCCTACTTTTTATTCTCTTCGCAGTTTTTCAATTGAACGATCCTGACCCATGGCTTTGGGTGGCGATTTATGGATTAGTGGCAGGAGTTTCTGGATTTGCCATTTTTCAAAAATATAGCAAAGGAGTTGTGTATTTAGGAATTGCCATTTGTGTAATTGGACTAGGGGTTTTATTTCCAGAATTAATTAATTGGGTTAAGATGGGGACGCCAAATATTGCTGAAACGATGAAAACAGAACGAAGTTATATTGAATTTGTCCGAGAGTTTTTTGGATTAGGAATTTCATTAGTTGCATTACTTTTTCATTTTTATCAAATTAGAAAACAATCGTAGCCACCGACAAAAGTCAATGGCAATAAAATAAAAATTTATGTCAATAGAAATTAATACACTTGTGAATACATTGTTAGAAAAAATGACCATCGAAGAAAAGGTTGGTCAAATGACGCAAGTTACGCTTGATATGGTTTTGAAGGGGAGCGTTTATGAGCCAGAAAGACCATTTGCTTTTGATGAAGAGAAACTTGTAGATGTATTGTTACGAAATCATGTTGGTTCCATTTTGAATGTGCCAACCAGCGAAGCATTGACTCGCCAACAATGGCATTATGTAGTTGCTACGATTCAAGAAAAAGCAATGAAAGAATCTCGATTGGGGATTCCAATATTGTATGGAATCGATTCTATCCATGGAGCAAGTTATACGCAAGGAGCTACTTTTTTTCCACATCAAATTGGCTTGGCAGCCACTTGGAATCCTGCAATAGCTAAAACCCAAGGTGCAATTACTGCTTACGAAACTCGCGCATCTTCGATTCCTTGGGTCTTCGCACCTGTTCAAGATATTGCTCGAATTCCTTCGTGGTCGAGAATTTATGAGACGTTTGGAGAAGATCCTTACCTCTCTGGTGAAATGGGGAAGGCAATGGTAAGTGGGTTTGAAGGAGATGATATTTCTAGTTTTGATAAGGTGGCGTCTTGTTTAAAACACTTTTTAGGATATGGATTGCCTCTGAGTGGGAAAGATCGTACACCTATCTGGATTCCAGAACATTTCTTGAGAGAGTATTTTTTACCCTCTTTTCAAGCAGCCATGGATGCTGGAGCAAAAACGATCATGATAAATTCTGGGGAAATAAATGGAGTTCCAGTTCATGCGAATAAAGAAATTCTAACAACGCTTTTACGAGATGAATTAGGATTCGAAGGATTGGCGGTTACAGATTGGGAAGATATTAAATATCTACATACTCGACATCGAGTGGCTGCCACTCATAAAGATGCAGTTCGGATGGCGATCGAAGCTGGAGTTGATATGAGCATGGTTCCAGACGATTTGAGTTTTTGCGAACACTTAATTGAGTTGGTTAACGAAGGGACAATTTCAGAAGAGCGCTTAGATGTTTCAGTTCGTCGAATTTTAAAATTAAAATATGAATTGGGTTTATTTGAAAATCCAGTTATAAAAGAAGGTGCGAATTATGATAAATTTGGTTCGGCAGAATTTTTAGAAAAAGCAAAATTAGCGGCATCAGAATCTATTACACTTTTAAAAAATGAAGAGGATCTTTTACCGCTTGCAAAAGATAAAAAAGTATTAGTCACAGGATGGGCAGCAGAGTCGATGCCAAGTTTGAATGGAGGATGGTCATATGATTGGCAGGGAGCGACGAGTGTAGAATTTGCGAAAGACAAAACTAATTTGTTGCAAGCGATAGAAAATGAAGTAGGGAAAAGTAATGTGATTTTTTCTGAAGGTTGTAAATATGACGAAGTTGGAAACTTGGAAGATACTATTGAAAAAGCAGCAACCGTTGATCATATCATTTTGTGTTTAGGAGAAAATTCTTACACCGAATTTATGGGAAATGTTAATGATTTAGATTTGCCGGAGGCGCAAGTTGAATTAGCTCAAGCCATGATAAAAACAGGAAAGTCAGTCACTTTGGTTTTGTTGGAAGGCCGTCCAAGAATCATTTCTGAGTTTGCTGATAAAGTTGGAAGTATATTGTTAGGATATTATCCTGGACAGGAAGGGGCGAGTGTGATTTCGGATATTATTTTTGGAAAAACAAATCCTTCTGGGAAATTGCCTTACACCTATCCTCGCTATTCGAATGCTTTGATGACCTATGATCATAAACATGCAGAAGCGGTTGAACTACAAGGAAGTGAAATTCCTTTTAACCCACAATTTGAATTTGGTCATGGGTTGAGTTATACTAATTTTGAGTACGGAAGTTTATTGTTAGAAAAAACAGTTTTGACTGAAAAGGAATATTTACGTTTTTCTTTTTCTCTAAAAAATACTGGAAGTCGTACAGGGAAAGAAGTGGTGCAGATTTACATTGGTGATGACTATGCAAGTATTACTCCTTCTGTAAAAAGATTGCGAGCCTTTCGAAAAATTGAATTAAAAGTAGGAGAGGAGCAACAAGTTGATTTTGTAATTCCAATGAAACGATTAGCGTTTGTGAATGCTCAAAATGAATGGGTTTTGGAGGAAGGAACATTTAAATTGATGGTCGGAAATTTGACCGCTGAATTTGAATTGAAGAATGATTAATTATTTGTCAACTTTTCTTTTCCAAAATGGTTTACTAAAAAAAGTAAATGATGAGTGATAAAATTTTTGAATTAGCAACTTTGGGAACTGGCTGTTTTTGGTGTACCGAAGCAGTTTTTGATACTTTAAAAGGAGTGGAATCTGTTTTTCCAGGTTACTCAGGTGGACATGTGGAAAATCCAACCTATGAGCAAATTTGTACAAAGACAACAGGTCATGCAGAGGTGGTGCAAATAAAATTTGACCCAACGGTAATTAGTTTTGAAGAGTTGTTGGAAGTGTTTTGGAGAACACATAATCCGACGACACCTGATCGTCAAGGTAATGATGTTGGCCCACAATATCGTTCTGCGATTTTTTATCATGACGAAAATCAAAAAGCAATTGCGGAAAAATCATTGCAAGAAGCTGATGCATCTGACCTTTGGCCTGATCCGATTGTAACTGAAATGAATCCTTTGGAGAAATTTTATCAAGCAGAAGATTATCATAAAGATTATATGGCTAGGGTAGGAGATCGAAATCCGTATTGCACTTTTGTGGTTAAACCGAAAGTGGAGAAGTTTAAAAAAGAATTTAAGGACAAATTGAAAGATTAGAAATTTATGAAAAAAACCTTGATCGAATTATTCGGTCAAAGTTTTTTTTTACATTGTAAATGTATTGTTATAAAGTTAAATAATATTAGCACCTAAGACTTCCAACTCTTCTACCCAAGGCAAATCAAAATTAAAATGCGCTGATTCAATAAAAATCTGACTCGTATATTTCTCCACTTTTTGCTTAATTCTTGGTTGAGAAAATTGATTACCAATTCCAAAAGTTACGATTGCTTTCCCATCTAAAAATTCATCTACTCTTTTGTTTCTAAACCTTGTTGCATTAATATGAATTCGATTTTCTCCTAAAGGTAATAACTCGCTAATGGTAGATGGAGGAAAATCTAATTTTTTTAAAGAGATAGAACCGCCAGCAATTAAGTAATTTTTCATCTGAGTGGGTGAAAAATCATCTTTGCCACCTACGACAGTTATTCTTTCATTTCCTTTATCGACCATTTTTGTAATTTGAAAATTATCAAAACCGTCTGTTTTTGCCACAAAGGTAGAAGCTCCTTTTTCTAAATAAATTAATAAATCATCTTCTTCAAAACCTTTTGGTTGCAAGACAACTAATTCCTTTCCAACATCGATAAATTCTTTAATTTGATTTTTTGAATAAATGCCATCGCTTTTGATAATTACTCCACATTTATTTTCTAAAGCTTTTTTAATTTTTGTTCCAGGGAAATTAAAGGAGTTGGCTTCGATGGTAAAATGCCTTTTGGGATTCGCCTTTACTTCCGATAATATGGTAGGCAAATCAGTAAGAGTATCTTTAGTTATTATTTTTGATTGAAACATTTTTATCTGTTGAGATTACTTAACAATGATTTTTCGTGCGCCTGTATGCAAGTTGAAAAATGGTACATCTATCGTGAAAAATGCCATCGGGAAACGCCAAGAATTTACATTAATCGCTTCACCTGTATTGATGGTAATTTGCCGAAGTTGAGGACCATATTGTCCACCTACGCCTAGTGAAAAAGGTGATTCCGCAAAATTGTAAACAGCAAAAAGTCCTGGTGAAAATAAATTATTCCAAGAAAAATCTGGCAAGTCATCAATGCTATAATTTGGGTTGTCAGGATTTTGTCGATAGGCAGTAATTGCACCCAAATCAATCAGCGGAACATGAATACTAAAGGAACTATTGTTCTTGATAAAGTTAGGACTGAAGCTATAAGTGAAACCAATCGGCACCGCAAGCGAAGCGCCAAACGCATCTTGTGCCAAGTCCAAATTATCAGGAATACCCAATAATCGATCTCTTCCAACTGCTGCTCCTAAATAAGAATTAACTGTGAAACTAGTTACCGTTTCTCTCTTGATTCGAGAACTACCAGGAGGCAAAGTAGCTGATTTTAAAATATTTTTAATTTGATCTGAAGACTCTGCTTTTATCATGTTTGCCATAAATGTTCCATAGGTGAGAACTGCGTTAATCGCTAATTGAGATTTTCTATTTTCTCGGTTGTCTACTCTTTTTTCCTTTTTACTTCTTTTTTCTGCTCGCTTTTCCTTCGTGATTATTTTTAGAAGTTGCATGGAATTGAGAATGGCATTTCCATAATTTTTAGCATAAATATTTTCGTATAATGAAAGCGCTTCATTTGAAATGACGGGAATATTTTTCAAACCAAAACTAGTGGCAACAGTTGTGGTATCTCCAATACTTGGAGTTGTAATTACCGTATTAAATAAATCAACTGTCGAGCGAATAAAAGGGTAGTAGTCTTTAAATGAGATAGAATTTCCATCTATAGCCTTTTTCCTCCTCAACTCATTTCGATAAGTATCCATGTCATTAGTAATACTTAAAAATTTAGTAGCTAAGATGGCAATACCCTTTGGTGAAAAATCAGGTGCATCTTCAATTGCAGTTAATCGTTGATAAAGCAACCCTAAAAATATATTATATTCCAATTCATTTTTTCGTAAGTCTTGAAATTCTTCTTTGGTAATCCATCGAGCTGCGACGAGTTCATCAGTTGTGCCTTTGATCGGTTTTCTAATCATTCGCAAAGAATCAGAAGTGTAAGTATTGGTAAAACCAGAAAGCGAATCCAACTGATTAATCGTCACTTTTATAAAGACACTATCTTCATAAAATAAAGTATCACGAATTTTTTCATAATCTCTAAATGCAAAAAGTAAATGAGTTGCTACTTCCATTCCGATGGATAAATTTTTAGCATTTTTTTCAGCAGCGATTAAATCTTTGCAATATTTGTTTTCCAAATAAGCGATATAATTTTTAAGTTGTTTTGAGGTTGACTTTAATTCATCGACGACTTTTTTTGTTTCTACGAGTTCTTGATCCAAGCCATCGAGATCAAAATCTTTTACGTAGGCTATGTATTCTTCGTCCTTATTTTTATAAAATAGTCTTTCATAATAGATATTGTTCATTACGTCATACTTATCTTTGATTAGTGTCGTAGCTGCAATATTCGCTTCACTTGTAATGGTTGATTTTTCAATCTCGAAATCTGATTTGACTTCATTTAATTCAGCTTTTAGTAATTTTATTTTTACTTCTTTTTCCTTTTCTAAGACTTTGACAACTTGATTTAATTCCTTTTCTTTTCTTTCAACTAGCCCTTCTTTTTCGTCATTTAATTTAATGATCTCATTGTTGATGCTATCTCTTTTAGATGCATTAGAAGGATCTTTAAGTTCCTCTTGTAAGTCGTCCAAGTCGGAATCTAAATTTTCTAATTTATTGAAGTATTCAAATTCACCAACATAAATAATTTCAGATTCATCTAATTCTATATTTAAAGTATCTCTGAGTTCTTCATCGCTGATAATGCTTTCAATTTCAAATTTATTTCCCAAAAAGAATCGTTCTTCCTTTTGTATTTTTTCTGCAATTCTTAATGTATCCACTTCAAAATTATTAATCAAAAGTTGCAATTGCTTAGAATTGGAGATCATCGTATTTCCTCCAAAATCATTTTTTAGTGCATTAATTTTATGAACAAAATCTGATTGAATAGAATCTAATCGAGTTTCTGCGGCTAACAAGTTTTTGTTAAAATCTGCGTCCAAAGAATTACTATAATGTTTTTTAATCAGGTTTTCAATAGGAATATCTTTTACTTCAAGGTCTTTCGCAAACCGCTGAAATAACCGAACATAAATATCTTCACTCAGCAGAGCATCTAAAAAATAGAGTCCAGCAAGGTGAAAACTTGCTTCATTTTCAGGCACCGTATTTTTCCAAAAATCAATTTCCTTTTTGATTGCCAGATGAAGCAATCTTCCTTTTTTGGCAAATTCAATTACTTTCTTCTTTTTAGTATTTTTTTCTTTTCCTGCTAAAACATAATTGACTCTTTGTGACTTATATAATTCTTGGGATTCTTCCACCGTTTTATAAAATTGAAAAATCTCCTTATCAAAATTTTCTGCCATCAAGTTTCTACTTTCTTCCAAACCTTTCGCAATTATTCCATTGATCGAATCTGTTTCAGTTTTCAGATAAAGCTCATAATCCTCGAATCTAGGATTATCAATTAGGTAGCCATAAAACTCTTTTCCTTGAAGATTAGCAGAAATAATATTATCATAATAATTTAAGATGGTATTTTCATCTTCCTTAATTCGTCGGTTATTATAAAAAATCTCACGAGTGAATTTTTCTTGGAATTTCGAAATAGATTTATTAATTCGAAGTAGATTCGTCTCTATTTCGTTTATTATTATATTTTGATCTTCGGATTTTTGAATACTATTAGTAAAGTTCAATTCTCCATAATTAGTCAAGTTCTGACTAAATGAATAGGTAGTATTTTCAAGTGTGGTTCTTGAATTATTTAAGGCACTTAAATAATTTTTTACTTTTTGATTAAGTGTATCTAATTCGGGGTTTTTTTGAACTAAGGAACGGATGACCTTTCTATCTTTGGTTTTATTTGGATTGGAAGCTGTCAGAAAAGCATCAGCTAATTCAATGTTGATGCTTTTTTTCAATTCACTTTTTCGTTCTTGTAATTTTTGAAAACCTGAAATGAGAATTGTTTCGACAGGCACTTCTTTGTAAGCCAAATCTGCAATAGAATAAATTAAAGAAAGATTAAAAACTTCAGGTGAGTTGTATAAGTCTTCATACTTTTTCAATTTTAAAACCTTTGGAAAGTTCAATCCTAAATTATCTAAATCGACGGTGAAAGATTCGCGAGCATGAGATAAAAGTGTTTTATAATTGGATATTTCGAAATTATATAAAAGCGTTTTTGTACTTGGAAAAAGAACGGTTAGCTCTGAAGGATTTTCCATATTTTGTTTAAAGCGATTGAAAAAAGTTAAATTCAATTCTTCCTGTGCTCGCTCAGCGATGAAATCTGACAAACCAACAGCAACCGTTTTTGCATCCAATAAGTTTTTATTTTTATTAGTTCGGTCGATTCGAATACTCGCTTCAGTTAATTCTTTTTGAGAACTTACGATTCGAGTTCGGTAACTTGAACTAGCATCTTCAAAGGAAACTGTTTTTTGCAATTGTAAAACAGAATCGCCATAAAGTAATTTTGACCAAGGATTATTTTTGTAATAATCGTCGGCAAAAGCCATTTTTGATTCAGAAAAAAAAGAGGGTGGGAAATATCGATCTATATCCTGTGATAATAAAGGATTATTGATGTTGAGATTATTTACAAACGGATTTAAGGTATAGTCAAATTGAGTACCTTGAAATGAAAGATCAACTCCTTTATCGACTAACCCAAAATTTGCATGACTATTTAGAATTTTTAAAACCTTGTAATATAGTTGTAGATCATTTTCTTTTCCATAATATTCCATAGGAACAAGAGTCCTGAGATTAACAGTATAACTAACATCTAAATAAATACCTCCAGGAAGGAATGTAATTAAAAAGTATTCATCCGATAATTGATCCGTTATGGAAAGTATTTCAGCCGTTCGTGGCTCTTGTCTCAAGGTAGTTTTAATTAAAAAAGTATCATTCTTCCCGAAAGAAATTAATGTATCTGGAAAAACAATATTTAAGGTATCTGTTGGTTCCCAATTTTTTACATGAACGTCATAATATCCAAATGACAGATCAATTTTTTCTTTAACTGATCGCGTATTTTTTTTGTTTTCAGATGTTATTTCGAGAATAGCTTTACTAGTAGGTGATTTTTTTAAATGAACTGAGATGGAATTTTTAGTATTCAAAAAAACAGCTAATTCCTTAGCATCATTAAAAAGTGAAGATTGCGAAAAGCCAATATTTGAAAAAAGTAAAAGTATTAGCGGTAGCGTTATGGAAATAAAAAGTAGGCGTAGGACTCTCATGGTTTTCTGTTGGTTTTGAAACTTGGAGGTTATAAAATTTTCTCTTTTGGATAAATTCTTTTTTTAAGAAAAAAAGAATTTATCAGAAATATATTTGTGATGTAGTTTGTTTGGTTTCAAATATAAATAAAAAAAGGTCAAATGAAGTAAATTCATTCGACCTTTTTTCGGTACAGAAAAATATAAAAATTCTATTTTTTCTTCCGCATATTCATTGTTACACGCATACATTTCCACAAGTCTGGTCCAATCTTATTTGCTTTTTCTTGATCCTCTTTTAACCATTGCTCCCATTTTTTCTCTCCCATTTTTTTACTAAAAGGATAGATTAAAAGGACCCATTTGGTATTTCCCATCATTCCTTGCAAGTTCTCAATATCAAAATATTTTTGAAACAGATCAAAAGTCTCTTTGGTAAATGGATATTCCCAAGCACTATCTTTTTGGAATGGTCGATAAATCGCACGAAGTGTTTTTAACGGCCAATACGTTGCTAATGGATCAGAAGTAATCACTTGCCCACCAGGAGCTAATACTTCATCTACACGAGCTAAAAATGGTTCCATATATTTAAAATGATGAAACACAGATTGTGCATACACTACATCAAAATCTCTTTCCGTAAAATCTTCTGATAAAAAATCAGCAGCTACGGTAATTGCATTTTCGATTCCTGCATCATTTATTTTTCTTTGTAACTCAGCAGTAGCAGATTCACTCAAATCTAGTCCAACATAATATTTACTTTTTCGAGCTAAATCTAAACTCAACTGATTTCCCGCATGACATCCCAAATCCAATACTTTCTTATCTGAAAGGTCTCCCATCCAATTCCAATGCATTGAACTCCACATTTCAAATTCCCCAAGAGAATTTACAATTGTTCCGTAACCAGAACGCATTTTCGCCCAAGTTCTTCCAATAACATTTCCATCATATTCGAATTGTTCTTCTTGAGGTTCATACTCGTAAAAGTCCTTTTGAACTTTATTGGTTTCGAGCATTTTCTTTAACTGTACATCTTTGTCTTGCATGACTACTTCTAGTTTGATTAAGTAAGTATATGTTTTAAAATAATAAGATCGACTATAATTGAAATAGGTAGAATATAGTTATTCTAGCAAATAAATCGCCAAATATTTATGGTTTATAATATACGGTTTAAGAAATGGAAGGTCTTTTGTGATTTGACATTAATTAAGACTTACTAAAATGTCAAGAGGTAACACAAAATTGCATAAAATTCGGCAAAAAAACCACTTTTTAGAGAGGTTTAAAATAATTGCTTAAGAACAAAATTTATAAGAGAGGTTTAATGAAGCGATAATTTTTAGGTAAAAGTTTATTTGAAGAAATTTTTTGGGATGATTTTTTTATTTTTTCCAATTTTAAAATTCACTCCAAATCCCACCGTCATGCCTGAACTAGGATTTACATCGAATGAAGGTTTGAATTGCATACTCAAATCATCTGATACATCAAATGTTAACAGATGGGCAGTAGTATAAGCTTCTGCTGCAGTAAGGATGTATGCTAGACCAATTCCGATGTAAGAAAATTGAAGTTGTTTGTCAAATTTATCTCGTGCATTTTTGAGCACTTCGGCATCTACAATCCCTTCGTAGATGCTAGTCGTGCAGTCGAGGCCATCCACTAAAAAACGATGTTGTTCCTTGAGTTCCCGATAATTTCTGCCATTGTATTGGATACTATAAATAAGTCCGCCAAATGCACCATAGACTATTGGCAATTTTATGTACCAATGTCTTTTATTATAAATCTGTCCAAGGCCGGGAATAATGGCAGTTAGAACTACTGCTTTTTTGGGAGAAGGATAATCTTTTTGAAAATATCTTTTAATGAAATTTCCTTTTTTCTTCTTCTTCGAAATAGTAGGAGAGGAGATAGAAGTAGAATCTCCTTTTTCAAAAGCAATTACAGCTTGAGTCGAGTCGCTTTGTGCCCAACTAAAGTTGAATTGGAAGAGAAAAATTAGTAATGAAAAAAAGAGTTTCTGATTCATCTTTAATTGATTGAAAGCCAATAGATTATAAAGAGCATGTTTAAATTTTTACCGTCCTGAAAACCAACGCTTTATGAACCTTGTGTCCAATTTAATTTTCATTTAGCTCGCCAAACTTCAAATGAAATTGTTAGCAAGAACCACAAATCTTTGATTTTTAGTTAGTTAAAAATTTAAACATACTCTAAGTATTTTTTACTTGAATATATTTTTTGGAATACTCTACTTATTTTTTCCAATTTTAAAGTTTACCCCAAGACCAACAGTCATACCTGAACTAGGCATTATATCAAGGGAAGGTTTGATTTGCATACTCAAATCGTCTGACACCTCAAATGTAAGCAGGTGAGCAGTCGTGTAGGCTTCTGCAGCAGTAAGAATGTATACTAATCCAATTCCTATGATCGACAGGTGTTGTCGTTTTTGAAATTGGTCTCGTTTATTTTTAAGTACTTCTCCACTCACATCTCCTTCATACATGCTAGTTGTGGTTGGTGATCTGTCTACTAAATAACGATGTTCTTGTTCGAGTTTTCTAAAGTTTTTACCATTAGAATCAATGCTATAAATAAGTCCCCCAAAGGCTCCATAAATCAAAGGCAATTTTATGTACCAATGCTTTTTATTATAAATCTGACCAAGGCCAGGAACGATGGCAGTTAACACCACCGCTTTTTTGGGAGAAGGATAATCTTTTTGAAAATATCTTTTGATGAAATTTCCTTTTTTCTTTTTCTCTGAAATAGAAGGAGAGAAGAGGGAAGAAGTATCTCCTTTTTTCAAAGAAATAACACTTTTAGTAGGAGTGCTTTGAGCCCAACTAAAGTTTAATTGGAAAAGAAAAAGTGTTATTATAAAAAGGAGTTTTTGATTCATCTGTTTCTTATTGAAAGCCAATAGATTTTTTTTCAGCCTTTTTTAAATTTTCTTTTAGAGCGGACATTCTGATAGCGGTGACAGCAGCTTCTACCCCTTTATTGCCATATTTTCCTCCAGCACGGTCGATAGCTTGTTGCTCGTCATTTGGAGTCAAAACTCCAAAAATACAAGGAATGCCTGAAGCTAAACCTAAATTAGTTAACCCCATTGCAACGGAATTATTGATATATTCATTGTGACTAGTTTCTCCTTTAATTACACAACCAATGCAAATGATAGCATCATATTTTTGATTTTGCAAAAGGATTTTAGCTGCAACGGTTAATTCAAAAGTACCTGGGACTTGTACCGTTTTGATATTTTCTTCCTCTGCTTGATGTTTAATCAAAGTGTCAAAACAACCTTCATACAAGGCATGTGTAATTTTTGCATTCCAATCAGCTACTACGATTCCAAATTTCATATTTTTAGCTGAAGGCAAATTTGCTTCGTCGTATTCAGATAAGTTTTTTAAAGCGCTGGCCATGGTTTTTAATGATTAATGTTTAACGGTGAATTATTATGGTTTACTATAAATCTTTAAAAGTGTTTGGGGAAACATTCACGTTAAGCTTAGTTATAAAAAAAAGGTAAGATTAGTTAAAATCTTACCTTCACAATATTAGTAGTTAAATATTTATTTGTGTGTGTTTCTTGGGGAAAAAACACATTAAAGTTTTGTTAATTCACGCTAACTCGTGAAATGTATTTTTCAATATCCTGTCCTTCTGGTGTATTAGGATATTTTGTTTTCAAATTTTCGTAGGTAGATTTTGCTTCAGCTACTTTTCCTTGGTACTCATATAACATACCTAATTTTTTAGTGTAGTAGGCTTCCAAGAATTCATTAGTACCTTGACCGATTGCTTTTTTATAAGAAGAAATAGCTTTGTCCATTTCATTTTTCTCAGAATAAACATCTCCTAAAGCACCATAATAAGTGATAGGAAGAACATTTCCATCAGGGCTATAATCTTCTAAAAAAGATTTAGCTGCATCAAATTGTCCAAGGTTCAAATAAGAAATACCTGCATAATAATTAGCTAAGTTTCCAGCAGAAGTTCCACTATAATCACTAGCAATATCAAGGAATCCAAGGCTATTGTTACCAGGGTTTGCCAAAGCTAAAGCGAAAGAATCTTTCTCAAACATTCGTTGAGCTTGAGCCATTTCTTCGATAGCAGATTGTAATCGAGGAGCTTTGTAAAAATTATTGTAGGCGAAAATTCCACCTACCAATATAACGAAAGCGAGCAATCCGCCTAAAATTAAGCTTTGATTTTTTTCATAAAAATCTTGAGCTTGTTCCGTCTTTTCTCCGATGTCAACAAGTGTATCATCTGAAGCCTTTTTATTTCTTTTTGCCATGTTAATATTTGTAAATATGTAATCTACCTAATTATTAAGAATAGATTGGTTCTGTAAAATTAGCCGCAAAAATAAAGATTCTTTTTGTTTTATACTCATTTTTCGACTAAAAAAAGGAATAGTATTTTGAAAGCTATTTTTTGTACGAGGTTGTTTGAATGTTGTTCGATTCTAAAGTTTGCTTTTTTCAAAAAAAAACGCAAAACCACATCGAGGTGATTTTGCGCTTTTTTATCGAAAAGGATTCCAATTATTTCTTCACAAATTGTGAAGTCCAAACCTGATTTCCAGTAACGAAAGTGATAACATAAATACCTGTAGTCCAGTTATTTACATTTACATTTTCACTTAAGTTAGGGTTTTGAAGTTCTGCAACTTGTTGTCCTAACATATTTGTAATTCGGATATTATCCAATTGGATATCAGAACGAATTTGTAAAACATCACTTGTTGGATTAGGGTAAAATTTGATTTTATTTCCTAATTCAGGATTGATAGTAGATACAAATCCTTCGATATCAGAAGTATATCTTGGGAAGATTTGGTAACCTTCATTCCATGGTTCCATGCTATCAAATTGTCCACCAATACCAGTAATATTGAAAATGTCACCAGTTGGAATAGACATACTAGAAAGTTCAGTATCACCATCAATTCTCATTTGATAAGTATTGGTTCCATCTGTAATATCTACATTGAAACTTGAACCATCACCCAACCATTGAGTTGCATCAACTATGTTCCAATCAGTCATTCTGATAAATTGAGACTCTGTAGCTTCATCAAGTGTAGTAACATCTACTGGCGTAATCAACGTATTTCCAGAAGAATTTAATTTGACATCTGAAACAACAATCTCAGCTAATCCATTATAATTTTCAAGAGCTCCAGTAACGGTAATTTCGTCACCTTCAACTACTACATAGTCAGATACATCATCAAAATTGAAAACGTTGATTCCATCTCCTAAATCATCAATGATTGTAAAAGAAAGTCCTTCATTTCCATCAAAATCGATTCCGTAAACAACTCCAGTTAACTGACAAATAACATCTAAAGAATCCGTTGCTCCGTTACCATCTGAATCACCAGTAACTAATCCAATTGGATATGCTGGAGGGGGAGGAGTCAAAGAATAAGTACAAGTTGGGAATGGGGTAGTAAATTCTGCATTCGTTGTAATAGTATTATCTTGTAAAGCATCAACACCACTATATACCCAATTTGCTTCATTGAACGTGCCATTATTAGCAGTTACACCAAAGTTACGGTAAGCCCAACCATCTTGGTATTCCCAAGCAGTTCCTGTTCCATCTACATTTGGGTCTCCATAAGTATCAATCACCATTCCATCTTGGAACAATTCAATTGCATCATCTCCATTATGACCTGCAGCAGAAACTCCACCAGAAGGTACTAAGAAGGTAGCAGGGAATCCGAAGAATGTTTCGAAGTTTGTTGCATTTAAACTATCAGTATAGGTAATACAATCTCCAGCAGTAGCAGTTACCGCAGGGAAAATAAATTCGATTCCATCTGATCCACCACCATTATTAGCCACACCTACACCATAGATACTCATATCAGCAATGTCTTCTAAAACATATAATTCAACCATTTTTGGTCCAGCACTATTAGCGCCATTACCATCTGCTGGTTGAGGATCAGCAATTCCCGCAATCATTAAGGCAGGAGCTCCAGTTGGAATAATTTGCAAATCCGCCGCATATCGAGGTAATAATTGGTAGCCTTCAGTATATGGATCAGAGCTATCAAATTGTCCTCCAATACCTGTAATGTTAAATGCACTAATAGGTGCAGGTAAAGCATTTAAGTCAGCTACATCACTATCTATTCTTACAGTCCAAATACTTGTTCCATCTGTAACATCAATATTATTTGAACCTGCATTGTCCCATTGAGTTGGGTCAACTAAAGTTACATTAGTCAATCGAACTAATTGAGACTCAGTAGATTCATCTAGATCAGCTACATCTGTAGCTGCAACTGTTGCATTACCAGAAGAATTTAAAATAATTGTATCAGGATTGAATTGAGCTAAACCATTGAAAGAAGCTACTGTACCATCCATTGTCACTTCATCTCCTTCCATAACTGTATATCCAAAATCATTTCCACTAAAAATACCAATTCCATCTCCAGCTGCATCAATTACAGTAAATTGAACACTTCCTCCACCTTGCATATCAATTCCATAAACGATACCTGTAATAGTACATACAACTCCCACAGAATCCGCTTCACCATTCATATCACTATCAGAAGTTAAGATTCCGATTTCACAACCTGTAGTCATCACTTCCACGTCCGCCGCATATCGAGGTAATAATTGGTAGCCTTCAGTATATGGATCAGAACTATCAAATTGTCCACCAATACCAGAAATGTTAAATGATCCAGCAGGAGCAGGCAATGCATTTACATCAGCTACATCACTATCAATTCTTACGGTCCAAGTACTAGTTCCATCAGTTACATCAATATTGTTTGATCCAGCACCATCCCATTGAGTTGGGTCAACTAAAGAAACTCCAACTAATCGAACTACTTGAGACTCAGTACTTTCATCTAAGTCTGCAACATCCATTGCAGCAGATAAAGCGTTACCTGTAGAATTTACGATAATCGTATCAGGATTCATTTGAGCTAATCCATTGAAACTAGCAACAGTTCCATCGATAGTTACTTCATCTCCTTCATTTACAGTATAGCCATAATCATTAGAGCTAAATATTCCTATCCCATCATTGTTAGAATCAATGATAGTGAATTGAACACTTCCTCCACCTTGCATATCAATTCCGTGAACAACTCCAGTCAATGTACATGAAACTCCTACTGAATCGGCTTCTCCATTCATATCAGAATCGCCAGTAACTTGAGCGATAGTATAAACAGGTAAAGGCATAACGGTAATTGTTCCTGTCATTCCTAATCCAACATGTGGATCACATTGGTAATCGTATGAACCTACTGTCATAAACGTATGATCGAAAGTCCAACCAGCTCCTACTGCATTTCCAAATGATTCAGGATTATTTGGGTAAGTAGCTGTAGTTCCATTTACATTGTGGTCTCCTCCTGTATTTACCCATTGAACAGTTTGACCAACTGTGATGGTTAAATTTGTAGGATTAAAACCAGTAGCCCCTACCGTCTCAACAGTAAAATCTTGAGAGATCGCAAGGGTAGTTAAAGAAAAAATAAATAGTAGAGTAAACAGTTTTTTCATAAGGTGAAAAGTTTTTACGAGTGATTATAAATTGTGAAATAATTGAGTTTGAATATTCAGAAAGTGAATATTCGCAAAATTAGAAGAAAATTCAGCATTCAAGAAATTAGGGAACACTTATTATTGAATGTTGAAATACATTAACAGTATTGTGATAGTTTTTTCCAAAAAAAAACCTCCACTCTTATGAATTAAAGAGTAGAGGTTTTTTTATTCAAAAATGTTATCGACTAGAAGTGGAATTTTAATCCAGCATTCCAAGTACGACCGAATCCTACGAATCCTTGACTTGAAAGTACAGTATCTCCACTAGTACTTAATTCAGAAACATACCATTCGTCCAATAAGTTATTTACATTTAGACGAGCAGTCAATTTGTAATCTGAAATATTGAAAGTATAAGAAGCTCCTAAATCAACTAATGAGTAAGAAGGAATTTTCAATACTTGATCAGGATTTGGCAATCGGTATTTACTATCAGTAATACTGAAATTTGCATATAAATTGTCAGCAAAGTAGTAATCTGCGAATACTTTGAATCCATCGAATATTTCATAATTAATTCCTAAGTTAAATGTAGTTTGAGCAGCATCACCTACTTTTAATCCATCTGCATATACAAATCGATCTTCAACACTTACATTTTGATCTACATTTCTTCCTGTAGCTGTAAAATCACTTCCATATTCCCAATTTCCAAAAGAAGCCATAGCTGAAATATTCAAGGTACGGATTGGAGACCAGTTCATTTCTAACTCAAGTCCTGAGTGAATTTGAGTTACTACATAATTATACAATAATTCATCTCCTGAACTATTTTCATCACCAAAGTTTTCTTGACGATCACCCCAGTTAGTGTAGTAAGCATTTACATTAGCTCGGAATTTTTGACTTCTATATCCATAACCTAACTCAAATGAAGCAATAGATTGATTCTTAACCTCTTCATTAACATCATTTACGAAGTTCAAAAATACGTTATCAAAGATTGGTTGTTTAGAAATAAATCCAGTATTGAAAAATACATTATTGTTGTCATCTATGTTGTAGTTAACACCTGCTTTCACATTACCTCCTAAGAAATTTTCCCAGTCAGATTCTTGTGCAGCATCTGAATCCAAGTAATTGAAATAATCAACTCTTTTGAATCCTTGATTTGAACCATTTACAGAAGTAAATGCAGTCAATTTATCAGTACTATACTCTATTTGAGCAAAGATACCAGCCCAAGATACCAAACCATCATTCCAGTAAGCTAACACATTGCTATCATCTTTGTAACTATTATCGTGGAAGTTCCCAAATTTTGCTTCAGATACTTCTGTCATAACATTTGCAGGATTGTTG
The DNA here is from genome assembly GCA_937981555.1 of uncultured Saprospiraceae bacterium. Lineage (GTDB taxonomy): Bacteria > Bacteroidota > Bacteroidia > Chitinophagales > Saprospiraceae > CAJQQY01. Next base: position 27,257 of record CALJOK010000017.1, read on the forward strand.
TCATTAGATCTACTTGTGTATGAAGAATTTCCTAACAAGTTTTCTAATCTTCTATAGTGAATACCTTTATAGTATCTTAAATCAACACCACCAGTTAAAGTTAAATCACTATTTAATCGGTGAGTCAAAGTAGAGATTGCTCCATACCAGTTATGAGAGTTCATAGAAGCTCTTCTGATAAATCCATCTCCTGAAGAAGTTGTAGATCCTGGATCAGTATTAGGTGCTTCCCAATCTCCGATTTCAGTTCCTTGGTTATAAGCAGCAATATCATTGAATCTTACTTGTCCATTTGCATCATGAGTCCCAGTCCCAAATCCTCCAAATGAATCAAAAATTCGAGTACTATCATTATCAATTCTACCTCTTGGTCCTGTTCCTCCACCTCTACCTAAAGAGACATAAGCAGAAGTTTTCAAATCAGTATTTTCACCTAGTGTCCAGTAATGGTTCAAGAATGCTTTTGGTTTATGGTAGAAATTTCTTCTCCATGTGAATTCTTTTCCATCCAAGTCACCATAGTTCCAGTTAAATCTTCTTCCTCTAACTTCTCCTGTGTATTCAGGATCTACATCACCTTCTTCTTGGAAAACTCCAACATCTAAGTTGTCAAATCTTCCCATACTTGTTCTTTGGTGGTGCCATTGAGGTGCTCCAACCACAGTAAAAGAAAGAGATTGATTATCTCCTATTTGTTGAGATAAAGAAAGGAAGTAAGAATAAGCTGAGAATTGAGTTCCATCAACATATCCATTTCCTCGAGTATGAGTGAATTGAGCAGTAGCAGCAAATCCTTTTTCAGATAATCCTGAAGAAAGCATCAAGCCATATTTTTGGTAACCATCATTACCAAGTCCTACGCTCACTTTTCCACCTTTTTCAAAATCAGCAGCATTTGTGATAATATTGATAGATCCACCTACAGATGGAACTGCCAATTTAGATGCTCCTAATCCTCTTTGTACTTGAAGGTTAGAAGTTACATCTGATAAACCAGCCCAGTTTGACCAGTAAACCCAACCGTTTTCCATGTCATTAACTGGAATTCCGTTGATCATTACAGCTGTATTACTTTGGTTAAATCCACGAACATTGATCCGTGCATCTCCAAATCCTCCACCTGATTTAGTTACATAAATAGAAGGTGTACTTCTCAAAATCTCTGGATACTCTTGGTTTCCAAGTTTTGCTTCAATAACATCTCCTTTAATTGTAGTAACTGCAACTGGAGTTTTTCTATCTACTGCGATAGAAGCAATTACGCTTACTTCTGCAATTCCGATAGAATTACCAGTTAATTTAAATGAACCTAAATCATTAGCTCCATCAGTAACTGTAATGTCTTTTGCCATTTCAGCATATCCTGTGTAAGATACTACCAAAGTGTAATCTCCAGCATCGACATCTGTCATTTCGAATGCTCCATTGAAATCTGTAGCGGTACCATAGTTGGTACCTTTCAAATAAACGGTAGCCCCGATCAAAGCATCGTCTTGATCAGAGTCCATTACAGTTCCCGTGAGCGTTCCTTGTGCCCAAATGGTAACTGTAAATAATAATGCGAAAAGAGTAGTAATAAAATTTTTCATACAAAAATGTTTAAGAGTTTTGATTATGAAAATAGAAATATGGTTAATAAAAAAGTCGGTTGAAATTTTAGGATCTATATATTGAATGTTCAATTATGCCGCAAAACTAGAAAGGCATATCGGTTACACCAAGACCTTTGTTTAAACTTTTCGTTAAGTGTGGAAAACTATTTTTCACACTTTCTTTACATAGATTTTATGTAAAATTTGATAAAAGGATGGAGTGTTAATAAAGTTGTTATGACAACTATTTAGTATCAGTAGACTTATGAATGACCTTTATTTATAATGTTTATAACTAAAAGTAAAACGAGATTTTTTTTTTAGTTGAAAAAACATATTACTATGTCACAAAAAAGGTGAATTTTATAGTATCAGAAGAGATGTTCGATGGGTAAAAAAGAGAAATAAAAGAGATTTTGAATGAAAAATCAAAACCTCTTTATATTTTGTATGGTAAAAGTAATTAATTTATTTTTAATCGCGTTAAAGAAATGTTAATTTTTTTTAGGCAAAAATACTTCTGCCATCATGCATCTTGCACTACCTCCTCCCAAAGTTTCTATTGTTTCGATAGGGCTGTACAGAATTTTTGTTCGCATTTCTATTTTTTTAATTTGTTCATCAGTCAGAGACTCGAAGGCTTGTTGAGACATGACTAGGTACGTTTCTCCTTTTTCATTTCGAACTTGAAGCATATTGCCAGCAAACGACAAAATCTGTTCAAAAGAAATTTCAATCACCGCCTTATTGGTTTTTGCAAACAGGTCTAAGAGCATCTTTTTTTGAGCCTCATTCTTAATCGTATCCATTCCAATTACTACAAAATCTTCTCCCAATGCCATCATCACATTTGTATGGTAAATATCTTCTCCGTTGGCATCGACAGATTGAAAAGCCGCTTTTTGATAATGTCCTAATTCGCAAAAAATATCCAACAAACCGTCTTCCGTTCGAGGACTAGTGCAGGCGTAACAAATCTTGTTGACTCGATCCAAAATCATACTTCCTGTTCCTTCTAGAAATCTATTTTCCGCTTCAAATTTTTCTAACCTTATAGTACCTTCGATCTTAAAGTGTTCTCTTAATTTTTCCAAAACATCTTCTCGTCGCTCATTTCGTCTTATCTCGGAGTACATTGGATAAGTAATCACCACACCATCTTGATGAAAAGTAACCCAGTTATTTGGAAAAACTGCATCAGGTTTGATCGGTTCAGCAGTATCATCCATAACGATAACATTGATACCTTCTCCTCTCATTTTTGCTACAAAATTATCGAACTCTTCCTTTGCTCTCTTTTTCACTTGGTCTGAGGTAAGAACTTTAGCTTTAGTTTGAAAGGAATTATTGGCTGCTGTTTCTTCATTGAATCCAAAGTTACTTGGACGAATCATTAAAATATTAGAGGTAGTTTGTTGAAGCTGATTCATTAATTATTTTTTTTAAATCTTATTTTCTAAAAAGTTAAGTTTTGTTCTTATTCTTGAATGTTTCATAGTATTCGCTAAAAAAAAGCAAAGATACTCCAATCCAATTATTTTTAAAACCGAAAACCATCCTAAATCTACCTCTCCGTAATTTTCATTTTAATAATAAGGTTACTTATTATAACAAATGATAAAATGGAATAATATTTGTTTTTAATAAAATGTAATAACCTACTTAGCAATTTTTTATAAATTTAATTTTTCTTAATTAGTAAAATCCTATTGACATGACCAAATCCCTGACGATTATAATAAGTTTGGTTCTACTGGTAAGCCTCGGCATTTTTAGTGCAATTCAAGTGAAAAAATTGAATCAAACTAAATCACATCTTTCTGAGCAATTAAAAAGTATTGACAATTTAGAAGGTGCCATTGAAACTGAAAAAGAAGACAAGATTCTTTTAACTCAATTGAATACTGATCTTCAAGATGAGAATCAATTTCTTCGAGATAGCATTATTAGATTAAATGAAATCATTGCTGGTTTGCGTAGAAAAGTGAAAAGACAAGATGATCTTATTGCTGAACTACAGGGCAAAGTAAATTATTTACAATCCCAATATGATGGGAAGAAAAAAGACATTGCTGTTTTATCTAGAAAAGATAATGTTGATCAACAATCTATTGCTGCCATCGAAGCGGAAAAAGTGATGATCAAAGAACAAATCGACAATTTTCAATCAGAACAAAATAATGTGATGACTGTAAAATCAGAAGCGGAGAGTTTGATTCAAGATAAAATGGAAAGTGAAGATCGTTTCAGAAAAATAGTTGATGTTGTTAACAATACTCGAATAAAATTTCAAGAGATCCAAATCAAGATGAACCCAACAGGAAATCCTGTTACTCGATTGATTACGGATGGGAAAAATTGGAAACACACCACGATCAATTTTTTCATGAATCATGAAGATGCAAAAGTGTTGTTGGATGAAGAGTTTTTAGTAAAAATTATAGACATGGATTTCCAAGAAGAAATTGTTTTAGTGGAATCCAATCCAATGTTGAAAGAGAAAATAGAAGAAAGAATTGGAGCACCATTTTACTATGATGGCAATTTAGTCGAAATCAATTATAATAATAGCAACCCTAAACGAGGTAAAAATTTTGAGGTGCAAGTCTATTACAAAAGTGATGACGGAGAAGAATATTTATTACTTGATGGAGTGAAGCAATTCATTCGAGACGGTAATATTGTAGGATTGTAATGATTCCACACAAAGGGTATCTAATCCCATTTTAACATACTAATTCAGTAAGGCAGCACAATTAATTTTGTGCTGCTTTTTTTTGAGTATTAGAATAAAGTCTATTAGTTATTCAAAATTATAGGGTTAATGTATCGTCAAAATAGCCATCCCTATTCCTACCAAAATTGCAATTAACTTTCTCATTGAAATACTATGATGTTCAGCACTTTCTACCTCAAAAAGAATCGTTGTTGCTATATGTAAAAAAGAACCAATCACAAATGCTACCACAAGATTTTGTCGCTCCATCGTAAGTATTCCTTTAGTCGTCAAGATTTCTCCAACCATAGCACCTAAAGGAGACATCGAAGCAAAAACCAATAAAGCAATTACAATCAATGGTTTTTTAAAACCAGAAATTAGAAATAACAAAACTAAGGCAAAAGCAGCAGGAGCTTTATGCAAAACAATTCCCCACAATAAATGATCATGATGTTGATGGGCATGAATGGTGGTATTTTCCAAAGGAATTCCTTCAAAAAAAGCATGAATACTTAACCCTAAAAGTATCTGAATCGCAAAGCCAGTTTTTCCATGATGAGGTGCATGAATATGTCCATGTTCCACACCTTTAGAAAGTTGTTCTAGAAATATTTGTACAAAAAAACCTAATAGAATCATCAATCCCACGGTATTCCCGTGTTTGGAAATAGCCTCCGCTGAGGCACCAATTGGATTAGAAAATGCAACTGGCATCAAATGTAAAACAGAAATTCCTAAAATAAATGCGCCACTAAATGACAACACTAATTGCAAAATTGTCTTATTATTTTTTTGGAAATAAAAAGCCAAACCACCGCCCAATAGGACGCTTGAAAACAATATAAAATAGTCGTGAAAATCCAATACGTAATTTTTTTTAATTCAAAAAATATCAATTAAACTCTAATTTTTTATCCCTAAAACTACCATAAAAAGTAGCCACCAAAATCCCAACAACCATTCCCACCATCGCACCTGAAATCACATCCAAGGGATAATGTACGCCCACATAAACTTGTCCATAAGCAATACTACTTGCCCAAAATATTAATACCCATTTGATCCAACGAAATCGAATTCCTAAAGTGAAAATCAGAAAAAATGCCAAAGCAAAATGATTCGTCGCATGAGAAGAAGTATAACTATATCCTCCGCCACATTTTACTTTTAAGTCAACCAAATCCGAAATCCGAGGATCATTGCAAGGTCGAACTCGCTGAACATTCTTTTTAATAATTTGACTACTCAATGTATCAGAGACCGCAATGGTTCCTAATGCAAATAAAAGAAGAAAACCTCCTTTCTTTCCAAAATTAATTAATAGGAAACTGATTAAAAATATATAAAGCGGCATCCAAAAATATTTACTTCTCCATACCGGCATCAATGCATCTAACCAACCTGTCGTCCAAGCAGAATTAATTAATTGAAATAAATATTGGTCAAATTGCAGTAAATCACTCATTATTCTCGTATAAAATTCACCAAAGGTAAAAATTAGAGTGGGAATTATACAACGATAAGAAATCAAAATATTTCGAATAAAAGTCTAACATATCTCTCTAATTTTTCTACTCTTCCATGAATTAATTTTTATCTTTACCCCATGTCGAAACATATATAATATATACAGTTTCATAAATGTGTAAATTGTAGTTTTTCCCAAATCAACTATCTAAATCAAATTTAACCCTTAAACTCTATGGCTTTAATAAAATCAATCTCAGGAATCAGAGGAACTATTGGTGGTGCAGCGGGAGATAATCTTACCCCCCAAGATATTGTTGAGTGCGCAGCAGCTTTTGGCTACTGGGTTATTCAAAAAACAAATAACCCTAAAATCGTTGTAGGAAGAGATGCTCGTATCTCTGGCGAAATAGTTAATAACTTGGTAGTCAGTACCTTACGGTCATTAGGGATTGATGTTGTCGATTTGGGATTGTCAACAACTCCAACAGTCGAAATAGCGGTTCCTATGGAAAATGCCGGTGCGGGAATCATTCTCACGGCTAGTCATAATCCAAAACAATGGAATGCTTTAAAGTTACTTAATGATAAAGGTGAATTCATTTCAGCAGCAGATGCAACTGAATTTTTAGCACTTATCGAAACTGGAAATATAGAATATGCTACAGTTGAGAAATTAGGTTCTTATCGAAAAGATGATACCTATATTGACAAGCATATCAATGCGATTTTGTCTCTTCCTCTAGTGACTATCGAAAAGGTAAAAGCAAAACAATTTAAAGTAGTGGTTGATTGTGTCAATTCTACGGGAGCGATTTCGATTCCACCTCTTTTGGAAAAATTAGGTTGCGAAGTTATTCTCATCAATGGTGAAGTAACTGGAGATTTTGCTCATAATCCAGAACCACTTCCTGAAAATCTAAGACAACTTTCAGAAGCAGTTGAAGCTAATCGAGCAGATTTAGGAATTGCTGTTGATCCTGATGTGGATCGGTTGGCATTTGTTAGTGAAGATGGAGAAATGTTTGGCGAAGAGTATACGCTGGTGACTGTCGCTGATTATATTTTGAAAAATACACCAGAAGGCAAATCTAGAAATACTGTTTCTAATCTTTCCTCTACGAGAGCATTGCGAGATGTTACGGAGAAAAATGGTGGAACATATTCTTCTGCTGCAGTTGGAGAAGTTAATGTAGTGAATCAAATGAAAGCGACGAATGCAGTCATCGGCGGCGAAGGAAATGGTGGAGTAATTTATCCTGAATTGCATTATGGTCGAGATGCATTGGCTGGAGTGGCATTAGTTTTATCACAGTTAGCTGAATTTGGAAAACCAATTTCATGGATGCGAAGAAATTATCCTTCGTATGTTATTTCAAAAAATAAGATTCAATTGACACCAGAAATTGATTTGGATTTGATTTTTGAGAAATTAACAGAAAAGTATAAAAACGAAGAATTGGATACCGTTGATGGGTTGAAAATTTTATTTGAATCAGATTGGATTCATTTAAGAAAATCAAATACAGAACCGATCATCCGAATTTATAGCGAAAGTGCATCGGAAGTAACTGCTAATAATTTAGCTAAAAAAATACAACAAGATATCGCAGGTATTTTGAAGCACGTGGTAATCTAGTTTGAATTTTAATAAAAATAATTAATCCCGAATTTTGAGAAAATCAAAATTCGGGATTTCTTTTTTTGGAAAAGATCAAAACACATTCAGGGCTGATTAATCAAATCAGGTTTGTTAATGATGGTCATGATAATGTAGTGCAGTCCCACATATTTTACAAAAATAAGCATCATCAGCATGATCATCAAAAAGGCATTCACTACATACTTGAGTATTTAAGTGTTGTGGCTCCTCTTTTTTTCCATTTTTCTTTTTCTTTTTTCCTTTTTTATTTTCTTTTGTCATTTCGGAACTAACAATTCCAGTCGGAACTGCGATAACTGCATAACCTAAAAGCATTACGATTGCTGCTAAAAATTGTCCAAAAGAAGTATTCGGAGAAATATCTCCATAACCAACTGTAGTCAACGTCACAATAGCCCAATAAATACTTCGTGGAATACTATCAAAAGGAGAACCTGGTTGACTTCCTTCGATCAAATACATGACTGATCCAAAGATGATCACTAGCAACATGACAAAAGTGAGGAAGACAAAAATTTTCCTTCGACTTGCTGATAGAGCGGAGGTAATATGTTGGGCATCTTTAGAATAGTTTACCAATTTGAAGATCCGAAAGACTCTCAATAATCGAATTGCTCGGATTACCATTAATGATTGTGAACCATAAAAAAAGAAACTTAAATAAGAGGGAAGGATTGAAAGCAAATCGACAATTCCAAAAAAACTTAATGCATACTTCCAAGGTCGATGAACAACATAAAGTCTCAAGAGGTATTCAAGGGTAAATAATACAGTAAACACCCACTCCAAAATTCTAAATAGTAGTTTAAATCGATCATTAATTGAGTCAACACTTTCTATCATCACAATGCATACACTTGCAATAATCGCAATGATCAATAATATATCAAACCACTTCCCTATAGGTGTATCTGCCTCAAATATAATCTCAAATATTCTTTCACGGGTAGGGCTGTATTCTTTTTTCTTTGTATCGTCAGACATAAGTAGTTTCGAATGTATTTAAAAAGTCTCCTCATTTATACTGATAAAAGTAGGGTTTTGGTCATTAAAATTAGTGAATTTTAAAAAATAAATAGATTCATTTCTCCTGAAAACCTATTTTTCAATTAAAACCCGAAAATATTAATTTTGAAAACCCTTCAACTTTCACCATAAATAAGAATTATTTGTATGCATTTTCCCCAAAATCAATATATTGTGTTTTTTTATTATAAGTTTTCATAATTGTAATTGTTTTTACATTTGATTTTCTACAAAATTTTATACCTTTGCCTCAGTACTAACAGACATACAACTAAACTTTCATACCATATTCTTCCTTAATCTTAATACTGATTTAATTTTTTAGAGGTATTTCTGTGCGTTCTATTCCCCCTAAATAACAATAAATTATTGAGTTTATTTAATAACAACTACCCTCAATATTACAAGGAAAAAAATGACCAAAGCAATCATAATTGAAGATGAAAAGCAAGGGTTGAACAACCTGAAAAATATTCTAGCGGAACATTGCTCAGATATTTCAATCATTGGCGAAGCTGGCAGTATTGCAGAAGGAAATGAGTTATTAAAAAAGTTAGGGACAAGTCCTGATGTAGCTTTTTTAGATATTAATTTACCTGATGGATTAGTTTTTCAAATGTTGAATGAATTAGATAAGATTCCATTTGAAATCATTTTTGTTACTGCCTTTGAAAAATTTGCCATTCGAGCATGTCAGTATAGTTCAATAGGATATATTGTAAAGCCTATTGACCCTGATGAATTGAAAGAAGCGGTTAGTAGAATTGATGCTGGAAAAACGCATCATACGAATGAGAAATTGGAAGTGTTTAACCAACATTATTTTAACAAACCCAATCCATTCAAAAAAATGAGTATCTCCGCTTTAGACGGTATTTATTTTATTAATATTCAAGATATTATTCGGTGCGAAGCAGAAGATAACTATACTCATATTCACTTATCTAATGGCGATAAAATAACAGCCTCTCGAACGATAAAAGCATATGAGGAAATGTTAGGTTCTGTCAACTTTTATCGAGTTCACAAAAGCCATTTGATCAATCTAAATTATATGAAAAAATTCGTGAAAGGTGATGGAGGTTATTTGGTCATGGATGATGGAAAAAAAATTGAAGTTTCTCGACGTCGCCGACCTGCATTTATGGAACAAATGAGGAGACTGCAAGAAGGAATATAAATATTAACACCCCAATAAAAAAATTTACAAATAACCCTGAAAAGCAGCTAAGTTTGCAAATTACTGATTATTAGGCTTTAATGTATTAATAGTTTTAGTAATTAATGATTTTTTTACATAAAGTATTGAAACACACGTACTTATGTTACCGTTACGATTTTGGAGTTTTAAATTTATTTGTTAATTTCACTAATATTATTCGTTAAATCGAAAGTATTTTAACCTAAAATTCAAACACTATGGGGCTTTTTACATTTAACAAAAAGAAGAAAAAGAGGCTAGATGACTTGAGTCATTTACCTGGCATTAACATGAAAAAGATTTGGGGTGGTAAGAAAAAGAAAAACAGCTCTAGTGGCTGTGGCGATATTATCCCTCAATAAAAAACAGACTATTAACAACCGTTAATGCAAATGGCTACATTTCCTTGGAAATGTAGCCATTTTTCTTTGCTAGTAACAGACCTACAAAATCCCTTAGAATAAAGTCTAATAATTCTCCGGTTTTTTTAAAATGTAACTTTCCTTCTTATTTCAAGTATCTGATACAAACACTTTTTAGATGCAACTTTCTATCAAATGGAAAGTCTTTAAGTCTAAATTATCACTCTTCACTAAACCTATTTTAAAAAATAATATGAGATCATATTTTACCTTCCTATTTACCATTTTATCCATTTCTATTTTTGCTCAAACTGCTTCCATCAAAGGTATTTTGCAAGACGCAGATAAAGCGCCTGTTTCTTTTGCTAATATTGTTTTATACAATAGTGCAGATAGTAGCGTGGTGAAAATCGAAGTGTCTGATCCTATCGGGAAATTTTTAATTCCAAGTATTCCTGCTGGCAACTATTATTTAGTGGCAAGTTTTATTGGATATGATGATGCGACTAAAAATAATATTCAACTTGCTGATGATCAACAACTTGATTTGGGAATTTTTTCTTTCCAAGCTGCCTCTGTTGAGTTAGCCGAAGCAACGGTGAAAGCTAGAAGAGCCTTAGTTGAAATCAAACCTGATCGGACCGTTTTCAATGTACAAGGAACGATCAATAGTGTAGGGTCAGATGCCATTGAACTACTGCGAAAAGCACCTGCGGTGACAGTTGATAATAATGATAATATCAATGTTCTAGGTCGTGCTGGAGTATTGCTTTATGTAGATGGTAAACGACAACCTTTGGCTGGAGATGATTTGACTAATTATCTAAAAGGAATCCCTGCCGAGCAAATTGATCGAATCGAAATCATTACTAATCCGGGTGCAAAATACGAGGCAGAAGGTAATGCTGGGATCATTGACATTCGATTGAAAAAAGATAAAAGTCATGGTGCCAATGGAACGGTCAATGCTGCTCATAGCCAAGGAGAAGTCGGAAGAACCAATGTAGGATTTACAGGGAATTATAGAAACAAGAATTTCAATACTTATGGAAATATCGGAGCAGGACGAAGAAATGGATTTAATGATTTGATTTTCAATAGTACTCAAAACGGAATTAGATTGCAGGAAACTAATAAGATGAATCGATCTAGCGATGCTATCTATTATCGCTTGGGAACTGATATTTTTATTAATAAAAAAAATACCATTGGGTTTTTGATAAGTGGCGGAAATGGTGAAAATTCGAATCCTGCAACCAATCAAATTAAGTTATCAAGTATTGATACACCTAATGTCATTGACAGTATTTTGATTGCTGAGAACGAAACTGATGCTAATCGAAATCGACTGTCATACAATTTAAATTATCGATTTGAAGATCGAAAATCTGGACAAAGTTTGAACATTGATTTGGACTATGGAACCTTTGGAAATGAGGTAGAACGATTTCAACCAAATCGTTACTATGATGAAAATGAAAATTTGTTGACAGAAAATATTAGTTTATTTTCGACGCCATCAGAGATTGATATTTATACGATTAAGGCGGATTATGAAACTAACTTTTTAGGAGGGAAGCTAGGGGTAGGAACTAAGTTAAGTAAAGTTATTACTAACAATACCTTTGAGGTGTTTGATGAGGTAAATGGAGAAAATATTCCCAACGACTTTAGATCAAATACTTTTAAGTATGATGAAAAAGTATATGCAGGCTATGTTAGTTTTAATCGAAAGATCAATGAAAAAATGAATTTTTCCGCAGGACTTCGAGCGGAACAAACTGATGCCGTTGGTGATTTGCAAGCATTTTTGGTGGACTTACAAGAGCCACCGGTGGAGCTCAATTATTTGTCTTGGTTTCCAAATGCAGGAATAACTTATGCTGCTTCTCCTCAGAATAGTTTTGCTTTAAATTATGGCCGTCGGATTAATCGACCAGATTATAATGTACTGAATCCGTTCAATAATCAATTGAGTGAATTGTCTTATCAAAAAGGAAACCCATTTCTCGCTCCAGAGATTGTCAATAATATAGAACTGGGTTACACACATAAATATCGATATAATTTTAAATTAGCTTACAGTAAAACAACGGATCAAATTACTCGATTAATCGGTCCTGATGAAAGTGACCCAAGAGCGAATTTTATCTCTTGGGCAAATTTGGCGGATCAAACCATTTTTAGTTTTAATGCAAGTCTTCCTTTTGAGATCACTAAGAGATGGAATGCCTTTTTTAATTTTAGTGCATCGCATATTGATAACCAAGCAGACTACGGAGATGGGGCAGTAGTGGATGTGCAGATATTTACCTATTCCATTTTCCAGCAGCAGACCTTTAATTTGCCTAATAAATTTACTGCGGAAGTTTCAGGATATTTTTCAGGGCCAGGAGTATGGGGTGGAGTATTTGAGTATGAGGAAAGTTGGGCGTTAAATTTAGGAATACAACGTAAATTTTTAAACGACCAATTGAACGTGAAGTTGAGTGCTAATGATATTTTTTACCAATCAGGTTGGGATGGTTTTTCAAAATTCGATGGTTTAGTTTCGGAAGGAAGTGGAAGATGGGATAGCCGAAATGTCAACTTAAGTGTGAGTTATAATTTCGGAAATCAACAAGTGAAATCTAGGAAAAGAAAAACTGGATTGGAGGACGAAGCGGGTAGGGTAGAGAAATAGATTTTTGGTTTTTATAAAAAAAGAAAACGGCAAATGAAATTTTTCATTTGCCGTTTTTGGTATTAGACTATTTTTAATAAACCTCTCTGTCTGGTAATTTTTCCCCATTAAATTTCTCTACACAATTCCGAAGCTTTGGATATCTGTATCCTTTTGCACAGGTGAAAAATTCTTTTAAAGCTGGATATTTATGAATAAGTTTATTATTCGATCTGCTCCCTCCAATTTGACCAAATCCAGGAAGTAATATAAGTTTAGAATTAATCTCTGTTGAGAAATAGGCTACACCTCCCCAGGTGTCAACTATATGTGCCTCATTTATTGGCTTTCTTGACAATAATATTTTTATATGAACAAGACCATTCTCGTAATAAAAAAACTTTCCCGTACTCAGTAAACAATAAGGAACATCTGATTTATCTTTTATTCTGAATAATGCATTATTTAATTTAAAACCCCACATACCTTTAGGGTATATTTTAATTTTTTTCTGGTCTTTGGGAATATCGGGCGTTTTATCTATTAGGGTAATATATCTTTTTCTGAAAGGAGATGTGACACCACGGTATATAAAATCACCCGTTTTAAGTTCTCCTTTATTTTGCTGGTAATCTTCAAATGTTTGATAAAGAACCAAACTGTCTTGCGCTTGAAGCAATATGGGAAATAAAAATAAAAGCAGGAATCCTAAAATATTTTTCATCAATAATGTTTTTTATATAAAAGTTGTTTTAAAAGGAATTCCCAAATTAGATGTTTTTGACCAAAAAAAAGAAAACGGCAAATGGTGAAAATCATTTGCCGTTTTTTTATTACTAAAGATCTTATCATTAACTTTGCTTTTCAACCAAAACAATAAATGATAGAAAAAATATCAAGCAATAAAAAACTAGTAACTTTAATTGCGCTCTTAATAATAAATGCCATTCTCAAGTTCTCTATGATTGACTCCATTTCAATTGGTCATGATGAGCCCTTGTCTGTAACCGTTGCTTCAAATGCTATTTTGGAAATCCCCTTACTAACGGATAATAATCCTCCGCTGTTTTATTTTTTACTTCATTATATGATAGAATGGTTTGGAAGTGGAGCCTTTGCTATAAGGTTTATACCTTGCTTATTTGGAGTTTTATTATCAGGATTGATTTATGTATTTGGAGAAAAATATCTAAGTCATAAAGTAGGTTTATTTGCAGCGATCCTCTACACTTTTTCAACCGTCTATCATCATCATTCTCATAATGCAAGAGTTTATACGATGTTTGCTTTTTTAGCGGTGTTATCGATGTATTATTTTTTGTCATATATTAATGGTAAGGAAAATAAGAGAAGTTTACGAAACTTGACCATCGTAAGTATCATTATGATTTATTCGCATTTTTTTGGTTTGATACTTCTGGGGTTTCAAGGAATATTTTTTCTCTTTTTTATGAAAAACAAAAGAGAAGAGATTTTTGCCTATATAAAATATATGAGTGTGATAGGATTAAGTTTCCTCCCATATATCTATATTCTATATTTGAAGTTTTTGCGAACGATGGGAATAAATACGACGATTCCTGAGACTTCATTAGAGTCACCTTACATTATCATTCGCCAATTTTCCAATAAGCCAGCAGTTGCGGTTGTCTTTTTAGTTTTGATATTAGCTGCGGTGATTAAGATTTTATGGAAAAAAGAGCAAGTAGAATTGAATAAGCGAGTAGTGTTTTTTTGGTTTTTCGGAATTTATATAGGGCTATTTTTTATCTCGTTTTTTGTACCGATGTTTATTTCTCGGTACATGGTTTTTATTTTTATTCCATTTTATTATTTGGTTGGTTTATCTATTGAGAATTTATTTAGACATTGGAATATCGAATATTCAATATTTCTTATTTCAACTTTAGCGATGTTTATTACTTTTCAACCTACATATCATTTTTATGGAACAAGGCGAGGGACTGAGGATATTTTTATTCAATATTTTTTGAATTTATTTTATTGAGTTACTAACTGATGTTAAGAGAGGTAGTCAACTCCCATAGTTCTACTTTTTTTTCTTTGATGAAAAAATAGTAGCAAAAAAAATCAAGGCTGTATTCTTTTCCTAAAAAGAATAAGGCCGAGAAGTAAATGGCAAGATTCGTTTTTCATATGAAAAGAAAAGGCTTAGGTTTTGTCTAAGAACCATTTTTAATAAGTATTTTCTTGTTATGTTTTATACTATGTTAATTTTCATCGAACCTTGTCTGATTTCAAAGAAGTAAAATCCCAACAATTTTTGTATCCGCAACATTTGTTCATCAGTTGCTTCAGTAGGGAAATAAAAATCATCATCTTTTACGATCATTTCATTAGCAGTTCTTCTAATTACCTCCAAGTTGAATTCATTATTATAGAACTCTATTAGTTGAGTGAAATTCTCTGATGTGTAAAAAGTCTCAGCCAATTCATCGTCATCAAAAAAAGGATTAACTCCTATAGTCCTTAGTCTTTTACTTTCCAATTGCCTTTTCTTTTCCATTACTTTTTCAAGGTCTTCGTTTTCATAAATAGGATCGCCTAATGGAATCCCAGAGTAATCAGGTAATTGGTTATTTACGATTACTCCCATTTCATATCTCTCTCCAAAATGAAGACACATAGCTTCTCCGTATATTTTTCTTTCTATGATTTGATATTTCATTTTTATTAATTGAGGTGACCTCTTGATATATGCGCCGTGACGAGCGAATGCGAGACATGGATATTGGATGTTTTGTTGGCTTTATTTTTTATATTTTTCTTTCATTTTTTTGAACTGATTTTCTCTGTTATACCAATCATCTTTAAAAATACTTTTTATTCTCAGAAAATCTTTTGGATTATTTGCTGCAACATATAAATTTGTTTTTCCTTCTGATTTTGTCAACCCAATTATTTCATTTGGCTGACTTTGAAAGAATTTAGAATTCCATAATCTTAATTCTTCATTTAATTTTTCAAAGTTATTGTAAACTTTTTGTTCTTCTGAATTTTCAATTCCCCATCTGAAAGCATAAAATGGTAACTTTGTTAGAGCACTTTGAAAACCTAAAGAAATCAAGGATTCACGAATATCATCATTATCCAAAGTCCAATTATTTATTTTATAGTAAACATTCGGGGAAGGATTTTTCATCTCTTCTTTTGGGACTCCAAACCTAATTCCTGTTTGACAATCTCTAAAAAACATTAAGAACTCTTCTTTGTCAAATTCTAAATCTTCTAAGTTAATAATGTCATCGAAAATTTGAATTTTACCTTTGTGATTTCCAAATTCTTTATAATATTTTTTCAATCCAATTGGAAGAGTATTTCCTAATTTATCTTCAACTGATTTTATTTGTTCATCTGAATTACCAAAATTATTTTCTTCAACTTGTATTAAATCTTTGATGATTTTAAATGACATTGATGTTTTTTCTTTTTTCTTGGAGTCAACTTGTAAATACACGCCACTAGTTAGGATGTATGTACTTTGATGTATCAAGGGAAATGTATAAAATAAATTTCAGCACAACACCTTATTTAAAAGCTTTTAATAAAGATAAATTTACTTAAACTTATGGATACATTAATTTATTATTTTAAATAAAAACATATATGAATTTACATGTATGTTATTCCTTATTGTCTCCATTACTCAACAACATTTCAATTCTTTAGGAAATCCATCCAATACCTATGAATAGTTTTGCTGATTCACAAATAAAGGAAGCTGATCGTTTACAAGCCAGCATGTATCACGAAGAAATAGCAGAGCGAAAAATTAAAGCATATAAATATCTTTATATAAGTCTCGGTTTTCTAAGTATCAATTAGTTTAAAATAAATAATCTAACACTTTAAAAAAATTATAATATTTCCAGTATTTTTGAAGTTCAATTCAAAAACTAAATTAATGACCACGCATCTAGATCAAAAATCAAACATCAAACTTCTCGAGCGACAACTCGAACAGCAGAAGGATAACCGTCAGCGGTTAGTCCTACTAGATCAGTTAGCGAGTCATTATACTTTTACCAATGTTCGAAAAGGGCAAAAATGTTTAGCTGAAATTTCTCAAATTTTAAAAGACAATCCTAACCCTGATTTCGAATTGAACTTTCATAAAAATAATGCGCTGATTGAAAATCAGTTGTACAATTATTTACTCGCTGAACAGCATTTCCAAAAATCAATAGAGATAGTAGAAGAACGTGGAGATATTCAGCAACTAGTGGATACTTATATTGATTATTCAGGTACTTGTCTGAACTTGGACAAAAGAGAAATGGCGAAATACTTCCTCGAAGAAGCTGCTAAAAAACTCAAGGCATTTCCTGATAATTTGTTAGAAGCAAGAATTACTTGTCGGTCAGGTTTTTTGAGTTTGCATGTGAATAATTATACCCGAGCGATTGAATTATTATTGGAAGCGGAAAAAAATATTACTGCTGCCGAACATCGATTGACTTTGAAGGATTATTATTTTTTAGCATTGATCTACTCAGGTCTTGGAAGAATCTACGAGCACAATGGTAATACGGAGAAAAGTGTCAAAGCCTATCTGAAAGGAGCTAACCTTTGTGAAACGATTGGCATGCGTACTCGGATGTCATGGCATTATCTGAATGTAGGAAAATCTTATTTATCGCTCGATGAACATGATAGCGCAGAGTCGTTTTTTAGCAAAGCCATTCAGATCCAAGATGATATTTCTCAAGACGCTAGGGCAGGGGCGTACGCCAACTTAGGGTTCTGTTATTACCTGAAACAAAATTACGAGGCGGCGCTAGAACTTTTTGGAAAAGCAGAAAATCTGTATATCGAAAGAAAAGGAGACAACTCAACCAACCTTTCAAGAATCGAATGTTGGAAGGCAAGACTTTTTGCTGAAACCAATCGACATCGTAGAGCAGAACGTCATTTTTTCAAAGCATTTGAATATGCCGCAGATACCGACTTAAAGCAACTCTCTGAAGTTTGCCAATACATAGCGGAGTATCATGCTGATCTGGAAAACTTCAAAACTGCCTACGAATATTTACAATTGTACAATAATATAAAAGAACGACACAACGAAGAAGTCAACCAAAGAGGTGTGATGGAATTGCAGGTAAAATACGAAACGGAAAAAAGTGAGCAAGAAGCAGAGATGCTGCGATTGCAAGCAACAGGTCTACAGTTAAAAGCATTGAGGGCACAAATGAATCCGCACTTTATGTACAATGCTTTGAATAGTATTCAAAATTTTATCACTTCTGAGCAGACAGATTCAGCCACTAAGTATTTGGCCAAATTTGCGAAGCTGATGAGACAAAGTTTGGAGTATTCGGATTTAGAAATGATTTCCTTAGAAAAGGAAATAGATTTCTTAGAAGATTATTTGTTGTTGAATCAAAAGTTGCGATTTGAAAACTTCCTCAAATACGAAATTAATTTAAGTGAAGACATAGAAGAAGATATCATGGGAGTACCCACCATGATTATTCAACCTTATGTTGAGAACGCTATTGAGCATGGATTGAGAACGGTAGAATCGGGAATGGTAAAAATAAATTTTTCTTTAGCTGATGAAGATACCATTCTGTGTGTGATCCAAGATAATGGAATAGGAAGAGAAGTGGCAAAAGAACGTCAAAAAAAGGATGGTTATCATCTTACTCACAAATCAAGAGGTACCAGTATAACCGAACAACGATTAAGAATTCTTCATAAATCTCATAAAAGAGGATTTCACGTCAAGACTATTGACTTACGAAATCAGAAAGGAATAGGTATCGGAACTAGAGTTGAAGTGAAAATACCAATCATTGACCTTCAGATTAAAATTTAACTAATATTAAAAATCCGTTATCTAAATAGTATCTACCGCTTTCCTCTAATTTCCTCCCACTCGGTCATTTCGTACCTGATATTAAAAAAAGTCGCTATATATTGCAGGAGTTTTCTCATAGTATGTTTGTTTAATCTTCCTGCATCTTGCTCCCTCCTGAGATGCAGGAAATTTTTTTCCTTCCGGAAAGGTACTTGATACCTCTTCCCCTTGTCCTTTCGTTTTACCGTTTCCTAAATAATTAGTACCACTTTAGCCCATTTAACCCCCACTTCGTAAAAGTAGGTTTTGAGAACGTGACCTGTGCTCTATATTGCATAAGTTTTCTCATAGTATGTTTAATTTTCCTACACTTTTTTTTCCCTTCTGGAGTGTAGGAATTTTTTTGCCCTGTAGTGAAATTCCACTCGATATATCCACTTCCTTCCAAGTTCCAATTCTTTTTTTTTTCTAAAACTTCAAAATTTGAAATTCCTTGTTCGATATTCTATTTTTGGGATAATAGTTAATTATATCAATCTAAAAATTCATTAGGAATACATTTCCTTTTGTTGTAGCATTTTATTGACTATTCAACATGGGAGCGTCTCCCTGAGCCGCCAATCAGCGTATTTATTTATTTATTTATTTATTTATTTATTTTCTACCAATGGGAGTGGCGCGCTGCGCCGTAAACTATTTTGCCCCTTGTTTTTTATTGTAATCGGCGCATAGCGCCATTCTCCTTGGTAGTAAAAAAACAACAATAAAAACGATGGCAGCGCATAGCGATGCTCCCTGCTGAATAGTTACATTTTCCTCATCATTTATTGTGTCCCAGTACTTAACAACAATACCCACTAAAATAAGCCGCTACTGGATTTACTATTTTTCCATCTTTCGCTTCTGAGCTTAAGTAAAGAATCGTTTGCCCATTTTTATCACCATAATGAAATATAAAATCTAATTGACCATCATCATCCAAGTCTCCGACCCATTGGATTGACAAAGCATGAGCGATTTCCATTTGTTGAGGATTTAACCTTTGTGATTTGGAGCCTTGATTTAATTGAATTGAAAAGCCAGACGGATTATCTACTTTTTTAATTTCGAGTCCATATTTTTTTATTTCCTCAAAATCTTCTTCTTTGTATTGATGAAAGGAATGACTAAATCTTTCCCATTGTTCTCCTTCAACTATTTTTTCTTTTAAAGGTTTTTTACTGCCAATAATAAATAACAAACTTTGGTTGTCGCTTGTTGAAATTCCAAAGTCAGTCATTTCGTCGGTCATCTCTGAATATGTTTTATAAAAACTTATGCTGGTTTCTTTCAAATGATAAATTCCATCTTCTTTATAAAGTCCATACCAGTTCATATTTTTTTGGAAATTAATATTCACATAACAGTTCACTCCTGGGTAGAAGAAAGCAAAATCTTTATTCAAATTGTTCATCATTTCTGATTTATAGTTAGGATAATAAGGAGCATTATAAAGATAGGCACCAAACATAAATCCCTGAATGTTTTTGTATTCTACTTTGACCCAATGACCTGTAATAGGAAAACTTCCATTGGTAGATCCGCCCCAAGGAAAGTCGTATTTTCCGATAGTATCCCAACCATAACTTTTATCCTCTTCGATTTTTACTTTTTTCCCAAAAGGAACAACAGCTAATTTTTTGGATTTCAAATTCGGTTGACTTCGAATAGATAATCCATTGGGAGAAATGACAACATTTTGGTTTAGGTCAATTTTCATTGTTTCAAATTGACCAGATGAGGAAAGAGAAAGGATTAGGAATAGAAATGTGATTAAAACAGAGTGGATTGAATTTTTCATAATTGAATTATTTTATAAACTCAATATCTGAATTATTTGATTGGAAATAAATGGAAATAAAGGAAGTGAATGTAATAGGATATTATTCGAGCGAAAGGAATGATTATTTGTTTTTAGAAAAATAGAAATATTTGGATGTAATTAATTATTCTAGGTTTCTATCTAAAACTTATAATCTTTCTGTCCAAAACAAAAATTATAAAACCATTTTCTAAAAGAAATCAACCACTCACATAAAATACGAACCAATACATTATAAAAATTTTAATATTTAAAATGCCCGTTGTATATTTGAACTGTGTAGTTTTCTCATAGTATGTTTATATCTCCTACAGCTAAATTAGCCTTCAGTTGTAGGAGATTTTTTTTTGAAAAAATGAATGTCGAAATTGAATATTCAAAAAAATTACTTCCCAATAATCCGAAACTTCCTTTCCAACCGATTTCCTTTTTCATCCACCAAAGTCAACAAATGATACCCTTGTTCAGGATTTAATTCCATTTCATGAAAGTCAATCGTACTGCCCAAATAACTTTCATCCAAATGCCAATGAATCGTTTCTGTCGGAGTTCGATGCGCCACTTTAAAAATGGTTCGACTCAACTTTCCATTTAAATCAATCGGAACAAAAATTTTAGTTAACTCTTTAGGATAAATAAGCTGCATTGGATTATTCGTTGCCGCTGTGCCAGCATCTTGACAATCCGAACGAAAGGGTGGCAAGGTTTGATAAAATGCATGATGAGGCTTAAAATAATATTCTTCCACAGGGGCTAAAACAAACCAAGGAACATGATCCATATTGGAAGGACTCTCGCAGTCAGAAGTAACTTGTAGCCCATTGTTTTTATCCAAATGAATCATTTGATGAAAAGGACAAGTAGCGGCCTTGACACCCGCCGCAGGAACCCACATGCTATCCACTTCGCAAATAGAAGTCGCCCTAAATCCACTTTCACTACAAACTGGAATTTGTATCATTTCATCTATCGGTTGCTCAAACCATTCACCAGAAGGAAGCAATCCAAAAATATCAAAAAGTATCGGTGCCGCCGCTCGCACTCCAATCAAACCTGGACGACCTTCTCCATCCGCATTTCCAGCCCAAACACCTACTGCATATTTTGGCGTGACCCCAACTGCCCAAGCATCTCGAAATCCAAAACTGGTTCCCGTCTTCCAAGCAATCGTATTACTCGAAGAAAAACTTTTCCAATTGCCTTCAGAGTCAGGTCGTTCCAAATTTCTCATTGCATCAAATGCCAACCACGCAGCCGAAGCATTTATAAAAGGCGCTTCTGATTCCAATTGTTTTTTTGCCGCTGACTCTTGATGCTTTCCAAAAACATAATTAGGTTTTTGAAAATCCTTGCGATCATAACGACCATTATTTTCATGGAAGTGATTGACCGTTCGACTCATTGAAGCGTAGGTGCTCGTCACGTCCCACAGGTTCGCCTCAGCACCTCCAAGAATTAAAGTCAAACCATAATGATCGGCAGGTTTATTTAAAGTCGTTAGTCCAATGTTTTTTAAACCGAAATGGAATTTTTCGTAAGTGTACTCTTGCAGCATTTTTACCAAGGGAACATTTAAGGAACGAATGACTGCTCGCTTGGCGGAAACCCGGCCATCATAATTTTGATGAAAATTTTCAGGACGATAACCACCTATAGTTGTCGGAATATCTTCGATCAACATCTCTGGCAAAATCTCTCCTTCCTGCAACATAAAACTGTACAAAAAAGGTTTTAGAATACTACCGGTACTTCGAGGTGCTTGAATGATGTCAACCTGCTCTCCGTGCGAATTTCCAGCACCAGGAATGTTGCCGACGTAGGCGACAATATTATTCGTTTCGACTTCGATGATAAATGCGGTGGCATTAAATATTCCATTTCCTTGCAAAGTCTGTTGATGATTTTTTAAAACATCATTGACTTGTTTTTGCAGTTTTTGATCTATGGTTGTTTTGACCAAAGTGTGTTGATTTCTTTTACCATAAAAATGCTCTTTGTAAGCTCGATCCAACAAGTGTGGGGCCAGTCTTGGAAGTCGCAAAGGTTTTTCAGGAAGCGGTTCTTCCTTGGCCAAATCTGCTGTAAGCTGATCTATTATATTTTGTTTTAACAATCTGTCAATCAATCGATTGCGTTTAGCTTCGAGTTGTTTTCGATTACGTCCAGGATGAATTAATGCGGGACTATTTGGAAGAACTGCAAGTGTTGCTGCTTCCGACCAACTCAACTTTTCAGGAGGCTTGTTGTAATACCTCCAAGCTGCTGCATCTAAGCCAACTACATTACCACCAAAGGGTGCATGGGAAGCATACAGTTCCAATATCTCCTCTTTCGAATAACTGATTTCCATACGAGTTGCCAAAATGGCTTCTATGATTTTTTGGAAAAGACTTCGGGGCTTTCCTTTGCGAGACATGCGAATGGTTTGCATACTCAGGGTACTTCCTCCACTTACAATTTTTTGATTGGAAATATTTTGTTGGAGCGCTCTAAAAAATGCTCTTGCATCGAATCCAACATGACTATAAAATCGCTTATCTTCAAAAGTGATAATAGCTTTGGCAAATTTATCAGGGACAGAATCTATTTGTGGAAAACGCCATTGCCCATCTGCTGCAATTCGAGCACCGAGCAGGTGGCCATTTTTATCTTCCAAGACCATACAAGTTGGATCATCGAAAAGAGGAGAGGGGAGACAAAACGAATAACCTAAAAATAACAATACAATTACAACTCCCGATTTACGCAAGTGTTTTTTGAAAAAAAAGCGATATGTATTTTTGAAAATTTGCATTTAATGATTCAACGTTTTTGATTCGTTATGGATGCAAATTAGGAAAAAATAAAAAGGAGTGAAACAGGGAATGAGTATTCGCACGCAAGTAGCTATTATGTGGTGGTCTGCTTTAGCTGACCTAAAAATTATTTTACTCTCAAGTGTTTCTTTACAAGTCGCTGTGCTCCTTTTTTCTTGGACAGCTAAAGCAGATCACCACGTATCTGCTATTTCTACTCAATCAAACAATAGTATTTACATTTTCTAAACCCAATTGCAAATATCCCTTCACCGATAGACTGATCACCAAAGCATCACTTTGCACTTCCACCAAAGGGATATCCACCACATTGATTTTTCCTTTCGCAAAAAGACCATTTTGAAATGGAACATATTTCACTTTTTGATTGGCAAAGTCAATTGACTTTTGGATAGGAAAATTCAACATGGTTGAAATTTTATCTTCAATTACTTTTCTTAAAAAAACAACCATCGTTTTACTTAAAAAATTATTTCCCTTTAAATCCAAATCAACTTCTTTTAATTGAATTTCGTTTTTGGAAGGATCAAAAACAGGTTTTCCCAACAAAATCATTTCCCCATCAAAGCTTCCTTTTAAATCTGCAGCCACTTTTAATCGTTGCCCAACTTGCTCGACTCGAACAGCTTCGACTTGAATTTTTTGACTTTTAAATTCAAAAGATTGTTTTTGTAACAATGCTAATGCAGATTTTTCAATTGCTTTAAAATTAACAGAAAGCAAAGTTTGTAAATGACTTTCTTTTTCTACATCTGGAACAATGTCAGGAGATTTTATGACGGTGGTTAATTTCTCTAAAGGCTTGCCATACGAAAATTCTGTTGCACCCTCCAAGGCAAATTTGCCATAAATAAAACCGTCCTTTTCAAAAAGCGGACTCATGGAAGTTTTGATGGTTTCGCATTGCCACCAAACTTGTTCGCCTGCTGGAGTTGGAATTGGATTAGGTAAAATGGAAAGGATTTGACTTAACTTAGGACGAATATCTACGACCTCTTTAAGTTTGTCATCAACTTGTTTACAAAGCATTTCTTTGTTGCTTTGGATGGCATTTAAAACAGTTTTGTCCAAAGGAATATTAAAGAGACCTAAATCTATTTCAGGTTTTTTAATCCATTGATAACCAGTCATTTGAGTGCGAGTAGCTAGTTCCCAATTGTCTTTGAAAAGAAACTTAGTTTCGAATCCTAGGTACATTTCAAACAGCACATCTACGTTCCCCAGCATCGTATCTTTTTGGACAAAAAGTTCGAGTGGAACTTCATATTTTAAACTATTATTCTCGGCGGTCAAATCAATATTACCCTTTCGTCGGACACTAATCCGAATATCGTTTGAACCTTCTGGAGAGAATTGGTTCAAAAGATCAACAGGTAATTGTTGTCCAATTACCTGTTGCATTTGCTCCTTATCGATGGAGACTAAAATATTGATTTTTGAGTTCTTAGAATTTGTCAATGATTTCTTTTTTCATTTTGGCAAACTCTTCATCCGTGATAACACCTTTGTCACGCAAGTCGCCTAATTTCATTAATTCAGCATACACATCATTTTCAGGTGCTGCTTTTGGTGGAGGATTATTTGGAGTAGAACTAGGTTCTGCATCTTCCGAGGTAGTTGGAATATCGAAATCATCATCATTCATTTCCTCCATTTTTTCCTCTGCTCTGTTTTTCAAATCCTCCGCTACTTTTTTCCCTTTTTCTAAATTTTCTTCATAAACTTTCCGAGCCATATCTTCATTGATATCTTCCAGACCAATTCCTTTATCCAAAAAATGCGTGATTACATTTCCTAAAGCGTAAGTAGATGCACCAGACATAATTGACATTGAAACAACACCTAAAACAGTTCCGATTCCTGGAATGGCTTTGATCAAGGATGCACCCATTCGAGCCAACGAAGTACTCGTCACGGAGGCAATAAATGCTTTGCCTACATTTTCAGAATAGTTGTCGTTGTAGAGGTTGGTCAGTTTTTTCATCATGTCCAATTGAACAGCTGTGACCCCAGCAAAATCTAATAATGGAATTGGAATTGCTCCTGCACCAGTAGCAAACATCACATGATTTTTGATGATGCTGTCTGCTTTGTATCTTTTTTCATTCATGATATTTCATTTTTTCATTCTTAGATAAAATTTTGGCTTGTTTTAAAAACAAATTTTGTCTAAGAATCATTTTTTATAGATGCTCAAATTTAATGGAGTTAAGAACAAGTTACTTATATTTTCGACGAATACGATTAGTTCATAGATTCGTTCACCAAGATTTTCTTAATGTTTTTAAGCAATTCAAGTCCATCATCTGAAAAACTTCGAAGTAATCCATTTTTCTTTTCACGCATCATTATATACATGAAGTTATCAGCAATGATCTCGTCAGGGTGAATGATGTAACCTGTGTTGGTGGTAATCTTTTCAAAGAAATCAGGCACATTATCCATGTTAATTGTGGTATTTCCTGCTGCATTAGTTTGCACTTGAACAGCATGTTGGATGCTGATTTTATATAAACTGAAATCTATGTATTCGAAGAAGTCATTTTTAGAATCAATGTATTTTGTCTCGTTCGATTTGATGATTGGGATAGCTGAATAAGGTCTTCCACTTTGTTCATTTAATTCGATGTGGTAAGCAAAATTAACGCCATCTGGATTTAATAAGATCCTACTTTTTAATTCATCTTTAATCAAGAGGTTGGACATGTTTCCAATGTTGGAAAACCCAATTAGTTGATAAAGTGCTTTTTGTTTTTTTGGATGATACCGAGTATAAATATGAGAGATTTCATGAAACATGGTTTCCAAAAATCCTTCTTTATTTTTTAATTCCAATTCATCTTTTGGAATAATGATACAATTTTCACGAGTGTAATATGCTCCTTGGCCATAGTGGTTGGCATGAGTTTTTATCAACTTGATTTCTTTTGGGAAAATGGAGGTGGAGACTTTGTTGCTCATTTCGTAAGCCTCTTTAAAAATTTCATTTACGTATTCCATTTCCTCTTTGGAAAAATCTAAAACATCTTTTTTCAAAAACGATTTATATTCCTTTATGATTTCATTTCGAGGGGTTGCTGCTTCGAAATTCTTTTTCATTTGAATACTCATATCGAGTGGAGTGACGAGTGAAAAGAAATTTTCTTTTTCATCTTTGGTGATCGCTTGTCCAGCTTCAAGGCTGTCCAGGAAAATGACTTTATGGTTTTCGGAGAGTTGGAGTAGAGGAGTGGTTTGAGGTTGAGATTTGCACGTCCAAAGAAAAAATATGGAAAGGAGAAGGAGGAAGTTTTTCATGTTTTTTTGAAAGTGAAATTAGGGATTTTTTTAGAAATAGTTTACTTCACTTTTTTAACAACAGATGGAGCTGAAATATATGTTATTGAGATAAAAAAACATTGAGTTAATAAGAAAAGTGAAACTAAAAGTGGAAAATTACGACCATCTTCGACATATTCTTTGGCTGTTACAAAGTTGCCTTCTCTTGCAATTTCAGCGACGTCAGAATAATAGTAGTAATAAGAAATTAGGCCAGCACCTACAAATATGATGGAGTAAAGGAAATGGAATAAAGCTAAATTTTCGAGAGTTGGAATGCTAAATGATTGGTGATTTATTTTATAAAAAACACCAAGCAAAAAGAAAATTACTGCGATAGCAATTATGCCCCATCCGATCATAACTGTAGCGTTAATATCATTTACGTAAAATAAGATGTTGGAGTAAAAGGTAAAGAGGATGAATCCAATGAAAAGAAATATTAGCGCTACGCCAAAGAATAGGTTTTCAACTTTGTGGAATGTTGGTTTTATATTCTTAAAATCTAAATCGTCAAGGAGCATAATTTTATATTTTTTCAAAAATAAAATAAATCGTCTCTTCTGCAAAATGAAAAAGCTGCATTTACAATTAAGTAAATACAGCCTTTCTTTTTTATTTATTTGAGTTTGTTACAAATTAACAACACTATATTCTAGCTGTGGCATATCTCTCGCAGAAACTTTCTTAATAGTGATATTAGAATTTTTATTTCCGTTTTTCAAAACTACATTATAAGCTCCAGTAGAAAATGCTTTACAATTAATATTGATATAGTTTTTTCCAGCATTAACTTTTTGAGAACCTTTTTTTACTACACGACCACTTTTATTCACTACTTCAAAATCAATAGTCATAGATTTTTTGGAAGCTATAGTTAAATTTAAATCATCACTAGTGATGGCACTATTTACAGAAGCAACTGTGAAATTTGAATTATTGTTTTGCTCCATAAAGAAAGTTTCACTTATCGTAAAACTACCATCTGCAGCATAATGTAATAATCTATAACAAGTCTTCTTTCCTGTTTGAACTAAATCAAGAAATCGGTATGAAGTTACTTTAGTAGAATAGCCAGCACCTTTTACATCACCAGCGTTTTTGAAATCTATTCCATTAGAAGATCTTTGGATCACAAAGGATTGAATGTCTGCCTCTTCAGTTGTTTCCCATGAAAGCATATACCCCATTCCCATTTTTTTAATATTCATCGGTTTGAGATAAACACATTTAGCAGTAACCACACTTGTAAAGCCAATAGATAAAATAAAAAGGATCAAAACTTTAACACTAGCAAAATTAAATTGCTTTTTCATAATCAATCGGGTTTGATAATAATTTAAAAAATTGGTTGTGATAAATTTCTATGATAGAAACTTTAACGGTTGTTTTAAGAATGAGGAATACAGTCGATAAAAAATGACTAATCTTCAATTCTCAAAATTTGGCTTTGAGACAAATATGGAATGGGTGTTTTGATATGATATGTGTTACAAGGGAAGGATAAAACGTAAATCTAATAAGAAGTATAAATTATACCCGATTATAATTTGATGTGCCAAAAATAACAAAATATTTTAATATATAAAATGAAATATCAAAAAAAAACGTATTTATTTCAAGAAACATTAAAATAGTATGTGTTAAGTTCTGTTATATATTAGTATCGAGAATATAATTTCCATTCTTACAATTAATACCAAGTATTCCAAATTCGTCTATTTTTCTATTTTCACAGAAATGCTGTTGTTGTATTAGTTGTATCTATAATCTAAAATTTGTTTTACCTTATGATTAAGTAGAAAGAAAAAAAAGGTGTACCTCTTTTTTTTTAGTGAGTAAAATATTTTGATTCATTAACGTCTGAAGCCCCTATAGATATTATGTTTTTTTAAGATATTTAATTTTTAAAAAAAATTGAGCAAGAATTTATTTTCATCATTTTTCTACTCTTTATCTCTTCTTTTTTTTCAAAATAGACTTACATTTAAGCCAACTTATTTTATTTAGTTCTTTTTTGAGGAACGAAAAACATACTATCATGATTAAAAAAATAGGGAAAACAATCTGGAGATTCTTCCTCGGAATTTTGGCATTTTTTGCTTTATACTTTCTATTTACTTTTATTTTAACGATCATTCCAACTAATCGGAATTTCCAACCTGCAGAGGAAGGGGTGGACTTATATGTTATTTCAAATGGCGTTCACACAGATATATGTTTTGAAATTACTGAGGCACAACTTGATTGGGATAAGGCTTTGGATTTTGGAAGTTTTAAAACTAATCGAAGTGAGATGAAATATTTATCTATTGGTTGGGGAGATAAAGGTTTCTATTTTGATACTCCAACTTGGGCAGATTTGTCTGCAAAAACCGCTGCCACCGCTGCCTTGATTCCTTCTTCGACGGCAATGCATGTAACTGTCTTGAAAAAGAAGCCAACAACTGGGGAAAGGACTCGTAAAACTAAAGTGACCAAGGCACAATTATTAAAAATGGAACAATATATCCTTGATCATATTCAAACAAAAAATGGCAAAGCATTATTAATTGATTGTTGTCGTTACGATGGATTTGATGATAATTTTTATGAGGCGAATGGTTCATATTCTTTGCTCCGAACTTGCAATACTTGGGCTAATCAAACACTTAAAGAGGGAGAGGTGAAAACGGCCACTTGGGCTCCTTTTGATAAATGTATTTTATATCATTTTGAAAATAAATATAATTATGACTAAGGAAAAGAAAAGCACACCAATCTTAGATTTTTTCAAAAAAATCATTCAATTTTTTATGGGTAAAAAATCGAACAAGAAATAATATTAGGTTATTACCTGTTTCTGGCTCTTTCGATTTTAAGTCTAATATATGATTTCAATATATTAGCATGATTCTTATGTATGATTTTAGTTATTTAGTTAACCTTTTACAATTCAGTCCCCAATTTTGACGATTCATCAGAATATCTTTCTTTCCAACCTGATATTTTCCTATACTTGTTTTTATAATAAATGCTTAAAAATGAAAATCAAAATATCGTTTCTTCTTTTTATTTTTTTCCAAACATTTTTCCTTCCTAATGGTTTTGCTCAAAGTGACATTTTAGATAATTATGTCAAAGAAGCTTTAACCGAGAACTTAAGCATCCAATCTGAAATTTTAAAAAAGGATAAGCAATATTCTAAAGTGGAGCAAGCTAAAAAGTTGTGGAAACCAACGGTTGATTTAAATGCGAGTTATTTATTTGCCGAAGGCGGAAGAGAACTCTTATTTCCTTTGGGCGATTTGTTTAATCCTGTTTATGGGACATTGAATCAATTGACTGGCTCAACTAGTTTTCCGACCAATATCGAAAATGAAAAAATCCAATTGACGCCGAATAATTATTTAGATTTGCAATTGTCTGTTTCAAAACCGTTGATTAATAGTTCGATAAAATACAATCAGAAGATTCAAAATGAATTGTTGCGAATCAATGACCTTGACATGGAGTTGAGTAAAAAAGAAATCGTTGCTCAAATCAAAACTAGCTATTTTAATTACCTCAAAACTTTTGAAGGATTGGCGATCATGGAGGAGACTGAAAAGTTGCTCCAAGAGGTTTTGACCTTCAACAAAAAGTTAGTTAAATACGACAAAGCCACGCCTGATGTTTTATCAGATATTGAGTTTCAAATTGCGAATTTGCAAAGTCAAAAAGCGATGTTGATGGAGCAGCAAGATTTAGCGAAAGCTTATTTTAATTTGTTACTCAATAAAAAATTGGATGCGAAAATTGTGGTGGATGAAAATATTTTGCAAAGCGAATTTCAAGCAACTGGAAATATCACTTCGCTAAAAAGTACGGCTCTGCAATCTCGTTTAGAATTTAAAAAAATAGATGTCGCAACTGCTTTAAATTCACTTAATCAAAAAAGGATTGATAAAGAAAAAAAACCGACACTTGGTATTTCGGGAGGCATTGGTTTGCAAACGGAATCATTTAATTTTGATAACGGTGGGCCATTATTTACCATTGGATTAGGAATGAACTGGAACTTGATGGATGGAGGTTTGAGAAAAAAGAAAATCGAAGAAATAGATATCGATCAACAAATTTTGGAAAATGATCGAAAGCGATTATCGCAGCAGATAGAGATGCAGGTGACGAAGGTTTTTTATAAAATCCGTTCTCTCCAAATTAGAATGCAAGCAGAAGAAGTAGCAGTAAAAAGTGCGCAGAAAAGTTATGATGCCATCAATGCTCGCTATCGAAATGACAAAGCAATTCTGATTCAATTAACGCAAGCTCAAAATAGTTTAACGACTAGTAAAATGTCCAGAGCGCTTTCCAAATATGACTATTTAATTCTTTTAGCAGAATTAGAAAAAGTAACTGGTGAGTAATTAAGCTGTTGATAGTCAGTATTTAAAATAGATTGTTCTATCAGATTAAAAAAAACAATATTCAAATCTACAATAAAAAATAATGAAGCATTTCATCTTTTTTATCTTCCTCCTTTTTACTTTTTCCTGTCGTGTAGATCATCATCAAAATGAGACCACCGGCCCTGCTCAGCAAAAGAATTTTGTAAAAGTTGAAACAGTAGAAACTAAGACTGAACCTATTCCTATTCAAGCAATTGGAAGGCTTGGTTCAGATACTGAACTTAAACTTTCTTTTAAAATTGGCGGATTTATTTCAACCTTAAAAGCTAGAGAAGGAGATTATGTGCGCAAAGGAAGTTTGCTCGGAACAATGCGAACTAATGAAATCGATGCACAGGTTTTGAAAGCAGAAAGAGCGGTGCAAAAAGCTAGTCGAGATTTAGAAAGAGTAAAAAGAATGTTTGCGGACTCTGTTGCTACCTCAGAAAATATAGATGATATAACAACACTTTTACAAGTTTCAGAAGCTGACTTAGATGTGGCAAAGTTTAATCAAAAATATGCGAAAATAATTAGTCCTGTGAATGGTCGAGTGATTCGAAGATTGGCTGAGCCAAATGAGTTGGTTTCTCCGGGACAACCCATTTTGATGATTGCCTCCTCCCAAGGAAGTACTTATGTGATGAAAGTTTCACTCTCCGATAAGGATGTCAATCGAGTGAAAATGAAGAGTCAAGCGGAAGTAGATTTTGATGCATTCCCTAATGATGTTTTTTATGGGAAAATTTCTAACATCGCAGAATCTGCTGATCCGATGACAGGTACTTTTGAGGTAGAAATTTCGATAGATGCCAAAAATAAAAGACTTCGAAATGGCTACATCGGTCGAACTAAAATTAGCCCAATAGAAAGCGAACCTTATTTAGAAATACCGATTGAATCTATCGTCGAAGGAGACAAAAAGGAAGTGACGGTTTTTGTACCTACTCAGTCTGATACTATCGCTAGAGAAATAAAGGTAGAACCGATTCATATCACAAACCATTCTATTTTTATCAAAAAACCAGAAGGCGAAATGATTGAAAAAGTGGTAACAACTGGGGCTGCATATTTAATTGATGGAGACCGAATCTATATAAAATAAAAAAATGAACTTAACTAGATTAGCCATTCGGAATGCACAATTTGTAGTAATCGTAGTTTTGATTGCTATTGTTTTGAGTATACGATCATTCATTAGTATGCCTCGTTCAGAAGATCCGCAAGTTTCTTTTCCTTTTTATAATATGATTATTGTTTATCCTGGGACGAGTCCTGAGGATATGGAAAACTTGATTGTTGATCCCATCGAAAAAGCAATAAATGAGCTGGATGGAATTACTGAAATTAAAGCATTTGTTTCTGAAGGATTGGCAAGTGTAGGAGTGAACTCAGATTTTGAAGGGGATTATACAGAAAAATATAATGAAGTTTTAAGGCAAGTAAATAGTGTTAGAGGTGATTTGCCTGAAGGAATTGTATTGTTTGATGTTCGACAAATCAAACCTGAAGAAATGGTGAATTATTTGGTCTTTGCTTTAAGTTCGGAAAATGTGAGTTATAGTGAATTGCAAAATTTGGCAGAAGACTTTGAAGATAAATTGGAAACCGTCAAAGGGTTGAATAAAATAAAAATTGAAGCAAGTCCTGCCGAAGAAATTAGAGTGTCTTTGGACTACGAAAGGATGGCTGCACAAAATATTACTTTGGGACAAGTAGCAGGAATTCTACGGTCAAATAATGTCAATATCCCCGGTGGAAATGTCAGAGCAGGTGGTAAAAATTTCACTATAAAAAGTACAGGAGGTTATGAAAATATTGAGGAAATAAAAAAGACAATAGTCGCTGTCGGAAACAACCGAGTCGTTTATCTCAAAGATATTGCGGAGGTAAAAATGGAAAATGAAGACTTACTATGGAAAGCAGAATTCAACAAAATGAAATCTGTTTTTATCACTTTGAAATTAAAAACAGGAGAGAACATTATTGATGTCGATCAAGAAGTACAATTACTCACCAACGAGTTCAAAAGTGAGTTGCCAAAAAATGTTCACCTGAATGTATCCTTCGAGCAAGCCTCTGCAGTGAAGACTCGGATTAATGAATTTTTTTCCAACCTCTTGCAAGGTGTATTGCTAGTTGGTATTGTGATTTTTCTGGTGTTGGGCTGGCGTTCTGCATTTATCATTATTACTTTGATTCCGCTGTGTATGATATTGTCATTAGGATTATTGAAAGGTGCAGGATTTGGCTTGCAGCAGATTTCGATTGCTTCTTTAGTATTGGCACTTGGACTTTTGGTGGATAATGGAATTGTGGTCATTGAAAATATTAATCGATTTATTCAAGAAGGATTTTCTAGGAGTGAAGCTGCGATGAAAGGTGCTTCGGAAGTTGGGTTAGCTATTTTTAGTTCGACCGTTACGACAGTTTTATCCTTTTTTCCATTGAGTCAATTGGGAGAAGGAGCAGGTTTGTTTTTACAATCATTGCCTTATACTGTGATTTTCACTTTAGTCATTTCATTGATTTTAGCATTAACGTTTTCACCTATCTTATCGAATTGGGTGATGGCAAAAACTGCACGAACGGAACCTTCTTATGCTGATCGATTTTTCCATTGGTTGGAGGAAAAAATTTACGATCCAATATTAAGATTTTCATTAAATACTGGTTGGTTAATTATGATTGCTTCGGTAGTCGTTTTCGTTTTTAGTATTTCATTATTTCCAAAAATCGGAGTGAGCTTTTTCCCAACAGCAGATAAACCGTTGTTACTCATTGATGTCCGAACACCTCGTGGTTCAAGTATGGATGAAACAGAAAAGGCGATTGAATTTGTGGAAACGATTTTAGACAGCATTGATTATGTGAAAAATTATACGACTAATGTAGGGCATGGAAACCCTCAAATATATTACAACAAAATTCCATCGTCTTATAAAAAATCTCGTGGTGAAATTTTGGTCAACTTTACAGAATGGGATCAAGGTCGTTTTTATAAAACCATTTCAGCATTAAGGCAGGAATTTAAAAAATATTTGGGAGCTGAAATTACGACGGAAGAATTAAAAAATGGTGTTCCCGTAAATGCACCTATTGAAATTAGAATTGTTGGGGAGGATTTAAAAATATTGAAAAAATTATCTCTTGAAGTAGAAGATATATTAGTTGCGACTCCAAATGTAATTAATATTAATAATCCAATGCGTCGCGATCAGACGCAGCTCAAAATAAATTTGAACAAAGAAAAAGCAGGCTTACTGGGAGTGTCTGAATTAGATTTTGATCAAACAGTTCGAGCAAGTTTAAATGGTTTGGCAATTGATAAAATTACATTAGATGATGATGAAGATTATAATTTAGTGATCAGAATGCCTTTCGATGAGTCGCCGAGTATTGAAGATTTGAATAAAATTTATGTAGCTAATCGAATGGGTGGGCAGATACCGTTGAATCATATTGCGGATGTTCGTTTTGAAGGAGGTGTAGCACAATTCGAACATTTAGATTTAAAAAGAAATACTTCCGTTTTTGCAGGAGTGACGGATTTAGATAAAACGATTCCGATCACACAAGGGATAATTGACAAGTTAGAAAAAATTGATTTGCCACGTGGATATGAATATGTGATTGGAGGTGAGTATAAAGAACAACAAAGTACATTTGGAAGTTTGGGGGTGATTTTGATTTTAGCACAGGTAGCAATTTTCGCTGTTTTGGTTTTGCAATTTCGTTCGGTGTTACAACCATTTATTGTTTTCTCAGCGATACCATTGGCGATTTGTGGATCTTTTATAGCATTGTATTTGACTGGTTGGCCGTTTTCATTTTTTGCATTTGTAGGTTTAATTAGTTTGATTGGGATTGTGGTGAATAATTCGATTATTCTGGTTGATTATATTAATCAGTTAGTGGAGGAAGGTCAGATGACTTTGCAGGAAGCGATTATTGTAGGAAGTAAGCGACGATTTAAACCGATTGTGTTGACTTCGATTACCACGATTTTAGGATTGGTTCCTTTGACTATGCAACGAACGAATCAATGGTCGCCGCTGACGATTACGATTATTGGTGGGATGATTTCGAGTACGGTTTTGGCGTTGGTGGTAGTACCTGTTTTGTATAAATCAATCTCTTGGAAAAATATTACTTTGACATTTTTGACGATTGGAATTTTAGTTTTGATTAAGTCATATTTCTTTTAAACGTTTAAACCCCGATCCTTGAAGGGGAGTTTTAGCTTCCTTTTCACTATTTATTTTTCTTTCCTTTTCTAACCGTAATTATGAAATAGTCTCATCTAATTTCAAATCAAAGAACCGTAATTTAAATTTCAAAAAAAAACTCACCAACCCAACCTTCTTAACCAACCTCACGTGATAGCAATTGAAAACCTAATAAGATGACTTCAATCTTATTCAATTCAAAAAAAATCTATTTTATTTAAACGATTAAAAAATTCAATTCAGATGAAAAAAATTATTCTGCTTATGTTAGCGGGGATGCTCGCTTTTGCTTCATGTAAAAAAGATCCTGTTATAGTTGATGTACCACCAGTTGATAATACCCGAAACTTTACGCAAGTAAATACTTCAGTTACTGGGCAAGTAGTTGATGTAAATAATGCAGCAATCGCTGATGCTATAGTAAGTTTTGGAAATACAACAATTACAACTGATGTCAATGGTATTTTCAAATTTGATAATGTATCGGTACTTGAAAACCGAGCGTTTGTAAAAGTTGAGAAAGATGGTTATTTCCATGGATCTCGAACATTTTTCGCATATGCCAATCAACGATCCAATGTAAAAATCAGTCTTTTAGAAAAGACGATTCAAGGAACCGTTGATGCTAATGGAGGAACAGTTACTACGCCTTCAGGAGTAAAATTAGATTTTCCAGCAAACGCAGTTGCTGATGAAAATGGAAATCCATACACCGGAACAGTTCAGGTAGCTGCTCAATATTTGGACCCTTCGGCTGATAATATTTTATCAATCATGCCTGGAGATCTTCGAGGAATCACAACTGATAATGTGGTAGAAGGATTGACTACTTACGGAATGGTTGCAGTAGAATTAATAGGAAGTGGTGGTGAATTATTAAATGTTGCTGCTGGCAAAACGGTTCAATTAACAATGCCTGTAGGGAATACACAAACTAGTTCGGCTCCTACTGAAATTCCACTTTGGTATTTTGATGAAACGACTGGAGTATGGAAAGAAGAAGGAAAAGCAACATTGCAAGGCAATGAATATGTAGGTGAGGTTGCTCATTTCACTTATTGGAATTGTGATATTAATTGGGATTTAATTTATTTAGATGGGAGTGTTTTGTTGGACGGAGTAAGTTTGGAAGGTGCTTATGTTTGCTTGACATTTGATAATAATGGATGGGGAAGTACTGCTTGTGATGTGACAAATTCTTCAGGAATTTTTTCTGGACAAGTTCCAACTAACACTACTTTTACATTAAATGTTTATCCAGGTTCATTTAATAATTGTGGAGATGCAATTCATACTCAACAGATAGGACCATTTACAGCTGATGTAACTTTAGATCCTATTAATGTCGACCCTTCTACAATTACTGATAATTCAATGACTGTTACTGGAACTTTAGTTGATTGCGATAATAACCCTGTTACGAATGGTTACGCTAAGATTAAATTAGGATGGGCAGAATATTATGCATATACATCTGATGGAACTATTGATTACACATTTACTCATTGTGGAACATCAACTGATGTTGAAATTTCAGCAGTTGATTTAGATGACTTTACTCAAAGTGATGTAGTAAATTATACTGTGGCAAGTACCCTTGATATCGGAGAAGTACAAGCATGTATAACTCTAGCAGAATATATTACCTATGAGTACGATGGAATGACTTTTACTTTGACAGAATATATATCAATTAGTGATTCATTGGGTCAAGGGTCAGGAGAACAATTTATTACAGGTCAAAGTAACAACCAAGATTATATTTCTCTTTCCACTTTAGGAAATGATGTAGGAACTTTCATAGGAGGCTATTTATATGTCTCAGGATCTTCAACTAATCCAAATGGAGGAAATGGAAATAATATTTCGGTGACATTCACACAATATTCTGATGTTGCTGGAGAAACTTGTGAAGGAACATTTACAGGTGAAATAAATACAAGTTCAGGAAATTCCACTATTACCGGCTCCTTTAAAGCCATAAGAGAATTTTAGAAAAATCATGAAAACTAAAACTATTTACTGATTTTGATAGCAGTAATTTTGAAAAGCTATCGACAATTATTTGTCGGTAGCTTTTTTTTTGAAAAAAAATATAAACTCACCCAACCTTCTCTACTAACCCTACGTGATAAGAGTTGAATACCCAAAAGGATGACCCTCAATTCATTCAATTCAGAAAAAATCTAATTTATTTTAAACAATTAAAAAAATTCAATTCAGATGAAAAAAATTATTTTGCTAGTATTAGCAAGTATGCTCGTTTTTGCCTCATGTAAAAAAGATCCAGTTATTGTTGATGAAAATCCGCCAATCGATAATACTAGAAATTTTATTAATGTAAATACTTCTGTGGCAGGAATAATCGTAGATATAAATAATGTTGCGATCACAGATGCAACGGTAAGTTTTGGAAATGAAACGACTACGACAGATGCTAATGGAATTTTTAAATTTGATAACGTGAGTGTCCCTGAAAACCGAGCGTTTGTAACAGTTGAAAAAACTGGATATTTTCACGGTTCTCGAACATTCTTCGCTTACGCAAATCAACGATCTAATGTAAAAATAAGCCTTTTAGAAAAGACGATTCAAGGAACGGTTGATGCTAGCGGAGGAACAGTTACGACTCCAGAAGGAGTGAAGTTAGTATTTCCAGCCAATGCTGTTGCAGATGCATCTGGAAATCCATATACAGGAACAGTTCAAGTAGCTGCTCAATATTTGGATCCAACTGCTGACAATATTTTATCAATCATGCCTGGAGATCTTCGAGGAATCACAACTGATAATGTGGAAGAAGGTTTGACTTCTTATGGAATGGTTGCAGTAGAATTATTAGGAAGTGCAGGCGAAACATTGAATGTTGCTTCTGGCAAAACGGTTCAATTAACGATGCCAGTTGGAAGTACTCAAAACAGTTCAGCACTTGCAGAAATTCCACTTTGGTACTTTGACGAAACTAATGGAGTATGGAAAGAAGAAGGAAAGGCAACATTGCAGGGCAATGAATACGTAGGGGAGGTTTCTCATTTCACCTATTGGAATTGTGATATTAATTGGGACTTAATTTATTTGGACGGAAGTGTATTGTTAGAAGGAGTAAGTTTGGAAGGAGCATATGTATGTTTGTCATTTGATAATAACGGATGGGAAAGTAATGCCTGTGATATTACAAATTCTGCAGGTGTATTTTCAGGTCAAGTTCCAACAAATACTACGTTCACATTAAATGTTTATCCAGCATCTTATTCAAATTGTGGAGATGCAATTCACACTCAAGAGATTGGGCCATTTACTGCAGATGTAACACTTGATCCAATTAATATTGATCCTGCTACCGTTACCAACAATTCGATGACAGTTTCAGGAACATTGGTTGATTGCGACAATAATCCAGTAACTAATGGTTATGCAAAAATCAAATTAGGTTGGGCAGAATATTATGCTTACACAACTGATGGAACAATTGATTATACATTTACTCATTGTGGAACAGCAACAGATGTTGAAATTACGGCGGTTGATTTAGATGGTTTTACACAGAGTGATGCAGTTAGTTTTACTACAGCAAGTACAGTTGATTTTGGTGAATTACAAGCATGTCTTTCATTAGCAGAATATATCATTTACGATTATAACGGAACGACTTTTAACATGACTGAATATGTTAGTCTTTTTGATTCATTAGGAAATGGAGTAGGGTATCATTATTTATATGGAAATGATGCTAATCAAAATAGTTTTTCTCTTGAAGCAATAATTGATGGACCAGGAACATTTGATGTGATTTCATTTTACTTTTCTACAGCAAATGGAACCTTTGTTACAGGAACTGATATGACTATTACTGTAGACAATTATTCTGCAGTAATCGGTGAAACTAATTCAGGAACTTTTGCAGGTAGTATTGAGGATCCTAGTGGAGGAGGAACATTACCTATTACAGGTACATGGAAAGCGATAAGAGAATTTTAGAAAAATATTAATAAAATTATGGAAGCTAAAACTATTTACTGATTTTGATAACAGTAATTTTGAAAAGCTATCGACAATGATTTGTCGGTAGCTTTTTTTATTGACGACGAGGTAAAAGACATTGAAATTATTCATATTCGAAATTCTTTTCTACCTTTAATCCAAACAAACGAAAAACCTCAAAATGATAAAATATCTAACATTAATTTTTTTCCTCTTTCCCTTCTTTCTTTTTTCTCAAGATGCATTTTATGAAACGAATATTATTATCCAATATGAAGATTTATTGGAAAGAAATGATTTGCCAATTCTTTTAGAAATTTATGAAGAAAGAACAGCATTTGATTCTACTCAAAAAGTAGACGTGGAACAAGTATTGCAATTTATTGAAAATCCATTTCGAGAGGATTTTGATTATGATGATTTTCGACCAAGCAGTTTAGTTGACTTGAAAGTATTTATTTCTCTTAATACTAGCGAAAAAGAAGAAATTGAAGAATACGATTATCACCTGATCTTAGAATGTGATGATAGTTTTCCAGAAGAATATGACACCTTTATAAATGACGAAAAGGTTATTCTAACTGCGTTGGTTAAAAATTGTTTTAAAGAAAAATACGATGAAATATATCCATCGGATGAAGAATTAGCTCAAACCGTTTCACCAGGAATGACATTACCTAGTTCAGGCTCAAGTACTGAGTCAGGTTCTGTTCTTCCGAATAATTTAACCACTCAAATCATAGATGCTACTTCCCAGTTTTTGGTTGATCGAGTAAAAGAAGAATTGTTGCTTGCTTTTTTTGACCGATTTTTATCACAAGTAGATCAATCAACGGAGCTGACAGCTTTGATGCCAAATACCTATTTTTTATTAAAAAATAATGACGTGTTCAAAGTGCCTTCGATGGGAGAGGTGTGGATGACTGCCTTCGAGGAAGACTTAAATAGCATTCCCCAAAATTTTAATTTGATGGTACAATCTCATCCTGATTATATGGATTTGAAAAAGAAACCAGAGTTACAACTCTTTATGATGGCAGGCTTTATTTATGATCAAATTCAAGATGAGGCAAAATTGCAAACTATTATTGAATCATTTTATGAAGAATTTAAAGAAACTGATTCTCAATTAATTCAAATGTTGGGGGTGGTAGGATTACTGCGAGAAAATTTGATAAAACGAAGTTATGATTATACGGAAGAATTAGTTTCGATAGATAATTTTAGAAATTTACTGGAAGAAAATGAAGATGCGTCATTATATTTTTCAGCATTAATTTATCAGCAAGATCGACCACTTTTTAATCGAATTAAAATTCCAAATTTAAGTTCCGAATTGGTTTTAGGAGATTTGATTAAAATTAATTTTGTTGATTTTACCAAGATGACGGGGAAGTTTT
The DNA here is from genome assembly GCA_937981555.1 of uncultured Saprospiraceae bacterium. Lineage (GTDB taxonomy): Bacteria > Bacteroidota > Bacteroidia > Chitinophagales > Saprospiraceae > CAJQQY01. Next base: position 67,787 of record CALJOK010000017.1, read on the forward strand.
TGACTAACATGAAAAAACTAAAAACTAGTAAATCTAATTTTGATAATAAAAAATATTTAAAAGATGAACAGAAAGAAAAATACCAAGAATCAGTTTTGGAATTCGCTAGCTCCTTCTTTGAATTTTTAGATTACTCCATTGAGTTGGCCTATTTTTCCAATCCAGAATCATACTTCACTAGTTCCTATTTCAAGATGTATCGGCCAGTTGCACAGAATGCTATTCAAGCAATTGATGCAGGGCAGAAAAAAGATTATGGGCCATTGATGATTTATTCGATGAAAATGATGGAGCCACTAGTTCAGGTTAGAATCGATTATTTAGAAAAAAAACTAGAGGAGAGCGACGACAAAAAAATCAAAAAAGAAATAAAAATATTACAAGGTGTGGTTAAGAATTTTATGTACTACGGTGGATTTATGGTAGATGTTCTTTCCGCCAATTCTACTAATGACATCAAAGGTATAATCAATAAATACGCAGCTCCAGTAGGTTCGTATCGAGTAAAAAGACAAAGTCCTTTTAGTGTAAGTTTAAGCTCCTACCCTGGACTTTATGGCGGTTGGGAAACGACTTATGATGGAAGTGACAGCGAGAGTTTTGTAACAGGTGTAACTGCTCCAATTGGATTATCATTGAATTGGGGAAATAGTTTTTATGGAATAAAAGCCAAGGGACATTCCTTTTCTTTGTATGCTCCGATTATTGATATTGGTGCAGCCTTCAGTTACCGTTGGAGTAATTCAGAGGGGGAGGGATTTCCAGAAGAAATAAAATGGCAGCAAATTATTTCACCAGGTATGCATGTAGTTTGGGGAATTGGAAATACGCCAATGGCATTGATGATTGGTGCACAGTACACGCCACTTCTTAGAAAAATTACTGATCAAAATAATGAGTTGCAGCCAAATGCCTGGAGGTTTGGGGCGACGATTGCGGTGGATATCCCGATCTTTCATTTTTATCGCTCGAACAAATAATTGGGGAGTAAAAATTGAATATGAAAAATAGAGACTTGAATAGTTTGCAATAATTATTGAGTAGAATAAGGAAACACTTTTTATTTAGCTTCAATTTGGAATAACTCCATCGCACTTCCTAAGTTCAATAGTTTTACTGCAATCCGACTAAATATAAATGCTTGTCCAACCAAAAATAAAAGAGCAATGGTAGGAGTAGAGTTACTATTAAAACTATTACTCAAAATCCAATAGATTCCAAAAAATGCTGCAAAGGTCAATAAATTCAAGAGGTACAATCCGAGGCATTTTCTGAAATTTCTAAACACAAAACGAAAAGCATTTTTGATAGGTTGGAAAATGAATTTCGAATCATCATGAACGATATGAATTTTTGCATAGTCTTGAATCATGAAAAATATCGTAGCAAAAAAGAGATAGATGGGCAAAAGAATTATTATAGATTTAATAATAGAAATCTCACTTTCCACTTCAAAAGGAGAGACACCTTGTTGCAAAAATAGAAAAGCAAAAAAGCCTAAAATGACAACTTGGAAAAAAGTAAAATAAAAAGTCAATCGAGTTAATTTCCAAAAAAAGACGGCGCTTCCTTGCCAAAATTTTCGAAAGGAATAATCATTTTCTTCATTCTTTAAAATGGATAAAATGCCACCCATCCAAAAAATAGAAAAGATAAAAAACAATAGAATAATTCCCATTGACAAATTCATTACTACTGAAAATCTACTTCCATATTCTCGTAGCAAGTCTGAAATAAATGTATAATCAAATCCATCCAACATGTTGGTATTAGCCAAAGAATGTCCAATAGATTTACTTAAAAAGCCTGAAAATGGTACCGCTGATAACAAGGCAAATACAAAATTAAGTAAGTACAACAGCACCCACATTTTTTTATTTTTCCAAACTTTTTTCCAACCTGATTGGTAGGATTTTATTATTGCCATTTTTTTTATGATGAAAATATCTAAGACCTTAAAGGTATCCGATATTTAAGTTTCTAAATTAACATTCCCAATCCTTCCATCGCATTCTGCATCCAAAACATAAATTCATTGACATATTTTCGAACGCCACTTAGATTAGGTTTACTGGTAAAACTATTGTTGAGTAAATTTTTATCTAAGAATATTTTATGCTGTGGATCAATTTCTGCACACTCAATTTTTTGAGAGCCTTCATAACTAAAAGTTGTCATGGTAGCCATTCCATCCCATTTTTCTATGATCTCTTTTCCATCCTCAAATCGGACTAGAATTTCCATTGGCAAAGTCATGTTTCCTAAACGTTGTACCACTACATTTGAAATAAAGATTTCTTCGCCTTTTTCATTTTTTACCAATTCAGATTTTTCACATTCGTCTAAATTATCAAAAATCCCAGAAGATGTAATCTTATTGTTATTAGAAATAGAAGAGACGGCATAATCACAAATTTCAGTTCCATAAAGTACTTGTTGAAAAAACCAATCCATGCCTTCACCAAATTCTTCAGGATGATTTTTTGCGACTACTTCATTGATTACGTCGACAAAATCCTTTGCACTTGGATGCTTAAATTTCCAACGAGAATAGTAGGTTTTCATCGCTTCTTTAAAAGTCTTTTCTCCAACAATTCTTTTCAAGGTATTTAACCAAACGGCGGATTTACTATATTGAATCGTATGATATGATCCACCTGGAAACTCCCAACTATTCAATGAATTCGGGGCAATCGCTGGGTTCTCCATATTGAAATAACTCACTCGATCACTTTCGGCATTTCCAGTTTTAATTCCCATGAAATCTATAGTCGAACTTTTTTCGCCATAAATTTTATCCATAATTACCCCTTCATAAAAGTTCGTAATTCCTTCATCCATCCATGCTTCTTCCATTTCATTTGTTGCGACGATTTGTTGAAAGTATTGATGCACAAATTCATGAACCGTCAAAATCTCTGTGGAGCGAACTCCTGTCGGCAACAAGCAGCTATTCAAAGTGGTAATCAAAGTAGGGTATTCCATACCCCCTGTATATATCCCATGGAAGGGTGGTGCAATGATGGTCAAACTCGGGTAAGGATATTTCTCAAAATTCTCTTCAAAAAATTCTAATGCCTGTGGCAATATGGAAAAATATCGTTCCTTAAAATGTACATGCTCAGGGTAGGTGAGTAGTCGAATTTCAATTCCTTTCCAATTCATTTTGTTTTCCACAAAATGAGGGGAGGCACCCCAAGCGAAATCAATAACATCATCTACCTCGAAATTCCAAGTTGTCGTTTGATCGCCATTATTCTTAGGAGTATTGGGTTGAGTGCCACTTGAACCAACCACGTAATTTTCGGGTACAGTCATCGCTACTTTGTAATTTCCAAACTCTCCATAATACTCTCCACTTGAATGATATTGATGACAATTCCATCCTCCTTTTTCAGCGTAGCGCATTCCAGCTGGTTCATAAACCCCAACTTTCGGATACCATTGAGCCATAAAATAGAAGTCTTTATTGTATCCCGTTCGAATCATCGTTTTGGGGATTTTTCCAATCCAATCAAATTCAACTTCAATAGTTTCGTTGGGTAATACAGGTCTAGGAAGTGGTACTCTCAAAACGGTTTGATCAGATTTATTGTCATCATCAGGTTGAATATAATGCATATTCGCAGCCAGATCATTGCCATAGTTATCGGTCATGTTTTGAATCTCAACCCAACTCCAATTACAATCCTCTTGCAAGGAAGTTTTAAAAAGTGCAGGCAATCCTCGTTCATTAAAAAAGGTAGATTCTGAATTTTTAAAAGCATTATAATAAAGGTGAAATTGTAAATCAGAAACGGTATCAGCCGAAGGGTTTTTCCAAATTAATTTTGTGTGAGCAATTAATTTTTTTTGTTCTACATCTAATTTGACTTGAATATCATAATTGGCAATTCGAGCAGAAAGCGGAGCTTTTTTCGAAGATTGAAAACCAAGACAGGTGAATAGTAGAAAGAGAAAAATTAGTTTATATTTCATTGTGGTATCTATAATGAAAAAGTCTGTTTTTTGTTTAGCGAATTTAAGAAAATGTAGTGGAATTGGAAGATATCGGTGGGTGTTTTTACAATATAATGAGAAAAGCCATCATCTCCATTTAAGAAGTTGATGGCTTATAATATCTTATTTTAAGTCTTATTCGTCAAATGAATTTATGGTCTTCGATGAATAGGTTGATTTTTATAAAAGGAACTTAAGGCTAAAACAGCAGGATGTTTTTCAGTTGAGTTGAATTCATTAAAAAGGTTTTTTTGATCAAAGCTTTTATACCCCAAAATAGCGGTGAGTTCTTCTCTCCCTAAATTTCTAAAACCCATTGACCAACTGGAAAAATTTCTTGAATGATGAGTACCTTCTTTTATCTTAATAATACATCGATGTCTTGAGTCTTGATGTATAATTTGATAGGCTTCTTTAACTATACTTTCTTCTCCCTCCAACGTTTGGATAAAATCTCCATCACAGTATAATAACATGCCTGTAATATTTCTTTTGAGGTTGTTTTTTTGACTTTTCTGCAATAAGTCAGTTAGTTCAATAGTATCTAATTTTTTATATGCTGAACTAACATAGGTAATAAAATAAACCATGTTCATTTAGATATTTTTGTGTCTTAAAAAATCGGTGAATAAAAAAATATTGGAGGTATAAAAAAGCGCAGAAAGAGTGGACAAAATAATTACAAAAATTTTACCAAAAATTATCAGAATCTTTCATTTGTTAGAATTTGTTTAGCTAATTCTTTTGTCATTTTTAAGAGGACAACTATTCTAGACTGAGTTTTTCTAGACTGAAGAATGGCAACCTTTTAAAAGAGACATCCTTGAAAATCTACCATACCATCACCCCAGTTCTTTTTATTTAATGATTTGATCATCAAGGCATTATCTAGGTTTCGCTGAGCAAGTCCTAGAGATTGTGTCTCGTTGATAATTAGCCATCTACAATTATTATTGATCGCTTGAAATCCATTTTTTTTATAAATTTTTTGATCTTGAGCGATTAAAGTAATGAAGTCAATTTTATGTTTTTTTCCAAGGTTCTCCAAATCTGATAACAATATACTTGCAATTTTTTTATGCTGAAAATCAGGATGAACACATAAATCTGAAACGCCAAAAATAACATGACCTTCTTCACCGACTTTGATCATTCGGTGAATTATTGCAAGGTGAGCAATCAGTTTTTTTTCTTCAAAAACTAAAAATCGAAAGCTAGGAAATTGTTTGTAAAAAGAGCGATTGGAGGGGTAGGAGGAAAAACACAATTTGAGTAATTCACTAATTTCTAAATGTTGTTTTGTATTGATTTTAAACTCCTCGATTCTTTGGATTTTCATAGATGTGTTTTTAACGGTTAATTGTCAATGGTGAATGGTTAATCTCCTCAAAGTGTGGATAGCTAAATTCACACTTTGGGAATGTTAACCATTCACCGTTAATCATTTACAGTTAATTCTTAAGATCATAAATTACATCTTCTTTCATGTTGTAAAGCATGAAACTAGACATGTCAGCTGCAGTTTGAATCTGCTTATCGGTGGGCACTCCTGCACCGTGACCAGCACTTGTTTCCACTCGAATAACAACTGGATTATCACCTTGATGTTTGCTTTGTAATTCTGAAATAAATTTGAAGGAATGGGCTGGAACTACTCGATCATCATGATCTGCTGTGGTTACCATAGTCGCAGGATATTCCGTTTCTTTTATATTATGTAATGGAGAATATTTAATTAAATATTTAAAGGCTTCAGGATCATCACTACGTCCATAATCTGTTGCCCAAGCCCAACCAATTGTAAATGTATGATAACGTAACATATCTAAAACACCTACTTGAGGAAAAGCAACTTGAAATAAGTCAGGTCGTTGTGTCATACATGCGCCTACTAAAAGTCCACCATTTGAACCACCTTGAATCGCTAATTTTTCTTGCGTCGTATAATTTTGTGCAATCAAATATTCCGCTGCAGAAATAAAATCATTGAAAACATTTTGCTTGTTTTCCAAGGTTCCTGCTTTGTGCCATTTTTTCCCAAACTCACCTCCACCTCGAATATTGGCAACAGCATAGATTCCTCCATTTTCCAGAAGAACGGTATTCGCGACTCTAAATGATGGTAAAACAGGAATATCAAAACCACCATATCCATATAGAAGGGTTGGTCGTTTTCCATCTAATTTTAGACCTTTTTTATAAGTCAAAAACATTGGTATTTCAGTTCCATCGTAACTCTTAAACCAAACTTGTTCTGTAGTATAATCATCAGATTTAAAATCAACTTTTGGTGCTTTGAAAATATCAATTTTCTTGGCCGCCATATCTAGACTATAAACTGTGGTTGGTCGGGTAAAAGAAGTGAATGAAAAGAAAGCTTGACTGTCTTCCTTTTTTCCACTAAATCCTCCAACGGTTCCGATACCTGGTAACTTTAAATCAGACTCATATTTCCCTTCCAAATTATGAAATTGAACTTTGCTCGATGCATTATGAATGTAGGTGGCGATAATTTTTTCACCGATAATTTCGATTCCTTGCAAAGCATCTTTTTTACTTTCTTCGATGACTACCTTCCAGTTTTCTTCTGCTGGATTTTCTGTATCAATTGAAATAATTCGATTGTTAGGTGCTTGATAATTGGTCATGACTAACAACTTATTTCCATCATTATCTGCAACTGAAAAGTCATTATCAAATGATTGCCAAATCGGAATAAATTCAGCGTCTTTTTTATTTAAGTCTTTGAAGTACAGCGCATTACCACTTGTAGATTGAACGACAGAAAGAATTAGATATCGTTCATCTTGAGTGATAGAAGTATAAACATTTTGTAAAGGATTTGCTCGGTCAGAGTAAGTCAAAATATCATCAGATTGATCTGTACCCACCTTATGATAATATACTTGATGGAACTCATTTTTAGCAGACAACTCTTTTCCGTCTTCAGGTTCTGGATATCGACTGTAAAAAAATCCATCTTTGAACCAACTGATTCCTGAGAATTTCACCCAATTGATTTTGTCTTTAAGCGTTTCACCTGTTTTTAAATCTTTTACATGAATAGTTCGCCAATCTGAGCCACCTTCTGAAATTTGGTAGGCTAACAAATTTCCAGTTTTATTAAAACTCAAACTACCCAAGGAGGTTGTTCCATCAGCTGAAAAATTATTAGGGTCTAGTGCTACTTTTGAAACTCCATTTAAAGTTTCTTGTTGATAAAGAACTGCTTGGTTTTGCAAGCCGTCATTTTTAAAATAATAATACTTCCCTCCTTCCTTAAAAGGAGTACCAAATCGTTCAAAATTCCATACATCTTTGAGCCGGTTTTTGATAGCTTCTCGATAAGGAATTTGATCTAGATAATTAAAAGTTACTTTATTTTGATTGGTTACCCACTCGGAAGTTTCATTAGAATTATCGTCTTCTAACCATCGGTAAGGGTCTTGGATTGCGGTGCCGTGATAATCATCAACGGTTTCGTCTTTTTTTACATCAGGATAAGTCACAGGTATAGTTTTAAAATCTACTTTTTGAATTTCGTTAGGAGAAGTTAAACTTCCAGAATCAGATTTAGTTTCACAACCCCAAATTGCTAAAATTGTTAAAAATAAAAGGCATTTTTTCATGATAAGAATTTTTTAGTTGGATTGAATCAATCCTCGGGTTTTCATCGTAATATAGTTGGTTAATTTAATATGATTAAGTCTTTGTTGAAAAAGGTATTGTGGGGTAAGTTAAAAATTATAAAAAAAACTATCTTTCTCTTTGAATGCAATACAGCAAGTGAGCTTTTTTTTCGTTATATTATCTACTAATTTTTATTATTATCATTAATTTTGAATTATGCAAGTTAGAAATTTTTTACATTTTCTCCTTATTACTTTTTACATTTTGGCTTTCTCTATTATGGTTGATGCTCAACAAATCCAACATAATAAAGAGGGGGAAAAAATTGTACTTTTCCCAGATGGAAGGTGGGAATATTTTGATAATTCTAATTCTTCTCACCTAAAGCTTGATGAAGAAATAAAAAGAAAACAAATTGCTTCGCCACTTGATATTCTTGATGAACAGACTTCAAAAGGTGGGGGAGAAGAAGAAGAAAGTGAAGAGGATCGATTCGAAAGATTATTAAACAAGGCAGAAGATAATTTAGCTTTGGCTTTAGAAAGAGAAAGTGATATTAAATTTTCAAAGATACTTCTAGAAGAAGAAATAGATGATTTAAAAAATGACGAAAATTCAACAGATGAGCAATATTTTTTATTGAAACGTCAATTGAAATTAGCTTCTGATTTGGAAAAAGGTGCTAAAAAGAAAACTAAGAAAACTAAGAAAGAATTAGAGAAGTTGAAGAAGCAGGGAAAAATAGTTCAGGAATCAACTAGTAAGAAATCAAAAAAGAGAAGTTCCAAGAAAAATAGAAGGGAAAATATCAACGTGAAAGAATTGCAGAATTCGAAGTACACCTATAAAGAAGATGGAACATTCTATTTGGCTTCTAAGAATTTTGAGAAATACTCTAAGGATGATGATGTAATGCATAATCCTCCTCGAAAAGATTGTAACCTAGTATTTGATGGGATTGATGAATTTATGGGAAAAAAAAGGAAAGATGTTGCACGAGATGTCTTGTTTACTTTCACAAATGACGATATGAGAAGGTATATGGAAGCTGATGATTATATTACTTGCGAAGGAAATTTGACTCAAATCAAAGGAGGCGTTTTATTACTTAATTTATTTATTTCAATTAACACGACCGATGCTCAACGAGCATTTGGAGGATTAACAAAAGGGAATTTGTTAACATTAAAAATGATTAATGGAGAGAGTATAAGTCTAGTTAATAACCAATCTGATAATGGAGTTTATGATCCATTGAAGAAGCAACATACTTTTATTGGTCAATTTCGAATCAATTCAGGCCAAGAAAAAACTTTGAAAAAAAGCGAAATAGATGTCGTTAGAGTTATTTGGGATACTGGTTATGAGGATTACGAAGTTTATAATTTGGACTTTTTAGTTAATCAATTTAAATGTTTGAATTAATAATATTTAGAATAGAAAATAAAAAGGCGTTATCGAACAATCGATAACGCCTTTTTATTTTCTATTTTGTAAATTCGCATCCTGAATATTGAATTTATTTTTTTTGAAAAAAAGTAACGATGGACGAAATAGATGAAGCTCACAAAAGAGTATTAGGATTACAATTACCAACTGATCCTCGGTGGGTAAATATGGCTGAAATGGATTTGACAGAAATATTAACTGATCATGCTTATTGTGAACAAAAAGCAGCCACTTCATGCATTACTATCATTCAGCAATATCCTGAAAAACTGGAAATGGTGGAAGAATTAGCTCCCATCGTAACGGAAGAATGGGGACATTTTAGATTGGTTTTGGCTGAGATGAAAAAACGAAATTTGACCTTGGGGCGCCAACGAAAAGATGAGTATGTCAATGCATTGATGAAGTTTCAAAAGAAAGACGGTGCTTGGGAAGATCGCTTGGTGGAAAAATTATTAGTTTTTGCCTTGATCGAAGCAAGAAGTTGTGAGCGATTTCGATTGTTGTCTTTGCATATTTCTGATGATGAATTAAAAGACTTTTATTACAAGTTTATGGTAGCTGAAGCAGCACACTATAAAATGTTTATCAGGTTAGCTAAGAAATATTCTAGTGAGGAAAAGGTGAATAAACGATGGAAAGAATATTTGGATTTTGAAGCAGAGATGTTGAAAACATTAGAAGTGAGAGGAGATCGGATGCACTAAATTAATGATGAACTATAAATAAAAAATGATGAATCCTACTTGAATTGGATTCATCATTTTTTATTTAATAAATTGATATTACACTAATCTTCATCAATGATTGCATCATCAATTAATGGATCGCCGTCACCATCAATGTCTGTAAATCCTTTAATTTCTCCTCGGAAAGGTTCTTTTGTTACATCCTTTGCAGCAGCCTCTCCCAATTCTTTTTGTCGTTCTTCGGTGTTGGCAAAAATATCATTTACTGCTGAAGGTGTTTCTTCTTTTCCTTTTCCGCTGTAATCACCTTCTGCATATTTTTCTGCTTTTGACCAAAAATCATCTTTTCCTTCGAGCAAACTTTCATCCAATTTATCGTAACCAATTGGTGCATCTTTTTGATCGAGAATGTCTTTTCCTTTTATGTGATTTTCCAATCTTTCCCCTAAGGTAGATGCTTCATCAATTTGATTTTCCAAATTATCTTTAGCCGCTGCTGCGTTGGCTTTTTCAACTAGATCATTAGTTTTATCTTGAATGGTACTTCCTAAATCATTTGCTTTTTCCATTGCATCGCCAGCAAAATCATGAATTTTTTCGCCAATGTTTTCTGAGAGATCTTTTCCTTTTTCCAAAATATCACCACCTTTATCAAGGATTACACCGCCTACATTCTCAGCAACACTTCCCGCTTTTTCTTCGAATCTTTTTCCCGCATCTAAGATCTGTCCTCCTACATCTTCAGCAACACCTCCAGCTTTATTGACCATTTCATTTTCAGCCAAAGAGTCGTAAGTTTTATTGGCAACATCTTTTGCACCATCAACAAAGTCACCTGCTTTTTCACTAAAAGATTCTGAGAAATCGCCTGCTGCATCTTTTGCTTTACCTAAGAAATCACTTCCTTTTTCCTTCATAGTACTTCCTACGCCGCCAGCAGTTTCTTTAGCCGAGCCTAAAAAATCATCAGCTGAATCTAAAAAATCAGCTCCTTTTTCTTTTCCATAATCAGCTGCTTTATCTGCTGCTGATTTGGTAACGGCTTTTGCTCCGAATAGTACCTTTTTTATTTCATTAAAAAATCCCATGGTATTTTAATTTTAATTTTTTTAAATGTAAATGTGTTGTTATGAAAAAATAAGCTTTCACATCTCACTCAAATATATTACAAAAATGATGAATTAAAAAATTATGTATCCGAGTCTTTTATTTTCTCAAAAACCTCTTTGAGTACCTTTCGATCAATCACATGCTTTCCTTCAAATTCGATACTTTCAAAATCAAGGAATTGTTCCTTCATAAATTGCTTGTGCCAAGTGATGTGTTTTTCTTTGAGAAATTCATCTTGATTTCCATATACCCACTTGAGATTTTTTTTGGAAAAATATTCTTTGTGCGGAGTATAATCTAAATCTTCAGGAAGTAAACCTGCCCATAAAATTAAATGATCAAAATCTGGAAATTCTCTAGTCGTCCAACGCATTTGAGTAGCACAACCTTGAGAAAAACCAAGCAAGATAATTTTTACATCGCCAGACATTTGAGATTTATATTCTTCGTATAATTTTTTAATGTAGCGGGTGTAATCTGCAATCTCATCTAAGCGGTTTTCCTTGGTCATCCAACTAGAGCCAACTGGATTTGGAGCAGATCGTTTCCAATAAAATCTAGACAATCCTTCTGGCGCTAAAACGAAATTTTCGGTTAAGTCGAGTTGGTCAAATTTGTAAATAAACCGACTAGCTAATTGACCATAGCCATGGGTAACTAACCAAAAGTATTTGGTTTTTTTATTGGCTTCTCCGAGTGTGAAATAGTGAGCTGTTTTTTCGAAAAGAATTTTATGTGATTTCATTTTCGAAAGGTAAGTTTTTAATGAAAAAATAGGAATGAAAGGTTGATAATTTTTTCAAATAACATAGAAATCCCGAATTATGAATTTTTCATAATTCGGGATTTCGAAGAATTGGAAAATGAATTTAATTTTTCTTTCTTCCTAAAATATCTTTTCGACCTTTTCGATCACCACCAAGAATTGGTTCGGGAACTGGAAATTCGTTCATCTCATATTTATGGTCAAAAATTTTCTCTTTGTATTCCCAAACGCCATTCTTCAATTCATAGCCTTCGTAAGTGCCGTCTGGAATCCAAGTAAAATCTTCGCCTGGAAATGGACTGGGTTGTTGAGTCAAATGATCGAAAATTATCATCTCCAAATGTAAATCATAATTTAATTTTACGGATGACTCAGCAGAGTAATCTAGGACTAATCTAGATTGGGTGGTAGTCGGCTCATTTTCCTTATTTTTAACAAAAACAGGAGAACCAAAAAATGGTTTTCCATTCTTAAATTTTAAGACGTCGAGTATTTTTCTTTTAGAGAAAAATGATTTCCCATCAAACCCAAAGAGTAAATATTGTGGTCCATCAGGAGATTCGAATTGGTAAATATTATAGTAAACCGCGCCTAACCATTGTTCTGAATTAAGTTCTGTTGTTTCAATATTGACGGGGTTTCCAGGTCTATCTAAAAGCCTGTGCAACTTCAAATCAGAATTATTCATTTGGATAGCTCCATATTGGTGATAAGTATCTTTGTCCACATATAATTGCCAAGTAATTATTCTAAAGGTACTGTCAGGTGGATATAAAATAGAGATTGCTTTGAGTCGATCAAATTTGTAATTAAAAGAATTCTTATGTTTTAATGCTTGAACTAATTTGGGGATAAATTTTTTGCAAGCCCCAAAACGATGCTCTGGTAAAGAGTCATTTACCATCAAAAAACCCAGAGCGCCAAGGGTATCTTCGGCAATTTTTATTTGATCTGAGGAGATTTTGTCCAAAGCTTGAGCTTTAGTGTTTTGAGCAAAAATTCCGAGAGAACATGACCAGCAAAAAACAAATATTAGTAACTTTTTCATATAGGCACAGTTTATGCGTTTATGTAAATCATATAACTTCATTGATAACGCAAATCTAGTTTTTAAAATTGCAAAATTTAAAATTAGGATGTGCTAAAAGTTATTTTTCTTCCCCACATTTTTTCCCCTTGATTATTTTTTAATTCCCCTCGAATTTTTTGATGATTGTTTCATAAACTTAACATTTTTGGATATGCTCTTTAAATCGTTTAGAAAGCTGCTAATCCTGTTGCCGATGATGTTTTCAACATTTTTCGTAACTGGACAAGACACACTTTTTACTTACCAATTTGAGAATGGCCTTGGGAGTCCATGTGCACCAGCCTCAGTAAATTTTTATCCACAATCAAATTTATCTAATCCAACTTATAATTGGAAAGTGAATGGTATTTCATTCTCGAATCAGGCAGAACCGATTCGGGTTTTTCCTATTGGAGGGACATTTAATATATGTCTGGATATGATGGAAAGCTCTGGGGCAACTGAGAGTTATTGTGAGGAAATATTCATATTTGATCCACCGACAGTAACGTTGGATAATGATATTGATTTAGGGTGTAGCCCATTACCTGTTAGTTTTACTTTGACCTCAACTACGAATATAGATTCTGTGGTTTGGGATTTAGGTGATGGTACGGTGGTGAATCAAAATGGAAATGATTCGATGAGTATGATCTACAATCATATATATACAACTTCTGGAAATTTCACTCCAATTGTAACAGTTTTTGATGAAAATGGATGCGAGATTACAATTTCGGAACCGAATGCGGTAGAAGTAATTAATACACCTACTCCAAGTTTTTCAGCAGATGAAACAATTGGTTGTACGGTACCTCATACTGTTAATTTTTCGAATACAACAGCGATGGGGAGTGGTCTTACATTTTATTGGGATTTCGGCGTAGATGCCAGTTCTAACTCAACGGATATTAATCCAAGTTATACTTATACTACTCTAGGATCTTATGATGTAACCTTAATTGTGACAAATACAAACACTCTGTGTGCTGACACATTGTTGGTAGAAGACTTTATAAATATTGGAGAATTTAATGGATTTCAATATGAACTTATCGATAATGACGATTGTGCTTCGGTTGAAGTTGCGTTTAGTTTTTTTAATAGTGGAAATATCCAATCAGTTAATTGGGATTTTGGTGATGGAAATTTTTCTACTCAACTTAATCCAGTTTATTCTTATACGACCGCGGGATGTTTTACTCCTGTTTTGAGTATTGTAACTACGGACGGATGTAATTATACCACTCCTGCTCCTGATTGCATTAATTCAAATGGACCAGTTAATATTGATTATACTGCTTCAGGTGATTTGAAAACTTGTGATCCAGTTGTAGGAACTGAAATTACTTTCAATGGGATCTCATCAGCGACGGCAAGTTCATGGTTTTGGGATTTTGGTGGACTAGGAACTTCCACTCAACAAAATCCAACTTTTACCTTTACTGGACATGGAACTTACCCGGTAGAATTGACCGTGACGTTTCCAGATGGATGTGAGCAAAGTGTCATTAAAACTTCGATAATTATAGAGGAATTACAAGCTGAGTTTAGTAGTAATGTAATAGATGGTTGTGAAGATTTACAAGTATTCTTTTATAATGAAACTGATGCGGTAGATTTTATCACTTCATACGAGTGGGATTTTGGAGGTGGAGTAGGGTTAAATAATATTGCGAATCCTGTGGTCATGTATTCTGATACAGGATCTTATGATGTTACTTTAATTATTGAAACGGTGAGTGGTTGTATAGATACCTTATTGATGGAAGATTATATTCAAGTTGGATTTCCATCAAGTCCAGGATTTTCAGCTGATCCATTAGTTTCTTGTTTAGAAGATCAAATTCAGTTTACCAGCGAATCAGGGCAATATGTAGATGAGTGGGAATGGCATTTTGGAGATGGAGGTCAGTCATCTGAAATGGATCCACAGCATGAATATACGGATACTGGATCTTTTGACTTGATGTTGATAACCTATTTTCATGGTTGTCCAGATACATTATTGGTAGAAGATTATATTTATATCAATGCTCCAAAAGCAGAATTTAGTTTTGATCAAGATTGTAGTATGCCTGGAGAAATTCAATTTTATAATGAATCGGCTGGTGCCGAAACATGGGCATGGAGTTTTGGAGATGGAGCTGTTTCTAATATCCCTAATCCTGCTCACGCTTATGCTGGCAACGGTTCGTACTTAGTAACCTTGACCGTTACCAACTCTCAAACAGGCTGTGAACATTCTGAGTCGATGACAATTAATGTGACTAGTTCTGTTCCTGAATTTACTTTAAGTGATTTAAATATATGTACGGGAGATACTATTTCTGTGATCAATAACTCAGTAGGAGCGGATACTTACTCTTGGACTTTTCCATTTGGAGTAGGAATGATTACTGATGAATTTCATGATCCTGATCCTGATTTTTATTTTCCAGCTCCTGGAGCATATTTTGGTTTTTGTTTAACGATTTCAGATGGAAGTAGTTGTTCTAATACCTATTGCTTTACAGATACTGTTTTCGTTTCTGGTTCAGTTTCAGATTTTGCGATTGACGATGCTGAAGGTTGTTCACCTCATACGGTGAATTTTACTAATTCAGCTTATGGAATAAATAGTAATATTGTCAATTATTCTTGGGACTTTGGAGATTCAACTAATTCAGTTGATCCAAATCCAAACCATGTTTATACGGATTTAGGTTACCACACAGTAGGTTTGGTAGTTGAAAATGAATCAGGATGTTTAGATGAATTGATCATGGATTCTTTAATTTTTGTTGATAAAATAGAACCATTTTTTATACCTCAAGTAGCTGATTGTGCATCTCAATCTGTAGATTTTGCTAATGCTTCTACTTCTTATGATAATAACTTAACTTACTTATGGGACTTTGGAGATGGAAATACTTCGACTGAGGTAAGTCCAAGTCATTCTTATGCTTTGTCAGGAGATTATACTGTTTGTTTAACTGCTATGAATGCTTCTGGTTGCTCAGAACAAATTTGCGATAACCTTAATTTTCAACCTTTAGTGGTTGGGTTTTCAGCAGACAATACTTATAAGTCATGTCCTGATCCACCATTGGTTTCCAATTTTACAGACCTTTCAACGAATGCTTCTTCTTGGTTTTGGGATTTTGGAGATGGTGCAAATTCAGGTTTGCAAAACCCTTCACATTCTTATAATCAAACTGGTGCTTATACTGTTTGCTTGACTGTAACTAACGAGATCGGATGTTCTGAAACAGAATGTAAAACAGATTATATCATTGTTGATGGACCATCTGGAACTTTAACAGCAGACATAGTTTCAGGCTGTGCAGATTTAGAAGTTCAGTTTATAGTAGAAAGTCAAAATGCTTTTAGATATACTTACGATTTTGGAGATGGATTTGTGATTGACTCATTGGCAAGTGGTGACTCCGATACGATCACCTATACATATACGAATGGAGGAACATATTCTCCTCTAGTTTTGGTCGAAGATGTTTCAGGTTGTCAAATACCTGTTTTTGGACCATCAATATACGTGGAAGATATTATTACAGATTTTGCAGCGACCATCAATGAGGTTTGTGAAGATGACAATACACCGATAGATTTTGTAGTAGCTTTTGCTAATCCAAGTACTGTTATCTCTGTAGAGTGGGAATTTCCAGGAAGTAATACACCAACTGCAACTGGAACTAATCCAACGGGAATTATATATAATCAACCTGGTTATTATGATGTGATATTAAATGCAAATACTACTTTTTGTCAAACGACTGTTACAAAAGATAGTTTTATTTATGTTCATCCAAAACCCGTTACTAATTTTTCAGTAACTCCTGCGAGTGCTTGTAATTTTGAAACTTTGAGTTTTGAAGACCAATCTTCAGTTATTGGAGACAGCATCATAAGTTGGAATTGGACAGTAGATAACAATACATTTACGGATACTAATTTTACGTATCAATTTACAAGTGCGGGAGATTATGTCGTAACATTAGAAACGACTTCTGGATTTGGTTGTATTTCAAATTTTGAGCAAACTGTTACGATTTTTGAAATTCCTGAGGTGGATGCTGGCGAAGATGTTTTCTTATGTCCAGGTGAAAACACAGAATTAATTGCTACGATTCAATCTACAGATCCTGTCAATTATTTATGGACTCCAGCAACTGGACTGTCTTGTACAGATTGTCCAAATCCAATTGCTGATCCAACAATAACAACTCAATATTATGTGACTGCAACTTCTATGAATGGTTGTGAATCAACTGATTCTGTCTTTGTGGGAGTTTCAACTTTACCAGCATTAGAAATTAATGTTTCTCCGGATGTAACGATTTGTCAAGGAGACGATACCAACTTAACATCAAGTACCAATCATACTGCAGCTAGTTATGAATGGGATACTACTCAGCCAGGATTAAGCTGCTATAATTGTTCTGATCCAGTTGCGAATCCATCAGCAACAACAACTTACACCGTTACCATTATAACCACAGAAGGTTGTTCAGGTAGTAATTCAGTTACTGTTGAAGTGATTGAAGAAGTAGATCTAATTGATGTTGATCCAGTAATTTGTGTAGGTGAATCGACACAATTAGAAGTGACGATTGGAAATAATATTACTTGGACTCCAGCGATAGGATTGAGTTGTACTAATTGTCCGAATCCAATTGCTTCACCAACTTCAACGATAACGTATACGGTAACTGCCTTGTTGCAGAATCAATGTATCCAAACGGATGAAGTTACTGTTTCCGTTTTGACGGAGTCAGATGTGTATGCAGGAGAGGATATCACAGTTTGTGCAGGATTTCCAGTTACCATAAATGGAAGTTATCCATCTGGAACTTCTGAATGGATTTTCAATGGAGATGTGTTAGCTGTTGACACTCCAACTCCAACTATTTCTCCAAATGAAACAGGGTATTATATTTTGCAAGTGACTAATGGAACTTGCGTATTATCAGATACTTTAATTATTGAAGTGAGAGATAAAGTTGAAATCATTGCAGACGATGTTACCATTTGTGAAGGCGATACAGCTTTCCTTTTTGTAACAGGAGATGCAGATACATTTACTTGGATAGATGCTCCAGGAATTAGTGATCCAACAAGTGATTCTCCTTTTTCAATGCCAACTGAGACAACTATTTATACGGTAATTGGCTCGTATGGAGATTGTGAAGCTGATACTCAATTGGTAACAGTTGAAGTACTTCCAATTGCAGATATTAATCTTCCTTCGATTGAATATTTTTCAGAAGGAGATGTGGTTCAGTTAGATGCAGGTGTCACCAATGGTAGTGACTTTACCTACTCTTGGTCTCCACCGCTTGGATTATCATGTACTGATTGTCCTAATCCTGAGGTTTCTCCAGAAGAGGATATTACTTATCAAGTGACCGTCATGAATGATTTAGGTTGTTTAGATTCTGCTTCGATTCTTTTAAAGAAAATATTTATTTGTAATGATGATTTGATAATTGTTCCAAATGCATTTACACCAAATGGAGATGGAAATAATGACCGATTCAATGTCAGAAGTAAATTAGAAATTGGAATGGTTAGAATTTATAATCGATGGGGAGAAGTTATTTTCGAAGATGTCGGAGGGAAGCAAGGATGGGATGGAAACTACAAAGGCCAAAAATTAAACAGAGATGTTTTTGTTTACTACATCGAAGCTACCTGCGAATTTAATGGAAAAACGATTGTCAAAACTGGAGATATTACTCTGATTAGATAATTTAAAAATATAGAGACCATTGGTGTTGAGCATAGAGAATGATTTTGAAATCCCTCATTTCTCAACACCAATAATCTCGCCTCTCCCAAGTATCCCTCATTAATAGATTTTAATTTTTTTGAAAAATTATAAAAAATATTTTAATGAAAAATATTTGTAAATGTATTGTTATGACTTTTGTCTTTTTAACGTTTTTTGGAAAAAAAGCAAAGGCTCAAGATCCACACTTTTCCCAATTTTATAATGCTCCAATGCAATTGAATCCAGCTTTGTCAGGTTTGCTGCAAGGAGATATAAGAGCGGTGGCCAACTATAGGTCGCAATGGGGTTCTATTTCAACTCCGTTCCAGACGATGTCTGCCTCGGTAGATATGAATGTCTTAAATCAAATGACTAAAAAAGATCTTTTTGGAGTTGGTTTTTTCGTTTTGAACGATGTTGCAGGAGAAGCTAGTTTGAAAAATACTCAAGTTGGAATGTCTGTCGCCTACAATAAAGATATGAATGGAAAAGGAAATCATTTCGTAGGAGTTGGTGCTCAATATTTATTTGTTCAGCAATCTTTAGACTTTACCAAACTACTTTTTGAAAGTCAATTCAATGGAGAATTTATTGATCCAGATATGAATAGTGGTGAAAATTTAGTGATGGATAATTTTAATTATTTCGATTTTACGGCAGGAATTTCTTGGGCATATCGTCCTAATAATAATAAGAGTTTTTATGCTGGAGGATCCTTGTCTCATTTGAATCAACCGAAAGTAAGTTTCTTCGATGAGATGAGCGAACGACTAAGAATGAAATATACTTTTTATGCAGGAGCTGATTTTAAAGTGAGTCGAAATATTTCATTTATTCCAAGAGCAGTTGTGCTGATGCAAGGTCTTGCAAAAGAAATAAATGTAGGAGGTATGATAAAATTTAATGTAGGCGATAACAGAGGTGCAGATGATAAAACTTCCATTTATTTTGGAACAATGCATCGATGGAAAGATGCACAAGTAATTATTATGCGATACGATTATGGAAATGTTGGATTTAGTTTTAGTTACGATGTCAACATTTCAGAATTGAATATTTCATCAAAGGGAAGGGGAGCAGTAGAATTAGCGATCATCTATTCAAGCAATGTTTTTGATAGTAAAAGAAGAGATAAAATCCTTTGTCCAAAATTTTAAAAAAAAATTAAGAAACATATCCTTTGTCATTTTTATAGACAAACAATCATCTTTCGCGCATGCTGTTTTCAGCATGCGTTTTTTTTTTTTTGAGAAAAGTATTTTGTTTATTGTTATATTCAAGATATTGATAGTCAGAGTTTTAGATACATCTTAGTAAAGTGTATGATATGGAACATTAATTGATTATTATACTAATTAATAGTATTTCTCTCTTAAATATTTCTTTAAAAATCGTATATATTTTTAGCTTTTATAAAATCATGAATTCATGAAAAAGAAATTGATTCTCGTCATAGAAGATCACGCAGGTTTAAGAATGGTGGAAGGAATGTTTTTGGCAAATTACTTTGATGTAGTTACAAAGGAAGATGGATTGGGAGGAATCATTTGGATGAGCCAAGGAAATATTCCTGATCTGATTGTATTGGATTTGATGATGCCAAGGTTGAACGGAGTGGAGTTTTTAATCAATTTAAAAAGTAGTGGAATTTTTCGCAATATTCCAGTCATCGTCGTTTCTGGAGATGAGGAGAAAGGAATTATTGACCAATGTTATGGTCTTGGTATTGCAAATTATTTAATCAAACCATTTAGTCCAAAAGTTCTTTGTGAAAAAATTAATGATATTTTATTAGAGCAAGATCAATCAGAAATAAGGGCAACGCTTTCCTTAGATGTCAAGTAAGAATTAATAGGAACCCAAATAAAATAAATATGATCTTTAAGGAAGCCTGTGTTTCCAAAAATCAATTAAATTAAAAAAAAATGACTGCTCCAGTTACATTTATTACTACTAAATCTATTTTTCTTATTGGCTTTGAAAAGACCTTTGATTTGATGGTCGATCAAGTGGAGAATGAGTTTGGGATAACTGATGTTTTTGAATTTAAAGAACAAATTGATTTTAGTAATTGGTGTCAAGAAAATACTCCTGTTTATGACAAAAAGGATTTACCTAATTTGATTTTATTGAATTATGATTTTCTCTTGAAAAATAATTTTAAAGTCCTTCAAGAAATTACAAAGCAACCGAGTTTACAATTTATTCCATTGGTTTGTATTAACAATGGAGAAAGAAAATTTAATGCGAAAGATGGATTACGTCGAGGAATTGATGATTGTTATTCAAAAAATATTGATTGGAAAGGGTTGAGAAAACGAGTTACTTTTCTCAAGACGTACAAACCTTTTATGGCAGAAGAACAGCAAGTAGAGAAGGAGTCAAAAAGGTTTAAAATGCCTTTTTGGAAACGAGCTTTTGATATTGTTTTTTCCTTAGGAGTGTTGATCGTATTAAGTCCGCTTTTAACTTTGGTGGCAGTATTGATAAAGTTAGAATCCAAAGGCCCTCTTATTTATAAATCAAAAAGAGCTGGAACTGGCTTTCAAATTTTTGATTTTTTGAAGTTTAGGTCAATGGCAGATGGAGCGGATAAAAAAATACAAGACCTTGCTCATCTCAACAAATATGATAGCAATGAATCCGATGGGCCTTCTTTTGTCAAATTAAAAAATGATCCACGAGTAACTCGTATTGGAAAAATTATTCGAAAATTAAGTATTGATGAATTACCGCAAATGCTCAATGTTTTGAAAGGGGATATGTCGGTGGTAGGCAATCGTCCGTTGCCACTTTATGAAGCGGATCAGTTGACCAATGATCAATGGGCTACTCGATTTTTAGCACCTGCAGGAATTACAGGTTGGTGGCAAATCAACAAACAAGCAGCTAAGAATTTACATGAGTCAGAAAGAATGAGATTGGATATTGAGTATGCTGAGAACTTCTCGATTTGGTTTGATTTGAAAATTATTTTAAAAACAATTCCAGCTATGGTTCAGAAGGATGAGTCGTAAGGGAGTAATTTAAATAACTAATTTGTAACTACTATGTTAAAAAAAAAAGAGCTTCCAGATTTTTAAAATCTGGAAGCTCTAAAGTTTTAGAATAATAATTTATTTCCGCCGCTTCTTATTATTTTTATAATCCATAAAAATAAATTCACCCAATCCTTGCAACGAACTAAAAAATGCTTTCCCATTATTTGCCTTCGTAAATTGGTCGACAAACCTCATCAGATAAGGATCCCGTGCGATCATAAAAGTCGTAATTGGAATATCCAATTTTCTACATTTAGTCGCTAAGTTGAGTGTTCGATTTACAATCTTACGATCCAAACCAAAACTATTTTTATAATATTTTTTTCCTTTTTTGATACAAGTTGGTTTCCCATCTGTAATCATGAAAATCTGCTTATTGGGATTTCGTCGTCGTCGGAGCAAGTCCATGGCGAGTTCCATTCCAGCAACTGTATTTGTATGATAAGGCCCAACTTCTAGGTAGGGGAGATCCTTGATTTGTATTTGCCAAGCATCATTCCCAAAAACGATAATGTCCAAAGTATCTTTTGGATATCGAGTCGTAATTAGTTCAGCCAAAGCCATCGCAACTTTTTTTGCAGGTGTAATTCTATCCTCCCCGTACAAAATCATTGAGTGAGAAATGTCAATCATCAAGACTGTACTCATCTGACTTTGGTAATAAGTCTCTTGAACTTCCAAGTCATCATGTGTCAACTTAAATTCATCAATGCCATGATTCAGTTGCGCATTCTTGAGCGATTCAGACATGGCAATATTTTCCAAGCTATCACCAAATTCGTATGGTCGCATATCAGCAGTATGCTCATCACCTTTGCCCGTATGTCTAGTGTTATGCTTTCCGTCTTTTGATTTTTTTACTTGGTCAAAAATGTCGTCCAATGCTTTTTGTCGCATTGAAATTTCCATTTTTGCGGTAATCGTAAAACTATCATTTTGCTCGTCAGGATTTTGAATGTATCCTTTATCAATCAAGTCCTGAATGAAATCAGCCATCCCATAACTCTCATCCGTAATTTTATATTCCTTATCCAATTCGGTCAACCAACTCAACGCTTCACTCACATTCCCAGAAGTGTAAACTAACATTTCTTGAAATAATTTGAGCAATTGGTCAAAAATGGTTCCTTCATTTTCGGGAACAAAATTGGAAAATCTCCAGCCGATCATATATTCTGTTTTAAGTGATATGAGATGAATGTTTTTGATGAAAGTTCATCAATCATGATTCATCATTTATTGTATTTCGCAGCTATCCATCAATGCCATATAATCAGGACGGTCAGCAGCAAATTTGTGAATATAGTGTTGAGTGATATTACCTTTATAAATAATAAAAATTCCAGGCATTTGAGTGGAATCTCCAAGCTGTTTAGCTTTTTCTAATTTATGAATATTATTTTCTTTAGAGAAACCACGAATCCAAGTTTGTAATCCATAAAGTTGTGAAAAACTCCCTTTGGTTAACCTGAAAGCAGTATAATATTTACAATCAGGATCACTAATATGAACACAGTCCCCTAAGCCAAAATCATTGAGATATTTTTCAGCTATTTCATTTTCAGCCATATGGACGAAAGCGATTTGGAAATTTTTCTCAATAATTTCATTCTTTAATTTTGATAGATCAGCCATGGCCTCTTTACAAAATACACAACCAAAATGCCTTAAAAAAACCAATAAAACGGGTTTTTCATCAGAAAGCATTTTCAAATTGGAGTTGGTATTAGTGGTCATCTCCGATGAAATACTTAAATCAATATCTGCCGAAATCATTCAATGTATGTTTATGAAAAAAGTAAAAAATTATATTAAAAATAATTTTTTATAAATCCTTTACCTCTTCTAGTTTTTTAAAAATCTATTTTAGGCAAATTAATAATTTATAACAAAACAATCTTAAAATTGTTCGAAAAAATAGGGTTTTAATATTTAGCAAACTAAAAGCAAATAAAAAACCCTAGCCTTTAGAAAAGACTAGGGTTTTAAATTTTTTATCAAAAATGAAAATTATGAAATTTTCATTTTTTCAAAAGTCTTCATCACATTTCTTACTGCATCAGCAGATTTGTGAAGACCTTTCATCTCAGTTTTGTTCAGTTTCAATTCGAGTTTTTGAGTAATCCCATCTTTCCCTAATTTTACTGGAACACCTAAGAAAATATCTTTCAAACCATACTCCCCAGTCAATCTAACGCAACATGGGAAAATACGATTATCATCTTTTACGATAGATTCAACCATTTGAGCAGCAGCAGCACCTGGTGCATACCAAGCAGAAGTTCCCATTAATTTAACGAGTTCTCCACCACCTTTTTTAGTTCTCTCAACAATTGCTTTCAATTTATCTTTGTCAATCATCTCAGTTACTGGAATACCTGCAACTGTTGTATATCTTGGAAGAGGAACCATAGTATCACCATGTCCACCCATTAATACTGCTTGTAAATCTTTTGGAGAAACGTTTAATTCTTCTGCCAAAAATGCTCGGTAACGTGCAGTATCTAAGATACCTGCCATTCCCATTACTCGTGATGCATCCAAGCCAGAAGCTTTCCATGCAGCATAAGTCATCACATCTAGCGGATTAGAAACCACAATGATGATCGGTTTTTTTGAATACTTCATGATCGACTTCGTTACAGAAGCTACGATTTTTGCATTCGTAGAAATCAAGTCATCTCTACTCATTCCTGGCTTACGAGGAATACCAGCTGTGATAACAACGATATCAGAATTTTTTGTGTCTTTGTAATTATCAGTACCACGTACCATGGTGCTATAATAATCAATAGGTGCTTGTTCCCAGGTGTCGAGAGCTTTACCTTTGGCGAAGTCGCCTCTAATGTCAAGAAGTACAACTTCTTTAACAATGTCTTTGTGAGCAAGCACATTGGCAACAGTTGCACCAACATTCCCAGCTCCAACTACAGTCACTTTACTCATTTGTTAATCAGATTTGTGATTTAATAAAATATAAATACGATATCCATCATACGATGGTAGTTCAAAATCGGTGCAAAAGTAGGAATTTTTTTAGTAGCAGTCATCCAACTGACTAAATTTTACGGTAGGTGTTAGTAATTTTTTTTAATTTTGTTCAAATTATTTTTTTCAAAAAATTACAACCAATAAATATGAAAAAGACTTTACTTATTTTCTTTGCGATTTCTGCATTGTTTTCTTTTGATGCAATTGCGCAAAATGGGTTTTGTGGGATGACAATAGAGGAACAACTTGTCATCAAAGAAAGGATGATGCAAAATCGCGCTAACGCAGCTAATTCAGTTCAAGTCAGAACTGGAGTTATGTGGGTGCCAATTCAATTTCACATTTTGGAAGATAATGATGGAGGAAATAGAGTAGATGCTATAAAAGTTATTGAAATGTTATGTGCGTTGAATGAAGATTACTTGGATCAAGATATTCAGTTCTATATGAAAGATGAATTTAATATGGTTCAAAGCACATCTGTAAATGCTAATCCAAATATCGGTGGAGCAAATAATAATCCTTTTGCTCAAAGTGTAATGGTGGGGGAAAAAGTATTAGGTGCAATTAATATTTTTATTACAAAAGATATTCCTGGTGATTTTGGCCAAACGTTAGGATTTTACTCTCCTACATTTGATTGGCTTGTATTAAGAAGGTCGGTAGTAAGTGCTCCTGGTGTTGAAACTTTGACTCATGAGTTGGGACATTTTTTCACACTTCCTCACCCATTCTTAGGTTGGGATGGCGAACCATGGGATGAAGATATTCATGGAAACCCTGCTCCCATTAATTCACCAGGTGGACCAAAAACAGAATTAGTGAATGGAAGCAACTGTACTTTTGCAGCTGATGGATTTTGTGATACTAAACCAAATTATTTGTTCGGATTTTCATGGGCAAATTGCAACTATACTGGAAATTGTTTAGACCCTAATGGTGTTGAAGTTGCATCAGGTGTTCAAGAAGCTAATTACATGGCATATTTCACAGGCTGTGCATCTGAGTTCACTCCTGAGCAAAAAGCTGCGATTGCTGCTGATTTGGATAGTCGTACTAGTTTACATACTACATTGGATCCGGATCTTACGCCATTTACAGAAACTGCCACTCAAAATTTTCCTATCGATGGGGAAGAAACACCTCTTTATAATATTGTAGGATTTGATTGGGAGCCTGTTGCAGGAGCCACTTCTTATCTTGTTGAGATAGATAGACAACCAACCTTTTCTTTTGATCCATCACTTAAGTTTGTTAGTAGTGGAACATATGTTGAATTTGAAGGAGTATTTGATCCTAATAAAACTTATTATTGGAGAGTAAAACCACTTAAAGAAGGAAATGTATGTACAGGAGATGTGGTTTCTACAAGTTTTAAAACAGGAACTGTTACTGGTGTTCGTGAGATCAAAGAAGTTTTAAATTACACGATTTCTCCAAATCCAATTAGTGCTAAAGAATCTTTAAATATTAACATTGAGACAAATCAAGCATTTGATGCGGTGATCAATGTGTATAATTTGTCTGGTCAAAAAATTAAAGAAGTGAATGCTACGTTTGGTCATGGGACAACAAATCACCAACTTTCAGTAAGTGATTTGAGTGAAGGGATGTATATCATTTCTATCGAATCTGAAAATGGAGTGTTGACTGAAAAAATTGTAGTAACTCGATAAAATTCGATTTTTTATAAAAAAGAAAAGCGATTGGTTTTGAAAGAAATCAATCGCTTTTTTTATGGAAAAAACTTCCCGAACTTTTCTAGCTCAATTTTCATTTTCAAGGTAATTTCCATTACTTTTGCACCTTTAATTTTGAATCATTTTAACATCGAAAAAATTCTCATATGAATTTACATGAATATCAAGGAAAAGAATTATTGAAAAGTTACGGTATCGAGATCCAAGAAGGTATCGTTGCTGAATCTGTTGATGCTGCAGTTGCTGCTTACAATAAAATTGCGGAAGAAACTGGAACTAAGTTCGCTGTAGTTAAAGCACAAATTCACGCAGGTGGACGTGGTAAAGGTGGTGGAGTGAAAGTAGTTAAGAGCATGGAAGATGCTAAAGAAACTGCTGGTAGTATTTTAGGTATGATGTTAAAAACACCTCAAACGCCAGGTGGATTGGAAGGAGAAGGAAAATTAGTTCGAAAAGTATTGATTGCTGAAGATGCCTACCGACCTAATTTTGATGAGTGTAAAGAATTTTATATTTCTATTTTATTTGATAGAGGTTCTCGAAAGAATGTGATTATCTATTCAACTGAAGGTGGGATGGATATCGAGGCTGTAGCAGAAGAAACTCCAGAATTAGTTCATAAAGAATTCATTGATCCGACTTTAGGATTGCAAGGATACCAATTGCGAAAAGTAGCTTTTAATTTAGGTTTGAGTGGTTTAGCATTTAAGAACATGACTAAATTCATCTCTAATTTATACAAAGCATTTTTAGGTTCTGATTCTTCTATGTTTGAAATTAACCCATGCATCAGAACTGCTGATGATCGAATCGTAGCAGTTGATTGTAAAGTTGCTTTGGATGAGAATGCATTATATAGGCATAAAGATTTGGCAGTATTAAGAGATACAGACGAAGAAGATCCAACTGAAGTTGAGGCTAAGAGTTTTGGCTTAAACTATGTTAACTTGGATGGAAATGTAGGTTGTATGGTAAATGGAGCAGGTTTGGCAATGGCGACAATGGACATCATTAAATTGTCTGGTGGAGAGCCTGCTAACTTCTTAGATGTAGGAGGTACTGCTGATGCAGAAAGAGTAGAACAAGCTTTTAGAATTATCTTAAAAGATCCTAAAGTAAAAGCAATTTTGATCAATATTTTTGGAGGTATCGTTCGATGTGATCGAGTAGCTCAAGGAGTTGTGGATGCATACAAAAATATGGGCAACATCAATGTTCCAATTATTGTTAGACTTCAAGGAACGAATGCTGATATCGCTAAAACGATTATTGATGAGTCAGGTTTAGAAGTTCACTCTGCAATTCTTTTGCAAGAAGCTGCTGACTTAGTGAAAAAAGTAATTAGCTAAATTAATAGTTATTTGATAATGGTGAATGATTAATTCTCGTTTTATACGACTTAACTTTTTTCCATAAAAAATACAAAGCCCTTTTCATTCAATTGGAAAGGGCTTTTTCGTTTTAGTCAATAGATGATAATAAATTGAAAAGAGGTGTTAGCGCTCAAATCGCTAACACCTCTTTCAGCGTAAAATAAAAAAACTCGCTCCATTTTCATGAAACGAGTTTTTTCAGATAGTCAGATTAACCATTTACAGTTAACTATTCATCATTATTTAAACGGGTTACTCCATTTTACATTAGTGATGAATTGCTCATCTGTTAATGTTTTAAGGTAAGCAACCAATGCTTGTTTTTCAGTTTCAGTCAAATCTAATTTCTTAGGTTCGCCATTACCACTAGTCAATCTCCAATCCAAATTTGGGTGAGGTTGAACACCATCATTATAATGATCGATCACTTCTTCCAAAGTTTCAAATTGTCCATTATGCATGTATGGTCCAGTTAAAGCAATATTTCTCAAAGAAGGAATTCGGAATCTACCGTTACCAGCACCTTCATCTTCATAATCCATAGATAAACCAATGTTAGCTTCACTTCCATAATAGAAGTTAACATTACGGTGGCAATTATCACAACCATTGTCAGCTGATTCAAATAGGTCTTTACCCATTTTTTCTAAAGCTGTAAAATTAGCCCAATCGTTATTATATCCTTGATCAAATTTTGATTGAGAACATTCCATTGAACGTAAAAATTGAGATAATGCTCTAGACACTTTTTCATGTGTAACTTCCGTAGAACCAAATGCTTTTTCGAAAAGAGCAGGGTAGTAATCTACTTTTGAAAGTTTGGTAGCAAGGTGATCCAAATTTTCCAATCCCATTTCTAAATGGTTTCCAATTGGTTGTAATACTTGCTCCTCTAAAGTAATATTTTGGCCAGTCCAAGTCAGCGTAGCTGCAAATCTTGGATTTACAATTGATAAAGTATTTCGAGTAGATAAATTCCCCTCAAATCCAGGGCTAAATTTTTTGCCATCACTAAATGCCTTAGATTGAATATGACAAGTTCCACAAGAGACGGTATTATTCAATGATAACTTAGTATCATAAAATAAGACACGACCAAGAGTAGCACCTGCATCCGTTCTTTGGTTGTCGTTAGGTTCATTATCAAAGGAAGCAATTCCATCAAAATGATCAGGGAAGTTTTCTCCAGAGTAATTGAACTCTGTTGCAGGAAGGTCTAATTCAGGCGCTTGATATTCAGTATCAGTTCCATTTTTTTGGCAACTGGTGAACAAGGTTCCTGAAAATCCTAAGAGCAAGAAGAAAAAGATAATTTTTTTCATAGCTGAAAAAGTTTTAGTGAGTGAAAAATAAGTTTTTACAATATCATGATAAATCTCTCAAAATCAAAGCATTCATTAGGTTTTAACGTAATACATGCTGCATTATTGGGATTTTAACAGTTCTAAAATCGATAATTAAGGAACATCGCGAGCGGTGGCCTAAATTTTAAATTTATTGTATCAGTATCATCTCGAAAATCATTGCTTGTATTCCCGTTATATTCAGATTTCTTTTTGGAAAATGTTTGAGAAACTTCCAGACTAAGTTCTGTAGAAATGAAAATTCGATCATTAAAAAAATATTGAATCCCAATAGGAATCCCAAAACCTACACTTGATTCTTTATTAGTATCTATATAAGTAACCTCCTCCAAATTAATTCCACCTCCAAAGAAAAAGTCATTTCTAGTTCTTTCTTGAAGTTCAAGCCTAAAAATCCAATCCCAACCTAAGGTTAGTTTTACTTTTTTTGCATCAAATACATTTTTATGAATACCAAAATGAAAGGAATAAAAATCAAACTTATCGTTTTCGATCAAGACCCCAGAGAAAGTTGAAAAGGTAGAATCATTTCGCAAAAATTGATCATAACCAAATCCAAACCTAAGCGCTAATTTTGGGGAAATAAAATGTCGATAAGTCAAAATAAATAATTGATCTGGGAATGGATTAGTTATTTCATCATTTACTTTTTTAAAAACAATTTTATTTAAAATTGCATTTATATTTACTCCAAGATCATTTTTATGATTGGAATTTTCTTGTTGTGAAAACAAGGAGATGCTAATAAATAGCAGTAGTATTATTGGTGTTCCTTTTTTCAAAATTTTAAATTAAAAAATAAAACAATTGGTTGTTGAAATCTAAATGACATCTTTTCTGAATCTTTTTGCAATGTATTTATATTGCTGATTGTTATAGGTTCGGAAGAAAATGGACTATCTAAATCAATATCAAAAAATACATAAGAAGCAATCAAATTTGTTTCTGTTGAAAATGAAATTCTAGAATTGACTTGCCATCGAAAACCTAAATGTGGCACCAACCCAATTTCTTTTTCCCGATTGAGGTGTTCATAATTTCCGATTGGACCAAAAGGATTGGATTCGCCACTAAAATCAATAAATGCCCGATATTTTTGAAAAGAAAACATCAAGTCTGCACCAAGATAAAATTTCACTTTATCAGACAAGTGGTGATATTTCTGGAAACCAGTTCTTAAGTAATATCCTTTTTTTGATTCAGATTGTTCGCCTCCTAATCCGGATACAAAATCCTCACTATTCTTTTTCGTATAAAAATTAACTCCCATCTGCCACACAAAATTTTTGTTAAAGTATCGTCTATAGCTAACCATAGATTCCACCGGAGTTTGATACTCCAGAATATTTTCATCTATACTCTTTTTGAAAATCAGATCATTGACAAAAAAGTTAATATTGACACTCCATTCATTCTTAAAAAAATCATTTTCACTTTGCGTAAAAGCAATGTTATAAAAACCAATAATGAAAGATAATAGAAGAAAAAAATGCTTCATAATTTAAAATTGAACGACTAAAAGTAATGCATTTGGAATAGTTATATTTCCTCCAATGGTTTTAAAATCTCTGGAAGATGGTTCAGGAAATGGGCCTGGGAAAATTATATCAAAGTTAGATTCGAAAGAATTTACTTGATAAAATAAATTAAAAGCAGCTTCTGTTTGCAAAAACAAATGTGGCGTCAATTGAAATTGAATGCCTAAAAGAGGAGACACTCCAAAGGATTTAGAATCATTATTAAAGCTGCTATTGTTGTCGTCTTCAAACTTGGATGCAGAAAATTTCAGATCAACTCCAGAATTAATTTGCCATCTCTTTGAAACTTGTTTTTGTTTTTCAAAACCCAATCGCATTCGAAAAGAACTTTGCAAAAGATTATCATCAGAATTTCCATCAGAGATTTCTTTTCTAATATCTGTTCCAACTCCAAATCGAAAAGCGCGGTTATTTTTTATGCTTTTAAAAATGAAAATATAAGGTGCATCTAGGAAAGAATTTGCATTTGAATTTGGTTTAAATAAATTTCTATAGAGCGGACTGAGGTCTGTTCCTATTTGATATTGGAAAGATTTACTTGGTTTTTCAACTTCTTCACTTTGTCCCCATAAAAACGCAGATACAAAAACCAAACAAATTAAACTTAATAGTTTTTTCATTTTGTTTTTTTTAAAATCTGATCACAAAAAATAATGCTGTTGGTAATCCGAAATTTAAATCATTTCGACTGTTCGTATCATCTTTGTTAAATTCAGCGTTGAGGGAAAAAGTTTCTTTTGTATTAACTATTGAATGCTTGTAATACAAACTTCCTTCTGTCATTAAACTAATATGGGAATTGATGAAAAATTGGATTCCTAAGATTGGCCCTCCTCCAAAAGTTGTAGATCTAGTAGAAGTTTCGACTCGTTCAAAGTTATCAGAAACAGAAGAGCTAAACTCATTTCCTGCGACAATATCCATCCCTGAATAAAATGCCCAACGCTTAGTAATTTTTTTATTCCATTCATAACCCAATCGAATGTCAAAACTATTATTGTTGGTAGTTCTAGTTCCGTTGCCATCTGTATCTTCATCAATTTGGCTGAAATTTCCACCAAGTCCAAGTCGGAGTGCCTTGCTACCAAAATGATATTTATATGTAATCATATAATTCCCGATAGTAGCATCATTACTATTTAAGCTAATAAATTCATTGATGAAAGACGTTGCATTAATACCTACTTCACTATATTTTTCAAGAGCATGTTCGCCATGAGATTCACTATCTTCATCATGAGAAAAGTCAGTTTGAGAAAAAATATTTTGAGAAAAGATCATAAAAGAGATTAAGAGGAGAATAGGCTTTTTCATAATTTTTTAATTCAGCTTTATGTTTTGAATAAAATGTCGGCACTAATTTAATTATTATATCAACTTTATTTATTCATTTAACATTATTTAATTAAAGCAATTAACATGTCTTAATATATAAGACAACGTTGTCTCTAGAAAAGGTTGGGTGATTTTTATTTATTTAAAAACTAGAGAGATTATTCTACGCAAATTAAGGGAATGAAGTAGTCTGAATTTTTAATTTTTTTATTCATTTGTAAAATAGATTTTGTAAATTTATATAATAAAAAAACCACTCTTATTTTCCAAAAACTAACTTACTTTGTACTAACTATTTAGGAAAAAAAATTCGCATCTTGCTAGTTGTTTTTTCATGACAAAACTATATTATACCAAATAAATCAAAATACTTTAAAATATATAAATTATGAGTACTTCAACCGCAATTGCGAAAAAGGTTACGCTAGAAGAATACTTCAAACCTTTTAGAGAAAATGTTATAGGAGTTAACCAAACATTCGAAACTCCTTTTGGCAAAAAAAGAATTGTATACGCCGATTGGACTGCCAGCGGTAGAATGTACCTTCCCATTGAAAAATTATTGCTGAAGGAAATGGCTCCTTTCGTTGGTAATACTCATACAGAAACTACCGTGACTGGTTGTTCAATGACAATAGCTTACCACAAAGCGCAAAGTATCATCAAGAAACACGTCGGTGCAAAAAAGAGTGATGTTTTAATTTCATCTAACTCTGGGATGACTGGAGTAGTCAATAAATTTCAAAGAATTTTAGGACTGAAAATCCATGAAAAATATAGAGGTTTAGTGAAATTGCCGGAGGAAGTTAGACCAATTATCTTTTGTACACACATGGAACATCACTCCAATCAGACGAGTTGGTTAGAAACCATTTGTGATGTGGAAGTGATTCCTCCGTGTGAAAAAGGTCTAATCAATTTAGATAACTTAAAAGAGTTGTTGCATAAATATCGAAAGCGTAAAACTAAAATTGCAGCGGTCACCTCTTGTTCAAATGTTACAGGTATCAAATCACCATATCATAAAATTGCATCAATGATGCATAAAGCAGGCGGATTATGTTTTGTGGATTTTGCTTGTTCTGCTCCGTACATTGATATCAATATGCATCCTCAAGACGAGTTGGAATGTTTAGATGCGATTTATTTTTCTCCACACAAATTTTTAGGCGGACCTGGAACAACAGGTGTTTTAATTTTTGATCAAAAATTATACAAAAACCGAGTGCCTGATAATCCAGGAGGAGGAACTGTTGACTGGACTAACCCTTGGGGCGAGCACAAATATATTGACGAAATCGAAGCCCGCGAAGATGGTGGAACTCCAGCATTTTTGCAAACGATTAAAGCAGCTCTTTGCATGAAACTCAAGGAAGAAATGGGCGTGAAAAAGATCTTAAAAAGAGAGGAAGAGATATTAGCAAAAGTATGGAAAGGCATGGGAAAAATTTCCAACCTGCATATTTTAGCGAAGCATGCAAAAAAACGATTGGGAGTGGTTTCTTTTTACATAGATAATTTGCATTATAATTTAGGAGTTAAATTATTGAATGATCGTTTTGGAATTCAAGTTCGAGGAGGTTGTTCTTGTGCAGGAACTTATGGGCATTATTTATTGTCTGTTTCTCAAGAGTATTCAAATGATGTTACTTGCAAAATTGGATTGGGTGATATGAGTGAAAAACCGGGATGGATTAGAATGTCTATCCATCCTGTGATGACAGACAAAGAAGTAAGGTTTATCACCGACGCAATTGCCGAACTTGCTAAGAATCATAAAAAATGGGCGAAGGATTACGACTACAATGCCGCGACCAATGAGTATGAATGCAAACTTGATCACATTGACGAATCAGCGATGGTGAACAAATGGTTTAAAACGAAGTTGGTGTAATTTTCCAATTATAGTTTTATTCGTAAACATGACTTATCCCGAATTTTTGATTTTTCAAAAATTCGGGATTCTTTTTTAGTCAGGAGGGAAATATAAAATTCTAGATGAATCATGTTTGTGGTTAAAAAAACACTTATTACCTTTGAGCATATAAAATAAAAAACAATGAAAAGAATATACTTCGATAATGCAGCAACTACTCCCATCAGCGAAGAGGTGATCGAATTCATGTCTGACTTGATGCGTAGCCATTATGGGAATCCATCTTCTATCCACAAAGAAGGAAGAGAAGCGAGAACTATAATCGAAACAGCTCGAAAGAAAATCGCTAATCTGATCGGAGCATCAATTGGCGAAATATTCTTCACCTCAGGAGGAACGGAAGCTAATAATATGGTACTCCAATGTGCCGTTCGAGATCTTGGTGTCAAAAGAATTATCACTTCATCAATTGAGCATCATTGTGTTTTGCACACCTTGGACGCAATGGAAAAGGAGACTAATGTAAAAGTAGAATTTGTAGATATTGATGGAAAAGGAAAGGTCAGTTTAGCACATTTGGAAGCACTAATTTCAGAGGATGCTGAAAAGACTTTAGTCAGTTTGATGCATTGTAATAATGAAATTGGGACGATGATTGATTTGGAAAAAGTATCAGAAATGTGTGTGGAGCACAATGTTTATTTTCACTCGGATACTGTTCAAACGATGGGCTATTATCCGATCAATGTTGACGAAACTAAAATCAGTTTCTTAGCAGGAGCTGCGCATAAATTTCATGGACCAAAAGGTGTTGGATTTATTTATATCAATGGTGAAAACTTGGTCAAGCCAATCATCAATGGCGGTTCGCAAGAAAGAAATATGCGAGCAGGGACGGAAAATATATATGGAATTGCTGGCATGGCAAAAGCATTAGAAATGTCTTATGGGAATTTGGAAACAACTCGTGAACACACTTTGGGTTTAAGAAATTATTTGAAAAATCAGATGGTCGAGTACTTTGAAGACATTCAATTTAATGGCGATCACGAAGGTGATTTTCATTTCAAAACGTTGACTGTTTCATTTCCTTCTTCTCCCAAGTCTGAGATGCTTTTATTGAATTTAGACATTATAGGAATTTGTGCTTCTGGTGGAAGTGCTTGCAGTTCCGGTGCGGAAAAAGGGTCACATGTTTTGGAAAAAATTCAAGCAGACCCTGATCGAAAATCTATCCGTTTTTCTTTTTCAAAATATAATACAAAAGAGGAAGTGGATTTTTTAATTGAGAAATTAAAAACGATTGTTCAAGTAAAAGAAGCGGTTAGTTAGCTTAGAGAAAATGAAATAACTTTTTTTAGGAATTAATATTTAAAAAACTGATAATTGGTAACTAACTGATTATCAGTTTTTTAATTTAAAAAAGAGAAGTTTTATTTCGTTTTTATCTTACCTATATTATGTTGAAAATAGCTAAAAATTGGTCTGATTTTAGCTTCATTATTAGTTCAAACCAATTTTACGTTTACAATCCACATTTAAATATTTGTTATTCTTTTTTTCAGTTTCCATTATAAATGGGCTGATTCATCTCTTAATTTAAACACATAAATTTTTATGAAAAATTATTTAATTCCCAGCTTATTGCTATTCTTTTTTTTATTGCAAAATAGCCTCTTAGCTCAATTATCAGCAGACGAAGTGGTACGAGAAAATTATCTAATTTCCATTAAAAAGCATGGTGAACAAAATTCGGAATATCAATATTTAAATGGTGAAGAGGCACAAAGTTTTAATATCGAAAAATATATTGCTGACAATATCCAACATTCGAATTTTATAATTTCAGGAAAGAAAATATCTTATGGGAAAACCATAAAGATTGAATTTGATAGTAAAAATATATCGGTGCAAGATGATTGTAATCAACTTTGTAAAAGCATTGTTACGGTTTCTAAAGTTCCAGTTTTTGGATTGACTGTTAGTGCAATGGATGACTTGCAAGGCGTTTTGGTAGAAACTGTTTATGAAGGTTCATCCGCAGAATTCGCAGGAATTCAACCTGGAGATATGATAACTTTTGTAGAAGATTCGATCATTCAATCTGGCTGCGATTTGCTTGAATCAATTGGAGAAGTTGAAGTAGGAGAGGTGTTAGATGTTTTTATTGAGGAGGAAGGAAGCCAAAAAATATTACCATTAATTATAGGATATAAAATTCAAGAAATAGTCACTTATGATTATTGTTGTAATTCAGAATTGAATGTAGAAGTTAGCGATGAAAAAATAGGAAATGAATTTTCTGTTTTCCCAAATCCAACTGATGGAATTACTCAATTAAAATTTCAATCGGGCGAAAGAACTGATTTAAACATTAGTCTCACCGATGTGGCAGGTCATCAAATTTACAAATCGGAAGTAAAAGATTTTAATGGATTTTATAATGAGGTTTTGGATTTGACAAATTATGCAGCAGGCTTATATTTTGTACAAATCATACAAGGGGAGCAAGTTTGGACGGAAAAAATAGTTTTACAGAATATTAAATAAGATTAGATTATTTCATTAGGAAAGAGACTAATTCTTTAAGGAATTGATAACCGATAAAAAGAATTAATAAAATAGAAATAATTACGATGATTGGAGCTATATCTTTTATTTCTTCCTCTGGAATGTCTAATTCTACACCTCGTCTTTTTAATTCCATTTTTACTAAAGTATCGGTGTAAACATCTTCATTTTCTTGCAAGATTAATTCAAGAGAACTTAAAGAATTGTTATAATATTTTTTGATTGGATATTTTTGATCTTCATTCAGCAAGAGCTTTAAAAGTTCATTTGCGTGCTCTAATTCATTTTCGTTAATGTGGATTTCATGAACTAGATTTCCAAAACTTTTACTTTCAGGATTATCAACTTCAATATAGTATTCTATCTTATTATCGTGCAACATTGCGGCGGCAAGAATTAATGAATCCTCATTAAAGTATTCTTGAAATAAAGTAGCCTCTTCTTTTTTGAGAGGAATTTCTTTAGAAATAACCCAATTGTAATCTAAGATTTCATCTTCCATATTTTGCAATTTTATTTTTGTTGAAAATAAAATTACAATTTTTTTCTAATTAAAAAGAGCTGTTAACACTCGAAGTGCTAATAGCTCTTTTTAGTTGATTGTTAGAATTACTTGATACTTAACTTCATTTCTTTCAGTCCTTTTTTTTGAAAATATTCATACAACTCCAAGGCATCATCGCCACCTTTTTTTGCATGATGCAATAAAGTGAAACCATGTGCACCAGCTGAATTTAAAAGGTGTGGATATTCCTCCAAAACACTTTTTATAATATTCGTTTTGCCAAGCATCGACATGACAAAAATATTTAAACGAGCTCCTTTTTCAATCATATAATTAGCGATCTTTTTATTTCCCACATGACCGGCCGCTTCAAATCCAGTTTCGAAATCTCCATTTCCCCAGTCCCATGCACTAAAAAGTAGATTTGGATATTCCTCCATCAACTCTTTGGATCTATCAAATTTTCCATGACTTGCTCCCACAAATTCTTTGACAATCTCAGGCTTGATCGGTTGGGTGTCCTGTTGCAAAGATCTTCCAAATGATTTAGGAGGTAAAAGTAAACTACCTATACCAAGAGAACTAGCTGTTAAAAATTGTTTGCGGTTGAGTTTTTTCATGATTTTCGATTTAGTTAATAAAAGAACTTCTATTTCTTCCTCTTTTAAATGACAAAAAGAAAAAAGTATAGCTGCTTCAAATTCACTCGCAAGTTTTTTATAATTTTATCATCTAAAAAATAAATAAAAAGGGAAAGTATTAATTTGATATTCAGTAAGTTATCCTTTTTTACTTTTAAAGAATCAAAAACTATTTTATCAAAATCAAAAATCAAAACATGAAATTATTAAAAATATCATTTCTATTTTTTGCCATCGCTATGTTGTTTAGTTGCAATAAAAAATCTGCTGATGCAACGGTAGCTGAAGCAGTTCCTACAGAAACAGCTACAACTGAAAGACCAAGAAGAGGCGATGGTCGAAGAGGACAACGTGATCCCGAAGCACAGAAAAAACGACAACAAGAAATGTACGCACAACTCAACTTGTCAGAAGCGCAAGTTGTAAAAGTAGAAGAAATTTCAGCAAAGTATCAAGCTAAGCGAAAAACACTTAGAGAAAGTAACAATGGTGATCGAGAAGCGATGAGAGGAGAAATGCAAAAGCAAAGAGAAGATCAAAACAAAGAATTATCAAGTGTGATGACGAAAGAACAATTTGCCAAATATCTTGAAATTCAAAAAACACAAAGAGGAGGCAGAGGCGGAAGAGGCGGTGGCCCTCCAGGTGGACGTGGTGGAAAATAAAAAAATTACACAGATTAATATCTAATGAAATCTGTGGTCAAATAAAAACAAAACCTCCTGCGAAAATAAATTCACAGGAGGTTTTTTATTTTTCAAAATCCAATTTGATTAGCTCGTATATGGATAATCTTTTTGCATATAATTGTCTTCAAATAAATCATCTCCATCAGGGAAATCAGATTTCTCTGCATATTCAACTGCTTCATTTATTTCAGCTTTGATTTTATCTTTGATTGCCTTGATTTCTTCTGCTGTAGCAATTTTACCATCCAACATTTTTTTCTCAGTTACTTTGATTGGATCGATGCTTTGGTACTCTTTCAATTCATCTTTAGTTCGGTAAGTTCCAGGATCAGAAACAGAGTGACCTTTATATCGGTAAGTCTTAATTTCCAAAAAGTATGGTCCTGCACCTGAACGAATATGTTCTGCTGCACGAGCCAATGCTTCATGAACTGACTCAGGAGACATTCCATCAACTGCTTCACTTGGCATATCAAATGCACTTCCCACTTTGTAAATATCAGCCACATTACTAGTACGTTCTACAGAAGTACCCATTGCGTAATGATTATTTTCACAAATATAAAGTACTGGTAATTTCCAAGTCATCGCCATATTAAATGACTCATACAAAGCACCCTGTCGAGCAGCTCCATCACCAAACATCGTCACACAGAGTAAGTCAGTACCTCTATATTTTTCTGCAAAACCGATTCCAGTACCGATTGGAATTTGTGCACCAACGATTCCATTTCCTCCAAAAAATCTATGTTCTTTTGAGAAGAAGTGCATCGATCCACCTTTACCTTTTACGATACCAGTTTTTTTACCGTACAATTCAGCCATACATTTTTTGGTAGGAATACCTCGACTGATTGCCAAACCATGTTGTCGGTAA
The DNA here is from genome assembly GCA_937981555.1 of uncultured Saprospiraceae bacterium. Taxonomy (GTDB): domain Bacteria; phylum Bacteroidota; class Bacteroidia; order Chitinophagales; family Saprospiraceae; genus CAJQQY01. The sequence continues at coordinate 106,770 of CALJOK010000017.1, forward strand.
GCAGTAACCATGGCATCTTCTTTTTTGATTGCAGTTACTAATCCAGCTGCAATTGCTTCTTGACCAATATATACATGGAGAAATCCACGAATTTGCTCTTGACCATATTTTTGCAATGATTTCTCTTCAAATCGGCGAATTCTAAGCATGGTTTCATACCATGTCAAATAAGTCTCTTTGCTATATTTTGGTGCTTTTTTACCTCTTTTTGATACTTTTTCAACTACTTTCGTCATGTTAAATTCTAATTTTTGAAAAAATGTGATTGAATTAAGAGTTAAAGATAATCCTAAATTTATAATCTGCAAAATTCATTTATTTTTGTGCGAAAATAAACCTTCATTTTAAAAATTATACTCAATTATTAAATCAATTAAGTGAAAATTCAACAACTCAAATTAACTCATTTTAAAAACTACGAAACAGGTGATTTTGTTTTCAGCGAGCGATTAAATTGTTTTGTTGGGAAAAATGGAATGGGTAAAACGAACTTGTTGGATGCCATTTATTATCTCTGCATGTGCAAAAGTCACCGAGGGGTGAATGATCGAAATGTGGTTAAACACACGATGGATTTCTTTAGATTGGAAGGCTATTTCCTAAATGAAAAGAATGAGGCAAGAAAAAGCAAATCTAAAAATAAAATCGTAGCTAAAGTTCAGCCAGGCAAAAAGAAAGAGATTGAAAAAAATGATGTCGCTTACCAAAAACTGTCAGAACATATTGGAATGTTGCCTGTCGTGATTATCGTTCCCGACGATACTTTGATGGCAACTGAAGGAAGTGAAGAGCGGCGAAGATTTTTGGATAATACTTTGTCGCAATTGGATGGAGATTATTTAAAAAATCTAATCACCTATAATAAGATATTAAAACAACGAAATTCTGCTTTGAAAAAATTTGCAGAAACTCGTTCCTTTAATGCTGAGTTGATAGATATTTATGATCAGCAATTACTCGAACCTGCACAAGTTGTTTTTGAAAAAAGAAAAGAGTTTGTGGATTCCTTTCGACCAGTTTTTAAAGAATTTTACCAAGACATTTCGAGTGGACAAGAGAAAGTGGATTGTACTTATACTTCAAGTTTGAAAGATGGAAATTTTGCGAATCAACTAAAAGAGTCGCGTGAAAAAGATAGAATTTTAACTCGAACCACTTGCGGTATTCATAAAGATGATTTAGCTTTTCGAATAGATAAGCACCTGCTTCGAAAGTTTGGTTCACAAGGTCAATTGAAATCTTTTGTGTTGGCACTCAAGTTAGCTCAATATGATTTTTTGAAAAAAAACCACTCGTCAAATCCAATTCTTTTGATGGATGATATTTTTGATAAATTAGATGAAGGGCGGGTCCAACAATTAATTCAATTGATTTTGGAAAAAAACTTTGGGCAAGTTTTTATCACCGATACTCATGAAAATAGGGTAGAGGAAATTATTAAAAATTTCGCAACAGAGTATAAAAAATTCTATATTGAAAATGGAGAATGTCGAGAATAATTTTTTTAATTAAAAATCTAGATCGAATAATTAGTACTTGCGAGAATTAAAGAATAATTTTGTTTTATGAAAAAACACAATGACCAGCGCATCGATGAGGTTCTAAAAAACTTAGTCGGTGGGTACAAATACAAATCAAAACTTTATAAAAATAAATTAGCCACTACCTGGGAATCTTTAATGGGATCGACCATTTCAAAATATACATCACGGATTTCTATTCGAAACAAAAAATTATTTGTTACGATTGATTCTGCTCCCTTGAAACAAGAACTTTCTTTTGCAAAAGATAAAATTAAAAGATTGATGAATGAAGAGTTGGGAGAGAATTATATTGATGAAGTAGTGATTCGATAAACATATGTTGGATTTTCTCCAATAAAAAAAGTGCGTAAATGTATTGTTACAATTACGCACTTTTTTTATTGGAGAACAAGAAGGTTAATCAATCTCTACTTTTTTTTTGAGGATTTTTTCTTGATTAGTTTTTTTTTGACATTAATTCCTGTACTTGATCAGCTTCAATTAGTTCTTTTAAACTTTTTTTGTCAAGTGGATCAACATCAACCGTTCCGATAATTTTTAGAGCAGTTCTACGATTTCGTTGGTGTTCTCTTTCCGTACAATTTACGCCATTAGTACATCGATTAACCAATTGCTCCTCACCATATCCTTTGGCTTGCAATCGTTCTATATCAATTCCATCTGTTTTTGCCAAATACTCAGCTGCCGCCTTAGCTCTTTTTTCTGATAATAATAAGTTATAATCATCATTTCCACGAGCATCGGTATGTGATCCCAATTCGACAATTACATGTTGATTATCTTTTAAAATGGTTTTCAATTTATCTAATTCAACTGCCGCATCAGGACGAATATTCCACTTATCGAAGTTGTAATAAATATCTTCAATAGCATAAGTTTTATTTATTTTGATTGGTTCCATTTCTATGTTGGCGAGGAAGGTTCCCATCTGATTTCCGTCAGTCATCATTTCCGAAACACCAGTCATACTCAAGCCATCGAAACATAAAATGCAACTATCAACATCAACATAAGCTTCAATTCTTTTATTGAAATATCCTTTTTTTCGAATCATGATAGTGTAATGATTTCCTTTTTCAAAAAAGAAATTAAATACAGGTGCAGGATGTTCTAAAAGAACCAATTCTTCCTTCCGAGTAGTGTTATTATAAACTTCAATTCTAGCACTATCAATTGAAGTTAAAAGAGCTGTTCCGTTGTCTCTGGACTCCGCCATCGTAACATCGAAAATGTATCCAGGCTTATGTTCCATCTCGATTTTCACAAAAACTTTTTTTGCGTCCTTCAGTCCAATTGTTGAGGCAATCTTTTCTGCATCAATGTAGTTTTTGTGATTTACGACAATGCGGTATTTCCTTCCTTTAGGAACAGTTACCGCAAATGCTCCTTCCATTCCTGTTGCCATTTTTGCTTGTAATTCATTGGTAAGATGGTCTAAAATTTTGACCTCCGCACCTCGAACAAATCCGTGATTATTTTCAGCAAAAACATAGCCTTCTAACAAGACATTATTTTGTCCAAAAACAAAAACGCAAAGCAAAGACAAAATAAGAATGAGTTTTATTTTTAACGCTTGCATGGTGTTATTATTAATTGAATATAAAGTAATATGTAAATAGTAGATTAATAAAGCATTGTATATCAAATACTTATGTAAGTGATAGAGTAAAGTTATCGACTCTAATGATTAAAATCCAGTATCACTCTAAAGTTGATAGAACGATAGGATTTTAAATTTTAATGTCGAAACCTATTTCAAATAGTTAAAAATGAAATAGAAATAATAAAAATATCTTGAAGGTGAAACACTCAAAAAAGAAAGGACAAATCGAAAACCACGGGGTTACAATACATCTTTTTGAGCAGTTAAGAACCTGATTGAACTTCTAAGGAAAGCTGATTGAAAAAGGTCAAAACAATTCGCTAAATACATTACTTGTTTCAATCATCTGTTGAAAACATATCAAGTATAATGCCAATATGTATGGTTGAGTTTTTTTTCTTTTTCTTTTAGAAAAAAACTTTAATTAAGAATGAATTTATTTTTAAAAATAGACTCCATTTTACTCACGATTTCTTGTATTTTGCAAAAAAAATAATAATAAATGACTTTTAATATTCCGGATACGGATCAATCTCGAATCGTAATTGTAGGAGCAGGTTTTGGAGGATTAAGTTTAGCTCGAAAATTAGCCAAAACTAACTATCAAGTTATCTTAATTGATAAAAATAATTATCATCAATTTCAACCACTATTTTATCAAGTTGCCATGGCGGGCTTGGAACCAAGTTCTATTGCTTTTCCGTTACGCAAAATTTTTCAAAGAAAGAAAAATGTCTTTATTAGAGTAACAGAGGTAACAGAAATTGATTCTGACAATAATGAAATCACCACACCTCTTGGAAAATTAAGATTTGACCATTTAGTGATTTCTATTGGTGCTAAGACTAATTTTTATGGGAATAAAAATTTAGAAGAGAAATGCATCTCAATGAAGTCAGTTTCAGAAGCACTCTACCTTCGAAATCGAATTTTGTCGGATTATGAAAAAGCCATTTCAACAACAGATTTTAACAAAAGACAAGGTTTGATTGATATCGCCATTGTCGGAGGAGGCCCAACAGGAGTTGAGGTTGCAGGGGCATTGGCTGAAATGAAAAAATATATTATTCCAAAAGATTATAATGAATTAGATTTTAAAGAGATCGATATTTATTTAATTCAAAGTTCTTCTTGTTTGCTAAAAGGAATGTCCACAGAAGCTTCAGAAGGGGCTAAGTTATTTTTGGAAAATTTAGGAGTTAAGGTGATTTTAAATACTAGAGTAACAGACTTTGACGGAGAGCATGTTTACTTGGCAGATGATTCAAAAATTCAAGCTCAAAAAGTTATTTGGGCTGCAGGAATTACTGGAAATACCCTTAAAGGTTTACCAGATGGAACATTAACTTATGGAAATAGATTAAAGGTTAATCGGTTTAATCAACTTGAAGGGTATTCTAATATTTATGCCCTTGGGGATATTGCGTATATGGAAGAGGAGAATTACCCTAAAGGTCATCCTCAAGTAGCTCAAGTGGCTATTCAACAAGCTAAGCAGTTGTCAGAAAATTTAAAAAATAAATTAAAAGGGAAAAAATATGAGCAATTTTTTTACAAGGATTTAGGATCTATGGCAACAATCGGAAGAAATAGGGCAGTAGTGGATTTACCAAGGTTTAAGTTCAAAGGTTTTTTTGCTTGGGTAGTTTGGTTGATAGTTCATCTCTTTTCTTTGATCGGGGTAAAAAATAAAATTTTTGTTTTTTTAAATTGGGTCTGGAATTATTTTACTTACGACCAATCGCTACGTCTGATCATCAAGCCTAAAATCAAAAAAGATAAAGAGAATGGTTCCTCTATTAAAAGATGATTATTTAGTGATAAAAAAAGAGCAGCCGATAATTAAATCGACTGCTACGTAATGATAACTAACACACGCCCTATAATCTTATATATCTTTACTCTAAAAAAGAGATTATTTCTTCATAAATATATCTAGGTGCAAGATTCATTTTTATATTCCTCATTTTCAAGTAGATGCTTACTACAAAAACTCTACAAATAGATTTTTTTAAAAGATGAGGTAGTTTTTCATACCAAATGTATAAATATTTTTCAATATATATGTATAAATCCTCTATAGAAATCTATTTATTTTCTAATAAAATCAATACTTGTAACTACCTAGATTTAGAATTAATGATTTTTTTATTTGGGGTAACTCTTTTAAAATGAATAGAATCTAGTCGTTCAATATTATGCTTTAACTCTTGAAAACTCTTTTCAGTTTTTAATAATTTAGGCTCTTCAGGAATAACTATTTTTTGTGAGATTGAGGGTTTTTTCTTTCTGTTTTTTGTGACAACGTCACTCTGAGCCGATTGTAATTTTAGCAAAGTTTCTCTTAAAATTTTATTTTCATTCAATAAGAAATTAACATTTTGTTGATCAATATTTGACACTTCTTCTAGTTTGTCAATAATACCCCTCAATTTATCATATTCTTGATGTACAGTTTGAGCTTCCTTTTGTAGAGGCAAGGTAACCATAGATATGATGCCTGAGAAAACAAAATTTGTAATTAAAAAAAACCACAAGATGGGGAAAAATTTTTTATCAATTTTTTCCTTTTTAATTGCTACGTATATTAATGTCGCAGAGAGGATGGTGATCAAAACTGTAAATGCAACATATACATTACCATTTGCGAATTGTGTAATAGCATTTAACACTTCAGTTGTAAAACTAGGTTGATTATTAATAAATAACATAAGAGTATGATTTAGGTTTTAAAAGAATAGGTTATCGGATCTAACTTTTTTAAAAGCCAATTCCACGTTTTATTCATTAGAATTATTAACTATTTGTAATTCTTTTTCTGTTAGTTTTTTAATTGATTAACAAATATTTAATGAGTCCTTTAAGGAAATGGAAGGTTAACTTTAAGGTTTTTTGGTTAGGTCGTTAATGTTCTCTTAAAAAAAGCATTTCTAACTCTTAGCATAGTTTTTGTTTTCTGTTGAATAAGACAAAAGTTTCACCTTCCTAACTTTTATTATCGCCGCTAATAATATTTCTATTTTCTAAACCATTACATTAATTAACCTAATAATACTTATTAAATGAAGTCAACATCTTTTCAGGTCAACACTATTCAAGATTTAGAACAAGAAATCGTTAGATCCAAAGAAAATAACTTTAATCCAACTTTGGCCATTTTATTCGGTTCTGTAGATTGTGAACTTGATGCCATTCCAGCCATATTTAATAAATATAATATTGATTTAATTGGTTGCTCTTCTTCTGGAGAAATATGCCAAGAAAATATTTATGAAAAAGGAATAACTGGTCTTTTTATGGATATCAATCGAGATTTTTATCAAATACATATTGAAGAAAATGAAGGAGGTCAATATTATGAGATGGGAAAGAAATTAGGGAAAATTGGAACAGATTTTTGTGAAGATCCATCTTTTCTTAGCTTTTTTGACATGGGCGCGAGTGCAGAAGATTTGATCAAAGGAATAAATGATAAGGTTGGAAAGCAAGTGAATATTTTTGGAGGGATGGCTGGAGATGATTTTAAGATGATTCGAAGTTATGCTTTTTCAAATTCCGGAATTTATGACAATGGTGTAGTTTCCTTAATTTTCAATCAAGATAAGGTAGAAATGAAGGGTAGAGCTTTATGTGGATGGGAGCCTATAGGAACAACTAATACAATAACTAAAGCTGAAGGTAATATCATTTATAGAATTAATGATACAACAGCCGTTGATGCTTTTGAAAGGTATTTTGGATCATTTCATAATAATAACGAGGAAGTCGAAACTGTTTTAGTTGGAGTAGCTCAATATCCACTTCAAATAGTGAGAGGAGAAGGTAAAGTTTTACGTGCTGCTTTAAAAATAAATGAGGAGGATCAGTCAATTATGATGGCCGGACCTATTCAAACAGGTGATCAATTTAAATTCTCTGTTGCACCTGGGTTTGAAATAATTGAAGACACTATTCAGGGGTTTAAAGAATACCAAGTAGATAATCCTACTACGGATGCTATGATTTTAATATCATGTAAAGCAAGACATATGTCTCTTGGTCCAATGGTTGAAGAAGAAATAAAAGGAATTCAAAATTTGTGGAACAAACCACTTGTTGGTTTTTTCGCTTATGGAGAAGTCGGAGTTAATGAAGTTGGTGATTGCAATTTTTATAATGAAACTTGCTCACTTGTTTTGATTCGAGAAAAGTAATTGATTTTTATAATTTACCCAAAAGTTAATGTTAACTAAGCCAAACAGTAACATATTGAAATTAATTGAAGCACTTGATGTAGATCAGGAGGCTAAGCGAGACTTAATAGATGAAATTAAGTTGATGCAGAAGAATTTACTTTATTCTAACTTTAAGCTAAATAGAACATTGAAGGATAAGGATATTGTCACCAATGTTTTAAATGAAACAATTAATAGGTTAGAAGAGAAAAGTAAAGCATTGACAATTCAAGCAAAAGAGTTAGAAGAACAATCAAAATTTAAGGAACAACTTTTTGCTAATGTTAGTCATGAACTCAGAACACCTCTTCATGGAATTTTGGGGATGGGACATCTATTAGATCGGACGTCTTTGGATGTTACTCAAAAAGGCTATACTGATATTATTAAAGGTTCTGCTGATAATTTATTGGTAATAATTAATGATATATTAAGCCTTTCAGAAATCAATGCAGGGAAGATAAAAATTACTAATAATCCTTTTTCAATTAAAAAGTTGTTATCAGACTTAAAAACGACTTTGGAATTCAGAACGAATAAAAAAGGATTAAAGTTATTATTTCATCTTTCAGATGATTTTCCAGATTTTGTATGTGGAGATCGAACTCGGATTTATCAAATCTTTCTCAACCTGCTGAATAATTCAATAAAATTTACTCAACGTGGTTTTGTTAGATTGAAAGGTGAAGTTGTCTATGTTGATGGAACTGAAACGAGATTGCAATTTGAAGTCGAGGATTCAGGCATAGGAATGAAACGAGAAAAGTTAAAATCTATTTTTGAAAGCTTTACTCGTGTTCATGATGAACGAGGTACGATTTATGAAGGTGCAGGGTTAGGTCTTAATATTATTAAAAACCTTTTGTACTTACTCACAGGTTCTATAGAAGTGGAAAGCGAGGAAAATAAAGGAACAATTTTTACAGTTCAGGTTCCATTTCAAATTCCTGATAATAAGGTCATTGAAGGTTTGATTAATTATCAAGAAGATACAACAATCCCTGTAGAGTGGACGAATCTAAAATTTTTAATGATAGAAGATAATTCTGCAAATATTTTATATGCAAAAGATATTTTTGAATCATGGGGATTAAATTTGGATATTTTTCCAAATTTGGAGGAAGCGGAGAGGGCATTGGAAAATAAATATGATTGTATTCTATCAGATGTACTTCTTCCTGATGGAAACGGTTTGGATTTTATTTTGAAATTAAGAAAAACTCCAACTGCGATAAATACTAAAACACCTGTTATTATCTTGACCGCAAGTGCGAATGAAAAAGGTGTATCACAAGCAAAAGAAGCAAATATTGAAAGTTATTTAAGTAAGCCCTTTCCTCCTGATTTTTTAATCAAGGAATTTCACAGAATTTTAGAAATTCAAACAACACCTAACAATTTGGAAAATAAAACATACCCGAAAAATATAGTTCTGCCATTGGAAGTTAAATCTAAAAAATTTGAAAATGCATTTCTAGAAACCCTTTCGAAAAGATTCAAAGGTCGAACATCATTAATGGCAGAGATGGCCAAGATATTTTTAGATCAAGCTCCAGTAATGAAATCAATTTTAGAAAATTCTCATGAACAAGGAGATTTTGAATCGATTCGATTTGAGGCTCATAAATTTAAATCTACTGTAAATATTATCGGTCTAGATTCTCTAAAAGCCTTTGCCTCAAAAACGGAAGAATTATATTATCACGGTAAGCCAAAGGAATGTACAGCTGGTTTACTTTTTGAATTTGCAAAACAAATAGAAGTAGATATCCAAATAGTAGAATTAGCTATTGAAGAAATTATGCAAGCGGAAGCAGGCTAAATAGATCTTTAAATTATTAATAATCAACTGGTTATTAAGTTGGATAAGCAATAAAATAATAATTCAATCCTTTCTCGAATTGTTCGATAAATTCTTTTTTGGAAAAAGGATCTGCCTGGTTCAACCATTTTTTCATAGTGGATATATTTAATCCACATTCCACGTTTAATAATTCGAAAACTTGTTCGGGGCGAATACCATAAACATCTGCGCCTCCAAGACCATGTTCAAAAATAATGATTGGTTGATTCCTCTTGATGGTATTTTTCCCACCTTGCATCACTAAAAATTCTGCTCCTTCTACATCTATTTTAATAAAATCAACTCTAAAATCTTTAGGCAGAATATTATCCATCAAATCAATTTCGATAGTTATTGAAGTATCTTTTTCGTTAGGTTTGTCATATTTTCTTTTTTTCATTCCACTATAACCAGGATTGGAAATGACATGATTAAATGAAGAATTTCCTTTTTCATCACTTAATCCTAATTGATGGAAATGACAATTGGGAGGAAAGTTTTTTTCTAGAAAATTGAAAAAACTAGGAATAGGTTCAAATCCATGATGTTGACCACTTGGGGCATGTTTGAGCATAATTTCAAGTACCTCACCTTCGTGACAACCTACATCAATGCAATTTGAATCAGGTTTCAAGTATTTTTTTAAAACCTGCTTGGTTTGTTTATCGTATTGCTGATTTTTGGTAAAAGCAATTGGCAATTTTTTGATGAGATTCTTAATTTGTTTTTTCACAGAGTGATTATTGAAAAGGTATTTTCTGAAAAAATTAGCGCACAAAAATAATAGGAAATTTTACGAAATGAAGCTTGTTTCCGATTTTAATTATTTTTGGTAGGATATTCATCATTCCTGAAAAATCGTGGAAAACTTTTGGATGAAAAAGTTGATTTTAAGCTAAAATTTTTGAAATTTGTAGATAATATCAAACCCACCTAACTTTTACTCACACATTTTAGTACGTAAGACTCCCAACATATTTTCATATTTTATAATAAAAAGCAACGATGTTTAGTTATTTTTGCTAACATTAAACATCTTTTTTCAAATACTCAAAACCATACACAACACATGAAAGGAATACTTACACTTTTTTTACTTACCCTTTCCATCCTTTCTTTTGCACAAAAAAGATCTTCTGAAACGGTTGAAGTCGATGAACGACTTACAGCGGTTTATGAAAAAGAATATTTAGCAAATTTGCAAATTCAAAATCCGGTTTTGTTACAACGATGGTCTTTTTATTTAGACAATGCTTTTTATATTGTGGACTTTCCAATAGAAAAAGGAGATCCTGATTATCCAAGCATAGAGGTAGCTGATTTAGATAATATGAATATTTTTCTTTTGGAAAAAAGTCAAAAAATGTCTAGAGATTTTGATAAGCAGACTAAATATAAAATCAAAGGAACTAATAAGATTTTAGTATATTACTCAGGCAAGGAATTCAACCAAAAATTAAATGAATTTTTAGGTCGAAACTATAAGTAGTTCCAACTTTTCTTTTCCAAAGAACTCATCTAACTAAAAACTAAAACTACTAGGCAGCAAAAACTGTCAGAAATCTATCAATGTAGAGTTATTAAGCTGTAGATTTTGGTAAACAACTTACTAAGTTTTAACTTTCACTTGATCAACATACAGAGATTCCATTATAATTCTTCTATTCCTAATTATCCCCTGAACTTTTAAAGAATTTCAACAATTTTTTTATAAAAATCCTCCTAATTGGTTTTATAAAAATCCCAAATCTGATTGCTTTATGTGCAAACACTTACAAATATTTAATTTGAAAAATTTAACTCACAAAACAACCTCTCTTGTTTCTAAGCATTGGTTGATCTTCATTTTTTGTTTCTTAATTTCCTCTATTGGATATAGTCAATCTTACTCTATGGACGGAACCCCAATTACTGATTGTAGTGGTTTTTTCTATGATAGTGGAGGTAGCGGTGGGAATTATAGTTCATCGGAATCTTTAACTACAACTATTTGCTCGGATGGAACAGACGGGACTCACATCCAATTAATTTTTTCAGCGGTAGAATTAGATGCAGGAGATGCTATTTGTTTTTTTGATGGCCCAGATGCGACTGCACCAATGTTAGCTTGTAACGATGATTTTATGGTGGGATCACCATTTATTATTCAAGCGACTGCTGCGAATACTTCTGGATGTTTGACGATTACGTTTAATTCTGATGGAGCTGGGGAAGCTGCAGGGTGGCAAGCAGATATTAATTGTATTCCTTCTTGTCAAACTATTTTGGCCAATTTAGTAAATTCTGATCCTGTAGTTAGTCCTGTGGATACTGGATACATTGATATTTGCCAAGGAGAAAGAGTTTTCTTTTATGGCGAAGGAATTTACCCTCAAGATGGAGTTGTTTATAATCATTCAGATTTGACTTCAAGTTTCGAGTGGGATTTTGGTGATGGTAATTTTGGACTTGGGCCAAATGTTTCTCATATTTATAGTGAGTCAGGTGGATACATTGTTCAGTTAACGATTACCGATCAATTTGGCTGTACGAATACGAATTTTTTAAATCAAAGAGTTCGAGTTTCTACTAATCCGACGTTTGCGGTTTTAGCAGATTTTAATAATTCAATTTGTGCAGGAGATACGATTAATTTAAATGCGATTGTCAGTCAAATTGATAGTGCGTATTCAGTAGGTGTTTCTCCGAATGAGGGAAGTTTTCCAACTTCTGGAAGTCGTTCTGATTCATTAGCATTGCCTGATGGAACGGGAGCAGCTTATGAAACGAGTATTGGTTTTTCTAATTTTTCACCTGGTCAAGTTTTAACCAATATTAATGATATAATTTCTATTTGTGTGATTATGGAGCATTCATGGTTGAGAGATTTAGAAATTTCTATTGAATGTCCAGATGGAACTTCAATCATTTTACATGATCATCCAGGGAATTTTGGAGGGGAAGTATTTTTGGGAGAACCATTTGAAGCAGATGAGGCATTGCCCGAACCAGTTCCCGGAGTTGGTTATGAATATTGTTGGACACCAGATGCGACTAATGGAACTTGGTTAGAATATGCGAATGGTACGGGAGTCAATACTTTGCCGGCTGGAGATTATAATTCATTTGATCCGATGTCAAACCTTCTAGGATGTCCGCTGAATGGAGAATGGACGATTTCCGTTCAAGATCTTTGGGGAATTGATAATGGATTTATTTTTGAATGGAGTATCGAATTTGAATCTTCGCTTTATCCAAATATTGAAACTTTTACACCTCAAATTGTTGATTATAGTTGGGGAGATAACCCTTCTATCTTTTTCCAAACTAACGATTCTATTTCTGCTGCACCTCAAAATGCAGGTACAGCAAGTTATACTTTTGAAATTTTAGACAACTTTGGTTGTACTTACGATACTTCTATTTTTATTACAGTTTTACCTTCTACTCATCCTGATTGTTTTAGTTGTCCTGATCCAGAACCTATGCTTCAAGACACAAGTATTTGTGATGGACAATCGGTCTTTATTGATGCGGAGAGTACAACAAATTTAGGCAGTCAACCAATTACATTTGAAACTTTTCCAACCTATGAAATTGGTTTTGCAAATCATCCTCCTAATGATCCTTACGAGGCTCAACTAGAGGTTACTTCCATCAACCCATTGACGATTACTAATGCTGAGGCTCAAATATGTGGAGTCTGTGTGAATTTGGAAACGGACTTTGATGGAGATATTCGACTATATTTAAGATCTCCTTCAGGACAAACAATGGAACTTTCTACCAACAATGGTGGAGCAGGAGATAATTATACTAATACTTGTTTTACTCCAACTGCGACAACTTCAATTATCGGAAGTCCAGCACCTTTTACAGGAGAATTTATACCTGAAGGAGATTGGAGTGATTTGGATGGATCGACGATAAATGGAGTTTGGGAATTATTAGTTTCTGATGGATTTGGAGTGACGAAATTTGGAGTATTAGATTCATGGTCTATTTGTTTTAATACAGAAAATGATGTTGAATATAGTTGGTCAGCTATTGCAGGATTGTCTTGTTATAACTGCCCTGATCCAATAGCAAGTCCATCATCTACCTCTACTTATGTTTTAGAAGTTTCTGATGATTATGGTTGTATAAGTTTGGATACAATGACAATTAATGTTGCATCAAGTATTGCTGCACCAGCATTGTTTACCTGTGATACGATGGGAAGTGGAAATCTTAATTTCACCTGGGATGCTGTCGCAGGTTTTTCAACCTATTTAGTTAATGTGAATGGGACAGGTTGGGTGCCTGCGAATGGAGTACTTTCTCATTTGGTAAGTGGATTGTCAAATGGAGATGTGGTCTCTCTAGAAGTTCAAGTAAATGCTGCCAATGTAAATTGTGCTGTAGGAATTTCAAGTGCATCATGTACTTATTTTTTATGTGAAATTTCCCTTGAAGTACCAATGAATGGAATTACGGGGCCTTCTTGTTTTAATACAGATGATGGAACGGTCATCGTTCAAGCAATGGGAAATGGGACAGGGCCTTTTTCTTATACATTAGATTCAAATCCTCCACAAACAACTGGGATTTTTAATGTTGGAGCTGGAGATCATTCAATAATTTTGACAGATGTAGACGGCTGTGCAGATACTGTTATGATAAATGTGCCAACAGCTGATTCTGTTTTTGTAGATGTCGCAATTGATGATGTCCCTTGTTTTGGAGATAGTGAAGGAATTGCAACAGCTACTGGTTCAGGAGGAACTGGAACATTTAATTATGCTTGGAGTACAACACCAGTTTTGACTTTTGACCCAACCATTAACCTGGTACCAGCAGGTGATTATACTGTGACTGTAACAGATGGAAATGGTTGTGAAGTGGAAGAAATGATAACCATTGAAGAGCCAGCATTACTAGATGGATTTATTGCCCCTACTCAAGTTTCTTGTTTTGAAGGAGATGATGGAACTGCAACAGTATTCCCGACGGGAGGGGTTGAGCCTTATCTTTTTAGTTGGAGTAATGGATCAACAAGTTCGGCAGCGACTTCATTAATAGCTGGAACTTATACCGTTACTATCACAGACAATAACGGTTGTTTAACTGAAGTTGAGGAAATCATTGGAGAACCAACAGGAATGGTTTTAACACTAGTATCAACTGATTTAAATTGTAATGGAGATAATAGTGGGGACATAGATTTAGAAGTTATGGGAGGATTGATGCCATACACATATATGTGGGATGATGGAGAAAATACTCAAGATCGACTTTTAATAGCTGCTAATACTTATTGTGTAACAATTACTGATGCTAATAATTGTACGCAAGATACTTGTATTACTATTGCTGAACCAACTGCTTTGACTTTGGATATTTCTGCTACAACAACTACTTGTATGGGGAATAACACCGATGGTACTGCAACAGTAGTTGCTAATGGAGGAGCGATGGGAGGCATGTATACTTTCCTTTGGAGTAATAATCAAACAAATAGTACCGCTACAAATTTGATTGCTGATAATTACTGTGTAACGGTAACAGATGGAAATGGATGTACAGCTGTAGAATGTGTCGATGTTAATTCGCCTGATGCAATTGTTATAGATAGCATTGTTCCAATTGACGTTTTATGTAATGGAGAAAATACAGGTTTTGCAGAAGTTTTTGCTTCGGGCGGAAATGGTGCGTTCACTTATTTGTGGAGTGATCAATTAGCTCAATTTTCAAATCCTGCAAATAGTCTTCCTACGGGAACTTACACAGTTACAATTACTGATGCAGCCATGTGTACTGCAACTGCTTCTATTTTTGTTGATGAGCCTGCAGTTTTAACAGCTTCAATTGATCCAACTGATGTACTTTGTTTTGAAGGGAATGATGGAGAGGCTACTGTTAATCCGATAGGTGGAGTTGGACCATATACTTATGCGTGGAATACTTTGCCGGGTCAGTTTACTCAAGATGTAAATACTTTAATCCAAGGTGATTATACGGTTACGGTAACTGATTTTAACGGATGTACAACTTCAGCAAGTGCAACGATTAATGAACCTGCAACAGCAGTCTCAGCAGTAGTTGATCAAACTTTTGAAAGTTGTTTTAATCAAAACACTAGCGAAGCGATAGTTACACCTTCTGGAGGAACAGGAACAAATTATACTTTTGAGTGGAATAATATAATAGCTTCCACTACTGCAACTGCAGGTGATTTAGCTGCACAGAATTACTCAGTAGTGGTTACGGATGAGAATGGATGTCAAACAACGGCTGATATTTTGATCACAGAATTAGAAGAAATTACGGCAAGTGCAATTAATATAGATCCCTCATGTTTTGGACTTTCTGATGGTCAATTAGGAGTCAATATCGTCAACGGTGGAGTAGGGGCTGGAGATTTGAATAATTATAATTATGTTTGGAGCAATGCTTCAACTAATCAATTAAATTCAAACCTTACGGCAGGGGATTACACTTTAATTATTTCAGATGCAGAAGGTTGCACAGGTGAAACAATCTTTACACTTTCTGAACCTGCTGAAATTACCGCCACAGCACTCATTGATAATACCAATTGTTTTGGTTCTGATGATGGTCAAATTAATATTCAAATTACAACTCAAGGTGGTGGTTTTCCAATTGACTCATATCAATGGGATGCAAATACAAATAATCAAACAACTCAAATCGCAACTGATTTGGCTGTTGGAAATTATTTGGTGACGATTACTGATAATACGAATTGTTCTGCTGTGACAAGTTTTGAAGTGAATCAACCAGCTCCAATCGAAGTTAGTTTTGCGGTGGAAGATAATCCATGTTATGGAGATAATATAGGAACAATTAATACTACAACTACTGGTGGAACTCCTGAGTATTCTTATGATTGGACGAACACCGATACCCTCAATATTTTTTCATCGACAGATCAAAACTTGACGGAACTTTATGCGAATGCTTATACTGTAACGATTACTGATGGCAATGGTTGTACAGAAGTTGAGATAGTAAACCTAAATTCTCCTGATGAACTTTGGGCTACGATTGATGCAGATAGTGTTACTTGTTATGATTATCGAGATGGAGCACTTTATGTGGACGCGCAAGGTGGAACTGGACCATATCAATATAGTTTGGATGGAGATAATTTTTCAGGAACCAACACTTTTTTAGGTTTGGAAGTTGGAAATTATGCCACTTATATTGAAGATAGAAATGGCTGTACGACTACCATCAGCGCATTAGTTGAAGGGCCAGAAGAACTGTCAGTTGACTTAGGAGATAATATTACGATTAACTTAGGAGAAACAGCTAACTTAAATGCAGTCGCATATCCTGCTGGAAATTATTTTTACACTTGGTCACCAGAAGATAGTTTGACGACCTTCGATGGTCCAAGTACTTCTGCAGTTGGATTATTTTTCCAAACAACTTATCAAGTTACGATCGAAGATGAATTTGGTTGTAAGGCGGAAGATTATATCAATATTTATGTCAATAAATTCCGAAGAGTTTTTGTACCAACTGGTTTCTCTCCATTTACTGGAAATGAAAATGACTTACTCCGAACTCACGGAGATGATGGTACAATTGTAAAATCTTTTAAAGTTTTTGACCGATGGGGAGAGTTAGTTTATGAAAATAATGTTCCCTATCCAATTAATGAACTAGGTATCGGTTGGGATGGAACTTTTGATGGGAAAATTATGAACCCAGCAGTTTTCGTTTGGTCATTGGAAGTAGAATATATTGATGGCGCGAGTGATGTGTTGAAAGGACACTCAACGTTACTTCGATAAAAATTTTAGTAAAAACAAATACAAAACTTCTATTCCTTGAGATTGGAAGTTTTATTTAAAATATTTATTATAGCAATAATTGATTAATCTAAAAGTTGGTTTCCCAAAAACAAAATCCAACTTTTAGATTTTCAAATTTTGAAAATAACAATCACTATGCAAAAAAGAATTACACAACTATTAGCGGTATTTTTCATCATCATGTCTCAGCAAATTTTTGCTCAAGACAAACAATTTTCTCAATTCTATGCTTCACCTATGAATTTGAATCCTGCGATGACTGGCGTTTTTGAAGGGAGCTTTCGAGCAGTAGTCAACTACAGAGAACAGTATAATAGTATTTTGGATATTCATCCATTTCGTACGATTAGTGCTGGTTTTGAAAAAAGATTTAGGATTGTCAATAGTGATTATCTTTCTGTTGGAATTACAGCAATGCAAGATCAATCTGGAGTTGCTGGATATGGACAATATCGTGGAAGTCTTAGTACTTCGTACATGAAGCAAGTCGGAGGAAGTAAATATAGTACTCAAAGTCAATATTTAATTGCGGGTGCACAAGTTGGGTTTGGACAAAACCGAATTGACCCAACTCGACTATGGTTCTCTGCTCAGTTTGATCAACCAACCGTTTCAGTTAATACTTCTTTGGATAATCAGGAAGCGAACTTAACTACCTCAACTGATGTCTTTTTAGATTTTAATGCAGGCTTAATGTGGTACGCTAGATTAGATGAAAATAAAAGTGTTTATGTAGGTGGAGCTTTAAATCATATTGCTCCAGCACAAATTACACTTTACGATCAAGGACCTGGCGAAACGTTGCACATGAGAGTTACAGGTCATGCTGGCGCAGAAATTCCATTGAATCGGGAGTTAAGTCTTTTGCCAGCTATTTTAGTGATGAGTCAAGGACCTTCTTTTCAAACTAACTTTGGTGTAAATTTCAGATACAGCAATCATGATTGGAGAGAGGTAGCGATTCGAGCTGGACTTTGGAATCGGATTTCAAAAACCGTAGAGGGAGGACATGCTGATGCCTTAATCGTTTCCACAATTTTGGAAATGGAAAGAATTAATCTTGGATTAAGTTACGATGTGAATACTTCAAGTTTAAAAACAGCTTCTCAATCTAGAGGATCTTTCGAAATCTCTTTAATCTATGTTCATCCTAGTAAGACTAGATACAAAGTAAATTGCCCTAAATTTTAGGATAAAAAAACTTTAATAAAAAAAGCGAAGTGGAACTCATCCACTTCGCTTTTTTTATTTTCTATTATTATTAATTAACCATTAAAACTTAAACCCTCCATTCAATCCAAAGAAATAATAATGTTCTCCATTTATGGATTGAGTAAAAGCAGCTCTTGCTCCAATTGTAATCGTATTCGCAATGTAAATTTCATATTCGGCAGCTACATTCCAACCGTAATTTTCTTCATCCTCAACCGTGAAATCCAGCTCTACACTATCTCGAGATTTAAATTCTCCCATCCAATAACTTCCACCGCCGCCAATTTTAAAACTATTAATTGAATTATTAATGGGCAATAAATATAAATTCAAATCTCCCTTCCATGCATTAAAAGCCAAATCAACAGCTCCATTCTCATTTGCATTATCTGCTTTGACATAGCCAGCCAAAACTCCTATCGCTACTCGCTTACCAAAGTATCGAGTGTACTCACCATATTGATAATTTCCCAACATTCCATTTTTGTGAAACGAAGAACCATAACCATATTTTAAAGTATTCTTTTTAAACTTAGGAGAAGAATCATTTGACCTTTGGGCAAAAGTTCCAATTGTAAAAGTGCAAATGATGGCTAGTAGGATGAAAAATAATCTCATTAGTAGTATGTTAAATTGTCGTGATACTTTTAAAATGTTCTCTCAATTAATTAAAAGTAATGGGTGTAGAAAGTAAAAGCAAATCCTTTTTTACGTTTAACCACACCTTAACTTTAAACGCAAAATTAATTTATTTTGTTAACATTTTTAACTAGAATCTTTGATCCAATAAAAATAGTCGAACTTCAACGAAATTAGACTCCCACATATTTAAATGAAGCATTGTCTATCGCACGTTGTGTCGCTAAAATTCCATTTAAATGATCAAACTCATGTTGCATCAATTCGGAAAGATCATTTTCTAAAAGCCAAGTGTGCGATTCCCAATGCTCATCAACAAAGTTCATCGTGCAAGAAAAATGTCTTTTGACTCGAACATGCAAGTTGGGAAATGACATGCAATCAT
The DNA here is from genome assembly GCA_937981555.1 of uncultured Saprospiraceae bacterium. GTDB lineage: Bacteria > Bacteroidota > Bacteroidia > Chitinophagales > Saprospiraceae > CAJQQY01. The sequence continues at coordinate 126,012 of CALJOK010000017.1, forward strand.
CCCATAATTCTATCATCTCTTTACTGTAGTCTGTCAAAACAGGATTAATAATCGTTTGCTTTTGTTGAGGAGTGTTGAGACAAATAATTCTTTTCATCAATCCAATCTGAGGGGCAGCGATAGCTCGTCCTGCATTGTATGTTTTCCTGAAATCCAAAACTAGTTGGTGTAATTCATTAATTTGGGGTAGGAGTGTAGCCACTTCGTTGTAGGAAACTTCTTCGCAAATTTCATAAAGTCTTGGATCACCTAGTTTGATTATTTTTTCTAACATTATATTTACAAATTAAATTTTATTCTCCTGAATGTTCAATTTTAATTTATACTATTTTTTTGAGCTTCCAACCATTTCATTCCTTCGGGTAAAATTTTATTGGAAAATTCAATATGAATAACTCGTCGATTCTGTTGGTTCTCAGTTCTTCTAGAAGAATGAAATAATAATGGTTTCATTATTAGTATTCCTCCTTTCTCTACTTCACAAGTTCTTTTAATTAAATTTAGATTAGCAACTTCATGAGCTAAATTAACGACCCCTTCTTTATGTGATTGAGGAACGACTTGCAATGCGCCATTCTTCGGGGTGCATTTATCCAAATGAATTCTAATGGTATAAATATTTTCAAGAATATCCAGAGGTGGTTGTACAATGGTTCTTTCTTTTAGAAATCTCCAATTTTTAAAATTATCATCTTCCGTTTTTCCTTCTACATTAATGGTTAAATCTTGATGCCAATTGACGATCCAATTTGCATTAGGTGGTTTGTCAAAATAAATTGATTTAATAATTTTTGAATTTTCGGCAATGGAGTTTATTATTGAAATTAATTTTTCAGTAAAAATTAAAGCGTTCAATTCGGGATGTGTTTTTAAAAAACCTCTAATTCCAAATGCCTTTTCAAGTTGTTTATTTTCTAAAAAGTCTAAAATCTGCTGAATCTCGTTTTCTGTAAAAACATGATTAATAATTTGAAACCCATCCTCTTCAAAACTCTTTTTATTAAGATCCATTTTTATTCATGAAGTTTTTAATCACTAAAAATAAAAAATCCATAACCCCCTGGATCACGAATAATAATATTATCTACAATTTTTTCTTTATTGAAATGCGTAATTTCTTCGGTGATAGGAATCCTTGCTTCTCGAATTTTTGCAATGATCGAAAGGTTATCTTTTCCATTAAAATAAGTCATCGACGGATTGAAAAATAAATGAGGACAACTATTTGGTTGCATAAAACTCACCGTCATTTTATCTTGATTTTCGTAGGCTACCCAACCTTGTTCGACGGAACCCATCGTTTTTGAAAAACCTAAAATTTCCCAAATTTCAATTGAACCCTGAATGTCGGTAGTCTCCAAACTTAATCCTGCAAAGTTTCCTAAAGTAGAATTCTCTACTTCATTCAAATTAAAATTTATCGTCGAATTGGACTCCATCAAATAAATCCAAACACCGCTTTTATCACTCAATAAATAACCATTTTCAATTGGCAAAACTTTCGTCAATTTTTGGAGTTGTTCGACTATGGTAGCCCAATTGCTTTTATAAAATTTAACGCCTGCTCGAGCAAACCGGTCAGGATTAATTTCGATGATAGCATTTCCATCTGACACTAAAGTTGGATTTTCAGCAGACAAAATTTTGAAATTTAATTTTTTATAAAAATCAAGACTTTGTCTGAGATCATTGGTTGGAGTTTGTAAAAAGGTATTCATAATTAGTCCTTATTTTTCAATTTTATAATCCGAATATTCATATTCAGCTCGTAAGTATAAAATTTCTCGATTCTTATTCACACGCCAACTTTTTCTTTTTACAGGAAAAGTAAAACCATCGACTTCGGTAAAACTTAAATTCTTAACATAGCTCATATGGTCAGCATGTTTGACCATGTAACCTACTAAGTGATGTTCCTCTTTATCAAAATAATACCACCAAGTATCTTTTGTAGAATGATTGTTATGAGCTTCAGGGTTGAAGTCAGCACGCAACACTTCTACGACTGCTCCGTCATTCAATGTATCAATTCCTTCATGCTCAAAAACAATTCCTTCATCCAATAAATTGAAAGGAATATTAACTACAAAAGTGGAACTCAAAATGGTATTTTTTAAAGAAATTGGTTTGGCAGAAGAATCAATTTTCCCATCAATTGTTTTCTTGATTTTTCCATTTTTAGATTGCAAAAGGTGTTTTTTAATTCCTTTCAACCATTTAATATTTATTTCTTCCCCTTTTGAATAATTATATTCATGGATCTGATATACAGACATTTCCGTATTTCCAAGCGAGTCAAAAAGCGCGAAGTATTTTTTAAATTTTATAGATTTCTTACTGCTCCAGTTTTCTAGACCTCCTGTCTTTTTAAAAGTTTTTTCAAGTAGCGATTTTACTTTTTTATCTTTTATTTTTTCCAAAGGGGAGACTTTTTTTTCTTCTATCGGAGATTGACAGCTATTACAAAAAGCTATTATGATAAGACAAAAAGTGAAAAGGTAAATGTATTTCTTGCTCCTTAAAAAGGAAGTTTTTTTTATTAAAATCATTATTGAAATTTTGCTGGTTTTTTCTAATCTTTAAATAACTTCATTACTAATATTCTTAATATTACAATTTATTTACGGTTTTTTATAATGAAAATTTGTTCAATTAAGGGGACTACATTTAGTAATGCAAATCAAAAGGGGGATTGAAGATCATGGATTGAAATTTCTAAACAAAAGGAAAATTACAAATGGATAATAATTTTAGCCTAATTTTTGATATTAAATATTTTTGTAATAAAAAATATCTTTAATTAACGTTACGTTTAGTTTTTTTCAAGTCTAAAAAAACTATTTTTGCATTTTTTAAAAACTCAGATTATATTTTCAAAAAAAACAATTAAAATGAAAAAAATAATATACGCTTTTGCAACACTTTTATTCTTGGCAAGTTTTTCCAACAATACTTTTGCACAAAAAAATAAAAAAGCTCCTCAGCTAAAAACTTTTCAAGATTCTGTTGCTTATGCCTACGGATTTTTGATTGGCAATCAAATGAAAGATTTGAAGGTGGATAAAGAAATTCTTAAAGGTGGTATTGATGATCAGTTTGGAAATACTCAAAGAATTACCGAAGAGCAAGCTCAGTTTTTAATGAAAAAAGCTCAGCAAGAAAGACAAAGAGTAGAAAAGAAGAAAACAGAAGAACAAGGAATTATAAATGCTGCTGAAGGAGTGAAATTTCTTAACGAGAATAAAATAAAAGAAGGTGTTGGTGCAACTCCAACTGGTTTACAATATAAAGTGATTACCCAAGGTACTGGCCCAAAACCTTTGGCAACCGACAAAGTCAAAGTCCATTATGAAGGGAAATTATTGGACGGAACTATTTTCGATAGCTCGTACAAACGTGGAACTCCTGCTGAGTTTGGATTGAATCAAGTGATCAAAGGCTGGACAGAAGGACTTCAATTAATGAATACTGGAGATAAATTTGAGTTTTATATTCCATCTGAATTAGCTTATGGAAAAAGAGGTCAAAGAAGTATTCCACCTAATTCAGTTTTAATCTTTACAGTTGAATTGATTGAAATTGTAAAAAAATAGAACGGTAAGATCAAATTATTTTTAACCTAGGTTTCTGTTTTATTTTTTTATAAAGCATTGATTCACAGGTAGTTAAAAAAGGAGGTGGTTGTTTAACCATCTCCTTTTTTATTATTTTTAAATTTTGGAAGAATCTATTTTTTTCATTTTCCTTTCATATCTATGACAAAATATTAAATTTACGATATGTTAACATTTATAGCTCGAATAATGCTCTGGCTGGCTGGCTGGAAAGTGGATAAAAAAATTCCTAAGGAATCAATACGAAGTGTAATGATTGCTGCACCTCATACTTCTAATTGGGATGGAATCTGGGTGAGAGTGGCTTTTGCTATTTTGGGAATCCCGGTAAAAATTGCGGTAAAAGATACCATGACAAAATTCCCTATTGGCTTAATTACTAAGCCACTTGGATTTTTGGGAATAGATCGAAGTAAAAAAGATCCGAATAAACCACGTAAAAGTCAGATAGAACAGATGGCTGATTTTTTCAAAGAATTTGATGAGATTGCTATGGTCATTGCTCCTGAAGGAACGCGAGCTTTAAGAAAAGAGTGGAAGCTTGGTTTTTATTATGTAGCAAAAATGGCTAAAGTGCCAATCACTTTTGGGTATTTAGATTTTGAAAAAAAAGTAGCAGGAGTTGGAGGGGTTTTATATCCAACTGATAACCTAGAAGCGGATATGAAAAAAATTATGGAATTTTATAAAAATATTGCGCCGAAGTACCCAAGTAAATATAGTTTGGATCAGCGGTATGTTTAATGTTTAACTGTTAATGTTGAATGGTTAATACCATGGTGGAAATTAACCATTCAACATTCATCATTAACCATTAGAGAAACCATTCTAGCAATAATTCATTTATTGTTTCTGCTTCCACCAAGAATCCATCATGGCCATAATTTGAATTCAATGAAATGAAAGTAGCATTAGGTAGATGTTCCGCCAACTGATGTTGTTCCACAGGTGGAATCAAAATGTCAGATTCTATTGATAAAATAAAAGCAGGCATTTTTAATTTCTCCAAAGCAATTCCAATTCCTCCTCGACCTCTTCCCATATGATGTGTGTCTAAGGTTTTTGTTAATGAAAAATAACATTGCGCGTAAAAGCGATCTTGTAATTTTTTGCCTTGGTAATTGATGTAAGAAGCTGCCTTGAAATCATCTAACTTTTCAGATTCATCTGTTTGAGATTTAGTGTAGGAATCAAAAGTTCGGTAGCCGAGCAAAGCCATTCCTCTTGCTGCTTTTAATCCATTTTGACCAGCTCGATTATTATCTTCTTGCCAAGTTGAGTCTGCTTGAATGGCTAATCTTTGTGCGGCATGAGTCGCAATAGCCCAAGCTGTTTCTCTAGCGCTAGAAACCAAAAGGGCAATTTTATTTATCTTTTCAGGAATGAGATAAGCGAACTCCATCACTTGATGTCCGCCACAAGAACCACCAATACAAAGTTCAATTTCAGCTATGTCTAGATGTTGTCGTAACAAATTATGTGCTCTAACGATGTCTCGAATAGTGACCAAAGGAAAATCAGTTCCATATGCTTGTTGAGTATTGGAGGAAATACTTCTTGCACCAGTTGAACCATAACATGAACCTAAAATATTGGCGCAAACGATAAAGTGTTTTTTAGGATCAAAGATTTTTCCTTCGCCAAACATATTTTTCCACCAATCAGAAACATCAGAATTTGCGGTCAAAGCATGACAAACCCAAATGACATTATTTTTAGTTTCGTTTAGTTTTCCAAAGGTGTGATATCCGATGGTTATCTCTGGAAGAGTGTCTCCAGACTCCAATGTAAAAGCATTGTTATAATTGTAAAATTGCAATCCATCAATTGGGATTGAAATTTCATAAGAAGTCGAATTTAATGATGAGGGCATGATTTGATTTTTTTCAAAAAAATTAATTGATAGATTGAGCACTCTTTTTCAAAGCATTATTTATGTCATAAATAATATCATCGATATGCTCTAATCCTACGGAAATTCGAAGTAGACTATTGGTAATTCCAACTTCTAAGCGAACTTCTTCTGCTACTTTTGCATGTGTCGTGGAAGCTGGATGAGTAGCAATAGTCCGAGTGTCGCCAAGGTTGGCACTTAATGATAACATCTCCATAGCATCCAAAAAATCTCGTCCTTGTTGCAATCCACCTTTGACTTCAAAAGTAACTAAACCTCCTCCTTGGGACATTTGTTTTTTGGCAATGTGAAAAGCTGGATGACTTTCTAAAAATGGATAATTCACTTTAGAAACCTCTGCATGAGTTCCTAAGAAATTAGCTAAGGCCATTGCATTTTCACAATGTCGATCCATTCTCACCGCAAGTGTTTCCAAACTTTTGGAAAGTACCCACGCATTAAATGGTGAAAGCGAAGGTCCGGTACTTCGACAAAAACCTCTGACCTCATTTACCAAATCTTTGTTTCCTGCAATCGCACCACCCATCACTCGACCTTGACCATCTATAAATTTTGTAGCGGAATGAACGATAATATCTGCTCCGAATTTTGCAGGTTGTTGTAAATAAGGTGTTGCAAAACAATTGTCCACACAAAAAATCAATTGATGTTTTTTAGAAAATTGTCCTGCTTTTTCCAAATCAATTATTTCCAAACCTGGATTAGAAGGAGTTTCTATAAAAAGCATTTTAGTATTTGGTCGAACTTTTTCATTCCAACTTTCTGGAGTCTTTGGATCAACAAAATCGTATTCGATTCCCCAAGAGGCCAATCGATTATTTAATAAATTAAAGGTCGAACCAAAAAGTGCTCTTGACGCTAGAACGTGATCTCCTTTTTTCAAAAAGGTCATAAACACCGCAAAGACCGCCGCCATACCTGAGGCAGTTGCAAAGGCATCTGTTACTTCTTCGAGTGCAGCTATTTTTAATTCAAATTCTCGAACACTTGGATTAGTAAAACGACTATAGATATTTCCAGTTTCTTCGCCAGCAAAAAGAGAACGCATTTGTTCGGCATCATCAAAAACAAAACTTGAGGTTGGAAAGATAGGAGTTCCATGTTCTCGATGTTGAGAACGCTCAGTTTGGATTCGAATGGCTTTGGTTTCGAATTTCATTGGAATGATTTTTTTATAAAAAAATAAGAAACAAAGGTAATAGGTTTTCTTTTGAAAAAAATTTAGTTGGGTGATGAAAGCGGTTAATCTTTAGTTAAAAAATAATGGTTTTTACAATGACCTAATCCTACAGTAAAAAATTATTAGGTGATTTTTATCACCATTTTTAGGAATATTTTTTTCAAAGAAATAGCAACTTTTACGCAAGTATTTCTCAATTTCGCCGTCTAAATTTTTAATAGCTTCTGTTTTCCAAAAGAAAAATCTTTCCCTTTTTTTAAACGTCTTGACTTTTCGAGCGTTTAACAGTTTTCCAAGCCAATTATCAAATCAATTAATCAAAAGAAAAAACTTAAACCTAATGTTTAAAAAATTTACAACGAGACTCATTTTATTAATGATATTGAGTATTCCATTGAGTCTTTTTGCTCAACCTTCTAATGGAATTGTCAAAGGAAAAGTAGTGGATGTAGAAACTCAAGCGCCATTAGAATATGCTACGATTACGATTTTTTCCCAAAAAGATAGTTCGATAATTACGGGAGATATTTCAAATGATAAAGGTGTTTTTTCTATCGAAACCCCTTCTGGAAAGCATTATGCAAAAATAGAGTTTATCGGTTTTGAATCTCAAATTATCAATGATGTAATTATTAATCGAGATAATAAAATAGCAGATCTAAGAACGATAAAATTGGGTGTTAATACGGCAACACTTGCTGAAGTAGAAGTTCGAGCAGAAAAAAGTTCTGTTCAAATGGCATTGGATAAACGAATTTTTAATGTAGGAAAAGACCTTGCTAATGCAGGTGGAAATGCTGCTGATATCTTGGATGAGGTGCCAAGTGTGGCAGTTGATGTAGAAGGTAATGTTAGTCTTCGAGGAAGTGAAGGTGTGCAAATTCTGATTGATGGAAAACCATCTGGTTTGGTTGGAATTGGAAATTCTAATGGCTTGCGAAGTTTACCTGCGAACTTGATTGACCGGGTAGAGGTGATTACCAATCCTTCTGCAAAATTTGAGGCTGAAGGTTCTGCAGGAATTATTAATATCGTTTTACGGAAGCAAAAGAAAAAAGGATTGAATGGATCTTTTGATTTTACTATCGGAGATCCAAGTATTTATGGTACTGCGATTAACTTAAATTTTAGGAGGAATAAATTAAATTTCTTTACCAATTTAGGAGTGAACTATGGTCGAAATTTTGGTGGTGGAGATTCCTATCAAGAATTCTATCGAGGAGATACAACTGAAATTACACTTATTGAAAGAAAACAAGATCGAGGAGGCATTTCAGGAAATATTAGATTTGGAGCTGATTATTATTTCAATAGTAAAAATACAATTACCACCTCTTTTCTATATCGATTAGGTCAAGATGATAATATTTCGACTGTTGATTATCAGGATTTTCTCAATGATCGAAATAATTTTTTAGAAAGAACTTTCAGAACGGATGAGGAGATAGAGGATGAATCTAAATTGGAATATGCATTAACTTATACTAAAAAATTTGAAGGTAAAGGACATGAGTTGGTAACTGATATTCGATTTCAGGACAATACGGAAAAAGAAAGTTCAGATTTTAATGAAGTATATTTTTTATCTGATGGGACTCCGTCATCTGCTTCTAATTATTTTCAAAGATCCAATAATGAAGAAGGGGAGCGGCGGTTGATTACTCGCTTGGATTATGTCAAACCTTTTGGGAAAGATAAAAAACTAGAAGCAGGGTATCAAGGCTCTTATCGATATATCAAAAATGATTATCTCGTGGAGGAACAAATTGCTAATGATGAGTGGGTTGTATTTGATGGATTAAGTAATGATTTCAAATATGATGAAGTCATCCATGCATTTTATTCTTCCTTTGGAAATAAGATAAATAAATTTTCTTTTCAATTTGGTGCTAGGTTAGAATATTCTGACGTGGTAACTGAGTTGATCAAAACTAATGAAATCAATCCACGAGATTATCTCAATTTTTTCCCAAGTGCATTTTTGACATATGACCTTCCTAATAATAATGCTATTCAGGCAAGCTATAGTCGTCGATTAAGACGTCCAAGATTTTGGTCATTGAATCCATTTTTTACGTTAAGTGATGCGCGGAATAGATTTACTGGAAACCCAGATTTGGATCCGGAGTTTACAGACTCTTATGAGATTGGTCATATCAAATATTGGGATAAGGGATCGTTAGGATCATCGATTTATTACCGACATACTACAGGGGTAATTCAACGAGTAATTTCTGATGTGCAGGTGGTTGACTCTTTAGTGATTACACTTCGTCGCCCTGAAAATTTGGCTACCCGAGATGATGTCGGATTTGAATTTAATTTTTCTTACAGCCCTTTCAAATGGTGGAAAATTAATGGAGATATGAATCTTTTTCGATCAATAACAGATGGTAGTAATGTGAATAGTGCGTTTACGGCGGATACCTATACGATGAGTGGAAGAGTCACTTCGAGAACTACTATCATGAAAAAAACTGATGTACAATTAAGAATAAATTATCGTGCTCCAAGAGAAACAACTCAAGGAACGACCAAAGCGATTACTTCTCTAAACCTTGGAATGAGTCGAGATGTTTTTAAAAAGAAAGGAACGTTGACATTGAGTGTTTCAGATGTATTTAATTCAAGAAAAAGAAGAGGCACACTTTTTACGGATAATCTTTTTCGAGAAGAAGAATTTCAATGGAGAGGACGAACGACTCGATTGACATTAAATTATAGATTGAATCAGAAAAAGAAAAGAGGTGGTGGTCGACGAGGCGGCGGTTATGAAGGAGGAGGAGAAGATTTCTAGAGAATTATAACAATATATTTACAAAAAAAGCAGCTCAGTTTTGGGCTGCTTTTTTTACAAGAAAGTTAAAAAATATACCCAACACTAAATTTTAGATTGATGTTATTGTGATTATAAGTTTCAGTTCTACCATGAGCATAAAACCTTTCTCTCAAATATTCAGAATCATAAACATTTAAATTTATTTGAGCAGAAAAGAGAATGTTTCCCCAACATCTATAATCAATACCTGCAGCATATAAAAATCCAAACCTTCTATCTAAATAATCTGAGTCAGGTGATGCAATCAAGATTTCGTTTGAGCGTACAGATTCTTGGTAAGGAAGACTTTGTACATGTTGTGGGAGTTTTAATAACCCACCTGCTCCTATAAAATAAGATGCTTTTCTATGATTAAAATGCAATTTAAATAACTGATCAATAGTCAATGCTCTTTCTTGATAACCAATAAAAGTTAACGCCATAAATTCTTGAGATAAGCCAGTACCACACCAACCAGTATTATTATCTGGAGATCCTTTATATTTTCGTTGACCAAAATTTATGGAAGTTACTGTTGAAAATCGTTTACCTAATTGAATTTGTCCGAATAGTCCGAAATTTGTTGATATCTTATCTTGAATAATATCTTCATATAAATATTCTGAATTAAAAGTGATTCCTCCAATAAATTGAATTTTTCCTTTTTTTTGCGCGGAAATGTTGAATGAAAAGAGGAAGAAAATAAAAGTGGTTAAAAGTAATTGAGTTAAGTTTTTCATATTAATTTTTTTGTTAGTTTAGATAACATCAATTAAGTAAGACTTGATAAGGGATCCAAAAGGTTGGGAATAAATTCTTTTTAATCTTTATCGAATTTAGGGAAAAAATCTTCTTTCTTTGCAATCTAAAAAATAAAAAATTGAACATTAAAGATACTTACCAAAATTTTACTAAAAAACTTCAAACGATTCAATCCGAAGGCGAAGCGAATGCTATTGCTCGTATTGTTTTTGAGGATGCTTTTAAGTTATATGATTTTACGAGTGAGCAAGAATTTTCTTCGGGAAATCAAAGTCGGTTGGAGGAAATTATAACAAGACTCTTACAAAATGAACCAGTCCAATATATTTTAGGCGAGGCAGATTTTTATGGATATAAATTTAAAGTAAATGAGCATGTATTGATTCCAAGACAAGACACCGAAGAGTTGGTTTTTTATGTGAAAAATACGGTTAGGTCATTTGTGAAAAAAGATGGAATTACATTGTTAGATATAGGAACGGGGAGTGGTTGTATTCCGATTACTTTGAAAAAATTATTTCCGAAAAATAATGTACATGCTTTAGAGGTAAGCGAAGATGCATTGATTATTGCCAAAACGAATGCTGCAAGTTTAGAAACGGATATTGTTTTTTATCATAAAAATATTTTAGAAAAAAAGGATTGGGAGAATCTTCCAAACTTTGATATTATTGTAAGTAACCCACCTTATATTCCGTATCGAGAGGCTCATCTTATGCCCGAAAATGTCAAGCAATTTGAGCCACATTTAGCGCTGTTTATAGAGGATGATAATCCACTTCTTTTTTATGAAATAATTGCTGACTTTGCAAAAGAGAAATTAAATAAAGATGGATATTTGTTTTTTGAAACGAATGAGTTTAATGCGAAGGATGTAGTGAAGATGCTACGTAACAAGACATTTACAAGTGTAGTTTTGGAGCAAGATATGGAAGGGAAAGATCGAATGATTCGAGCGCAATTTTGATGATGTTTATAGAACGCGGATCGAGCGAATTTTAGCGGATCTGACGATTACAATATGCTGGGAGAAACTCGTATCCTATTGTCGTCAAATCCGCTAAAATTCGCTCGATCACTCAATCCGCGTTCCATCAAAATCTAATCTTTTAATCTAAAATTACCTTCCGAAGCTCTAATCACTTTCCGACTTTGCACTTGACCATTTTTTTCTTTCAGGTGTAAAATATACGCCCCGTTTTCCAGTTTAATATTTTTTAAATTTAAAAATACATTTTGATTTCCTATAAGCAGTCCTTGCGTTACTTGATAAAATTTTTGACCAGAAATATCAAAAAGCGAAATCTGAATATCACCTTTTACTTCTGAATAAATTTCCAAATTTATCTTATCTGAGAATGGATTAGGGGAAATATTTTTTAATGAAACAGAAAATTGTTGAGTGGGTAATTGAATGATTTTGCTAGATGATTTCTTTTTTAAAAGTTGAGTAGCTTTTCTGTCTGCTCTTTTTTTTCTTCGTTCGTCTCTTCGATCTTCTCTATTTTCTTGTCGGTCTCCTCGGTAGTATTTAAATTTATAGAACCAATTTTTGATTACAGCATAAAGCGTTCGAGGATATGATTTGGTTCCATCAACTACAACTATTGGACTTCCTAAAAGTATTCCTCCCGTCATCTGAATCAATTGAACATGACTTGGATTAGTATTATTTTTGCTGTATGAAATTTCTTGAGTACTATATCCTGTATAACTGATTGTGATAGTATAAGAATCTTTACTAGTAATTTCCTTTGGAATAATTAGTTCAGCTTTTCCATTGATATCAGAGGTAGTTCCAATTTTGTTATTGTTTTTTAATATAATACTTGCACCAATCAAACTTTCACCTAGATCATCTTCAATTAAAAATTTTAGAACAAATGAGGAATCCGAAGAAGGTTGAATATTATCTTTGTGATTCGTTTCTAAGTTAGATTGATTGATAATTTGTTGATTTTCGATTACAGTTAATGATTGATTATTATTTTGAGCATTGGCGATTCCTGCAGTCAGAAATCCAGATAACAATATACTTGCAGCTTTCCCTCGATAAGAATTTATAGGAGAAGGAGTTAAATTTATTTTTCTATCTAATTGATCCTTACGGAACTGACCACATATTTTTCCTTTATTTTTTATAAATGTATTGGCAATTTCTTGGTCAGTCATATTGGTGAAATCTATGACTATTTTCTCACAACTATCACAAAAATTACCACCTTTTGCAGGAATCATTTCTGCAAAGTTTTTTTGACAAGGTTCAGGAATATTGATTTGAATTTTCTTTTTAGACATAGTTATTTTTTTTTAAGAATTGAATAACTATATCTATCGACGAGAGAAAACAAAAAAGGGTGAGTAAAAAAGATTTTTTTTTAAGAAGACATGGCTAGTTTTTTCATAGCACGATCCATGATTGATTCTAAATCTTGACTTGCTTGATTGTGAATAGCTTCTTCCAAAACAGTTCGTAATTGACTTTCAGTAAAATCCATATATTTGTCATTGGTCAAAAGATGAAAAGTCGTTTCGGCAGAGAGGTAAGTCAGCGTCGTTCGCATCAGAAGTAAAAGACTGATATTTCTACTATAGGCTTCTAAAAAATCTAATATCTTATTATCCATTTCGAAGCTATCAATAGAAGGAAGATGTTCTTCCTGAACCATAATTTCTTGAGGTGATTTTCCTAGTTTAATTTTGATCATCTCTTTGATTTGAAAATCTAAGAATTGAATTTTAGAATCGATGATCCCATATACATGTTCTTCCATGATCGTAGTTTTTGAAATTTTTAAATTGAGCATTTATACAGATGGGAATAAGCTCGGTTCTTTTTGGTAGAAGTGTGATATGTTGATTACCTAGTTCCAAATTGTATGCTACCTTGTGTTTTATGACTGATCTTACTGAGTTTATTGTTTGTTCTTTTTTGTATATAGTAAATAAATTATCATGCGTATTTACTCGACGAACCTAAATGTTATTGATTAAATTGTTGATAATCAGTTCTTTATATGTTTTTCGGATTTAAGATTATTTTTTTAACATAATTGATAGAAAGAACTAAGAGGCAAACTATTAAAGATCTGTGACAACTTGCTGGTCGGAAAAACTCTATATTTTAACATTATCAAGTACTTTGTTTTTAATTTTTTTCCCAAAAAGGAATGTACTTTTGACCTTCAAAAAAATCAACTTGCCAATCATAATTTATTAACGCTTCACGATTATATTTAACATATGGCAAAAACAATCATTGTATCAAATCGACTTCCAATAAGAGTAGAAAGTTTGGAAGATGGAAAATTAAGTTTTGTTCCAAGCGAAGGTGGCTTAGCTACTGGACTTGGATCGGTATATAAAAAAGGTGAAAATATTTGGCTAGGATGGACTGGATATTATCCGAAGTCATTGACGGAAGAACAGAAAATAGGAGACTATTTGAAAAGTGAAAGTATGCGTCCTGTCGCTTTGACATTGGATGATGTTAAGTTATTTTATGAAGGTTTTTCTAATAAAGTGCTATGGCCTAATTTTCATTATTTTCCACAATATATAGAGTACAAAAATGAATACTGGGAAGCCTATAAAAGAGTGAATCAAAAATTTTGTGATGAAATTGTAAAATATATTTCTGAGGAAGATACCATCTGGGTACATGATTATCAATTGTTGCTTTTACCTGAAATGATTCGATTGCGCTTTCCAAAAATTAGTATCGGATATTTTAATCATATTCCATTTCCTTCTTATGAAATGTTTCGATTATTACCTTGGCGAAAAGAGTTGCTTAATGGATTGCTTGGTGCTGATTTGGTTGGTTTTCACACTTATGATGACATGCGACATTTTTTGAGTTCGGTGAGTCGATTAGCTGCGAGAAGCGTCAAGGAACAACATGTTGAAAATGGGGAAAGGGTAGTGTTGGTTGATTCTTTTCCAATGGGAATTGATTATGATAAATATGAAAGTTCAGCAGCCTCACCAGATACAATTGCTCAGGAAGTTTTATTTCGAACTTCCTTGCAAGGAAAGCGAGTTATCTTAAGTATTGATCGGTTGGATTACTCCAAAGGAATTCCTCAACGATTGATTGCGTTTGAATCTTTTTTGGAAAAGCATCCAGAGTTTTTAAATAAAGTTTCTTTGGTTATGTTGGTTGTCCCATCGAGAGATAATGTAGAACAATATATTCAAATGAAAAATGAAATAGACTTGTTGGTAGGTCGTATAAATGGTCAATACGGAATGATGGATTGGACTCCGATTCATTATTTTTATCGGTCGTTGCCTTTGACTAAATTATCAGCACTTTATCGAATTGCAGAGGTGGCTTGGGTGACTCCGATGAGAGATGGAATGAACTTAGTTTGCAAGGAATTTATAGCTTCAAAATTGGATAAAAAAGGTGTATTGATTTTGAGTGAAATGGCAGGTTCTGCCAAGGAATTATCTGATGCGATTTTGATCAATCCGAATAATGCGGATAAGCAAGTAGAAGCACTTCATTTAGCTTTAACGATGCCTGTCGAAGAACAAATCCGTAGAAATACGATTATGCAAAAGTCGCTTCGTCGATATAATATTTCTCATTGGGTGGAGGTGTTTATGAGTAATTTGACAAAAATTAAAAAAGAACAAAAGGCTTTAGAAATCCGAAAACTAGATAAAAATGACTTGGATATTATATCAAAAGAGTATAATGATTCCCACCGGCGCTTAATTTTTCTTGATTATGATGGAACGTTAACCCACTTCTTTCCTAGCCCAGATGAGGCTAAACCTGATGATGAACTTTTAGATATTCTAAAAAAGCTAACAGAAGATTCCCGTAACCACGTTGTTATAATTACCGGTCGAGGTCGAGATCCGATAGAGGAATGGATGAAAGATTTGCGAGTTTCTATGATTTGCGAGCATGGATTATGGTTGAAAGCATATGGTGGAGAATGGAAAAAATTGAAAGATGTGGACGACGATTGGAAGCAAGAAATTCATCCAGTTTTGGATAGTTATGTAAGCCGAACTCCAGGGTCATTTATTGAGATGAAAGATTATTCATTGGTTTGGCATTTTAGAAAAGTTGAACTAGGATTAGGGGAGTTACGGAGTAGAGAACTGACCAGTCATTTGAAATATATGGCAAGGGATCGACACCTTCAAGTTTTGGAAGGAGACATGGTCGTGGAAATCAAAAATTTTGAAGTTAATAAAGGTTCGGCTGCCAAGAAATGGATGAAAAAATATCCTGCAGATTTTCATTTTGCAATAGGAGATGACTGGACGGATGAAGATACATTTGGAGCGATGCCAGATTCTGCCATTACCATAAAAGTAGGTGTGCAAAATTCTAAAGCAAGATTTAATGTAGAATCTGTCGATGATGTAAGAGCATTGTTATTGAAAATGTTGTCATAGTAGAAAGTCGAAAAGATATTGTGATATTTCAAGGAGATGCTTTATTGAAAATTATTATTATTAACTATCTTATAAAATAAATAGATGACTGAATCTCCTACTCGGAGAGCATATATTATTGCGGCATTAACTGTGTTTATTGGAGCAATTCTTTTCTCAACGAAAGCCATTTTTGTCAAATTAGCTTATCAATATGAAATTGATTCAGTTTCATTATTGACCCTTCGTATGGCTTTTTCATTTCCAGTTTTTTTAGTAATTGGTTTTTGGTCTTTCCGAAAAAAATCAGATCAGGTTTATCAATTAAGTCGCAAAGATTGGTTTTGGAGTATATCAATGGGGTTATTAGGTTATTATGTGGCAAGCTTGTTTGACTTTATGGGGTTGCTATATATATCAGCCAGTTTTGAGCGCATTATTTTGTATTTGTATCCTACCATAGTGTTGCTAATTTCTTTTTTCTTTTTTCATTCCAAAATAACGAGTTTACATGTAATAGCATTGTTATTAACTTATGTTGGAGTAGGGATAGCATTTTATGAAAACTTTTATAATGCAGAAGGTAACGATGTAATAAAAGGAACCATGTTAGTATTTGGTGCAGCATTAGCTTATGCAGGATACTTGGTAGGGAGTGGTCAATTGCTTCCGAAGATTGGTACTTTTCGTTATAATTCCATTTCCATGTCAGCAGCTTGCCTTGGCGTTTTTATTCATAATATTGGACTTCATGGATTTAATCTGTTGGAATTTGCAATGCCTGTTTATTGGATTAGTTTAGCGATGGCGTTGATTGCGACGGTGATTCCTTCCTTTATGATGGCTGAAGGAATTCGAGTGATTGGTTCTTCTAATGCTGCCATCATAGGAAGTATTGGACCTATTTCTACGATTGGTTTGGCTTATCTTTTTTTAGGAGAAAGGTTGGGGGGACTGCAATGGGTGGGGACATTTTTTGTGATCGCAGGAGTACTATTGATTACCTTGCAAAAAAGAGGAGCAAGAGTGTAAAGCATATTTGATTTTCCCTTTCTATTTTTCTTAAAAAAAGAATATTGTTCTTTTTGGTAAATTAACCGACCAATAACAATAAAAAATTATCTCCTTTTATTTTTCTCTTTTTTATCCTAAATCCTTTAGGAGGTTTCTCATTGAATGATGACTAGGTGCAGCATTATTTTTTGAGGGAAGTTTGGAAAATATTAAGAAGCAAGTTCTTGAGTTAACCAATAACTTCTCCCATCCAAAGTTCGGTTGAGTAATTTATTGCCAAACATTAATCTCCGAAGTGTGGCTGGATCATTAAAACTGTGATATTGATTTAGGATTTCGTTTACTTCTTTTTCAGAATATTTTTTTCCAAGTTCAAATTTTTGTGCTAATGCCTGAAGCATGGCAGCTTGTTTTTTCTTTTGTTTTTTGCCTGGAAAGCGGTCGAATTTTCCGTCTTCGTCGAGGTAACCTTTTAGATTTTGTAACGCTGTCATTTTTTAGAAATTTAATGAGGTACTAAAATAAGTTATTTTTCCTTAATTTCAATATTTGTAGTGTCGATAGATTCGGAATATTCAATTAGTGCTTCTCCAACTGTTTTACTTAATTCTTTGAGAGATGGTTCAATTATTTTTAGAAAACTAGAATCTACTAAATTATTCATCGGTTTATAAATCAGGTAGGTGGATATAGTATCTCCATTTTTATATAAATGATTTCCCTCCTCGGTAATTTCCACATCAATTTGTTGATCACCAAAAAATCCAATCTGAGAGGAAAAGAACTTAGTTGATTTAGGGAACTTCATTTCTTCTTCAATAGATAACTCCACTAAAAGATTTCCTTGTACCGAATGCAAATCACTAATTTTTCCAATTTTTAATCCACGGAATAAGATTGGTGTTTCGGTTTTTAAACTATAAGCTTCATTTGTAAAAATATATAGTTTAGTGGAATGGTCGAAGATTCCTTTTCCTGAAATGAAAAAATAACCGATGAGGGAGAAGATGATCATTACTGTGGAGAAGATTCCCACATTAGTGTAATTTGGATTAGACATTGAATGATGCAGGGTTAAAATGATAGATATTTAAATAAAGGGGAACTCGAAAATAGCATCTAAAAATAGCATTTTTTTGTATCAAAAAAACCTTTTCAAAAAAGAACTAACAACTCCTATATTTCCAAAAAATACCTTACCTTTGCAGCCGTTAAAAACCCACCGTCACTTCATGTGATAAAGTGGGCATGGTTAAACCAAATAAATTTTAGCATTTATGCCAGTAAAAATTAGACTTCAAAGAAGAGGGAGAAAAAAATCTCCTTTTTACCACATCGTTGTTGCGGACGCGAGAGCTCCTAGAGACGGACGATTTATTGAAAAATTGGGAACTTATAACCCAATGACAAAACCTGCCACTATCGAATTAAATCGAGAAAGTGCTTACGAATGGTTAATGAAAGGTGCACAACCTACTGATACTGCTCGAGCTATTTTGAGATTTAAAGGGGTAATGTACCGCAAGCACTTAGAGCGTGGGGTAAAGAAAGGTGCTTTAACACAAGAGCAAGCAATGGAAAAATACCAAGCTTGGATCGATGTTAAAGAAGAAAAAATTGCTGCTCGTCGTGCAGAAACTAACGAAGAAATTCGCAAGTTCCACGAAATGATTAACGGTAAAGCTCCTGCGAAGAAAGCTGCTCCAGTTAAATCTGAGTTGACAGAAGGTACGCCTGCTAATAATGATGCACAAGCTGCATTTGTTGATACTGTAGAACAGACAACAATTGAATCACTTTCAGGTGAAGCTCCTGCTGAAGAGGCTGCACCTGTTGTTGAGAAAAAAGCACCAGTTGTTGAAGAAGCTGCACCTGTAGTTGAGGCTGCACCAGTTGTTGAAGAAGCACCAGTTGCTGAAGAAGCACCTGCAAAAGCTGATGATTTGACAATTGTTGAAGGAATCGGACCTAAAATTGGTGAAACATTGACCAAAGCAGGAATCGCTACTTTCGCTCAATTGGCTGAAGCTGATGTAGAAAAAGTAAAAGAAATCTTAGCTGAAAACAAATTAGCTTCGCATGACCCAACTACTTGGGGACAGCAAGCTAAAATGGCTGCTGACGGAGAATGGGATGCCTTGAAAAAATGGCAAGATGAGCTAGACGGTGGTAAAGTTGTTGAAGCAAAAGAGGGAGAGTAATTCTTTTCATGGTTAATGATTACCTGTGAATGGTTAATTTTTGACTTTTAATGATTACTTATATGTTTTATTTTTTTCAATTGATTTTACTATATTTGTTGAAATTATAAAACTGAATTCTAAAAAAATAGTATAATTGGAACCTGGTAGAGCTTAATTGTCTCTTCCAGGTTTCTATTTAAAAATCGAAGACATCTGACGGTTGACCGTCAACCGTCTTTCCAAAAAAAAAAGAATATGAAACCACTTAATCAGGAATATCTTGATGAATTAGCATTGATTAAAACCGACATTCAAGCATCTGAAATCCTAGTTAAATATTTGGATGAGGAAGAAGAAGAGGATTATTTAGCCTTACGAGAAGCATTCGAACCTCGAATCGCTGACTTGTATAAAAAAGTAGGAAATCATAATCCATTGCAATTAGTTACTTTGGAGAAAGAGCTATTGGATGATGAATATGAAGGAATGTATATCACAAGAGTTCTAGGATTTGCTGTTTTGCGAGGTGAGATTAATGATAATGTAAAATATATTCGACCACAATCTCATTTTAAGGAAGTGTTGATGGCTGTTTGCGGTTCTTCTAATTTTGATATTATTAGAAAAAGAATTGGTCAAACGATTCAAATGGGATTTGCAATGAGTTCCGATATTTGGATTACAAACTTGATCAATGTAATCGAGAATAAAAAAATTAGATACTTCTTGCAGGGTCAAAAGAATCCTAAGTTTCGAGATTTGAAAGAGCGAAAGATTGCTTTGGCTCGATACAAAAATCAATTCCGAAATGAGAATTATTTTGCTTGCGATTTCCCAACGAATTTGACGGAATTAAAAATTCAATTTTCGGAGGTGAAATTATTTTTGAAACACAGAATCCATTTAGCTGGAGATAATTCTAGTTTTATTTCTGACATCAAAGACTTTTTTAACAATAAAGAATTCCAAGGGACTGATGAGTATTTGGAATTGTTAGCTTACTATGGTTTTTTCTTCGAAAGAGATGAAGCATCACAAGCAGAATTTACGACTCATTTTAACCGAAGTAGATCAGATATTGAAGATTTCGAAAACAAATGGTTGGATTTAGTTTTAGTAATTCATAGTAATGATCTGCAATTGACAAGTGTGGAAGATCAACGACTTTCTATTAGTGTAGACCAAGGCATAGATGACAAAGTAAAACATTTGTATATATTGTTGGATGAAATTCATACGAAGAGTTATATCAATGAAGAGGTGATCGAATCGGTAAAAGTTTTCTATAATTCTTACCCAGGAAAATCTCCAATTAATGAATGTGTACGAGCAACGATTTTCAAATATTTCCAACGATTTATGAATAATTTGGAAATAGAAGATTATCCAGAATTTTTTGAATTGTCTAAAATTTTCCCTACCTATTTTGGTATTTTTGACAACCAACAATTCAATCAAAACTTGAAAGAGTTATGCATGAAATATGTGAAAAAATTAACTAAAAAATTCACAGACAAGCGAGGAAGAGCTTACCAAGATGTAAAGCGTTTTGTAAAAGTTAGTTTTGTAGATTTCGGTTTTATGACTTCTAAACAAATCGTGGAATTCTTTAAAACTAAAAGAGCTCGAAAGATTCCTTCGAAGACTTAAAAATATCTATTTGCCATTTTTACAAATAGAAATGATTCAGGCTTTTATCAACTTTTATAGTGGGTAAAAGTCTGTTTTCGTTTACAACTTATCATTTGTCTATGAAAAATGGATTCAAGTAGAGAAAAAAAATATCTATTCCAATAAGTGTATTAAGTTGTCTTCAACTAATTATAATAAAAATGATCAAAGATTTTTTTAACGGAATTTCATCTTACGTTTCAGCCTTCCAAATTATTTCCAAACTTAGGTTGTGGAAATATTTTCTAGTTCCTATTGTGGTAAGTTTGTTAGTTGCAGGAGGATTGGGAACAGCTATTTGGGCTTTGTCGGGTTCATTAGCAGCTTGGTTATTACCATGGATTCCTTGGGAAATGATAACTGGTTGGGTGCTTAATGTTCTATTTGGTTTAGTTGGGTTTATTTTATTTAAGCATCTAGTCATTGCCTGCGTGTCTCCATTTATGACTCCACTAGCTCAAAAGGTGGAAGAACATTTAACTGGCAATTATACCAAATATTCTGGCTTCAATGGAACAAAAGCACTTAAAGATTTATTCAGAGGAATGAGAATTGCCTTTCGAAATATTATTAAAGAATTGTTTTATGTTATTCCATTATTCTTGCTTGGTTTGATTCCTTTCTTGACGATTCCGTGTATGATTTTGATTTTTCTAATTCAAGCCTACTTTGCAGGTTTTGGAAATATGGATTACACTTTGGAAGGACATTACTCCGTTGGAGAAAGTACTCGTTTTGTTAAAAGACATCGATGGTTAGCAATTGGAAATGGGACAGTTTTTTTATTGCTTTTAGGTACAGGAGTTGGATTTTTAGTAGCACCTCCTTTGGCTGCTGTGGCTGGAGCGCAGGAGACGGTGAAGCGATTAGAACCTTTGGCCTTGGAAAAGGATTTTGGAAATAATGAGTTCGTATGATTTTTTTAATATCCAATATTGAACGTTTCGCTAAGCGTTCAATATTGGATATCATAATTTATTTAAAAATAGAAACTTCCCTCGTTCCATCCGCCTTTACAAAACCTCGATACATTCCTTCCGAATTAAAAGGCATAGAAATATTTCCATATTTGTCTACACAAATAGCTCCTCCTGAACCACCAACCTTTACTAATTTTTCATTGATCACAGCTTTGCCAGCCGTCTCCACATCTACACCTTTATATTCCATCATGGCAGAAATATCATGAGCCACGGCCCATCGAATAAAGTACTCCCCATGACCGGTGCAACTTACTGCACAAGTATTATTGTTTGCATATGTTCCAGCTCCAATAATTGGCACATCACCGAATCGATTATATCTTTTATTTGTCATTCCGCCAGTCGAAGTCCCAGCAGCAAGGTTGCCATCTTTATCCAATGCAACACAACCAACTGTCCCATGCTTTTTTTCTTCAGCTTCATCTTCACTTTCACTTAGTTCTACTTTCTCTGCTTTTTTAGCTCGCTCTAGCGATTTCCATCTTCGGTCGGTGTAAAAATATTTTGTATCAACAACTTCCAAACCTTGCTCTTTGGCAAAAGTTTCTGCACCATTTCCAGTTAACAAAACATGTTCAGATTTTTCCATCACCGCACGAGCAGCAAGGATTGGATTTTTGATGACCGTCAATCCACCGACTGCACCTGCGTTCATCGTTTTCCCTTCCATGAACGAAGCATCCATTTCATTTTTTCCTTCGTTCGTGAAAACAGCTCCTTTCCCAGCATTGAAGAGGGGAGAGTTCTCCATTACCATAATTGTTTGAGCTACAGCATCCATCGAAGAACCACCTTCTTTCAAAATTTTTTCACCAACACTAAGTGCTTCATTCAATTTTTCCCGATAAGCTTTTTCTTGCTCATCAGTTAAATGTTTCTTCAAAATAGTTCCTGCGCCACCATGAATGACGAGAGCAAATTCTGCTTGTTGGGGAGTCTCTATTTTTTCAGTTGGAGTTTTTTCAGCGGAAGAATTAGTCTCAGTTGCACATTGCTGAAAAGTAAAAATGCAAAATGTGGCAAAGAGTAATATTTTTAATGACTTCATTTTGTTTTGATTTTTTTTGGAAAAAAAAGTTCGAGACTAAGGTAATTTGTTTTTTGGAAAAAAAGGATAAATGTATTTTTTTATAGATGTGTAAGCGACAAGTCTTTTCGTGAAAAGAAACATTACAAAATGCATAGAGATAATTGTACATTGATAAAAAAATATAATCATGAAACTTAAAACTACTTTTTCAATTCTTATTTTCTCTTTCTTTTTTTTTCAAAATATAAATTCCCAATCGTTTGTAGATGAGGGGAATCAATGGAGTTTGGTACAATATAATTTTATGGGAGATGGGTTTACTTCCACTTATCGAATAGAAGGAGACACACTCCTTAATGGAATCATTTATAAAAAACTGTTGATGACTGAGGAAGATCCAGCAATGGTAGTTAATTGGACTGAATCAAAATATATAAGAGAAGACTCGACTAAAAAAATATTTCAGTTTGACGGAACAGATGATGGAGAATTGATTTATGATTTTGGGTTATCGGTTGGAGATACAGTTTTCTTTAATAATTCATCTATATATGATTATGATGCAATAGTTGATGCAGTTGATTCTGTTGAATTAAATGATGGAACAATGAGAAAGCGATTAGCTTTATCATCTCTTCATTGTCCTGATTGGGGAATTCAAGAATATTGGATTGAGGGAATAGGAGGTGTTAATCTTGCACTTTCATATATTAATCAATTTTGCATTTTTGATGTAGGGACATTTTTACGATGCTTTTCAAATAATGGAGACTTTTTATACGGTAATCTTAATGGCGAAAATTGTTTTATCATTAATTCAACTAATGAACTCGAACAAACTGCCATTAAAATTTTCCCAAATCCAACTCAAGATATCCTGAATTTAGAATATTCTGAAACGATAAAAATAGAACAGTTAAAGATTTTCGATTTTCAAGGTCAGCTGATAAAATCACTTCAAGTTGAAAATGATTTATCCCCAATTAGTATTTCTAATTTTCCCAAAGGAGTTTACTATTTGAAAATTGAAACAGCTAAATCTAAATTTGTTTTTAAGAAATTTATAAAAATATAATTTAATTGTTTGATTGAAAAGTGCCTCGGATTTTTTTATAAAATCCGAGGCAACTCAAACTATAAAGCCTATTTAATTTTTTCCAAAATTAATCGCATACTTTTTTTGCTTAATTAAAAGTAAGGCTTGACGAATATCCTCGATCAAATCGTCAGCATGTTCAATGCCAACTGACAATCGAATCAAAGAATTTTGAATTCCATTCGCTTTTCTAATTTCTGTTGGAATTGTTTTATGCGTCATACTTGCAGGATGGCAAATCAAACTTTTTACTCCACCGAGACTTTCTGCTAACTTAAAGAACTGAGTTGACTGACAATATTTGATAGCGGCAAAAGCATCATCATCAACTAATGAAAATGAAACGACTCCACCAAAAAGTGTTTGTTGCTTCGCAGCGATTTCATGATTTGGATGTGATTTTAAACCTGGATAAAAAACCTTATCCACTTCCTCTCTCGTTTCTAAAAATTGCGCAATCTTAAAAGCATTCTCAGATTGTTTTTCAATTCTTAAAAGCAAAGTTTCAATTCCTCGGATCGTCAACCAAGAATCAAATGGTCCTAAAACTGCGCCGCATGCATTTTGAAAAAATTTAATTTTTGCGCCAATCGAATCATCCTTTGTTACCACCAAACCTGCAATCACATCAGAGTGACCTGCCAAGTATTTCGTTGCACTATGCACGATAATATCTGCTCCCAAGTCCAAAGGTTTTTGAAGGGCAGGGGAGGCAAAAGTATTATCGACTACCACCAATGCGTCATAACGATGTGCAATAGTTGAGATGGCTTTTATATCAGAAATCTTAAGCGTAGGATTGGTCGGAGATTCTAACCAAACTAATTTAGTTTGATAAGAGATGTGATCGATTACATTTTTAATATCAGAAGTATCGATGTATTTAATTCTGATTCCAAAAGCACGATACACTTCTTCAAATAAGCGATAAGCTCCGCCATAAATATCATCGACGGCCAAGATCTCATCACCTGGTTTTAATAATTTTAAAACACAGTCGACCGCTGCGAGTCCACTTGAAAAGGCATAACCTGAATGACCATTTTCAAGTTTGGCGGCTAAATTTTCTAAAGCTAATCTTGTGGGATTATTAGACCTGGAATAATCAAAACCTTTGTTGACGCCAGGAGCATCTTGAACAAAAGTTGACGTCTGATAAATAGGAACCGAAATCGCTCCGGTTAATTCATCGACTGGAATAGAATGAATAATTTGAGTTGCCTCTTTCATTTTTTTGAATTTTTATAAGTTAAAAAATTTCAAAAAAGTGAAGGAAATTGTTGTGCTTAAAAATGAAGATGGTTTTCAAGTTAGATTTTTTCAAAAAAAAATCTCTCCTGAAAAGTCAGAAGAGATTTCTTATTTATCAAAAAATAAATAATTGGAATCAACTTGCTAACTTATCTATTCCCGAAATCTCGGGACAGGATTTAGCACCTTATTCACAATGAACAGGTTGCTAAGGCTTCATAGGGCACAGTCCCTCGACCTTTCTGGATAAGTAAAAATTACATTCAAGTCTTAACTTTTTAAAACCTGTTTGAATGATGATGCAAATATATAGACAGAATTTATTTTTCCAAATCAAATGACAAAAGTACCGTGTTAAAGTTTTATTAATTATCCCAAAAAATGTGTATTTTTGTCGTTCTTTAAGTCTTATAATTGAGACTTTTTTTAAACTAATCCTCCACATAAACCCTTGATTTTCATAGGGTTATCTAGGCTGCAACTTTTGCAGAATCATTGTATATTTATATAAGAAGCAGCTAGATCTCATTAATCATGAGTTTTTGACAGTTTATTTTTCCACTATTTCCCCCAAAAAAATAATTCCATAGCTAAGGCTATGAAAGGATTTTTTTGAAAAAACTATCGAAAAAATTCCCTTGTCAAAACCTTCAGATTAATAAGATCAAACTACTTATACCAATTTAATTAGGAAAAAAGCCAATCTTTTGCCTTGGAATTATACTATTGTATTTCCAAAAAGCATTAAGAATGTTGGTTATTTAGTTTTTTCAAAAAACAAGAATTATGAGATACTTACTTCGATTTTCTTTCTTCATTCTCGCGATTGCAATGAGTTCGCAAGCCTTTGGTCAAAACCTTTTGAGCAAAGCAAATAAGCAATATGAACTTAAAGCTTATATCCACGCGATTCCAAATTATTTAGCAATTATTCAAAAAGATTCTGACGAGCCTCAAGCGTTATCGAATTTGGCGGACAGTTATCGGATGTTAAATAAAATGGATGAAGCAGAAAAATGGTATTCCAAAGCAGTAAAATATGCTGGTATCGACCCAATCCATTTTTTATATTATGGAAAAGTTTTGATGGCTCAAGGAAAATATGATGATGCAAAAATTTGGTTTCAAACTTATGCAGAATCTAATCTTGAAACAGGTTCTCACTTTGTCAAAAGTTGCGACTATGCACTTTCGCTTCGAGGAAAAACTGCGACTTTCCGAGCTTACAAAGAATATTTAAATACTAATTATTCAGATTTTGGTCCTGCATTTTTTGGAGATTATATTGTATACAGCTCTTCTCGAACTGATCTCAAAAGGTCAACTAAAAAGAATCAAGGGAAAGGATTTTCTGAAAGTCCAAATAATCAATTATACATCACTTCGATGGACAACAAAGGATTTTTAAGAGTCCCAACTTTGATGCAAAGTGATTTGGCCAATAATTACAACGAAGGACCAGTTGCTTTTAGCAACGATGGGGAGTGGGTAGTTTTTACTCGTAATATTTTTGAAAATGGAATTCGTCAAGTGCCCGAAGCAGGTGGGACATTAGCAATGTATATTGCAGAAGTTGATGCCAATGGAACTTGGAAAAACATTAAAGCATTACCATTTAATCGAGCAGGTTATTCTGCTGGATATCCTTCTTTTTCTGCTGATGGAAAATTACTTTACTTCTCTTCCAACCGAGCTGGTGGATTTGGAGGATGGGATTTATATTCGGCATTCAAAACGGCTAATGGTTGGTCAGTTCCTCAAAATTTAGGCCCAGTTGTAAATACTCCTGGCGATGAAATTTCTCCTAATATAGATGGTAGAACACTTTATTTTTCTTCAGATTACCATCATGGATTTGGAGGGATGGATATTTTTAGAGCAGAACAAAGAGATGGAGGTTGGAATGATGTATACCATTTAGGAAATGCAGTAAATAGTTCTTCTGATGATTATGGATTTATTTATAAATCAGCTGAAAACCGAGGGTACTTGGTTAGTAATCGAAAGGGAAGTCAAGGAAGTGAAGACATTTATAAAGTTAGAAAAACGACAGATAATTTTATTATTTCAGTTGTCAATGAATCAGACATGCGCCCTGTAGAAGGAGCAACCCTTGATTTTTCAGCATGTGGCGAATCTGTTTTTAAAACTGATATTAATGGGAAATATGCTTTCCAAGCTTTAGCTGGATTAGGCTGTGATATAATTATCAAAAAGGATGGATACAAATCTTACTCATTGAACATCGAAAGTTTAGGAGAAAGATTGACTAAGAATTTTGACATAAAATTACGAAGAATAGCAGATGAGTATGTGGGAATCATTGTCGATTCAGGAAGCAACGAAACGGTGGAAGATGTTTTTATAAAAGCGACAAACCGGGCAACTGGTTTGACTTTGAAAACTCAGACCAACCAACGAGGCGAATACCGATTAGCATTGCAAGCACCTGAAGTTTATACGATTACTTATTCTAAAGCTGGTTACATCAATACGAATAAGAAAGTATCAATCACCAGCCAAACGGATAAAAGTTTGTTAGGTGTTTTATCTTTTAAAAAATCATATAGTTCAGGAACTGGTTTTGGTGGAGAGGTAGTTGCTAATATTGATGAGGTAGAGGAAAGAGATGATGAAGTGATTGCTGAATTAGACATTCCACAAGCAAGAGGTGAAACGGATGCGTATGATGAACTTGCCATGCCAAAAGGATATGCTGTTCAAGTGGCCGCTTATTTTGATTCGCGAGAAATCAAAATTGGAAAATATGAGAGTTTACAAGATATTGGCAATGTTTATAAAATGAAAGAGGGCAAAGCTGAAAAAGTAAGAGTAGGGATTTTCGCTACTAAAAAAGAAGCTGAAGATGCTCGAAAAGTTATCTCTCGAAAAGGTTATGCTAAAGCCTTTATCGTAGCAGAAGAAGGTCGTCAGAATCTAGAATTGACAATTCAAGACGAAGAGCCTGAACCAAAACCAGAGCCTGTGGTAGAAAATCCAAAAGTAGATTTAAAAATTCGTGTTGCTACATTTAGAAGTACGAAGCGATTTGATGAAAGTAAATTGGAAGACCTAGGAGAAGTAGAAAAAATTAACAAAGGTCAATTTACAATTGTATTGTTAAGTGGATTTGAAACTGAATTGGCTGCAAGGATTGCTATGGAAAAAGTTTTTGAGATGGGGTATAAAGATACTCACTTGGTGGTGGAAGAGGGCAAAAAATTGAAACGTGTAAAATAAAATAAAATAGATTTTATTCTATTAATTTAAACTTCCTTTAAAAGAGTTAGAAGCGGGATTTCCAAAATTTTGGAGGTGCCGCTTTTTTTTGGAAAAATTAAAATGATTAGTTCCTTATATAGTTGAAAAAATAAATTAAAATTGATATTTATTTTAACATAGAAATTGTCAGGATTGAACCGCTCTCATCATCAACCTTAAATCGTTCATCTTCCCGAATCCCAACCACCCAGCAAATTTCCCCTTCCGATTCCAATATCCAAGTATCCTCTTTCTCAAAACGATTTAACTTCAAATCAGTCAAAAATTTCTTTACTTTTTTCTTTTGACCCTGCATTCCGATAGGATGAAAATAATCGCCTGCTTTCCATTTTCGAAGAGTGAGTGGGAATTTAATTTTTCTCAAATCAAAATGCGCTACCTGTTTTTCTTTTTGTGAAAAATCAGGAACTTGGCTTTCTATTTCAAAGGATAAATGTCCTGCTGGAAAATTGATTACAGCGTCATTTTCATTGATGAAAAACTGATGATCAGTTGTTGGAGTAGTTTTTTTGACAATAAAAAAATCACGATCCAATAAAACTTGATGCGTGGACGAGTGAAAAATAGCTCCTGCTTGATGATCGATCGAATTGATCATTTGAGCGGTCTGATCATTATTGAAATTGAAAGGTTGAAGTATTTCAAAAAGCAAAGTTGCTGGGGCAGGAGTGGCTTTTAATTTTTCCAAATGAATAAAAAGTTGCTCGCCTCGTTGCTCCGTAATTTCTTTTTGTAACAATGTAATGGCATAATTAAAAAGCCGTTCCGTTTCAGTTAAGCGTTGAATATTTTCAGTAACAGTTTTAGGAAGTGAAGGATTCATTTTTTCTAAGACTGGGATGACATGGTGACGAATATTATTCCGAGCATATTTGTCAGTTGCATTAGAAGCATCTTCTCGAAAGGAAATTTTATGATTTTTGGCAAAAAGTAATACTTCTTTTTTATGAGAAAAAAGAAGTGGTCGAATCACGTTTTTTACTTTTGGTAAAATGCCATGTAATCCACGGATACCACAACCTTTAGTGAAATTATATAAAATCGTTTCCAATGAATCATCCAGATGATGAGCGGTGGCGATATATTGGAAATCATTTTCGTTTCGAATTTTTTCCAACCAATCGTATCTTAAATCTCTAGCAGCTACTTGGATAGAAACTTTATTTTCTTCCACATATTTATTAGTTTCAAAAGCAATTTCAAAAAAAGGAATTTGCCATTCTTCCGCTAAGCTCTTTACAAAAAGGGCATCTCCATCTGAGTCACTTCCACGTAATTGAAAATTACAATGAGCTATTCCAAACTTAAACTTTGCTTGATGAAATAAATGGCAAAGGACAATCGAATCCACCCCTCCACTTACTGCGAGTAAGATCCTTTCTTTAGGGTGGAAAAGGTTTTCTTTTTGGATGAAATCTTGAAGTGTTTGGATCATATATTTTCAATATTAGCAGATAGCTTCTAACTAGTCTTTGGCTTTTTTCTTTTTCTCTAATTTTTTAAAATCAGAGGCTGGCAAGAACCCAGTCGCTGATAAACGCCGTAAAATAGACCTTTTTCGGAAAATGTAATAGAAATGTAAGAGCATCATTTTAAAAAAAGAATATTTATTTCAATAAAATGAGAAGCTAAAATTTAACTTTGTAGCTTATATTTCACCAATTTTTAAAATTCATAAAAACGAATATGTCGAATAGTTTACCAATGAAAGATGACCAAAGAAAAGCATGTATTTTTGATTTAGATGGAGTGATTGTAGATACTGCAAAATACCATTTTGTTGCATGGCGAAATTTGGCGAATAGTTTAGGGTTTGATTTTACTGAGAAGGAAAATGAAAAACTAAAGGGAGTGAGTCGAATAGATTCTTTAAACTTGATTTTGGAATGGGGAGGAATGAATTTTAGTGAAAAAATAAAAGCAGATTTGGCCTTAAATAAGAACGAAGATTATTTGACGTACATCAAAAAAATGGATGAGTCGGAAATTCTTCCAAACGTAGTTGGAATTTTAGAAGAACTCAAAAAACTTCCAAATTATAAAATTGGATTAGGTTCTGCGAGTAAAAACGCAAAGTTGATTTTGGATCAAGTTGGCTTGATGAAGTACTTTGATTTTATCGTAGATGGCTCGATGGTAACGAATGGAAAACCTCATCCTGAAGGGTTTCTTTTGGCAGCTTCGGAGATGGATGTCTTGCCAAAAAATTGTATCGTTTTTGAGGATGCGCCTAAAGGAGTAGAAGCTGCGTTAGCTGCAGAAATGTTTGCGGTCGGAATAGGAAGAGAGGATGACTTGGGAGATGCACATTTGGTGATGGCTGATTTTTCAAAAACGACTTTTGAAAAGATTGAAGAAAAACTTCTGGCATTAGTTTGAAATTAAAGTAGCGGTGTTAGCCCTTCAAGGGCAACACCATTCGAAGGCATAAATAAAAATAAAATGAAAGATTACCTTAAACAAGACGAATGGAATATTATCGAAGAAGGTTTTTTCCGACAGCATAATAAAATCTCAGAATCAATTTTTAGTATAGGAAATGGACGGATGGGACAGCGCGCTAATTTTGAAGAAAAATTTAGTGGTGAGACGATGTTAGGGAATTATGTGGCAGGTGTTTATTACCCTGACAAAACTAGAGTGGGGTGGTGGAAGAATGGTTATCCTGAATATTTTGCAAAAGTTTTGAATGCTGCAAATTGGGTAGGAATTGATATTGAAATAGATGGAGAAGTTTTCGATTTGGCGGAATGTGAAGTGAATAATTTCCGCCGCGTGCTAAATATGAGAGAAGGATATTTGGAGCGAACTTTTAAAGCAAAACTTAAAAGTGGGAAAGAAGTAAAAGTGGAAGCCAAGCGTTTTTGTAGTATCGTTGATGATGAAGTGGGAGCGATTTTTTACAAAATTACAGCACTAAATTTTTCAGGAGAAATGACGATTTCACCTTATGTTGATTTTGATGTGAAAAATGAGGATGCGAATTATGATGAAAAATTCTGGGTGGAGATTGACAAGCATGTCGAGCCAAAAGAAGGGTATGTTTTAGCAGAAACTAAAAAGACGGCTTTTCAAGTTTGTACGGGAATGAAGTTTCAAGTTTTGAAAAATGGCGATTCGGCGGATGACAACGCTGGTGTTTTTTCCAAAGAAAAATATGTAAGTAGTGATGTAAAAGTAGAGGTAAAGGATGGTGATGAGATTACTATTTTAAAATATGGAGCGAACCTTTCCTCTGAGAATCATCCAAAGAAAGATCTGTCGAAGAAGACACAAAGTGCTGTCAATCAAGCATTTACTAAAGGGTTTGAGAAGATGTTGGAAGAGCAACGAAATGCGTGGTTAAAGAAATGGGAACAAAGTGATATTATCATCAAAGGCGATGTTGCAGCTCAACAAGGTATTCGTTTTAATATTTTTCACCTAAATCAAACTTACACAGGCGAGGATGCTCGACTCAATATTGGGCCAAAAGGTTTTACCGGTGAGAAGTATGGAGGAAGTACTTATTGGGACACGGAGGCGTATTGTATTCCATTTTATTTAGCGACTTCGGATCAAAAAGTGGCGAGGAATTTATTGATGTACCGATACAAACAATTGGACAAAGCAATTGAAAACGCAGCGAAATTAGGTTTTAAGGCTGGTGCAGCTTTGTACCCAATGGTCACGATGAATGGCGAGGAATGTCATAATGAATGGGAAATTACATTTGAAGAAATTCATCGAAACGGAGCCATCGCTTACGGAATTTACGATTACATTCGACACACGGGCGACAAGGAATATTTGATTGATTATGGGACGGAAGTATTGATTGCAATTGCAAGATTTTGGGCGCAACGAGTTCATTTTTCGGAGCGACGGGGTAAGTATGTGATGCATGGAGTAACTGGACCAAATGAGTATGAAAATAATGTGAACAATAATTGGTACACGAATTTCATTGCGAGTTGGTGCATGAAATATGCCTTCGGAGCTATCTCATATATGAAAGAAAAAGCGTCTGAAAAATGGACTGCATTGGAAGAGAAAATAAAGTTTTATGAATACGTCGAAACAGGTGAATGGAAAAAAATAACCGATAATATTTACTTGCCGCATGATGAGAAATTAGATGTGTTTGTTCAGCATGATGGATTTTTGGATAAAGAATTAATCAACGTGAACGATCTTCCAGCAGAAGATCAGCCCTTAAATCAAAACTGGAGTTGGGATAGAATTTTGCGATCTTGTTTTATCAAGCAAGCAGATGTTTTGCAAGGACTTTATTTTTTCGAAGAGTTGTTTGATGAAGATACACATCGTCGGAATTTTGAATTTTATGAGCCGATGACGGTTCATGAATCTTCGCTTTCGCCTTGTGTCCATGCTATCTTGGCAGCAAAGTTAGGGATGAAAGAGAAAGCTTATGAAATGTATCTTCGTACTGCTCGATTAGATTTGGATGATTATAATAATGATACAGAAGATGGTTTGCACATCACGAGTATGGCTGGAACTTGGATGGCAGTAGTCAAAGGTTTTGGTGGAATGAGAGTATTGGGTGAGCAGTTGATTTTAAATCCATCTTTGCCAAAGGAATGGGAAAGTTTCTCTTTTAAAATTTTATTTAAAAAATCGTTATTGCAAGTCATTGTTGGAACAGAACAAGTGGAAATCAAAAACTTGTCGACGATAAATGTTCATTTAGAAATTTATAAAGAACAATATGATATTCCTGCAAAAAGTAGCGCGAAGTTTTATAAAGAAATGGCGTAGGTAAAGACGTTTAATATTTAAATTTTATCAACTAATATAACTAGTATTCAAAATGAAAAATCTATTTACAATTACATTAGCGATAGCTCTAAGTCTTCTTCTTTTTTCATGTGGAAATGATGCAAACACAACTCAAAAAACAGATTCAACCCCAGCTCCAACTGAAACTAAAGCAGCTGATAATCATGATGACCATGCAGGTCATGACCATGCGGGACATAATCATGACGCACCTGCTACTGCAAAGGCGAGTCCTTTATCTCCATATTTTGGAATATGGAAGTATACTGGATCGACTAAAAGAGGTTGGTTTAAAAATGAAGAATGGATTGAATTCAAAAGAGATATGACATTTGCCTACGGTCAAGATGGAAAAGAAACGGGAACAGGGAAATGGTTTTTGGAAGATGAAACTAACTATTTGACTATTGATTATGGAAAAGAAGATAAATCCAAAAATGAACATTGGAAAGCTCAAATTAACGGCCCTGTTTTAATTTTAATTGGAAACACGAATATTACAAAATCTGGTGAGCAAGT
The DNA here is from genome assembly GCA_937981555.1 of uncultured Saprospiraceae bacterium. GTDB lineage: Bacteria > Bacteroidota > Bacteroidia > Chitinophagales > Saprospiraceae > CAJQQY01. The sequence continues at coordinate 159,512 of CALJOK010000017.1, forward strand.
GAAAATGGATAAAGTCGAAGAACGACCTGGCGTTAAAAAATAATTTTCGAAAAAACTATCTGCTGACTATGCAGGTACAATTACATTTTACAAAAACGAAAAACATGAATAAATACAATTTAATTTTTGCCCTAATTATTTTAAGTTTTACTGCATGTAAGCAAGATAAAAGTTCAGGCGAGAATACTACCTCAACTGTTGAAACTGAAAAAAATATAAATAGGGAAATGCCAAGTTGGGGAAAAGATGCGACCATCTACGAAGTTAATCTTCGACAATATTCTGAAGATGGTCAGGTCAATTCTTTTGCCACACATCTTCCAAGATTAAAAGAAATGGGAGTTGATGTTTTATGGTTTATGCCGTTGCATCCAATTAGTATGACTAATCGGAAAGCAACTCCAGATATCATGATTGAAGAAATCAAAGATGCTGAAGAGAAGAAAAAATATTTGGGAAGTCCATATTCCGTTTCGGATTATCGAGGCTTTAATCCTGAATATGGAACAATGGATGATTTTAAAGGAATGATAAAATCAGCACATGATTTAGGTATGAAAGTGATTATTGATTGGGTACCGAATCATACGGGATGGGATCATCAATGGATCAAAGATCATCCTGACTGGTACACTCAAGTAGATGGAAAAATTATCAAATCACCTACTTTAAAAGGTAACCCAACTGACTGGTACGATACTGCTGAATTGAATTTTGATAATCAGGATATGCGAAAAACCATGATTGGTGATATGGTTTATTGGGTTGATGAAATTGGTGTAGATGGTTTTAGAATGGATGTAGCACATGATGTTCCTGCCGATTTTTGGAAGCAAGCAAGTGATGCACTTTTTGCAACGGGTCCTATTTTTATGCTAGCAGAAGGGCAGGAGCCAGACCAAATCAACAATGGATATTTTCACTCAGATTATGGTTGGGATATTCATCATATCATGAATGAAGTTGCGAAAGGAGAAAAACCTGCTACTGCTTTTGACGAATGGTTGAAGCAAGATAGAGAAAGGTTTAATAAAGGATTTCACATGATGTTCACTTCTAATCATGATGAAAATACTTGGGCGGGAACTGTTTTTGATCGGATGGGGGAAGGTGCTCAAACGTTTGCTGTTTTTGCAGCAACTTATGATGGGATGCCACTAGTTTATTCAGGTCAAGAATCTGCGAATCGGAAGCGATTAGAGTTTTTTGAAAAGGATGTGATTAAGTGGGGAGGATTTCCTTATGCTAAATTTTACAAAACGCTTTTTGATTTAAAACATAATAACAAAGCATTATGGAATGGTGATTTTGGTGGAGAACCTCAGAAAATAATGACGAGCAATGATCAAAGTCTTTATGCTTATATGCGTGAGAAAGATGGCGATAAAGTGGTGGTTATTTTAAACTTATCAGATAAGAACCAAAACTTTAATTTGAAAGGAACAGGTTATGAAGGGGAATACAAAAATGTATTTTCTAATGAAAACATGAAAATAGAGAAAGAACCAAAAATGGTTTTAAAATCTTGGGAATACCTAGTTCTATCGAATAAATAGAATCTTTTTTTTCTGAAAAAAGAGCATAAGCCTCAAAGTCTTTTATAGATTTTGAGGCTTTCTATTTAGGCTTTATGCCGATACCAATCATTCTTAAATTTCTTCTTTGAGAAAACTTCGGTTTTTTGTATTTTTGACCGCTTTTTACAAAATCCCCTTTAAAGCAACCTTTTTATTTTTTTTTATTCTTTCTAATAAAGACTTTAACAAAAAAAAGTCTCTGACTTTAGATTCCTTTGATAAAATTACTAATCAAATTTTAATGATGAACTTTAAAAATTTACTAAAAACAGGTTTTCTTTTATGTGGTATGATTGCTCTGTCTACCACCGTTTTTGCTCAAAAGAAAACTTCTAACCACGGTAACAGGTTTGAGCAATTAGGCCAAGAGTTACCTACTCCTAATACTTATCATGCGGCGGATGGAATGCCTGGGCCAGATTATTGGCAACAGCAAGCAGACTATGATATAGAATGTACCTTGGATACTGAAAAACAACGATTAAGTGGTACTGAAAAGATTAAATATTACAATCGTTCTCCAAATACACTAAAATATATTTGGTTACAATTGGATGAAAATGAACACCGAGCTGACAATGATGCTAATCATGCCAACCCAAGTTCTATTCGTAAAATTATGAGCCAAGATGGTTTGGAAAGACTTGAAACTTATGATGAGCCGAATAAGTATGGTCACAATATCGAAATGGTGACTGACGCAAATGGAAAAGCATTAAAATATATCATCAACAATACGATGATGAGAATCAATCTTCCTACTAAATTAGCACCAGAAGAAACTTTTACTTTTAATGTAAAGTGGAACTATAATTTGACTGACCGGGTAGACGGAATTGGTGGACGAGGTGGTTATGAATATTTTGAAAAAGAAGATAATTATATTTTTACCATCACTCAATGGTTTCCAAGATTATGTGTGTACGATGCAGTTGAAGGATGGCAAAATAAACAATTCACAGGTCGTGGAGAGTTTGCTTTAGAGTTTGGGAATTATAATGTAAAAATGACTTTGCCAGATGATTATGTAGTTGCCTCAACTGGCGAATGCCAAAATATGGATAAAATGTTGACGGCTACTCAAAAGCAAAGATGGAAGTTAGCGTCTAATAATGATGGGACAGAACCAATGGAGATTGTTACTTTGGCTGAAGCAAATGCTAATGCAAAAAGTAAGAAAAGTAAATCAACAAAAACTTGGGAATACAAAGCAGACAACGTGAGAGATTTTGCCTGGGGAGCTTCTCGGAAATTTGTTTGGGATGCTTTACCTCACACAACTACTGCTGGTAAAAAAGTAATGTGTATGAGTTACTACCCAAAAGAGTCTTACCCGATTTATAGCAAGTATTCAACTAAAGCGGTGAAACATACATTGGAAGTTTACTCTCGATATTCTATTCCTTATCCATACCCGATTGCAATTTCTGTAGAAGCTGCGAATGGAATGGAGTATCCAATGATTTGCTTTAACTATGGACGTGCCGAAGAAGATGGAACTTACACCGAGCGTGCTAAAAAAGGTGCGATCTCTGTAATTATTCACGAAGTTGGACATAATTATTTTCCGATGATTATCAATAGTGATGAGCGTCAATGGTCATGGATGGATGAAGGAATTAATACTTTTGTTCAGTACTTGGCGGAGCAAGAATTTGATAATAATTATAACTCACGCCGAGGTCCTGCTGCCAAAGCTGTTGGTTACATGAGTAGTAATGAAGATCGTTTAGAGCCAATTATGACGAATAGTGAAAACATTGTTGGCTTCGGTTGGAACGCTTATGGAAAACCTGCAACTGGTTTGAACATTCTTCGTGAGACAATCATGGGGCGTGAGCTTTTCGATATGGCTTTTAAAGAATACTGTGAGCGATGGGCATTCAAACATCCAACGCCTGCTGACTTTTTTAGAACGATGGAAGATGCAAGTGGTGTTGATTTAGATTGGTTTTGGAGAGGATGGTTTTACAGTATTGAAAATGTAGATATCGCTTTGGATAGTATTAATTGGTATAAAGTAGATTTGAAGAATAAGCCTGAAAAGGTAGAAAGAGAATTTCCTCAAACTGCTACAAAACCTTTCGACGATATTTCTAAAGTTAGAAATCAAACGAACGGAACGAAGTTCAAAGTAGAGGAAGATAAAAATCTAGTTGATTTTTATACCGATTACCGACCTTGGGAAACAGAGGATTCTGTGCAGGTTTTCAAAGGAACTTTATACGATGAAGCGCCTAATAAAAGGAAAAAGAAAAAACTGTATGGTAGTAAAAATTACTACGAGCTATTTTTCAAAAATCTAGGTGGATTGCCAATGCCAATTATCATCGAATGGACTTTTGAAGATGGAACGAAGGAAGTACAAAGAGTTCCTGTTGAGATCTGGAGAAAAAATGAAACGGAGGTTAAAAAAGTATTTGTGAAAAATAAAGAAGTAAAATCTATTCGATTGGATCCTTACAAAGAAACGGCAGATGTAGACGAAACGAATAACCAGTTTCCTTTGCAAGAAATGCCATCGAAATTCCAAGTTTTCAAAAAACATAATTTCCCTGATTCACCGAACCCAATGCAAAAAGCAAAGAAGAAAGTGATCAGACCATAAGTTTTGTTTATAAAATTATTCAAAAAAAAGTGCCTCCATTAATTTGGAGGCACTTTTTTTTATGAAATTGTTATGAATAAAAAAGGTATCAGATTCCTTCAAGGAATCCGATACCTAACCACTTTAAAAAGTCAGCGTCTAGAAAACTACTTCAATTTCAATCGACTCACTTCACGTGCATATTTTTGAGCAACACTTCGAAGTTTATTTACTGTAAATTTTGTATCAGATTTAGACATCTTTACTTCCACCTTTTCCAGAATTTTTCCAGAGTTAGCATCAATGATTAAACCATGAATATTGACATTTCCTCTTGCGTCCTTTGGATATGGTTTGTCATCTCTTTCTTCAAATTTTTTTCTAGTATGATGGCCTCTAATTTGAGTAACTAATAATATTTTCCGGTTGAGTTTTTCGGAGAAAAACATAGTCAGCGGTTCAGTTAATTCTCCCGTTTGTTTCATCTTTTTCTCTTCCTGTGTTTTTGCAAATGAATTATTATTTTCCATTTCAAAAACCTTAAATTCTTGCCAAATCAAATCATTCAACTCTTCCTCCTTGTTGGTGATATCCTCTGTCACTTCCTTACGTTTGAATTTTTTAGTTTTTACCTTTCTATTTTTAAATTCCTCATGAATTGCTTTTTCAAGAAATTGAAGGTATTTTTTTTCATAGGCTTCAATTCCATCGATTTCCAAGTTAGAGGGATCAGTTTTTTTCGTCCAGGCTTTACTTTTTTCATCGGTCTTTTTGATGAATTTGATGTGTGCAGGAAGTATTCCAATCTTTTCAATTTGAGCATTGATATTGGAAATATTCCCAAATAAAAAAAGGAAGACTAGAAAAGTACAATATTTCATATTTTAAGTTTTTTATAAGAAACGAAATTGAAAGTATGTAATTGTTTTGATTTTAAAAATGTTAGTTCTAATTTTCTGAAATAATTAACAAAATTTATGGAAAACCTCTATTCTGATTTGGCTAATATTTACGAAGCAATGTACCAAACGTTCATTGATTATGAAGATGAATATTTATTCTATAGCCAAATTTTAAGAAAAAATAAAAAACAAAATCTCCTCGAAATTGGAAGCGGGACAGGCAACCTAGCTCATCATTTTTCCCAAAATAATTTTGATTATCAAGGACTTGACTTCAGCGAAGACATGATCAAGATTGCGAAATCAAAAAATAAAAATGCACAATTTTTACAAGGCGATATGCGCGATTTTAATTTGGAAAAGCCAGTTGACAGTATTTTAATTACTGGCAGAACGATTAGTTATTTATTGAAAAATGAAGAGGTGAATAATACTTTTTTTTCCATAAATAAAAATTTAAATCAAGGCGGAATTGTCTGTTTTGATTTTATTGATGCGAATCAATTTATCCCTGGAATTTCCAAAGGGAAAAAATTAACTCATGAAGTCGTTTTTGAAAATGTCGAATATCGTCGAGATAGTTTTTGGTCATTGACTTTAAAAAATGGATTTGATTTTAGATGGATTTCTCATTTTTTCCAAAAAGAAAATAAGGAATGGAAAAAAATAGGGGAGGACGATTCTGTGATTCGGACTTTTACGAAGGATGAACTGGAAGTATATTTGGAGTTGAATGGATTTCGGGTTTTGGAAAAAATAAAAAGGGCGGCTTATGCCTTTCCTACAATAGTTATCGTCGCAGAAAAAATTAAATGATAAAATAAAAAAGGATCAATATTTTGATATTGATCCTTTTTTTGATGTTTGATTATAACAATACTCCTACAAGTTTAACCAATAAGTCACCTTCGCTACTAACGCTCGATTCCTTGTTGTAAATCGGCTGTCAGTCAATGGATTCGTACTAAAATCTTCATCATAAAATTGGTTGTCTGTATACACCAAAAAGAAATCAGAGACAGGTGCAAATCTCCATTGAAAACGAGTATTAATATTTAAGTTTTCTGACTGACTATTGTATTGAATAAATGTGGTCAAAAATAATTTTTTGGTAAAGGTTATATCAATTCGTGGTCCAAGTAACCAAAGATTTGCATCTTCAAATTCATCTCCTAGATTGGTGATTCGATTAAAGTTATAATTCAAACTTACGAAACCGAAGGGCTGATATCGATAAGTAATACTTCCTCCAACACCACTTCGATTACCGCTGTAGAATTGACCAAAGTTAGTTCGCACATTGAAGTTGAGTTTTTTCCTTTGATCAGATCGATAACTAAATCTAAAATTAGAGAATTGAAACCGATCACCTGCTGCTAAAAAAACATCGTCTTCCTGTATTCGAGTAGGATCAAAATCATTCAACAATAACACATCATTAAATTCCGCAGAAACATTTATATTAGAAGTATTATTAAATTGAATATTCCAACTTCCTTCTGCCTGATTTTCAATATTACTAAAATCAGTTACAATTTCATTTCCATCTCTTCCTGTTTTGTAAATAAAACGAGGTTCGAATTGGACTCGATGACGACTAATTCTAGAACTCTTTTTGGGAAAAAAGTTAAACTCTATTTCTGGATTGATAAATAAAATATCCTTCCTTGGAATAAAACCAACTTGTGCATCAAACCCACTTCCTACAAAATAATGAGCCCACTCTAACCGGTATCTCCTTTTATTATATTCGAGTTTTAGAAAATGATAAAATTTGTCTTTTTCATCACTAGGAGTGAAGGCATGAAAGTAAGAAGCTTTTCCAGTCCAAATGTTACTTTGCGTCGCTAACCGATATTCCAAGCCTGCTACTCGATTATAATTATCAAATGAACTATTAAAATCTTCAGGATTTATGGCTTGCTTATTCACCATGATTGCAGCGATTGTCGACTTGGCAAAAATGTTTTGTTCGGCAGTTGCAACCGTATAATTAAAACTTGGCAAATCATTATCTACTTGCTTTGCTGTTTGCATGTTGAGTAACCCAATTCGAGTTCGTTCATTGAGTTTTCCTGAAAGTCTAGCGCCGTACAGGATAGTATTTTGGATATTATCACCAGAGGAAGTATCCTGTGCCACTCCAATTCTTCTTGAGAAAAAAGGAGTCACTCGACCAGTTCCAAAACTTGAAAACAAATCTGCATTTTCCAAAAAGAACTGCCGACGTTCTGGAAAGAAGATTTCAAATCGTTCTAAATTTGTCACTTGTTGATCGACCTCAACTTGTGAGAAATCAGGATTGATTGTCAAGTCTAAATTCAAACCAGATGTTACCGCAATTTTTGCATCTCCCCCAAATGATAAATCTAAATCTGCTTCTTTTTGTTCTACATCTTCAAAATCACGTGCAACTGAACTTGCGATGTATGGGATAATTGAAATATTTTTCCCAGCTTTTTTTAATGGTTTATCCCAGATCAAAGTTCCCATGTAAGACATATCCATGAGCACTCGATTTTGAGGGATTCTCAGCCAAGTGGATCGCTCTCCAGTTTGTGTATCATTTCGGTAAGCCGTAAATCGCCATTGAGTACTTCCTTCATTATAGCGAAGCGTTTTGAATGGAATCGCATATTCACCGATCCAATAATTATCATAGATTTTTGAATTTCCATTCCATTTATTGTCCCATGATGGATTGAAGTCGTTTCGTTGCCTTCCTCCTCCTGAGATTAATGCTTCACGACGAATACCATAAGGGTTGAGTCCAAACAGAGCAGAATTGGTATTATCATTATAAGTATCAAAATGAATACTGAAATTATCGTTTCCACCAAATCCATAATCTCGACGCAAAGATGGCGTGACAAAATTATTTCCAACACTATGACAAACGATGGCGATGTACAAATTTTCGTCATCGTAGGTCATGTACATTTCCGTTTCAGATTTAGCATGAATACTATCGCCAGGGAAGTTTTGCCAAAATTTCCCAGAAGCCTTTCCTTGTTGCCAAGCAGCTTCATTCATTTCTCCATCAAGTACCATTTCTTCATCGGTGTGATGAATATGGACGGCATAAACGGTATTGTCCAATTGATCAGGAACAGGTGGAATAGAATCTTGGGCTATAATTTGATTGGCGAAACATGCACATAATAATGCGATGCAAAGGTTGGTTTTATTTAATAGATATGAAAAATTCATTCAGATAAGAGATGTGATATTTAATGTTTCAAAAATAAATGGAGAAAGAATATTAAAAAAACCTTTATTTTTTTACTGACTTTTGTGGAGTCAATTTTTTTGGAGGTTCACCTAGATGTAAGGCTCCTTTTAAAAATAAATAAGTAGCAACAGCGATGATTACATGTGATAAATCATTATGATTAAACCAAACATGTGGTGCTACTCGATAACTAAATGCACTAATCGCAATAACCAACATTGCTACTCCTGCCATGATCCATCGGCTTCCATTATCGTTGGTTTTATAATAAATCAAAAGGTGCAAAGAAAAAGCGACAACGATAAATCCAAAGATCATATGGTATTGGACATATTTAAAATCGACAAATGTAATCGTGAAAATTAATGCAATTATTATTTCTATGATGCTAAAACCGACCAATATTTTATTCCATTTTGGAGGGATTAAATTAGCCGTATATTCCAAAGCAGAAAATTCAAAAAACAAAACAGCAACCATTCCGATCACCCAACCCAAACATTTCCACTCAGGCGAAAACATGTATTGAAATCCATGACCAATCAATCCGCCAAAAGCAATTCCTATTCCCATTAATACAAAATAGTACTTGATATATTGAATAGCTTTGCCAGAAATTCCACTTTTATTTATTTTCCAATAGGCATAAAAGCATACTACTGTTACGAGTAAGTCTGTGAATGTTGTTATGGGTTCTTGCAATCTAATCCCTAAAATGTTTACATCCGGTTGTCGCAGGATGGATAAAATCATATGTCGCTAAGTTTTTGCCAAAGGTCAATAAAAAAAACCAAATTTTCATATTTAGAAAATTTGGTTTTGAATTATTTTTCGAAAACTTATAGTTCAGAAGTCCTTCATAAATGCAATTTTGGTTCTCCGAGAACGACTTTTATTTCGGGAGTTATCTTTACTAAAACTTTTACCAAAACGATATCATATTTTTGGCTACTTATTTTACTATGTGTTTCGTAGGTCATTTTTATAGTTCTAAGAACTGAACTCAACGAAGTACTATCTTTATTTTCTTCCATCAATTCCTTGATTCTTTCCAAGGTGAATTTTTCTGCTGAACCTTCCAATTCAACTTCCAATGATGGAGAAATCGCTACTCCCAAACCAAAACTGGTAATCTTAAATCCATACTCTTCCAATCTTCGAAAAACTTTTAACCAGTCGTCGATGAGTTTTTGAGATTTTTCTTTGGCTGCATCGCTAAATGTAGAAGAACCTTCTTTGATCGCATCACCGATATTGGAAGTTTGTTCTTTTAATATTTCGGAAGCTTGGTTGAGGGTTTCTTTTAATTTGTCTATCATGATTTTTTGATTTTAAAATTTAGATTTGTTTTACCACAAATGTTCGCAGTTTTTTGATATAAATATTTTTGGCCAAAATCTGTGATGATTAACATTTACATAAATAACGTTTCTTTTAAATTAAAGATTAGATTTTTTCGACAAAACTACATTTTGCCTCTTTCATTAAAACTGTTTAAGAATTTTATAAAAAATAAAAAACCCATTATAAAGATTCGAATTTCATTTTGTACTTTGGAACTCATTAATAATTGACTTCAAATATTTAGAAACAAAAATAAAAATTAATGTTAAATCTAGCTTGTATTTTAGAAGATAGCGCCCGACGATATCCTACTTCTCCAGCTTTTACTTTTGGAGAAACTACTTTAAATTATGCTCAAATAAATGGAGCAGCCAATCAAATTGCGAATGGACTAAGAAGCAAAGGAATCAAAAGAGGAGACAAAGTTGCCATCGATTGTTTGAATTTGCCTTATTTTCCAATGATCTATTTTGGGATCTTAAAAGCAGGAGCGACTGTAGTCCCATTGAGTGTTTTATTGAAAAAGGATGAAATTGCCTACCACCTTCGGGATAGTGAAGCAAAAGCATTTTTCTGTTTTGTAGGAACGCCAGATTTGCCGATGGGAGAAATGGGTTATGGTGGTTTTCAAGAAGTAGATTCTTGTGAGCAATTTTATATGATTACTGCAAAGCCAACTGATCCAAGTCCAATCGAAGGAACGCAAACTTTGGGATCATTGATGGCAGGTCAATCTCCAGTTTTTAAAAAATTAGCTTCTGAGCCAAATGATACCGCAGTAATTATCTACACTTCGGGAACAACTGGAAAACCAAAAGGAGCAATGTTGTCTCATGCTAATATCATGTTGAATACAGTTATATCTGCAGACTTAGCTGATGTTTCTCACGATGATACCCAAATAATTGTCCTACCACTTTTCCATATTTTTGCGATGACTGTTTTGATGAATTCAGGAGTTTATAGAGGAGCTCATAATATATTGTTGCCGCGTTTTGACGCTGATGATGTTTTTGGACTATTGGAAAAACATGATGTGACTATTTTTGCAGGAGTACCGACGATGTATTGGGGCATGGTTAATTTTGATTCGTCGAAATATGATACAGAAAAAATTAGCAAGAACTTAAGAACTTGTTTTTCAGGAGGTGCATCGTTACCTGTTCAAGTATTGAAAGATTTTGAAGCAAAATTCAATGTGCCGATCATGGAAGGTTATGGAATGTCAGAAGGTTCGCCAGTTGTCACTTTTAATCATAAGCATGATGTAAGAAAACCAGGATCGATTGGAAAACCAGTTTGGGGAGTCGAAGTGAAATTAGTGGATGACAATGGTGATGAAGTTCCGGTTGGTGAAAAAGGAGAGTTGTTGTATCGTGGTCATAATGTGATGAAAGGATATTACAACAAACCAGAAGCAACGGCTAAAACTATTCAGAATGGTTGGTTGCATTCAGGTGATGTAGCGACCAAAGATGAAGATGGTTATTACTATATCGTTGATCGAACGAAAGATATGATTATCCGAGGTGGATTAAATGTTTACCCAAGAGAAGTGGAAGAGGTAATGATGAAGCATGACGGTGTTTCGATGGTTGCTGTGATCGGAGTTCCTGATGATAAATTTGGCGAAAATATCAAAGCATTTGTCATCATGAAAGAAGGTCAAACTTCTACTGAAGATGAGATGAAAGCTTGGACGAAAGAACGAATTGCAGATTATAAATATCCTCGACAAATTGAATTTGTAGCGACACTTCCAATGAGTGCGACGGGTAAAATTTTGAAAAAAGAATTACGAGTGAAGTAATTCTTGAATAGCCAATATTCAACAAGGAATAACCAATATCCAACAAGTTACATTTTATGTCAGGTGGAAATTGGATATTCCTTGTTCGATATTGGAATTTATTATTTTAGGCTCACGTCCATAATCGTCCGGAATCCAATAAACGGTGAAGGTTCTTTCCATCCATCAAATTCATCTTCTGAATCAATCTTTATATCATAACCTGTACTATCAAAACATCCACCTTTAGTACGATTTCCGTCATTAGTAGTAGACTTCGTAGAAATCATCTCAGCAGCATTTCCCACCATATTATATAATCCATAATCATTTGGAAAATAAGATGTGACATTGGTAGGCATAGCAGGATCTGCTGGAGTTTTACCAACTATGACTTCATATTCATTGGTTTTTCGATTAGTATGAATATTTCCAGTTCCAATCCTTTTAAAGTTTGCGAGAAAGCAACCTTTAGCATTTCTTAAATAATATCCACCCCAAGGGTAGGGCGCTAAGTTATGACCACCTCGTGCGGCATATTCCCATTCATGTTCCGTTGGTAATCTAAAATTTATATTATGTTTTGGATATATAGGTTGTAATTTTTTAGTTAACCATTGGCAATATAATTCTGCTCCTTTTTTGGAAATGGTTAAAACGGGGTAATCATGATATGCAGGATGTGTTGAATAATTTTTCACAAATGGTTCGCCGTAAGTGTAAGGTTTATTATTCCATTTTTCAGGGTTTTGTTTGGCGAGTTCGTAATCTTTCGTTTTGCCCTGTTTTTTAAGGTCAGCTAAAAACTCATTGTATTCCAAATTGGAGATTTCAGTTTTTGACATAAAAAAGGGGAGAACTGAAATTTTAGTTACTCTTCCCACCATTAATTTTCCACTTGGAATATAGGTGTAAGATTTGGGTACTTTGAATTTTTTGCCAAATGGGTGTTTCGGTTTTTTTTCCATTGAAAACGAACTTGACAGGAAGGCTAAAAATAACAATACAATTACGGATAGGGAAAAATGAGTTTTCATAATATAAAAGATTTTAGGTGTTAAGGTATCGAATGAATTTTTATGTACCCTTTCTAATTGACAATAGTAGAGTGTTTTTGGATGGGAAAAAGTTACATTTTTTGGTGGAGGCAATTAAATGGAATGGACAGACTTCTTCGTTTTTTTAACCTATTAATAAAATCCCCCCCCCCCCTAATTATTTCCTGCCAGATAAACTTTTGTTGCAAAGGTAGAAGGCATCATTTGTTTGTGGAGAAATTCTAAATCCTTCGAACTGCTGTGGAGCTTTTTTAGAGTTGAATTTGAATTATTATTTCACTAAATGTCTTTTTAAGGAATCTTTTATCGCGTTTTGCGTATAAAGAAAGAATTTAATTTCATAAAAAAATGATTTTTTTAAGAAATTAACACATAAAGTTTTTTATTCATTTTAAAAATAATATATTGGTGGAAATTATATGTAAAACATATAACTACTCAACCTAGATAGTTTATGTAATATTAAATTACTGAGATACAGATTGACATTATTTTATTAAATCAACTCTTATCTATTAAAAAAATATTCAAATTCTGGATTTTTATAATATCCTTCTCCTTAATCTTTTATTAAAAACATTTCCTAACTCAGGGATATGCATTATGTGGGAATCGAACAAAACAATCTAAAACTAATTCCTATTCTGCTATTCTCTAAAATCTTATTTTCTATTATGATGAGAAAGTTTACGACTCTATTTGCATTGATTATGTTTTTTTCGTTCAATGCTAACTCACAGGATTTTTATTATTCTCCTGAAGGAAAATCATTTCTTCAAGTTTCTCAACAAAAAATTCTTATTCAATTTAAGTCAGGCACCAATTTTACAGAACAACAACAAATTTTATCTGAACACAAAGAAATAAAACCGATAACTCGGGAAATGATGTTGCCTGCACCTCAAATTACATTGGTAGACTTAACAGGTGTATCTTCTGAATCTGACGTGTACACATTGTTACAAAAATTAGCAACCAATCCAAAAGTAGATTATGCTAATCATTTTTTAGCACATAAAGATGGAACACTTCATGGTGTGATGGATCGTGTTTTAGTTCGACTAAAGGATGCAAGCCAGTATTCTTTTTTCGAAAATGAAATGAAACAGAATCTGTATGTTTTAAATTATGATCGGAATGAGTTTGATCCATTATTGATGGAGGTAAAAGTTGTTGGTAATAAAAATGCGTTGGAAATTGCCAATGAACTTCATGAAACTCAAAATTATGCTTATGCTGAGCCAGATTTTTTAAGACTTATGAAGCGAATGAATACCAATGATCCAAATGTTGATGATCAATGGTCATTGAATAATGATGGAGTGAATACAAGTCAATACGGAGGAACTGTTGGAGCAGACATGAGTGTATATAATGCATGGGGAACTACGACTGGTTCGTCAACTATCAAAGTTGCTATTATTGATGAAGGAGTAGATTTGACTCATCCTGATTTGGCAGGGAACATGTTAGCAGGTTATGATGCTACAGGTCAAGGAAGTGGAGGAAACCCTTCAGGTGATGATGCACATGGTACTGCTTGTGCAGGTATCGTGGCAGCTGTAGGAAATAATAATACAGGTGGAGCAGGTGTTGCTTACAATAGTAAAATAATTCCAATAAGAATTGCTTATTCCTCTGGAACAAGTTGGGTAACTAGTAACACATGGATTGGTAATTCATTGAGTTGGGCTATCAATACAGCTGATGCAGATATTTTAAGTAACTCATGGGGTGGTGGTGGATCTTCTTCCACTATCAATAATGCCATTGATAATGCTATTAATAATGGTCGTGGAGGATTAGGTTCACCTGTTTTATTTGCTGCTGGAAATGATAATGGAGCGAATAGTTACCCTGCAACTTATGCACCTACCATTTCAGTTATTGCGATGAGCATGTGTAATCAAAGAAAAAATCCATCTTCTTGTGATGGTGAAACTTGGTGGGGATCGAATTATGGAACTGGTGCAGATATAGCTGCTCCAGGAGTTAAAATTTTCGCAACTGATATTTCAGGATCTGCTGGATATTCAAGTGGTGATTATACAACTAGTTTTAATGGAACATCTTCAGCTTGTCCAAATGCAGCAGGTGTGATGGCTTTGGTACTTTCTGCCAATGGAAGTTTGACAGAGACTCAAGCTCGAGCAGCTCTTGAATCAACAGCAGACAAAGTAGGTGGATATTCTTACTCTAATGTAGGTGGCCAACCAAATGGTACTTGGTCGAATGATTTAGGGCATGGTCGAGTAAATGCGGAAGCTGCTGTAAGTTCAGTTTCTTCAAGTACTGCAAATGATGCAGGAATTACTTCAGTTACTTCACCTACTGGAAGTATATGTGCATCAAGCGCTTCACCAGTTGTGGTGTTAAGGAATTATGGTTCAAATACTTTAAGCTCTGTAACGATTAATTATAGTTTAGACGGAGGATCAAATAGTACTTATAACTGGACTGGATCTTTAGCTCAAAATGGTACAGCTAATGTTACTTTACCTACTGTTTCTTTTGGAGGAGGTAATCATACTTTTGATGCTTCGACTAATAGTCCAAATGGTCAATCAGATGAGAATTCTGCAAATGATGGAGCAAGCTCTTCCTTTAGTTCAGGTTCAAATGGTGTGACGCTTTCTATTACTTTGGATAATTATCCTGAGGAAACAAGTTGGTCAATTGTAGATGCTGGAGGTGGTACAGTTGCTTCAGGAGGAACATATGGAAATGAGCCTGATGGTTCTACTATTACCATTGCAGCTTGTTTAGCTGATGGTTGTTATGATTTTGTTATTAATGATACTTATGGAGATGGAATTTGTTGTTCTTATGGAAATGGATCATATACATTAACAGAAGATGCTTCAGGAACTGTTTTAGCAACTGGTGGATCTTTTGGTTCATCTGAAACAACTAATTTCTGTGTACCAGTCAGCCCTACTTCTAATGTAGACGTTTCTATTTCGAGTAGTTCTAATGTGACTTGTAATGGAGGAAGTGATGGATCTGCTACAGCAACTGGATCAGGTGGAACGACAGCGATAACTTATTCATGGAGTAACGGTGCAAGTGGAGCAACAGCTTCAGGATTAGCAGCAGGAACTTATACCGTAACAGCAACTGATGGAACAACTTCATCTGCTGTATCTGTTACAATTACAGAGCCTTTAGCAGTTACAGTTAGTATTTCTGGAACTAATGCAAGTGGAGGAAACAATGGTTCAGCTACTGCTACTGCAGGAGGAGGAACTCCAGGTTTTTCTTATAATTGGAGTAATGGTGGTTCAACTGCAACCATCAATAATATAGGTGCAGGAACATATACCGTAACAGCAAGTGACTCAAGAGGTTGTACTGCAACTGATAATGTTGTCATCACAGATGATGGAGGTAATCCAGTAAATGTTTCTATCTCAAGTAGTTCAAATGTTTCCTGTAATGGAGGAAGTGATGGTTCAGCAACAGCAGCTGGAACAGGTGGAGTGGCAACTATAACTTATTCATGGAGTAATGGCGCAAGTGGTGCAACAGCTTCAGGACTAGTAGCAGGAACTTATACTGTAACAGCAACTGACGGAACAACTTCATCTACTTCAACAGTAACGATAACTGAACCAACTGCTTTAGGTGGAACGATCTCAGGGACTAATCCAACTGCAGGAAATAGTGATGGTTCTGCTTCTGTTAGTATTACAGGTGGAACTCCAGGATATACTTACTCATGGAGTAATGGAGGAACAACGGCAACGATTAATAACCTCGGAGCAGGAACTTATACTGCTAATGTAACTGATGCCAACGGTTGTCAAGCATCTGGAGAAGTTACGCTTGTGGAAGAAAATGGAGGAGGATGTACTTATCAAACTATTGACTCTAATGGATTTGAGTCAGGTTGGGGAATCTGGAATGATGGTGGATCAGATTGTAGAAGAAGTTCTAACGATAATCAGTATGCAACTACAGGTACTTATTGTGTAAGAATTAGAGATAATACTTCTACCTCAACTGCTACTACTGATAATTTAGATTTGTCGAGCTATGATGAAGTGACAGTTGATTTTGGTTACTATGCAAGAAGTATGGATAATTCGAATGAAGATTTTTGGTTACAAATTTCTACAGATGGTGGTGCAACTTATACAATTGAAGAAGAGTGGAATAGAGGAGACGAATTTAATAATAACACTTTCAATACTGGACAGGCAATAATTGCTGGACCATTCACATCAACTACAAGGTTCCGTTTCCGATGTGATGCTTCTGGAAATTCTGATTGGATTTATTTAGATGATATCGTAATTACAGGATGTTCAACTTCTCCAAGTGGAAGTAGCCCTGGAAGTAATTATGAGCCTGAAATTATTACGGATAAAGATTTCTTAGAAGTAGAAGAAATTGAAAAAACTATTCACGAAGTTAACCTTTTCCCTAATCCAACTGACAACATCTTAAATGTAGCATTCGAATTGACTAACGATTCTGATGTAAAAATGATGGTGATGAGTTTGACTGGACAATTAGTGGAAATGCGTGATTTGAAATTAGAAGAAGGTACTCAACAGTTTAAAATTGATGTAAATCGATTTGATAATGGAGTTTACTTTATCCACCTGATTACAAGTGATGAAAGAATTTCTAAGAAATTTATTGTTGTTGATTAACATCAATAAGACAAGATGATTTATAAAAAATGCCCATTACGATTAAACTCGTAATGGGTATTTTTTTTGGAAATAAATGAATAGGATTTTAATCCCAATTTTCATTTTTCTTAAAATTATTAATAGTCGTTTGAATCCAATGAAATTCTCTAAGTTGAGATAATTTTTGAAATAAATTTTCTGGAATGTTATTTTTTCCTATTAATGCACCTGCAATTTGTCCAGCAATAGAACAATTAGTATCTGTATCTCCTCCGATTTTAATTAATTCCAAATACATTTGTTCAATTCCAATTTCTCTAACTTTATTTGCAGCGGCAATTGCTAAAGGAACGGAATTCACGACATACCCATTATTGCCTAATTTTCCAATTGAAGAAAGGCTATTCATATTTCTGATTAGAATTAAACGATCTCTTATATTTGTATCTGGAATTTTATCAATGACTATTTCAATTAAATTTTCCTTTCCATCACAGTTGCCAATAAGTATCTCACGGAGGACAAGGAATATAGATTTTGCACCAATGTAAGCTTCTTCATTTTGATGAGTGATGTAGCAAATACTCCTAATCGTTTGGTGGGAAATTTCTTTTCTAAAACTAAGTGGAGCAATTCTCATGGCTGCTCCATTTCCTGCGGCATATTCTCCTTTTCGACCTACTTGACTCCAATGTCCGCCAACATTCAATTCTTGCATAGCCTTTAAAGTACTGGCACCAACTCCTCGTAGTTTTTTCTTTTGATATAATTTTAATAAATGTTGAGCAACAGTTTTTGGTTGTAATTCCTGTTCCTCAATCATCGCCTCAATAGTTGCTAAAATTAATTGAGTATCATCTGTAATTTGCCATAAAGGTTCTTCTAATTTAGGTTTTCCAAAAGGATAAAAGGTGTCGGAATCTTCTTGTTTATTAGCTAAGTTTTCATACCCACTTCCAAAAGCATCTCCAATTGCTCCGCCAAGAATACATCCTTCAAATCTTTCAGCAATAGTCATTGATAATAATTAACTCTCCCCAATTATCCTCTTAATCTCCTTAGCCAAATCTTCTGTAGGTTGAAAAATAACAAACTCAATTCTTCGATTCATAGTCTTCCCATCTTGAGTAGAATTGGAGGCTCTTGGTTCATATTCTCCTTTTCCAACCGTAGATAACTGGGAAGCATTCATATCATAATCACCTACTAATGAACGAACTACTGTGGCAGATTGAAGTGAACTATAATTCCAATTGTCTAGAAATTTTTTAGAACCAGGAGAAGAATTATCAGTATGGCCGACCACTTGAATTATCGCTTGAGGATGTCGATTTAAAATATTACTTACTTTTTCTAACAATGTATTTCCGGAGGTGATAACCCGACTAGTACTTCTTTTTCTAAATAATAAATCGCTTGGAATAATTAAAACCACTTTGTCTAATCGAGTCGTAACCTCTACGGAATTAAGATTCATTGATTGAAATTCAAAGGCTAAATCACTCGAAATTTGTTGGAGCATTTTTTTGTTACCTTCTAAAACTCCGTCTACTTCATTTAATTTTTTTTGAAGGGCAGCGATTTCACTTTCCTTTGTTTTTATATCTTTTCTTAAATTACTCTCAGCGGTTTGAGAAGAAGAACCCAAATTAGTCATTTGAGATTCCATCGTTTCTATTTGTAATTGTAACTCATTTCTCAAACCAACTAAAATATTATTTTCTCCTTTTCGCTCGGCTAAATTTAATTCTAACTGTCTGCCTTTCTCCTCCGAAGTATTTAATTCACTTCGTTTTTCATTATATCTCTTTTGCCAATCGTCAACAATGCCTTCGTTGGTGGACTTCAAGGTTTGAATAGCAGCAAGATGTTTTTTCTTACTCACGCATCCAAAAATAAAAATACTGAAAACTAAAAGGGTAGGGGTTATTTTAAAAAAAGGGTGTTTCATAATGTGTTTAATTTTTTTCAAAATTATTAAAAATGCGGTAAACGGAATACTTTTTTTTGAAAAAAAAAGTGAGGATTGAACATTCCAATCCTCACTTTTTTTATTGACAAAACCTCTATCTCAAACGAATAGTACTCGCTCCCAAAACTCCAATGTCAGTATAAACGATCACTCGATAATATCCTTTTTTCAATCGTTTAGCCAATTTATGATTAAAAGATAAACGTTGATTCTCTTTGATATTAATTTCTTTTTTCTCCGCAGCAATAATCGGACTATCAGAATTATTTACTCGAACCGTCGCTTTGATTGGATTCTCTAAGTAAATCGGATTAGAATTTTCATCAGAGATTACCATATAAATTGGTCGAACACCTTGATACTTTTGTGGCACATTAGTTAAATCAAATGCAGCTTTAATAGATTTAGCTCTTCTACTTTTTGAAGTAACTTTTTCTCCTCTTCGTTTTTCTACTTCTACTTGAAAAGCGGTTGCCTTAAAATTGGACAAAGTCAAATTGGCAATTTCTGATTGCATCGTTCTATTCAACGCATCCAAGGCGGCATTGTCATCTTTTGCTCGAGTTAAACTCGCTTCGGCAATTCCAAGTTTTTCACGTAGGGCAGAATTTTCAGTTTTTAAATCATTGATATTTGCCTCCAACTGAGATTTCGCAGCCAATAAAGCTGAGATTTGAGATTGCAAATTAGCATTATCAGTTGCAGTTGACTCTTGCATAGCAGCTGCAGCTTTTAATTTCTTGATCGTTGCATTTCTTCTTCTTACCCTTGTTTGCTCTTCTTCAACAGTTGTTGCTAAGGCAGCATTTTCTTCATTCAACACATTATATTGAGACTCTAAACTATCAACTTGTGTTTGGAGATCTATCTTTAAAGTTTCTAAATTTCCAACTTTCTCAGTCAATGATTTATTCTCTGCTTTTAATTTAGTCACCTGACCTCCTAGGCTATAACTTTTGTAACCTGTCCAACATAATAGCAGTAACAGGATAGCAGCGACTATGGCTAGAACATTTCTTGAATTCATAATTTTGTTTTTAATTTTTCTCAAAAAAGTAAAACGAAGGAATTATTTACTTCGTATGTTGGTTTGTCGAAACGAATTTAATAAAAAAAAATCTAACCATTACTTTTCAATGAAATTAATATGTATTTCATTTTTTGTAAATGTATTGTTATAAGAAAATGTAAATTATTTATTCAAAAAAGCCTGCACTCTTGTCATGGCATTTTCGCGAACATTCACATAGTAAAAATTAAAATCAACAATGTGATAATTTTTAAAAGTGACAAAAATACTTCCTTTAAATTTTGGTTTGTGAGCCCAAAGAATTCCATTTTGGACTTTTGCATCAACTAAATTTTTTGTAAAGTTTTTCTCAAATTTTTGTAAAACAGTTCCCTTGTTTAATTCTGCAGAGGCAGGGGCAGAATCAGTTGTCCAAGTCAAAGGGTTGGTCACCGCAATATTATTGTTAGGAGAATAAATTTTTGGTGTATGACCATATTTCCAAGTTCTCCAAGTGCAAAAGCAATTAGTCTCTTCAGGTGTTTCGCACACTTTTATATTTTGAAAAGTATCTCGCATAATAGGCATGCCCACAAGGTAAGCCGCTACCAAATTTTCTTGCAATTCTTTTCCATCAAAATAATCTTTTAATAATTGTGTCGCATGATTCGTCCCTTGACTGTGAGAAGCGATCACAATCGGTCGTCGTTTTCCAGTAGTAGAATTGATCGGATTATAGTTTTTTAAATAAAATTCAAAAGCAGACTTTACGTCCGAATAAGCCAATCCAAACGCTTTCTTTGCAGCCATCTTATCTTCAGTATAATAAGCTTCAATATGTGCTTGGCGATACCGCGGAGCATAAATTTTACCTGCTCCATTAAAAGCACTTGCTTGATTTAAAATGGTGCCATCGTCAGTTGTTTTATTTAATTTCGAATTATCGGTGGGAGCATTCCATAAAGTATTGCCTCTTTTTTTAGTATAAGTGGTAGGGTGGAGCCAAAATACATCTGCCTCTGCCGTTGCTTGCAAATCCAATAAAGATGGATCAGGTGTTCGATCTGCTTGATCATTTTCTGTTGGTAACGCAGCCCAATTTTCTTTTTTAGCATAGTCGGGAACTGTGGGGATTTGCATTTCAGCGTAAGCTCCTTTTGGAATTTTTGGAGAGCAAGAAATAAGTGTAAAGATGGAAATAAGGATTAAAAAATTTCGAAGCATGATTTATTTTTTTTGGCAAAAGTAGGATAAATGTTTTAAGAAAAAACCAAAAAATAAAACGGGTAATTTCTTTTTCAAAACATATTGTTATTTAAATGTATTTTGAACTTTTGTATTCTCCTTAAAATTTACTTCTTTTGAAAAAATATAACATAACTAAGAGAAAATAATTTTAAAAAAAAATGACCATTCACCACGAAGATGCTAAAAAATTGGTTTGGGAAAAAACAGTAAAAGTTGAAGAGAATTCAGCTTATTGGAATGGTCAACCACAAATTAAAGAAGGAAAAAAACTACCTCCCAAAAAACCAATCGTTGTTGAATTATTTTGTGGTTGTGGAGGCACTTCTTTAGGTTTTGAGATGGCTGGGTTTCACATTGCTTTGGGCGGAGATATTCACGCACCTTCTATCAAAACCTTTCAACATAATCATCCAAAATCTTCCACCATTCTTGGTGATATAAAAAAAATAAACCCTGCTCAAATTCAAGAAATTTTAGGAGATCGAAAAGTTGATGTTTTGATTGCAGGAGTTCCTTGTCAAGGTTTTTCTCTCAATAATCGAAAACGACATGCAGAAGACGATCGTAATTTTATGTACAAAGAATTTATTCGTTTTGTAAAAAAACTACAACCCAAATGTATTGTAGTGGAAAATGTTTCAGGCATGAAAAGCGCAGGAGACTTTGTAAAAGTTATTGAAAAAGAATTAAGTCAAGCTGGCAAAATGAAAGTGAAAAGCCAACTACTTTTTGCGCCTGATTATGGTGTTCCGCAAAAACGACAACGACTCTTTTTTATTGGTTTGAAAAGCCATGATTTCGATTTTTCCAAAATAAAAAAAACGCACGGTGAAGGCACAAAAAATAAATATGTAACCATCAAAGAAGCGATCGGAGATTTACCTTCATTGAAGAATAATGAATCGAAATCAACGTATAAAAAAAATCCTTTTTCGCTTTATCAAAAATGGGCTAGGAAAAACTGTAACAGTATACTTACAAATCACTTTTCTCCAAATCATCCAACTGCCACAATTGAAAAAATAAAAAATACAACCCCCGGAAGCCCAATGTATTCAAGGTATAAACAACGAATTCGATTGTCTTGGGATGGCTTGAGTCCTACGCAAGTCTCGGGAGGAATTCGACCGCAATTTCAGTTGGGACATCCAAAAGATAACCGAGGATTGACGATCAGGGAACGATGCCGAATCCAAAGTTTTCCAGATTCATTTGAAGTGAAAGGAGGGATGGTGCAAGCAAGAGTGCAGACAGGGAATGCGGTGCCACCGCTATTGGCGAAGGCGATTGCGAAGGCGATAAAAAAGTGTTTGTAATTTTTTTTGGCAAAAAACATAACTCAAATTACTTTCTAGTTTAGGCGGTTACTTTAAGTAACCGCCTAAATTATTGATAATCAATAGTGGAAATTTAGACGGTTACTCGAAGTAACCGCCTAAAATCGCTTTGACCTTTTTTTTTACAAATGAAACAAACATACCATGCAAGAAATCCTCATCACCGACCAAATGCGAAACATCGCAAACCAAAAAACAATACATTTACATTTTGATGAAAATCGTGGACTCAGTAAATTTGGCTCCGAAAAAAAACGAACCATCGTCGGTTACATCGGCGAACAAATGGTCATGAATTTTCTAAAACTAGAAACTCTCGACGACCAATTTAATTTCGACTTAACCTACCAAGGGAAACGCCTCGAAGTCAAAACCATCTCCTGTAAATTCAAACCTTATCCTCATTATTTATGTACGGTCAATTCTCATAACCTAGCTGGAATTCATAAACAATCAGCAGATTTCTATATTTTTCTTCGCATCTTAAATGATCAATCCAAAGGATGGATTTTAGGATGTATTCCTTGCGCTGAGTTTTTTGAAAAAGGGAAATTTGTCGAGAAAGGTTCGCAGGTAGTTAAAGGGGTGCAATTCGTCAAAGCGAATGCGACGGTTCTTCCGATTAATCAATTATACTCAATGGATATTTTAAAATCAAATGGTACATTTATAGAAAAAAAGGAATGACTTATCATTTAGCACAATTAAATGTAGCTCGATTATTATTTGATTTGGAAGATTCAAGAATTGATGAATTTCGAAATAATTTAGATCGAATCAACGCTTTAGCAGAATCAACTAAAGGATTTATTTGGCGACTAAAAGGGGATTCTGGAAATGCAACTGAAATTCCTGTTGCACCAGATCCAATGATTGTAGCCAATATGTCTGTTTGGAAAAATGTTGATTCGCTCAAGGCATTTGCCTATGAAACAGATCATGTAGAATTTTTAAGAAAAAAGAAATTATGGTTTGAAAAACCCACAGGGCAATACATGGTTTTGTGGTGGATAAAAGAAGGACATCAACCAAGTTTAGAAGAAGGTATGGCTAGACTGAAATTTTTAGAAAAAAACGGCCCTTCTAAAAAAGCCTTTTCATTCCGAAAAATAGTTGAACCATAATTTTCTTTTCACGAAGAATAAAACCTAGCTAGAGAATCATAAAAAAGCCATAATAATCAGCCCAATCTGCGGCAAAAAAATCATAAAATGAAAATCATCGACCTTTCCAAAACCATCCAATACAACGCTGGTGACCCTTTTTTTATGAAAGTGAAGATCAAACACAAAGCGCATCGAAAAGCGAAGTGGTTGATTCGATACTTAGGTTTACCGTTTCGACTTTTCCCAAAAAACTTTATTGGTTGGGCAGATGATACGATAAAAAATATGGGCGTACATTCTACGACTCACATCGATGCACCTTGGCATTATGGGCCAACTTGCGAAGGTAAACCTGCTAAAACGATTGACGAAATTCCTTTAGATTGGTGCTTCGGCGAAGGCATTGTAATTGACATGAAACACAAGGAAGACTTCGATGCTATCACCAAAAAGGATGTGCAAGATTTTTTGGAAAAAGAAAAATTGGAGGTCAAACCTAACATGATTGTTTTGATAAAAACGGGCAGAGACAAACATATGGGAACAAAAACGTTTTTTGAAAAAGGAACAGGAATGAGCGCGGAGGCTACCGAATGGCTGATCGACCAAGGAATTAAAGTGATGGGAATTGATGCTTGGGGCTGGGATTTACCTTTGCCTTATTTGATAAAAAAAGCGAAGGAAACGAATAATGCGGAATTGTTTTGGGAAGCACATTTGGTTGGTCGAGACAAAGAATATTGTCATATGGAGCAGTTGACAAATTTAGATGCGTTGCCATATTCGGGATTTAAAGTGGCGGTTTTTCCATTGAAGATAAAAGGAGCGTCAGCTGCACCAGCTAGGGTAGTGGCGATGATGGAATAACCATCCTCCATGGGCACGGTTCCAAACCGTGTCACGGATATTTGAAAGAAAAAGATTGATATCTATAAATATATAAATACCTATATCTTAATCCAGAGAAAATAAATAATGGAAAAAGGAAAATATAAAAACATTCTTCATAAAAAATATGAGGCTTTTAGTTTAGAAGAAAATCCAGTCAAACAGAAACTCCTTAGAATGGAAATACATTCTATTTTAAGGGATGTGGACATGCTGGATTCAGAAGATTTTTACATTTGGGGTTTAACTTTTTATATGTCATTTTTGGATAAAAAATATGATTCATTTGAGGATAAATTATACGATACAAATTTAGCTTTAGAGAAATTTATTAAAGCTTTAGAACTAGACTCCGATAATTTTTTAGCATGCCTTTATGTGGCTCATTGTTTTCACGACAATAAGGATTGGTTTAAAGCTTTGAGTTTTTATGGAAAAGTAAATCAACAAAAATTGAAAGAATTTCAAGTTTGGAGATATGTAAAATTGATTGAGCAAATAGGCTACTGTCATTTTAAACTTGGTAATAAAGAAATAGGACGAAAGAAATTCGAAAAGGTTTTGACTTGGTATAAAAAATCAGAAATAGGAGAACTTGCTGTACCAACAGAAATGATTGAATGTCTTGACGAATCTGATCCTATAGTAAAAGAGATAAAAAAAATAGAAGATTATTTAAAATAAAATGATGAGCAAATCAAATTCTATAAAATACTGGAGATGGTTTATTTACATGATTTGTGGATTAATTATGGTACTTCCAATATCAGAAAGTGTAGAATTTTTGACAGAAGAATTGGATAGAGAATGGCAAAATAATTTTGTGGTAAACACTATTGAATATGCGATTTTTGTACTTCCTTTAATTTCATTCTTATTTTTAATTCCTAGAATGGAAAAAGCTTTGAAGGGAATTTTTATTTTAATTTCTATCATCTTGGCTGGTTTTATATCTTATACTTCATATCTATCATTTGTTTTTTTAGCACAAGATTATATTCCTCATCTCGGAATGTTGTTAGCATTTTTCTTTTTTCCAATAGTCCTAATTAATTCAGTAATTGAGTGGAGACAAGATTCAGAAAACCAACCTTAATCATTATCTCCAAAACTTAATATTTTCCTCCTCCAATTCTGAAAATCTAGGCAGCGACCTTTCCCAACCAAAAACTTTTTCCATCACTTCAGGAGTAGAGTAGATTATCGAAAATTGCTCATGTGGATCAAAGTCATTTTCCCATTTATAAAATTGCCCCAAGCGTTGATCTTGCAAAGCTTCATTGATAAAAAGTATAAAAAATGGATCACATTGATTTTTTAATAATTGATCCGTTTTATATTTTTTTCCATTTAGCGTGATTTCTAAGATTCCATTTTCTATATCTTCCTGCCAATCTTCTAAGACTGGTGTACGCATCATGTTTGGAATTTTATCCATGAAATATTTATATCCTTCATTTTCGTGAGGACAAATTGCCAAGATGAAATAATCGAAGTACCAAAAAATTCGATCAGGAGCATAGCTAAAATTTGTTTTACCTAAATGTCTTCCTTGCTCAATTTCTTCCTCAGAATAATTTTGCAGCAAACCCACATTTTTCATATTATCCACTAAATCATCAATCTCTTTTTCCGTAAATTTAAATTCATTTGGATCTCTGTTGTTATTGCATGTCCAAGTTAATTGACCATGTTTTTGACTTCCAACAACGATGGCAAAAGGACGATCTTCATTATTATAATGATGACCATAATTTTCAGGAGCGTCAGCGATAATATAGAGTCGGTAATCTTTTTCTAGGTTAGCATAAATTTTATTAAAAATGTCTGGAGCTTGTGAAAATTTCCATTCTTTATCTTGTGCATTAAAATCAGGTTTTCCTTGTCCTTTAAGATATTTGAAGTTGATATGAGAGCGCAAGGAAATTGGTTTTCCATTATAATTAATTGTAATCATCAAATCCCTATGGTTAATATAATATATCTCTCGTCCATCATCTCGAATCTCTGTGAATACTTTTCCAAAATTTTCTTTGTCAGGCAAAAAAGAAATGATGTCTTGTAACAATGCAATTACATTTTTTTTTCCATCCTCATTTTGATAGTCTTGCGGATTAAAATTTTTATGGTAAGTATGATATTTTACAAAATCAAAACTGCTTAATATTTGCTTAGAACTATTTGGAACCGCAGTCAAGATGTTTTCTGCCAATCCTTTTTCCATTCGTTTCTTTACGTTTTGAAAATCTTTTTTTCGATGTAGGAACATTTTTGCTTGGCCAAAAACATCAGTAAGTTTTCTAAAGATAGCTTGTTCGATAAAAGATTGAATTCGCTCTTTTTCATTTTCTGAAATAATATTGGAAGCGATAAGCAGATTGAGGTGGTAAGTTTGTTCACTTTGAATTTCTTGAATGATTTTTTGATCAACTCCTGTTTTTGCAAGTGTTATATTTCCTCTGACGTTTTTATCTTCAAAATAATTATTATAGCGTTGATGTAATTCTCTATCACAAATAAACTGCTGCAATTTTGAAATCAAGCCATTTTCATTATTCGAAAGTGGACGCAATTCTTCGATTTGTTCAGCCGTTAAAACTCCATCTTGTAGATAGAAATCAAAGTCATATTTATTATAATTGATAAAACTCATTTGCTTTTTTTTTGATTAAAAATACAAGATTTTTAGAGATATGGTTAAAAAATAGAAATAGTAAGGGGCAAAAAAAGAATAAAAAAGCAACTTCTATTTAAATACCTAATATTAGGTACTCAAGGTTATGTTTAGGTAATTTTTTAGAAACCTTATTTAAGCCTTTGAAAGTATGTAAATTGTGATGTATATTCGCATAATATTTATTTTGACTAAATCCAGATAAGTAATTTTTTTAAAGGAAAACCGTTGATTTTATTGAGGTTTCCTAAAACTAAAAGCGGGATAGATGAAATTAAGTGATTTAAAAATAGGACAAAAGAGCATCGTTCAAAATTTTTCTGACTCTCAAATGGGCGGAAAATTAATGACTATGGGAATGCTTCCTGGTAGTTTAATAGAACTGGTTAGAAAAGCATCTGCTGGGAAAACCTTTTTTATTAAAGTAAATGGTTTTGGAATGGCAGTAAGGAAAAACGAAGCTGCAAATATATTGTTAGAAGAAGTTGCGAATTAATAAAATCCTTTCATGCAAAATTTTAAAATTGCGCTGATTGGCAATCCTAATTGTGGTAAATCTTCCCTCTTCAATCAACTCACCGGCCTACGTCAAAAAGTAGGTAACTTTCACGGCGTTACCGTCGACAAAAAATCTGGTGTCGCAAATCTTACCGACGACATCAAAGTTAATTTTGTAGATTTCCCTGGTACGTATAGTTTTTATCCAACTTCAATTGATGAACGAATTGTGGTCGGCACTTTCGCACGTCCTGAAGCATTGGCTGATTCATGGAAGGAAGGTGAGCAGTATGATTCGATATTATATGTGGCAGATATTACTCAGTTGGAAAAACATTTATTGCTATTTAGTCAAATTCGAGAATTAGGTATTCCTATGGTTTTGGCTTTGAATATGTCAGATGTTGCAAAGGAATCAGGTCTTGAAATGGACGTGGATTTGATTGCTAAAAAATTAAATATTCCTGTTGTACAAGTGAGTGGGAGAACTGGAGAAGGAGTGGACGGACTAAAAAAAGAGCTTGTAAATGTAGTGTTAGGAAAATCTGAATTTTCCCAAAATCAATTAAAATATAATTTTTCAAAAGATGAAAAAGCGATTGCTCATGAGCTTCAAGTTGAGTTTGGCTTGAGTACAGAATATCAAGCGTGGCTATGGGCACAACATTATGAGTGGTTACCATTTTTGACTGCAGCCCAAAGAATTAGAATTAAAACTATTGTCACTCCAGAATTTGACGGACTGAAATATCAAGTGCGAGAGACGATGCAACGGTTTGAAAAATTTGGACCAATTGTCCGACAAACTTTAGTGAAAACGAAAACTGGAGAAGAGACGTTTAGTGATAAAGTAGATCGAGTGGTGACTCATCGATTTATGGGCCCGGTATTATTTTTCGGGTTAATGATGATTATCTTTCAAGCGATTTTTAGCTGGTCAGGTTACCCGATGGATTTGATTGAAGCAGGTTTTGGAAAACTAGATGCTGGCGTAAAAGCATTGTTAGATGAAAGTATGTTTCGAGATTTATTGACGGATGGGATTTTGGCAGGACTCGGAGGAGTGTTGATTTTTATTCCACAGATTGCGATACTTTTCTTTTTGATTTCGATTTTAGAAGAGTCAGGTTATATGGCTCGAGCGGTTTATTTATTTGATAATTCGATGCGAAGATTTGGATTAAATGGTCGGAGTATTGTGGCGTTGGTTTCAGGAGGCGCTTGTGCAATACCTGCGATTATGAGTACTCGAACGATTTCGAATTGGAAAGAAAGATTGATTACCATCATGGTGACGCCATTGATTAGTTGTTCTGCGAGGTTGCCAGTTTATGCTGTTTTGGTTGGTTTTGTGGTGGCAGCAGATCAGTATTTTGGTGTTTTTAATATGCAAGGATTGGTCTTTATGGGTTTGTATTTATTGGGGATTGTAGCAGCGTTAGGAGCAGGTTGGGTTTTTAATAAAATTTTAAAAACTGAAGAGACAAGTTATTTAATGTTGGAAATGCCGGTGTATCGAATGCCAATGATTAGGAATGTTTTGTTGAATGTTTATGAGAAAACGAAGACGTTTGTGATCGAAGCAGGGAAGGTGATTTTTGTAATTTCGATTGTGCTTTGGTTGATGGCAAGTTTTGCGCCAGGTGATGGAATGAAACTCGCGGAACAGCAAGCGACAACAATTGCTTTGGATAAAAAATTAGGTGTAGCTGCTACCGAAAATTTGATTGCAGCAAAAAAAATAGAAGCTTCTTATGCAGGTCATTTAGGCAAATTTATCGAGCCAGTTATTCGACCGTTAGGTTTTGATTGGAAAATAGGAATCGCTTTGATTACCTCTTTCGCAGCTCGAGAAGTTTTTGTTGGAACGATGGCGACAATTTATAGTATTGGAAGTGATGCGGAAGAAACTTCGGTGATTGATCGGATGGCAACTGAGGTTAATCCTGACACGGGGGAGTTAATTTACAATCGAGCGACGAGTTTGTCATTGCTGATTTTTTATGTTTTTGCGATGCAATGTATGAGTACTTTGGCGGTAGTGAAACGGGAAACGAAGAGCTGGAAATGGGCAATGATTCAGTTTGTGTTTATGACGGCGCTAGCTTATTTGGGGAGTTTGTTTACCTACCAAATTTTATCATAAAGACATTTTAAAATAACTTCATTATCTAACGTTAGGTTTTAAAATGATTTCATCAAAAAAAAAGACTACAAAGTAATTCTTTGTAGTCTTTTTTTATTGAGATCAATTAGAGTAACACTTCGATTTTTTCTTCCAATTCTTTTTTAGGAATCACTCCGACATATTTGTCGACCACCGTTCCATCTTTAAAAATCAGAATGGTAGGAATACTTTTAATTTCATATTTCATAGTGATTTTGGATTCCAAATCAACATTTAATTTACCGACAGTAACTTTTTCACCATAGTCATTAGCAAGTTCTGTGATGATCGGATCGACCATTCTGCATGGACCACACCAAGTTGCCCAAAACTCAACAACGGTGACTCCTTTTTTATCCAAGACTGATTTTTTAAAATTAGCATCGGTAAATTCAACAAGTGGAGTAGTTTGATAGCTAGTTGTACTAGCAGATGCGGCCATTAAGAAAATGGGCAAAATTAGGATGATAAATTTTTTCATATTAAGGGAGGTGTTTATAGAAAGTTAAGACGATATAAAATTCAATTATTTGCGCTAAAGTTAGCGTATTTATATTAATTATCTTTAAACTATAAAAGTTTCTGCAAATCGTTATTTTTTTAAAAAAAATAGAAGTTGGTATTTACTTCTTAGTATAATCAAGTCATAAGAGAATAAATAATAAAAATATTTTTTGTCGCAATTGAAATGTTTATTTTTGTAGACAGAAAAAAATGGAAAAAACTAAATATTAATATTTATGAAAAATTTATTTGTTCTTCTTTTTGCACTTCTTTCGATTAATTCAATCATCGCACAAAATGAAGAGCCACCACCACCGCCGCCCGTAATTATGGAAGTTCCAGATGAGGTTATTATGGAAGAAGAGGAGCCTGTATTTGAAGATCAATCAATTGATGTAGATGAATATATTGATAGTGACTACCGAAAGCAGCAAAATAGTAAATATAAAACTAATAAGATCTTTGATGAGTATGAATGGTTCTACGAAAAAAATGGAAGTAGTTATACGAAAAAATATGGTATTTTAAAAAGAGGTGAAATACTATTGCCAATGATTTTTTCTGCGAATACGTACAATTCTAATGGAAATAAACGATACATTTTAGGGATCGAAAAAACTTTTGGTTTATACAATGTAGAGGCGGAAAGTTGGGATATTCCAATTGCTTATGAAGGACTTAAGTACTTAAATAAAAATTTGTATTCAGCTCAACTTAATAATCGGTTCGGAATTGTTGATGCAACTAACAATATAATTACGGGTTTTAAATGGTCAAGGATTTCAAGTGTTAGTGGCTTGGAAAATTATTTTGTTGTTGCTGATTATTCTAAACCTGTTCAATTGTCTGGAGTGTATAGTGTGATTGGAAAAAAATTAATTATTCCATGTAAATATACTCGGATTGAAAAAATAAGTACGGAGAATTATTTCTTGGTAACTAAAGGAGAAGAAAAAAATATCGTTGATATCAATGATAAAGCCCGATTTAAAATTTGGTACGATGCGTTGCATATGGTGCAAGGTGGACGAAAATTATACATCGTCAAGAAGAATGGAAAAATGGGGATTATTGATGAAGATGAAAAACAAATTGTGCCAATCGAGTATCAAAGTATAGCTACTTATCCTTACAAAGATGGCTCGTATCTGGCTCGAAATAAGGAAGGGAAATACGGTTGCATAAGTGCTGATGGAAAAATTACTTTACCTTTTGAATATGATCAATTGACGAAGTCGGGTTACAATAATATGATTACTGCGAAAGATGATAAGTGTGGAATTTTACAAATCAATAATGGTTTGCCTTTCGAAATTGCTACTTGTGATTATGATGATATTTCGAGAGGAGAGAAAGTTTTTATTGTTGAAAAAAACAAGAAATTTGGGATCATGGATTTTTATGGAAAAATGATTACCAAATTTGATTTTGATTTAATTGAATCTTTGTCAGCTGATATCTATGTGGCTCAAAAGAAAAATAATTGGTATTTACTTAATAATAATGGATCTGAAATTAATGGAAAATCTTACAAAAATATTGAGCGAATAACTGACAAAGTGAAACAGCAAGGTTATTATGGTTCCAAAAACTTCTCGTACTTAAAAGTCCAAAATTCTAATAACAAATATGGAATTATCGATAAATTAGGATCGGAAGTAATAGCTCCAATGTTCGATGATATTTTGAGTGAAGCCAAAAATGTGGTGATTGTAAAAAAGAATTCCAAGTTTGGATTATATGATTTGTTGAAAAAATCTATGGTTTTACCAACCGAATATGACCAAGTTATTTTTGATAAAAAAGGATATTATGGATTCAAAGGAAATGATATCTATTTGGTCTCAAAAAGAGGAAATTATAAAGCGACAAAATTGTAAATGTATTGTTGCAGCATTAAAACGAGTCACTTGCAAGAGATTGTAAATGGCTCGTTTTATTTAAGAATGAATCATTTTTCGACTAATTAAGTTGCTGATTAGCAGTAATTTATGTGTGTAAAATTAACGGTAAGAGATGGTGTTATCTATGGAAAATGATTTGGGTTTTTATTCATCTTTCAGAAAGTTTTAAGAATAAATTTTAATTAATCTTTATTCCCTCCGCAAGTTTTAATAAAAAGAAGCATCCTAAAATAATATGTCGGGAGATAACTTCTACAAAAAGAATATTTTAAAAAAATGTATCTTTTTAAGTAATTTGTATTCCCCTTTTATAAAAATGGTTTTTTATAAACGTTCATTCTTAAAACCAAATTGGCAATACCCTTAGCAACTTAAAAGAGAAAAATTTACAAAACCAACAATTGTCAAATACTATGTCCGTTTCACAACCTTCTAAATGGTTAGGAATATTATTATTTCTAACCCTTCCGCTATTTTTATTTTCCCAAAAAATCATAAAGAATACTTCTATTGAAAGATGCCATACCGATCAAAAAATGCAATCGGCTATGGATTCAGATCCTGCCTACAAAAAGGCAATGGAAGAAGATTTTGGTAAACCAACGATTTCACCTTCCAATACCTTTGGAGAAAACTCTTCAGTCGTAATCACTATTCCAGTTCACGTAATTATTGTTCACCCTCCTGGAGAATCAATTGGGACTGGCGTTAATTTTCCACTTGTGCATGTGGAATCTCAGATTACAGTTTTGAATGAAGATTTTCGTAGAACAAATGCTGATGCTGGAAATACGCCAAGTGTTTTCCCTGCAGCAGATGTGGAGATTGAATTTTGTTTAGCCTCAGTTGATCCAGATGGAAATCCTACTGATGGAATTACCAGATATGGAACCACTCAAAATTTGAATAGTAGTGAAACTGCGATCAAATCTGCCACAGGTTGGAATCGAAATGACTATCTAAATATTTGGGTTGGGCCAAACCTTGGAGGTATTTTGGGTTGGGCATATTTACCTGGAACTAATACTTTACCCAATGCCACATTAGATGGAGTTGTGACTGCCTCGACTACTTTTGGGGGGCCTGGTTTTGGAACGAATACACCTTACCATTTAGGTCGAACCACAACTCATGAAGTTGGCCATTATTTGGGACTTCGTCATGTTTGGGGAGGTGGTGGTTGTTCGAGTGATGATAATATTGCTGATACGCCTATTCAATCCTCCAGTAATGGTGGTTGCCCAAATCATCCTAGTCCAAGTTGTAGTAATGGAGGAGACATGTTTATGAATTATATGGATTATGTGAATGATAATTGTATGAATGCATTTACAACTGGTCAAGGAGCTAGGATGCATGAAATTCTAAATAACTCTAGATCAAGTTTGTTAGGATCCGCAGCTATTGTTTGTAGTGCAGGAGCACCTTTAGTATTGCAATTAGTAGATCAAACAAATCCTACTTGTAATGGAGGAAATGATGGAACCATAACTATACTCGGTTCAGGTGGAACAGGAAATTATACTTACAATATCAATTCAGGAACGCCTCAATCTAGTAATGTATTTACAGGATTGACTGCGGGTACTTATGAGGTAGAAGTAGATGATGGATCGAGTACTATTTCCATGAATGTGACGCTTACAGAGCCTACAGAAGTAGTACCAGTCATCAATACACAAACTGATGTTTCATGTTTTGGAGAAAACGATGGAGTTATAATTGTTGATGGAGTTGGAGGTACTAATACTGGAAGTGGGTATACATACAGTATTAATAATGGACCATTTTCTAATAATAATTTTTTCAACAACCTAGCTGGAGGAGTCTATACAATTATTGTAAGAGATGAATTGAATTGCGAAGGAACGACTTCTGTTTTTATTAACGAACCTAGTGCATTACTTTCTTTTGTCTCGAGTAACACTCCAATTCATTGTAATGGAAATAATAATGGTCAAGTAGTCATAGGATCTACAGGAGGAACACCTAATTATTTATATTCTTTTGATGGTGGAGCTTATAGTAATAACAATATATTTACAAATATATCACAAGGTGTTTATGCGGTAGCTACAGTTGATTTAAATAATTGTCAACACTCGTTTAATGTTACGGTTACCGAACCAAGTGCTATTCAATTTACAGTTTCTGCTCAAACAAATTTGAGTTGCTTTGGAGATGATAATGGCATAATCGAAGTAAGTGGTCTAGGTGGGACGGGGAATTTACAATATCAAATAAATGGACAAGGATATCAAAATAGTAATCTATTTAATAACCTTTCAGGTGGCACATATAATCTAGATGTATCTGATGAAAATGGATGTGTCGAGAGTCTAAGTGTTACAGTTACGGAGCCCGCAGAATTATTAGTCGAATTGACTAACCAAAACAATGTGCCTTGCTTCGGAGGAAATACAGGGTCGGTTACCATAAACACTACTGGTGGTGTAGGTACACCTTCAATCTTTTTTAATGGAACAACTGCAACTGGAAATCCGGTAACGTTTGAAAATTTAGCAGCAGGGATATATCCAGTTTTAGTGACTGATGAAAATGATTGTTCAGTTTCTTCTACTGTAGAAATTACAGCGAATCCTGAAATTACTTTAGCTATAACCAATACTCAAAATATCCTTTGCAATGGTGATAATAATGGTTTGATCGAAGTACAATCAGCAGGAGGTTCTGGGAACTTTACTTATTTCTTAAATGGAGTAACTCAAGGAAATAACAATACATTTACAAGTTTAGAAAGTGGTACTTATACAATTGAATCAATCGATGATGCAGGATGCTCAGATACTGAAATGGTGCAAATTACGGAGCCAATAATTTTGGAAGCACAAGTTTCGCAACAAACAAATTTGAATTGCTTTGGAGAAAATAACGGGGTAATTGTAGTAAATGGATCAGGTGGAACAGGAACTTTACAATATACTTTAGGAAGTGAAACCAATACTACAGGGCAGTTCAATAATCTATCTGCAGGAAATTATACAATTTCAATTTTGGATGAGAATAATTGTGTGACGAGTGTGCAAGGAAATATTACTCAACCTGATCAGTTGGTTTCCAGTATAGGATCGCAACAGAATATTGATTGTTTTGGAGGGAATAATGGTTCAGTTACAATTAACTCTTCAGGAGGAACTGGAACTATCTCAGTTGAGTTGAATGGCAATGTTTTTACAGGAAATGCGGTTACTTTCGAAAACTTGTCAGCTGGTACTTATCCAACTATAGTTACGGATGAAAATAATTGTCAGGTAACTTCTTCTGTAGAAATTTCAGAAAACCCTGAGGTAGAATTGACGATCGTAAAT
The DNA here is from genome assembly GCA_937981555.1 of uncultured Saprospiraceae bacterium. Lineage (GTDB taxonomy): Bacteria > Bacteroidota > Bacteroidia > Chitinophagales > Saprospiraceae > CAJQQY01. The sequence continues at coordinate 195,277 of CALJOK010000017.1, forward strand.
GCTCAAAATATAAATTGTAACGGAGAGGGGAATGGTCAAATAGAAGCACAAGCGAATGGCGGAGTAGGGAATTTTACTTATTTTTTAAATGGCGTAAATCAAGGTTCTAACAATATATTTACAAATTTATCAAGCGGTTCCTATTTAATAGGAATTACAGATGGAGTTGGTTGTGATGATGAGATGACCGTTGAGATTACAGAGCCAACTGTTTTAAATGTTCAATTGACTCAGCAAACCAATTTAAATTGTTTTGGCGAAAATAATGGAACAGCAACTATTGCTGCTACAGGTGGGAATGGAACGATTCAATTTACGCTAGGGACTACGACGAACACTACTGGGGAATTCAATAATCTTTCTGCAGGAAATTATCAAGTGATGATTTTGGATGAAAATAATTGTTCAGAGACTGTTGATTTTGAAATAACTGAACCAACAGAAGTTCAAGTTCAAGTAGTTCAAAATACAAATGTAGATTGCTTTGGCGGCAACTCCGGAAGTTATGAAATTTCTGCATCTGGTGGTGCTGGAGATTTTGAATTTTCTAATGGAACAACAACAAATACAACTGGGGTTTTTAATAATCTGACCGCAGGGAATTATACCATTTCAATTACAGATGAAAATAATTGTGTAACAACGATTCAATCAAATATTACTCAGCCGGCTGAATTGTTAGCCAATATTTTAACTCAACAAGATGTCAATTGTTTTGGTGAAAATTCAGGAATGATTTCGCTAGAAGCTAATGGTGGTAATGGTAACATTACATTTACATTAAATGGAGTTTCTAATTCTAATGGCGAATTTTCAAACCTAAGTGCAGGTAGTTTTTCTATTCAAGTGGTTGATGAAAACGATTGCGTAACGACCGTTGATTTTCAAATTGACGAACCAACAGAATTGAATATCGTTTTAGTAAATGTTAATCAAGCTTCTTGTGCAGGTCAAGAAGGAGCAATTGAAGTGAGTGCAAATGGTGGAGTAGGGAGTTATGAATTTTCAGTTGGTGGCATTACCAATACAACTGGAATTTTCAATGGTTTTACTGGCGGAATTTATATTGTTCAAGTCGTTGATGGAAATGGTTGTATTGCAACTTTAGAAGTAGATATTAATGAACCTAATTCATTAAATGGTTCGGTTTCTCAATCCCAAAATATTGATTGCTTTGGCGGGAATAATGGAAATGTTCAAGTAACTGGAACAGGAGGAGTAGGAAATTTAACTTATACTCTGGGAAGTGAAACTAACTCAGATGGATTTTTTGAAAATCTTTCTGCTGGAAATTATAGTATCATTTTGGAAGATGAAAACAATTGTTCGTCGACTATTAATGTACTGATTTCAGAACCTGCTGAACTTGAAATTATGGTTTCAAGTATTACGGAAGTAAATTGTTATGAAGGTAATGACGGAGCCGTAAATTTATCATCGAATGGAGGAACTGGAACGGTGCAATATACATTAGGAAATGAAACGAACACAACTGGAGTTTTTGAAAACTTGAATGCTGGTACTTTTAATTTTACTATCGAAGATGAAAATGGTTGTACTGATTTTATGGAAATTGAAATCAGTTCTCCAGTCCAAATTTCTACAAGCGTAGTTGATGTTCAAGCGATTACTTGTGCTGGAGAAGCTGACGCAATGATCGAAATTTTAGCAGTTGGAGGAACTAATGGTTTTGAATATTCATTTGGCAATGAAACAAATACAACTGGAATTTTTCTAGGAATATCAGCAGGTAGTTTTTCCTTTTTCGCCACGGATGGAAATGGATGTGTAGAAGAAATTGTTTACCTCTTTGATGAACCACTAGCGATAGAGTTTGAAAATATCCAAGCTCAAAATATTGATTGTAATGGAAATGCAAATGGGATGATTCAGCTTGGTGCGAATGGTGGAACAGGGGATTTGACTTTTACCCTTGGAAATGAAACTAACTCAACTGGAACTTTTGAAAACTTAACTGAAGGGATTTATGAGATAGTTGCAACAGATGAAAATAATTGTTCGACTATCACACAGGTTTCAATAGAGGAACCTCAAGCGCTTGAAATAGAGATGGAAAATTTAGGTTTTGTAAATTGCTTCGGAGGAAATGACGGTTCGCTTGAATTAATTATTATTGGTGGAACAGGAGATATTGAATATACCCTCGGTAATGAAACTAACTCAACGGGAGTATTCGAAAATATAGAAGCAGGGACTTATACTTTTACTGCAACGGATGATAATAATTGTATTTTTTCTCAAGAATATATTTTTACAGAACCTACTCAGTTAGTTCCAAATATTGCTCAACTAACTTCTATTGATTGCTTTGGAGCATTTACTGGTTCTATTCAAGTAGCAGCTACAGGAGGAACAGGAACGCCAACTTATACTTTAAATTCTATGTCAAATGCAACAGGTGTTTTCGAAAATTTACCTGCTGGGACTTACGATATTTTGGTGGTAGATGAAATGGATTGTTCAGAAACTATTTCTATTACGTTAGATCAACCTGATGAAATTGGCCTCGAAATTTTAAATAATATTTCTGCCGATTGTGCAGGTGCAGCGACGGGTTCAGTTGAAGTACAGGGAACAAATGGTGTAGGCGATTTCACTTACGAATTAAATGGAACAACTAACTCTACAGGGATTTTCGAAAACCTTTCTTCAGGGATTTATGAGTTAGTGACGACTGATGGAAGTGGTTGTGAAGTCATCACCATGATTACTATTTCTGAAAATAGTGATATTTCTGTGGAGAGTTCTTCGACTACAGATGTAGATTGTTTTGGTAATAATAATGGAACGATCAATATCATCGCAGGAAGCCCATCAGGAGATTTGACTTACGATTTAGATGGTACGATTAACAGTACTGGAGTTTTTGAAAACTTACCAGCTGGGAATTATAATGTGATAATTGAAGACCCAAATAACTGCTCTACGATTTTATCATTTGTGATTACAGAACCGAATGTGGTTAATTTAGAATTGATTGGAACCGTTTCAGTTGATTGCTTTGGCGCATCGACGGGGGAAGCTATGGTGATGGCATCAGGAGGTGACGGAGATTTTACTTACACTTTAAATGGCGAAACAAATGATACTGGAATCTTTATTAATCTTCCCGCTGGAATGTTTGATGTACAGGTAACGGATGGAGAAGGTTGCGCTCAAACTCAAGTGGTAGAAATCGTCGAACCTGAACTTTTAGTGATCGAAGTAATTACTACAACTGACGATACAGGGAATGGGAACGGAACGGTGACCTTACAAGGAAGTGGCGGAAATCCTCCATATTTATATTCATTGGATGGTGCAAATTTCCAATCAGGAGATTTATTTGTGGCTCTTGCTGGAGGGAATTATCAAGGTTTTGTTGAAGATGGAAATGGTTGTATTTCCCAAATTACTTTTACTATTTTTATGGAAACGGCGGTAGTTAATTTGGAGGAAGGAATATCGAAATTAGATATTTTTCCAAATCCATTTTCTGATCATTTGTTTTTAGAAGTAGAATTGGAAATTTCTCAAGAACTAGAATTGACTTTATGGAACGTTGCCGGAGTGGAAGTTTTTGCTAAAAAAATTGAATTGCAAAATGGTCTTCACCGCATTAATTTAGAAGTCAACCATCAAGTACCAGCAGGTTCATATTTTCTAAAAGTTAACAATGAAAATGGTTCGATAGGATATTTTAAATTGATAAAATATTAGATCATAGCTCTATCGTGATTTTCTTGAATTAAAATTCAAATCGTTGAAAAAATGCCATTCATTTACCTGAGTTAAATGAATGGCATTTTATCAATAGAAATATTTACTTCCGTTAAAAGAATAAAGCCCAAAGGGCTGAGACATACCAAACTAGGGCATCGTCCTAGGTAATAACAATATACACACGTCAGCTCTGAAGGGGCGAAACAAAACAAACAATAAAATAATCTCCCTCCAATTTTCTGATAAAAAACGAATCTTAAAATTCATTTAGAACTTAATTCCCTAATTTTATCGCTTCTTCCATTTTTCAATAATTGATTTTTCTAGTGCTAAAACCGACTTAGGATCTGATCCAACTTTATCTCTTTGCGCTTGACTAACTGCATCAGAATTCCACCAGTCCCAAGTATCCTTTATCGACTCCGTCAAAGGTCTAAAAGTGAGACCATTTTCTTTGGCTTTTTGGTTATTGACTTTTGCTGAACCTTGATTTTCTCCAGTCGGCATAATCCATGGAACAATATAATGAATATCATTCTCCTTCAAAAAATTGTAATCATCGATTTTGACAAAGGTTGATTTTACCTCGAAAGCATTTTTTGCTTCCTCGACAAATTCGTAAATGTCTTGTTTTTCTTTTGGCCCAGCAGCATTATAAGTTCCTGTTTTTTTATCTTCGATCAATCGAATCATCCATTCTGCAGCATCTCTGGCATCAATATATTGAACCATATCATTTTCTTTTCCGGGCATTAAAATTTCACCACCCTGACTCAATCTGATTGGCCAATGAATAAACCGATTGGTTTTGTCTGCAGGGCCAAACATATAAGTTGGTCGGACGATAATGGTTCTATCTTTTCCGAATTGCCTAATTGCTTCGAGTTCAGAGTTAGCTTTCATGACACCATATCTATATTCCAATTTTTGTTCTTCATTCATTTCAGCTGGTTCAGATAATACGAGTTTTGTATCTTCTTTGATATCATTATCGAGGTAAGGATAGAAAACTCCAGTCGAGGAAGTGTACAGATAGAGTGCACAATTGTCTTTTAAAAGTTTGGCAGTTTTTTTAGTCCATTCTACTTTATGACCTGAGTTATCGATGACCGCATCCCATTTTCGATTATGCAAAGCGGTCAAATTATCATTTCTATCGCCAATTAATTGCTCCACGTTTTCGAATAATTTTTTGTAAACGGAAGGTTGAGTTTTTCCTCTGGTAAAAGTGGTGATGGAATGTCCTCGACTCATCGCATAAGCAATTTGATGTGGGCCTAAAAAACTAGTTCCACCTAAAATCAGAATCTTTAATTTTTGATTAGTGCTACTTGAATCAGCTTGTTGGTCTGCTGTTTTTGAAGTACAGCTAAATAAACTGGATGTGAAAAAAGGTAAGGCTACTCCTGTTTTTATTCCTGTTTCAATAAATTTTCTTCTTGATTTTTTCTTATTCATTAGGTAGGATTTTTGAGTAAATCAATGATTAGTTTTTTCTAATATAGAAAAATCTAATCAATTGTAAAATTGACTGCTTTTTAAATCAGAAGAATTTTCCGATGCTTGACTTTATCGAGTGCGAAAGTCATCTTAAATGACATTCCTATTAAATCCTTTGGAGGCTATTTGAATTTAGGAAAATGAAAATTAGTAATGAAGGATTGAGTGATTTGTTTAATTTATTTTACGTTTGCTAAAGTGAATCGACTGCTTATGGGTTAGGCAATCGATTCCTTAAGCTATCGATACTGATTTTTTTTAGTTGAGATAAAACTTCTTTTGCTTGTTCTAGATGTCTTTGTTCATGAATGACAATGATATCAAATGCAGTTTCAAGTTTGTAAACTATATTTTTATTGGCAGGAGAATAAATGATGGCACCCTCTTTTATTAAATCCTTTGCTTCAAGAATTTTTTGTTTTAATTCATCTTGATGAGTTGAAAATTGAGTTAGTATATTTCCAGAAATATTACTTTTTGAAGGTTCCCAAATCGGAAAAGTTTTTATTTTTTTCTTTCGACTTGGTTCAACGGATTTGAGTATTAATTTTCCAAAAAAGGAAACCATAAAACCAATTTTACCCAAAAAAGATAATTTTAAATTTCCAGATTTTAAGTTTGTTAGAATTGGGAAATAGGATTTGTTGATGACGATCAAGTGATCGATATTTTGTGCAATGCTCCAAGTAGATGGGTTAGGTTTCCAGTTTAATTCTTCCCAAGATAATTCATTAAAAAGTTGTTGAAATTCAGTAGTAGTTTTATCAATTTGATTTATCCAATCGTTCATTTTTATTTTTTTATAAAAGCTAAAAAATAGCTTGTGAAAGAAATATAAAACAAAGTTGGCTACTTTCCATTAAAAGAATCTTGGTATAAACCAAGATTTTAAATTTTTACCTTGTTAATTAATTTACTGAAGTTGGTAGGGTTTATTCGTAAATAAGAAGCTAAGTCTTTATGCGAAATAAAAGTCAAGAGATGTGGGCTTCTTTTTACAAATTTTTTAAATCGAGTTTCAATATCAAAAGCCATCAGTTCATAATAACGTTGTAATACTCCTGTCAATAATCCCTCTGTAGCTATCCTAAATAAGGTTTCAATTTCTCGATGTTCTTTCATCAACTCTTGATGTTTTTTAAAAGAGATTCTTATAAATCGACTATCGGAAATAGTTTCTAAAAAATATTTAGAAGGAGTTTGTGAAAAGAAAGATTCTGGAATCCCAGTAAAAGAAGGAGGATAAGTAAATGCAATTATATGTTGTTTACTTTCCGTCAAATAATATGATTTTTGGATACCTTCTAAGACATAATACCAATATTTTTCGGTTTCATTTGGAGCGGTCATGATCGTTTTCTTAGGAACTGAATATTCTTTCCAATGAGAAATATATTCATTCAATATACTTTCATCGACGGGATGAATTTTGGATAAGAATTCTTTCATTTTTTGCTGATTTGTTTGTTGTAAAAATAAATTATTTAATAGGAAAAAGTTGGATATTTACTTCTCCTTTTTTTGTGAATGTGATTGAAAACCTATTAGAGCTAAATTTGTTTATAGATAATATATCTACCATAATAATTAAAACCATGAGCTTTTCCAAAAAAGACATCCAATTTTACGGAGCAGCCCGTTGCCACAAAACGCAACACAACATGAATTTTTTCCAAGAAAAAAATATACTTTTTACTTTTTTTGACGTAAAAGAGAATGAAGATTATGCAGAAGAACTTCGTAACTTATATGAAAATCGAAGTCTTAACTTTCCAACTATAATGATTAAGGGAAAAAAACTAAGAAATCCGAATGATAATGAGTTGTTAAAGTGGTTGTCTAAAAAGCAATAGTTACTTGAATTTAAGTATTTTTGAAGTCTCTTATAAAGAGAACAAATTATAATATCCATAAAATTGATAATGAGAAACTTAATATATACTTTATTTTTTTTGCTCTTCTCCATTTCGTTGAGTGCTCAAAACCTAACAGGTACGATCACTAATGAAAAAGGAGAATTTCTTTATGGGGCAACGGTGCTTTGGGAAGGAACTGATATTGGTACAGTAGCCGATGAAAATGGTTTCTTTGAATTACCAAAGCAAGATACAACTGCTTTTTTGCGCATAGAATATGTGGGATATGATGCTGTTGTATTAGAAGTTTTACCAGAAGAAAATGGATTGCAAATTGCCGTTGAAGGGATCACCGAATTGATGGAAGTCGAAGTAGCTGCCAAGCGAAGAGATAATTATGTTTCCACTATTTCTACCTTAAATATTGAAACGATTGGAGCGGGAGAATTTCGAAAAGCACCTTGCTGTAATTTGGCAGAAAGTTTTTCGACCAATGCTTCTATTGATGTAGCTTATACAGATGCCGTTACTGGAGCAAGAGAAATTCGAATGCTGGGACTTCGAGGAACTTACACACAAATGTTGGTAGAAAAAAGACCATTGGTTTCAGGGTTAGGTTCAGCGTTTGTGATGGAATATATTCCAGGAACTTGGTTAGCTAGTATTCAAATTTCTAAAGGAACAAGTACGGTGCAAAATGGCTATCAAGCCATCACCGGACAAATCAATTCAGAGTTGGTCAAACCATTTCAAGACAAACGATTTTTTATTAATCTTTACGGTTCTACTTTTGGAAGAGGGGAAGCGAATATTCATTTGAATCATAAATTTTCTGAGAAATGGAGTACAGGTTTGTTACTTCATACGAGTACTCGGAAAAATGAAATGGATAATAATGATGACACCTTTTATGACACGCCACAGAAGACGATGTACGATGCTTTGTGGCGAACTTTTTATCGGGGAGATGTTTTGAGGAGTCAATTTAATGTACATGTTTTGAGTGATCGACATACTGCAGGGCAAATTCCAAATGAAGAATTATTAAAACCTTACGAAGTTAGACAAAGCAATGATCGAGTAGAATTATTTGGAAAAATCGGTTACCTCGGTTTTAAGAATTTGTCACAGTCTATCGGTTTGATTGCTGATGTGGCTTACCATGATTTGGATTCTTATTATGGAAAATTACATCATCGGGGTACTCAAAAAAATGCTTACCTCAACGGAATGTTTTCGACAGGTTTGGATAGTGCTGAATTACACAAGTTAGATGCAGGGATTTCCTACACCTATGATGATTACGATGAACAATTGGATGACTATGATTTAAGTAGAATGGAAAAAGTAGGTGGTGTTTTTGCGGAGTATAGTTTTGTTCCTAAAGTAAGAACTTGCGAAACTGATCCATATACGTTTGCACATCAATTTGGATTGGTCTTAGGAGCAAGATTGGATTATCACAATATGTTTGGTTATTTATTTACACCAAGAGCAAATGTCAAATATAATTTTTCAGAAGATCGAGTAGTCCGTCTTTCAGCTGGGAGAGGATATCGAACGGCTAATGTAATTGCGGAGAATGTAGGAGTGCTCGCAAGTAGTCGTGCAATTGTATTGTTAGAAAATTTGGACATGGAAGAAGCTTGGAATTTTGGATTTAATTTTACGCAGAATTTTAAGGTGGGAGAGCGAGAAGGAAGTTTCTCAGCAGATATTTATCACACTAGTTTTGTTAATCAAATCGTGATGGATTTGAATACAGATGTAGAGGCGATCTTGTTTTATAATTTGAATGGGAAATCTTATGCGAATAGTTTTTTAGGAGTTGCTTCTATGGAAATTCTTAAAGGTTTGGAACTTAAAGTTGCCTATAAATTCAATGATGTAAAAGTGACTTTCCTAGATGGTGAATTAAGAGAAAGACCAATGACAGCAAAACATCGAGGTTTGATTACATTGGATTATGCTACTCCAAATGAGAAGTGGGAAATCAATGTAGGAACTCAATTTGTAGGGAAGCAAAGATTTGTAAATTTGACGGGAAACCCTCAACATAATTCACAACAACATATTGGAGATACACCATCTTATGCTATCGCTAATGCTCAAGTGACTTACAAAATTTCTAAGCAATTTGAACTATATGCTGGTTGTGAGAATTTAACAAATTATACGCAAGAAGATCCGATTATTGATTGGGAAAATCCTTTTGGGGATAACTTTGATACTTCACATATTTATGCGCCGATTACTGGGGCAATGGGGTATATTGGTTTAAGGTTTGGAATTGAATAAATTTTTATAACAATATATTTACATTGGTTAGGAGTGATCCCGAATCTTCAAAATGGAGATTCGGGATTTCTTTTTTTATTGTCCCCATGATTCTACTTTTTTTTTCCTTGATGAAAAAAAAAGTAGCAAAAAAAAAATCAAGGCTGTATTCTTTTTTTAACGGAAAATTGAATTCAAAAAAGCTAAACAGTTTAAACTCGTCCGACTAAGAAAATCTAGTCTCTCCTGCGTCGAGAAGATTTTCTAACTCGATCTCAAACAGTAAACTGTTCTTAACGCCTTTTTAAATCCAATTTTCCTAAAAAGAATAAGGCCGAGAAGTAAATGGCAACATTCGTTTTTCAAGTGGAGAAAAGAATGTTGTCTCTATTAAAAATGCGCTTGTTGAGAATGATAGCCTCTTATTTGAATTGAAAGGAAAAGGTTTCGATTTTAGCATTGACCTTATAGGAAATTGGCGCAGTTCTTAACTTGGTTTTTGAGGGAGAATTTAGTGGTAGCAGTCCTGTTTGAGAACGACTTAGAAAATCAAAACGAGAAACGGGTTTTAGATTTTCTTGGAGAACGAGTTTGGACTGTGCAAGCCAAAAAAATCAAGTTTAGAAATGTACCAATTTGATATAAAGTCTTGATTTTTTTTGTTTCGTTTTTTTTATTAAGAAAAAAAATGAAAAATACTCCATTCAAAAATAACTGCTTCGAAATTAATAAATCACAATACCCATATTTGTTTTCTCCAAAAAAATATAAATTTTGCCAACCCCAAATACTTACCTATCTTAACCCCTAAACAAAACGAAAATCAAAAAATATGTCCACAACCACGTATTCAAAGTCTTACAAACGCTACGTCCTATTTATCCTAACAGGAGTCTATGCATTTAACTTTATCGACCGACAAATCTTAGTCATTCTACAAGAACCCATCAAAGCAGATTTAGATTTAAGTGATACGCAATTAGGATTATTGACCGGTTTTGCTTTTGCATTATTGTACGTGACCTTAGGCCTACCAATTGCTCGCTATGCCGATAAAAATAATCGAAAAAATGTAGTAAGTATTTCCCTAGTTGTTTGGAGTGCGATGACAGCACTTTCAGGAATGGCTCAAAATTTTATTCAATTACTTTTAGCAAGGGTAGGAGTTGGAATTGGTGAAGCAGGAGGAAGTCCGCCAGCACACTCCATCATTTCTGATTATTACGAACCTGAAAAAAGAGCAACCGCCCTTTCTATTTATTCTACAGGAGTTTATATAGGAATCGGATTAGGTTTTCTGATAGGAGGAGTTATTGCTCAAAATTATGGATGGCGAATGGCACTTTATGCTTTAGGTATTCCAGGGATATTATATGCAGTATTGGTTTGGTTTACCATAAAAGAACCCATCAAAGGAAGGATGGATGCAGCTGCATCTAATGAAAAAGAATACAGTTTTAGGGAAGTTGTAAATATACTGTTACAAAAAAAGACTTTTATCTTTCTTTCGTTGGCTACTGGTTTTCAATCATTTGGAAATTATGCAATTGGTAATTGGTTAGCTCCCTTTTTAGGACGATCGCATGGAATGGATTTGGCTACGATAGGAATTACGCTTGGTTTAATTGCAGCATTTGGTGGAGGATTGGGAACATTTATGGGAGGTTACCTCACCGACAAAATGGGTAAGAAAGATGTTCGATGGTATTTTTGGTTGCCAGCATTGGCGATTGTGATAAATATCCCATTGGCAGTTTTTGTTTTTTTTGGAGGAAATACACAAGCGATTTTAGGAGTACTAGTAGTCAGTTATTTTTTATCAGCATTGTATTTAGGGCCTGCGATTGCAGTTACACATAATTTAGTTTCTGCCAAAATGCGTGCTTTTTCTTCTGCGGTTTTATTTTTTGTACTTAATACGATTGGTTTAGGGTTTGGGCCATTGATCATTGGAATGTTGAGTGATTGGCTCGAACCAACTTATGGAACAGATGCTTTAAGATGGGCGTTTACGTGTACATTTTTGACCGGGATTATTGCTGCTGTTTTACTATTTATGGCAGGCCGATATTATAAGGATGAAATGATTGTTGATTTGGGAAAGAAGAATGATTGATCATTTAGTTTTCTAGAAAATGATAGGTTAGAATCTGAATGATTTTAATATAAGGAAGCTGCAAGTAATTTTTACTTGCAGCTTTTTTGTTGCAACTTATTTACGACATTTGTCGTAAATAAGTTGCAAGTACGACAAGTGTCGTTTATATTTGTCTTGAATAATTTTTCAACAAAGAAATTTTATAATGAAAAAAAATAATTCTCCACAGCCTTCAGAAGCTGAGTTAGAAATACTTCAAGTCCTTTGGATAAATCAACCAACAACTGTACGAGATGTATATGAAAAGTTATGCAAGTCAAGGGATGTAGGTTATACGACTATTTTAAAACAGATGCAGCGGATGTTTGAAAAAGGAATGGTTACTAGGATTAAAGAAGGCAAAACACACTTTTATAAATCTGTTCCAAAAGAGAAAGATATCCAAAACGGAATGCTAAGTAAGATGGTTAAAACTGCATTCAAAGGTTCCAAAATGGCATTGGTTTTACATGCTCTTGGAAATTCTAAAACAAGCTCAGAAGAATTAAAAATTCTACAAGAATGGCTTCAAGAGCAAAAAAAGAAATAACTCATGATTCAAAATTTCCAATCCTCCCCCTTATTCGATGCAATAGGTTGGACACTCTTAAATTCTGTTTGGCAAATAGTTTTAGTTGGAATTATACTTTGGGTGATACTTAATTTTATTACAGAGAAATCCTCAAGACTTTCCTATCTTTTTTCTGTAAGTGCATTGTTATTAATATGTTTGATGACAGGTTTTACTTTTGTTAGTAACCTTGATTTAACAAGTAATACAAATGAATTAACAAGATTAGAAATTCCTTCGGCTATTGAAAGTTATGGAAATGATTTCCAGTCAAATTCCTTGAAATCGACTTTTTTTGAAAATAATTCAATTGGTTTAATAGGTAGATCAAATAAAAAATTGGAATCAGTTCTTCCTTTTATGGTTTTTGGTTGGATGTTAGGAGTTCTTTTTCTTGGAGTAAAATTTTCTATAAGTTGGAATTATATTCATTCTTTGAAAAAAACAAAAATATCACCCACGTCATTAAAATGGCAAAAACAAGTCGACCAATTTTGTCAGAAGATGAGTATTAGGCAAAAAGTAAACTTGTATGTTTCTGATAAAACTAGCTCTCCGATTACATTTGGCCATTTCAAACCTATTGTTCTTTTTCCAACTGCAATGTTAACAGGTTTAACACCTATTCAAATTGAAATGTTAGTGTTACATGAATTAGCACATATTAAACGAGCGGATTTTTTAGTGAATCTGATTCAATCATTAATTGAGTTGGTTCTATTTTATCATCCTGTAATTTGGTGGATATCAGAACAAGTTAGAATTTCACGAGAGCATTGTTGTGATGATATGGCAATTGAAATCTGTCAAAATAAGTTCGTTTACGCAGAGACTTTAACTGAAATTCAAACCTCTATTTTTTTACATAAAAAATCATTAGCTATGTCTGTAAAAAGAAATAAAAAAACATTTACCTATCGAATTCAAAGATTATTTCAAAACAATGAAACTAAGCCATCATTTATTAAAAGTGTTTTTTCTTTTGGTTTAATTTTCCTTTGTTTTACAATTTTTGCTTTTCAAAATCCAATGATTGAAAAAGGAGAATTAGAGAATTATCCAAATGAAGGGATGCTATTTGTTTTAACAAATGAAAATGCTGATTTTCAGTTGCAGCAAATTAACATGGCACTTAAAATACAAAATGTCAAATTTGAATACGATTCAAATTTTGATAAAAATCTTAAAATAGTAAAGAAGTTAAAAGGGAAAATAATTATGCCCGACAATAGTTATGTTCAATTTAGTTTAGACAAATTAGAATACATGATGATTTCTTTAGATTGGACTAGAAGGTTTCCGCTTTCAACTTTAATAAAAGCAGCATCTTCTAAATCGGGTACAGAGGTGGGAAACAATGGTTCATTAAGTGTTGAAATTAATAGGCATGTAGGCATAAAGCCTGGGGGGTGTATTTTAGATGATCTTACTATTGGGACATATAATAATTCTCGAAATCCTCATTTATTTTTAAATGATTTAAATAATCGTTCTCCGATTTTTATTTTAGATGGAGAAAAAATATCGGGGTCTGAACTTGAAACTATGAAGATCAACGCATCCTTGATTTCATCAATCGTAAGATTGAATCAAAAAGTTGCCGAAGATCAATATAAGGATGAAAATATTCGAGATGGTGTTTATCAAATTTCTACTCGATTGAAGAAAAAATATCTCAATAAAAAACCTAAATAATCAAAATTAAAATGACAATCAAAATCAAAAGATTTCCTCCAGATTAATCTTCTAGTATTTTGGTTTTGATTGTCATTTTTGATTTTAATTAAAACTTTCTTTTCCCAACAATCACACTCACAAAACTATCCCCCGAAATATTCACCACCGTCCTCCACATATCCAAAGGACGATCCACCGCCAAAATCATAGCTAACGCCAAAGGTAATTTATCCGAAGGAAATCCAACCGATTCCAAAACCAAAACCAACATTACAATCCCTGCACTCGGAGCTGCTGCTGCACCAATCGAAGCCATCGTCGCAGTTACGATGATGGTCAATTGATTTCCCAAACTCAATTCGTAACCAATCACTTGACAAACAAAAACCGCCGCAATACTTTGCATCAAACTCGTCGCATCCATATTAATCGTCGCTCCAATCGGGCAAACAAAACTGGCAATTTCATCTTCCACTTCTAAATTATCCACCACACATTCCATTGTCACCGGCAAAGTTGCCATGCTCGAACTAGTTGATAAAGCCACTAATTGAGCAGGAAGAATTCCTTTGGCAAATTTCATAAACGGAATACCAGTTAAGAGTTGCGCCAATAGCGGATACAACATAAGTAAAATAAACATCCCCAATAAAAGCACCGCTGAATATTTTATCAAAGCAATAAAAATAGCAGGATCTTTAATCTCCACAAACAAGGATGCCATCAATGCAAAAACTGCGTAAGGAGAAAAAGCAATAATCATATCGACTATTTTAAGCATTACTTTATTGAGCGATTCGATTAATCGAACGACAGGTGTTTGATCTTTTTCTGGAATCATCAATAAGGCAACACTAAACAAAACGGTAAAAAAGATCACTTGCAATAGTCGTCCATTATCACTCAATGCTGAAAAAATATTGTCAGGCACCATTCGTACAAAAAAATCTAAAGGACTTTTCCCCTTCGTCGAAGGAGTTTCTAAATTGACCGCATCTTTTGACAATCCTTGCAAGGTTTCAATGTCTAATCCAACTCCTGGCTGAAAAACATTGACTAAAAATAAACCTAAAAGTACCGCACTAACCGTCGTCAACATATACCAAAAAACTGTTCTTCCTCCGAGCTTAGAAAGTTTTCCTATATCCTTCAACTCGGTGATTCCCTTTGCCAACGAAACAAAAACTAAAGGGACTGCAATCAATTTTAAAGCTTTGATAAAGATGACTCCGAACGGTTTTATATAGCCTAAAGTCAAAGTTTCGCCTATGTCAAAAAAGGTAGCGAGGTAGCCAACCAATAATCCTAGAATGACTCCAATGAGAACTTTCCAATGTATTGCCATAATTTATTTTTTTGCTAAAGTACTGTTCCTTAATCAGTTTCCCTAAAATAAAAAGAGCTGCCTACATCTCATGTAAACAGCTCTCTTTATTTTATTTTTTTCAAAAACTAAAAACCACTCAACCTCGCAAAACGATCCAAGTGATAATTATAATCACCGAAAGTTTGTTGCGCCACTCTTGCACGTTTCATAAAGAAGCCAATCTCTTCATCGTCAGTCATACCGATTCCTCCAAAGAGTTGGATGCCTTCATTAGTGATCAACTGAAGCACTTCTCCAACTTTAGATTTTGTCATACTGGCCATGTAAGGAAGCATTGGAGAATCTGTGTCAATAGCTTGTAATGATTTGATAACTAATGATTTACACAATTGTATTTCACAGTACATTTGTGCAGCTCGATGTTGTAAAGATTGGAAAGTTCCAATGACTACGCCAAATTGTTTTCGCTCTTTTAAGTACGAAATCGTTCGGTCAAATGCTTCTTGCATCGAACCTAACATCTCTGCCGATAAACCGATTCTAGCAATGTCCAACGCTTTTTCTAAAGTCTTTTTCCCTTTTCCTTCTTCTCCAATTAAGTCTGCTTCAGTTGCTTTTACATTATCAAAAGTAACGATAGCAGCATTTCGACTATCCATCATAATTTTCTTTTCGATTGTAATTCCTTCTGATTTAGCATCGACGATAAATAATGTAATACCATTAGCGCTAGCGTTAGAAGCATCAGTTGTAGTCACTACAAAATAGTCAGCCACATTCCCATCAAGGACAAAAACTTTTTTTCCAGAAATAGAATAGCCATCATCGGTCTTCGAATACTGAGTTGAAACTTTCAATGGTCGATGTGCATTACTTTCTTCCGAAGCTAAACTCAACAGTATACTTCCTTCTGCGATTCGCGGTAAGAAGTTTTCTTTTTGCATGGTATTCCCTCCAAAATTAATAATCGAAGTTCCCACCAAACAAGTTGAAACCATCGGAGAGGCAACAAGGGTTCGACCCATTTCTTCTAACACTTGACCGAAGCCAACAAAACCAAAATCCATCCCGCCATAAGCCTCTGGAATGTTTAAACTAGCCCAACCCATTTCTGCCATTTCTTTCCAAAGTTGAGGATCGTATCCTTTTGGATCTTTCGAATCTCGCAACTTTCGCAAAGCTTCAATTGGCGCTCTATTTTTTAAAAATTCTTTTGCTGAGGTTTTTAGCATTTGCTGTTCCTCATTTATAACTAAGTTCATTTTTTTCTTTTTTAGAATTGTTGTTTTAAAAAAATTACTTCGTTGGCAAATTCAAAATTCGCTTCGCAATAATATTCAATTGCACCTCTGAAGTTCCTCCTTCGATTGAATTTCCTTTTGTTCGGCACATGTCCCGAGCCAATTTTCCATCCAAATAATCTTCGCCCCATTGCAAGCCTTCAAAGCCGCCCATGGATAACATCAATTCGAATTTATCTTTATTTAATTCAGTTGCATAGTATTTGAAAAAAGAAGATTTTGCACCAATCGGAGCACCTGCTTTTGCTTCGTCAGTCATTCTTTCCATCGACCATTTTATGCCTGCACCATTGATTAACCATTTAGCTACTTCTGTTCGTAAAACAGGGTCAGCTAATTTTCCATCTTCCAAACCAACCATTTCGATGGCAATTTGAGACAACAATTTTTGTTGACCAGCTTCTGAAATTCCACCAATCATCGACCGCTCATGAGTCAATAAATATTTGGCAATCGTCCAACCATTATTTAATCCACCCACTAAATTTACTTTGGGTACAACTGTTTCATCAAAAAATGTTTCGCAGAAAGGAGATGAACCACTTATCAATTTAATTGGTCGAACTTCCACACTTGGTTGTCTCATATTGATTAAGACAAAACTAATTCCGTGATGCTTTGGTACTTCAGGATTCGTTCGCACTAGGCAAAAACACCAATCCGCTTTGTCAGCATAAGAGGTCCAAACCTTCTGACCACTCACTAAAAAATGATCGCCATTGTCTACTGCACGAGTTTGTAGATCTGCCAAGTCACTACCTGCCCCTGGCTCACTATACCCTTGACACCACCAAACTTCTCCTCGAGATATTCTTGTTAAATGCTCTAATTTTTGCGCTTCATTTCCAAATTCTAAAAGTGCAGGTCCTAACATGGTCAAACCAAAACTCCAAAGTGCGGAACGGCAACCTAATTTTTTTATTTCTTCTTTAAGCACCTTGTGTTCTGCTTTATTTAAGCCAGCTCCACCGTAAGAAGTTGGCCAAGCTGGAGCTGTCCAACCTTTATCTCTCATACGTTCAAACCAAATCTTTTGATCTTCATTATCAAAGGTAGCTTCTGACCCTCCTCCGTAAATGTCTTCAAATTTTTTGACTGGGGTACGCATACTCTCCGGGCAATTAGCTTCGAGCCAAGCCTTAGTTTCCATTCTGAAAACTTCTAAATCTGTCTGTATTGTAGTATCCATAAATGATAATTATTTTTTTAAAATTTTACGGAAGATACTGGTAAGTGTTGTGAAAAAGGAAGGGGAGGAGGGATTTTGGAAATAAATTAAATTGGTTTAATTGGAAGGATTTTAATTTTTATTTGTGATGAGGTTCTTGGTTTGTCTGTAAGTTTTAAAAAAAAAATTTGGTTTTACTTCCATTTCAAGAAACAGTATTTTTGTTTTTTTTGAAAAAGAAAATCCCGAATTTCGAAATAGAAATTCGGGATAATGTTATGTTAATACTACTTTATTCTTAACAGAAATGTGATTAATTACTTTTTACAATTCGATGATAAGAAAAAATGCCATCGTGATTAGTAACAATTAGGAAATAGATGCCTGCTGGATGATTGTTTATATGTAGAGTATGACTTTTTAAATTTAACCCATCTTGTGAATTAAGCAGTTTTCCTTGCAAATTAAAAAGCTGTATTCCCGAAATTGACTGACCCTTAGATTCCATTCTAATTACTCCTTCAGTTGGATTCGGATAGATGCTAATTTTAGGATTATTTTCAATAGATGAATTAGAGCTTATCGTCAAATCCAATTCTTGTCTGGTTACGATTGGCACATACCCAATTTCCATTCCTGCAGGAGGATTTACGATCAATCCTGGATCCAAACCTACTAGCGTTCCAGCGGTGGGGTCGGCCAAATAATTATCTGTATAATCCCAGTTAGTATGAATTTTTTCAATTCTTTCTTGAAGATTAATTCTCATCTGTGCAGGAAGGTTGGCATGAATAATTGAAGGTTGATCGACAAAGCGATACCAATAATAAGTTAATTTACTACCATCACCTAGTTGTACGGTAAAAGGCCCAGCGGAAGGACCAGGACTATTCCAGGCACTCAGAGGATCTTGTAAATGGCAGTCAGGTTCAAGTGGGGTTAAGTAAGGAATATCATCAGGTCTTGGGGTAATCGTTGGTGTATTAGTTAAGAGTCCAGTTGATGCAGGAACATCTGACATGATAGTTGACTCCCATTGATTACTTGGACTTAGCTTGTAAAATTCGGGCATGATAAAGTTTCCATCAACCAAATTGACCACAGAAGTATCCCATTCAAAACCAGCAACTCTTTGATCTAAAGACATTACTTTTTCAGCAAAAGGGTCATGTGCAATCATCGCATCAATTTGGTTGCCATCATTAATATTGCCATCAACTTCCGAGTTGACATTAAAAACAATGTCTTCCGTTCCTGCTACTTGAAATTCAGTTGATGGAACTGCTCCACCATCAAACCAATTTTCGACAGCATTCCATTTTGCATTTTTGGAGTAAACTTTTATTTCTCGAATCAGTTCAGATCTATTTTCGGAAGTTTTAGGATACCCCAAAGGTAAAACTCGTGCATATGATTCACCTGTGTCATCCATCCCAATCAAAGCAGGAGACTCTGCATACTCTATCGCAAAAGCTAGGTTTTTATCTGAAGGTCTTTTGTCAAGAAATAAGCCTTCGAGACTTGGATCATTGAGTACGGTCTCTGTCCAAAAAGTAGGGATGAAAAATGTGGTTGGGCCTTTAAAATTTGTCGTATTTAAAAATAAAGTCCAGCATTGATTTCCCGTAGAAAAATCTACACCATTAGTTTGTGCCATGGTATCAGTTAGCGGTAAGGGATGATATCCATATCCAAGAAATTCACCGTTGGCTCCTTGCTCCATATTGAGGCCATCTGGAGGCCAAAGTAAATGTTGAGATAATTGAGCAACACCATATTTTCCACCAGGTTCGTTCCAATCTCGGTGGCCGTCAGATCTCATGGAAGTACTGCCTGCACCTGCACCATTGGCCCATTGATTAAAATCAAATGCTACTCCTCCCATAATAAATTTGGGCGTTTCTGTCGCAAACCTAGTGTCGCCCCACCAACCTAATCCACCTTCAATAGTATTGTAAAAATTGCTAGGCTCATTACCTGTTTGTTGGGGTGTAAGCCAAGTACTAGGTAAACCTAGTTGAAAATTATCTGGACCTGGATATTGTTGCATGATGGGCCATACTCCTGCATAAAAAGAATAACCTGCACCAAAACTATTGTCTGTTATCCATTGTCTTTCAAAGTAATTGAAGCCATACCCGCTTGCTTGAACTTGAGCTTTCACTCCGTGACTAGTAAAACAAATTAGGAAGATAAAAACACTAAAAATTAAAAAGCCTCTATGTCGAAAACCCAATGGAGTCTGAGTAATCTTTGCTTTTTGAAAATTTAAAATAGTGAATTTGCAGAACCTAAAAAGTATTTTCATATTAATTTATGTTAAATGTTTTTTTAATGAGTAGCTAAATTTCTATTGCCCTTTTTTTATTAGTTCGTGAATAGAAGTTCTGATATTTTCCTGATTCAAAATTTCAATAAAATAAAATCCTTCTGTTAGTGTTGAGATATCAATCATATCCAATTCGGAAATATTTTCAAGTGATTTTACAATTTGTCCATTAAGGTTTAAAATATTTAGATTGATATTATCTTGAATTCCTTTTAATTGAAATTGGTGATTTGCTGGAGAAGGAAATAGGCTAACTGATACTGGCTCAGATGCTATATCTGTGGATGAACTTAATTGATCTAAAAGTTCTATCATCTTGATTCCTAACTCATTGCCTATGCGTAGATAACTCTCAGCGTTATTTCTCCAATGATGAATAGCGTCAGGTTCAGGTGATTGGTTTTCTTCTCGCCAAAAATCACGAGTGTCTGCATAAGCTACATTTGAAAAATCGGTAAACTCAGCAGCATTAATTTGTGCTGGGACAATAACTGTCTGTAAGCCTTGCACCCATAAGTCACCTGGTAGTAAGTCAACGCCTCCATTCCCAGTTAGACCAATCACAACAGGAAGTTCAGTTAAATTTAAATCTGCTCTGACATCAACAATCAGGTTTTTCATGTTCTCTTCATACTCATAAAGGTAGGTATCTTCCTCTCCATCATTCCATCCTTGAAACCAGCAAAATCCTGCTATTTCTATTTGTCCTCCTGTATATTCTGGAAATTCTTGACTAATATTATTGATGGAAGTATTTATATCTGAGATCATCTGTGTGTAATAAGCACCAACTGCTCCTCCTGAGCTAGGTGGTCTAAAATCAACAGCTAAGGATTTTCCTCCCCAGCAAGTTTTTATAATCAGAATCTGATCTTGACTATAATCACCTAACAAATGACCGAATCCTAATTCTGGTCCAATTTGACCTTCATAGCCACCAAAGCCAACCCCTAAAATGTCTGTCAATAAACCTGCATTTTCATGGTCATATCGAACCCATACATCATCTCGAGTGGTCCAACTTCCATTAGAATTTTGTACAAAGTCAAATGTTCCTAAGGCATCATTTTCAATAAAATGTGCGAGCGTTCCATTTACCGTTACTGGGTTAATATCTCCATGTCCTTGCATATTAGACTGTCCTGCAAGAATAAAAACTTTGACATTTTGCCCATTGAGACTAAAAGAAAATAATACGAAAAGAAAGGAGTAAAGAATGAAAGGAAAAGGTTGTTTCATAATGATAAGTTTATGGATAAAGAATATTTTTTTAATAGATTCTTTTTTGTGAAAAGAAAATTTTTTTTAAAATTTAAATTTGGAAAAACCTGTTTTACCATTTTTCCAAAACAAAATTCATATTTATTCCCAGAATATCTCCAATTTAATTATAGTACATCTAGGTCAAATTCCATTTCTTCGTAAGGATGTAACAGTATATTTACATAACCTGCCCAATTAGAAAATCAATTGGGGAAATAAGGGAGTTGCAATAAAACTTAGGTAACGATTATTCAATAAAGATAGTTTTCATTTTTGTAATGGAGTGACTACTTTTTGTCATTTTGCCAAAAGAAAAAACGCCATCAATCTTTATGACCGATGGCGCTTAGTATTTTGTAGATATTAATTTTTTTCAATTAATTTTTTTGGTCTAAAAACTTAAAAATCACATCTGCTTCAATTCACTCACTAATTTCCCTAAAGTGTCTTTTGCATCTCCAAAAAGCATTCGAGTTTTATCTTTAAAAAATAACGAGTTCGCAATTCCAGCATAACCTTTTCCCATACTTCTTTTCATTACGATCACATTACGAGCTTTGTCCACTTGGATAATTGGCATCCCATAAATCGGACTCGAAGGATCATTCTCCGCAGCAGGATTGACTACATCATTTGCACCCACAACGATAACCACATCAGTACTTGGCATCTGTGGATTAACTTCTTCCATTTCCAATAATTTTGGATAAGGTACATCTGCCTCTGCCAAAAGTACATTCATATGTCCAGGCATTCGACCGGCAACTGGGTGAATGGCATAAGTTACTTCCACACCTTTTTCTCCCAACATTCTTTCAAAGTCATGACAAGTATGTTGCGCTTGCGCCACCGCTAAGCCATAACCAGGAACGATGGCCACTCGCTTCGCATAAGCACATAGAATGGCAGCATCGGTAACTGAAATGGTTTTGACTACTTGCTCTCCATCTTCGCCACCAGCAGCTGCATCACCACCACCGAACGATCCAAAGATCACACTCCATAATGGTCGGTTCATCGCTTGGCACATCAAGACGGTCAGAATTGTACCAGCAGATCCCACCAAAATTCCTCCTGTCAACATCACCGCATTGCTATATAAAAATCCACCTAATGCAGCAGCAACTCCAGTAAATGAATTCAGTAGTGAAATCACAACAGGCATATCTGCTCCTCCAATTGGCATTACAAATAAAACTCCATAGATCAATGAAACTACTAAAAGAATCCAAATAATTGGCTCACCTATCATATCAGGCGACCAGATCCCAACAGCAATTAATGCTAGAATTCCTAATAACAAAACATTATTAAACATTCGTAGAGCATTAGATCGCCAGTCATTTATTTTCCCATCTAATTTTCCATAGGCAACCATACTACCACTAAATGAAACACTACCGATCATCAATCCCAAAAA
Source organism: uncultured Saprospiraceae bacterium (assembly GCA_937981555.1). Lineage (GTDB taxonomy): Bacteria > Bacteroidota > Bacteroidia > Chitinophagales > Saprospiraceae > CAJQQY01. The sequence goes on from CALJOK010000017.1 coordinate 217,826, forward strand.
TGCGATGATTAAAAAACCAACTTCATGACTGGGATGAGAAGTATATTCGACGATAGAAATAATGGCAGCACAAGCTCCACCCATTCCATTAAAAAGAGAAACCATTTGAGGCATGGCGGTCATTTTGACTTTCATGGCCATCATGTAACCGACGACTGTTCCTAAACCGATGGCTGCAAAAATCCAGATTAGATTTCCTATCGGTTGTCCTGCTTCATTTTTATGGAAAAAGATGGTAGCCAAGATGGCGATGGCCATTCCAGCTGCAGCTAAAAGATTTCCTTTTCGAGCAGTCTCAGGATGACTCAACATTTTTAATCCAAGGATAAATGAAATGGAACCGAAGAGATAAGATATTTCGAGTATAAAGTTTGACATTTTTCTTTTTTGTTTTGTTTGAAAGTGGTGATCTATTCTATGCTACGAAATAGGAAATCACTTCTTTTTCTTCTTAAACATTTCCAACATTCGATTGGTGACCACAAATCCGCCGACCACATTGAGCGTTCCCAAAACGACCGCCACAAATCCTAAACCTATCGCTAAAATATTATCAGGCGAAGCATGACCCATTACGATGATTGCTCCAATGATGACAACTCCATGAATGGCATTGGCACCTGACATTAAAGGGGTATGCAAAATCGCAGGTACATTTGAAATCACTTCAACACCCAAGAAGATGGATAGAATTATGACGTAGATAAATTCTTTGTTGGTGATAAAAAAGTTGAATAATTCTTCCATAATGAATATATGTATTTTGTTATTTTTCTAAATAAAAGAGAAGACAACACTTGCTATAAAAAATAGAGAAATACCAATTAAAGAAGTCCAAAATTTATAATCCCTAGTTTCTTTATTTCTGATCATCATAATCATAAAGAAAATTCCGATGCAAAGAAATATTTTAAAAAACCATGCTAGGATCAATATTTTTTTTGAATTAAATATTGATTCAGTTGCGACGATCGTATTCGATATTAAATAAAATGCTAAAGCAAATAATAAAATTAAATAGATGAAAAATCGAAATGTCCACTTTCTATAATTAGTAGAAATTTCTTTTTCCTCATAATCTAAAATCTCATTCATAAATCTTCTCTATTTTTTTTCCATTAACTATTAACTATTAACCATTAACTAACTCATCGCTTTTTTCACTCGTTCATTTTTCACAGCGCCTTCATGAGAAATACAAGTTCCTTCCACCAAGTCATCTTCAAAATTCAAATTCAATTCTCCTTCCTTGACAATCAAGGTTAAAAAATTAGTCATGTTTTTTCCAAACATTTTACTTGCATCAGAAGGAATACTCGAAGCTAAATTTGAATCACCAATAATTGTGATGCCTTGATGATTGATGGTTTTATCATTTTCAGTCATAGCACAATTACCACCTGTGGAAGCAGCTAAGTCAACTACGACTGAACCTTTCTTCATGTTTTCCAAAGTATCTTGCGTGACTAGGAGAGGAGCTTTTCTGCCTGGAATCTGAGCAGTACATATAATGACATCGGCACCTTTTGCATGTTGCTGAATGAGTGCTGCTTGTTTTTGTTTGTACTCTTCGGTTTGTTCAACAGCATAGCCACCCGCGCCTTTGTCGTCAGTAGCGCCTTCGACTTCCACAAATCTTGCACCCAAACTTAGAACCTCTTCCTTCGCTGCCAATCGCACATCAAATGCTTCGACAACTGCTCCTAATTTTCGAGCAACAGAAATCGCTTGCAGTCCTGCTACACCTGCTCCGAGAATCAAAACCTTTGCAGGTTTGATAGTTCCTGCCGCAGTCATAAACATGGGAAAAAATTGAGGCAATTTTACTGCAGCTTTTAACACCGCTTGATAACCAGCCGCTGTTGCCATACTCGACAAAACATCCATTGCTTGCGCACGTGTCGTTCGGGGAATAGCATCGAGACTAAAACTTGTTAGTCCCAATTCCAATAATTTACTCACCAAATCTTTATTACTCAGCGGATTGAATTGTCCGATGAGTACTTGACTCTTAGAAAGGGTAGATAAAATTTCGTTGGAAGGAGGGTGAATGGAAAGCAGCACATTTGATTTACTCAGTACATCTTCGGCGGAAGCTATAGTTGCTCCTTTTTCTTTAAAATCTTCGTCTGAAAAAAATGCGTTTTCCCCTGCGGATTGTTGAATTAAAATTTCCTTGACGTTGAGTTTTAAAATTGCACTCACATTTTTAGGAATGATTGCGACCCGATTTTCAAAATCGGGTTCTTTGAGGACTCCAATTATCATAATTTTGGTTTGATATTTTTGAAAAATAAAAACTAATTATTCTTTATTTTTCATGAAATATTATTTCGTTTTATTTGAAAGAGTCCAAATTAATTATATTTCCTTTGGAAAGGAAAGAAATAGGGATAAAATTTATGGAAGATTGGAAATGAGATAAATTATAAATTGAATTTAGAATTTAACGATTCTAAATAAAAGCAATTCGTCGAATTAAATAAAGTGTAAAAGGTTTGTGTTGTATTTTTAATGCATACAAAATTTATAAACTAAAAAAAATATAACATGAAATACACGTACCTTTTTATTTTTGCACTTCTTACTTTTTTAGACTGTCAAAATGATTCCATCTCCGAGCGAGTTACTTTTAAATCATATGAAGTTGGAAATGGATTTGAGAAGTTTAACAAAAGAAGAATTGAAGAATGAACTAGCATTATTATTCAAAGAAAATTAAAAAGGAGTCCTTCCAGATTTTTAAAATATGGAAGGACTAAAATTTTTTGGTTCAAAATGAATTTACGTGGTCAAAGAAATTGTTATTAAGTTACTAGGTTATTGAGTTATTTTCATAGCAATGGTTCGTGGTGAATTTCAAAAAAAAGAGGTAAAAGTTTATAGTTTAGTAGTGACTAAACAACCAACCAAAACTTTTACCTATGAGCATCGAAATACTCACAGAACAAATATTGAAAAAAATGTCTGGAATAGGCAAATGGCAAACAGAATTTTTAAAAGAAAATTTTGAATTGCAATTACAACTTCGAGGTCGTCATAACTTTCTCAGCATGAGTCGCTATAGCGATAAAAACGAAAGTACCTTTCGAGAAAATTATAGTCGTCGGTTTGATTTTGAAACCTTCAATCTGCACTTGTCCAAACAATATTGTTCAAAAGAATGTGTGGTTGGCTTTGATCCTAGTTATATTTCCAAAAGTGGAAAACAAACACCGGGCTGCGGTTATTTTTGGTCTGGTTGTGCAGGTCGAAGTAAATGGGGATTAGAAATTGGAGGATTTGCTACTATTGATATTTTGAATAATACGGCGATGCACTTGATTGCTGACCAAACCTTGAGTACTAAAGAGCATGGAAGTTTACTCCAATATTATGCATCCTTAGTTAGTCATCATGCTGAAACGATAAGTCAAGTATCGAAATATCTATTAGTAGATGCTTATTTTTCAAGGTTTCCTTTTATAGAAAAGGTTTGTAATGAAACAGATTTAGAGGTCATTACTCGGTTGCGAAATGATGCAGATTTGTTATATCCTTATGTTGGACCACATCCCAAAAGAAAAGGAGCAAAAACTAAACATGCAGGAAAATTCAATCCTAGAAATTTGGATATGGCTTACTTTTCTTGCTGTATAGAAGAGGAAAATTTTCGAGTGTATGAAGCTACTTTATATTGCAAATCTTGGAAACGTTTTATCCGAGTTGCGGTGATGCATAAATATGACGAACAGGGAAACATCAAAAGTCATAAAATTTATTGTTCTACTGACTTGACATTATCGGGCATTGATATTTTCATTTATTACAAAGCACGCTTTCAAATTGAATTCCTTTATCGAGATGCTAAACAATTTACAGGCTTAGAAGATGGACAAAGTAGAAGTGAATCTAAAATGCATTTTCATTTTAATACCGCTTTGACTACTGTTACTTTAGCTAAAGTTATTTATCATTTGAATCAGCCTTTAGAAAGTAGAAATCCTTTTTCTATGGCAGACATTAAAACTCAATATTTCAATGAACTTATCATAGATTTAATTTTTCAAGAGTGTGGGATTGACCCACACGATAAAAAAATTATACCGATCAAAAATAAACTCTTAAGGTTCGGTAAAATCAGAGCTTGAGTTTACCACGAACCATTGCATAGTACTCAAGACTATATTATTTTTGGTAATAACTTAATAACCAAATAACCACGTAAAATCACTTAGAGCCAAATATTTTAATAAATAGGTTCACTTTTATTATGAAATAATATTATATATCTTGAAACAGCTTAGGAATTCGTTCATACGAATTCTATGCCTTCACACCTTTTATTTATTATATCCCATTCATAACGTATTGACTGAATATTTTTATTCCATGAATCCACCCATTCAGAAATTTAGGTGGGGCAAATATTCTGTTACCTATCACATTACTATTTGATTGTATTATTAATTTATGTTGCAACGCAACTATTATCTAACTATTCCTCAAACTGAAATTATGCTACGTTTTTTCCTAACTATGTCTGGAGTATTATTGCATTTGTTACTCTCGGCACAACCCGCATCCGTACAAGATTGTCTAGGAGCAATACCTGTTTGTCAACAGATCTATGAAGAAACGCAAGCTCCTTTTGGTAATGGAAATGTTACAGATTTTGCACCTGGTGATAATTGTTTGCCTGGCGAGGTTAGTTCTATTTGGTACACCTTTAAAGTTAATAACTCTGGTGATTTTGGTTTTTTGCTTACTCCAAATAACCCTGATCAGGATTATGATTGGGTACTTTATGACATTACTAATGCCAATTGTCAGGATATTTATAATAATCCTTCGTTAGTTGTTAGTTGCAATGCAGCTGGCAATACTGGATGCCATGGACCTACTGGTGCAAATGGTGATACAGAATTTGATAATCAAGGATCCAATTGTGGGAATTTGCCACCTACTATGAGTTCAGGATTTTCGCCCTTCAATGATTTGGTTCCAGTAGTAGCCAACAATACCTATGTTTTGTGTATCCTTAATTTTTCGTTTAATTCTTCAGAGGGTTATACTTTGGATTTTGGATTATCTGGAGGCATCGGTATTTATGATGATATTCCTCCTACTCTCGATTCAGTAGACTATCCTGAGTCCTGCAATGGTCAGGAAATTTTAGTTCGTTTTTCGGAATTCATTCAATGTAGCACTATTGACGAAACTAACTTTCAATTAAGCGGACAAGGAGGTCCTTATACCTTAACCATGTCTTCATCAAATTGTGATGCGGGTGGAAATTATAGTAAAGAATTTACATTAATGGTCAGTCCATATATTTCACCAGGTGATCAAATGAGTTTATCTTTGGTAGTGGATGGGATTACGGAAGTTTTAGATCTATGTGGAAATCCGGCAGCCTCTCAAGATTTAAGTTTCGGTGATCCTACTATTACTGAACTCTTGAACCTAGGCTCCGATACTTCAATTTGTTCAGGAAGTATGATTATTTTAGACCCAGATTATTCAGGTGGATATATGTGGAGTGATGGAAGTAGTACAGCTACTTTTGAGATCTTAGAAGAAGGAACCTACTGGTTATCTATCAATACACCTTGCGGTATTACTAGTGATACAATTGAAGTAACCTATCTGAGTACCAGCCTACCTGTTGATGCTTTAGGAAATGATACAACCCTGTGTACAGGGGAGAGTCTACTTTTAGAATTAAATATTCCTGATGCCTCTTATGAATGGCAGGATGGAAGTACCGATGCATTTTTTATGGTCGATCAGCCAGGCACCTATTCTGTTTTGGTCAGCAATGAATGTGGAACAGCACAAAGTGAAATCATGATAGATTTTGCAGAACCTATGAATATTCCAATAAGTGAAATAAGTATTTGTGATGGAGAAATAGCAACCATTGATGTCACTACTGTAGGAGCTGAATATTTGTGGCAAGATGGATCGACCGATCCAGTTTTTTTGACCTCCTCCTCAGGAATCTATTCAGTAACGATTACAAATCCATGCGAAATATTGGAATTGTCAATTGAAGTATTAGAAACCGCCACCACGTTACCTTCTTTTAATTTAGGAAATGATACCACTTTGTGTACAGGGGAGAGTCTACTTTTAGAATTAAATATTCCAGATGTTTCTTATGAATGGCAGGATGGAAGTACCAATGCATTTTTTATGGTCGATCAGCCAGGCACTTATTCTGTTTTGGTCAGCAATGAATGTGGAACAGCACAAAGTGAAATCATGGTAGATTTTGCGGAGCCCCTAAGTGTAGAATTGGTGGGTGAAATACTTTGTTTCGGAGAAACCATTTCTTGGGATGTCATCCATGCTGGAGCAACTTATTTATGGCAAGATGGATCAACGAGTCCTATATATGTCGCCATGGATGCTGGAGATTATTCAGTTACCGTCACATCAAAATGTGAAGAAGTTTTTTCCTCTGTAACCATTAAGGAATGCGAGCTATGTAATGTTTATATACCTAATGCTTTTTCTCCCAACTTTGATGGATCCAATGATTATTTCCAACCTTATTTGGAATGTGAAATTGAACAATACAATATGAAAATATTTAATCGTTGGGGAGCTTTTCTTTTTGAATCGACCTCCTATGAAAATACTTGGGACGGAAAATTCAAAGGAAAAATTGTGGAAAACGGCGTTTATGTTTATTTGATCCAATTAAGTGTGCTAGAAGATGGGGAAATAAGAAAAATTGACCTTTCAGGAGATATTACAATTACTAAGTAACGATTATATTTCAACCGTTGTAAAATTATAAGATTTGAAGGATAGTATTTATTATCTCCCAATACTTACTACCCAATTTTAAGTCAGAATTAAGTGCATACTAATTGATTTTTTATCGAAAATTAAGCGAGTCTTAACTTGTTCCCCTTACTTTTATTAATATTTGGACGATATGAATCCCAAATATTATTACTCGTTTCTAAAAAATAATTCAAACCAAAAAATTATGTAAAATGAAAAATTTACCTGGATTTCAGTCTTTTCAAAAGAAAGAAGATGGGGCATTCTATTTTCAATTCCTAATAGATGAAGGACACCCCATTCTTATAAGTTCCCCATTCTCGACTCCCTCCAAACGGGACTCAAAATTGAGTTTAGTACTCAAATATGCTCATAATCCTGCCAGATATAAAAGAATAAAAGAGAAAGAGATTTATCAGTTTATCATAAAATCTGGCAACCATAGAATGGTTACAAAAAGTGTAGAATTTCGCTTCAAAGGGGAAATGGAAAAAGCGATTGAAACTTTAATTGAAACATCAAGACAAAAAAAGAATCAAGAACTTGATCAAAAGACCATCCTTTCAACTACCAAAGAAATGGCAGTTAAAATTAAAACTGCGAATAATAAGGTAGAATTGGGTCGATTTCATTTTGATCTCACTTTTTATCAACCAGAGAAAGGCGGAATGCTGGCAGGCAAAATAACGTTTCCCCTGAAAGAAAAGAAAGTATCATTTAAAGGGGTAAATCTTCAAAAAATAGAGCATTTCCTTTTACAGAACTTACCTGTTCATGAATCAGAAACTGTTGCTATTGAAAAAAAGAGCATCACTCCGACTTCGACAAAAAAAGAAAGTAAGGTACCGTTGAAGGAACAAAAAGTTCCTATAGAAAAAACTGAGAGGGTAAAATCTTCTTCATTGGTATTGAAAAAAGAAAAAGTTGATTCTAAAGAAAATCAAAATAAGACAGAAATTCCACTTACCATGAGTCTTTTTGAGAAAGGAAAAACGGTCAAAGAAAAAGCTATCAACAAAGCTAAATTGATTGAAATTCAAATTGTTATTCCTAAGAATAAAGTGAAACCTAAAGACCAGTACTTTATTGCTACTGGTCATGCGAAATCATTAGAGGATAATAATAAAACACTAATAGTTGGAAACTTCAGGGGCAAAATCTTGGCTAATTCCAATTATTTGAGAATACCCATAGGCATGATGGATCAAGCGATACATAGTGGACTTTACAAATTAACAACATCTATTAATTTTCTTGATGATAAAAAAAAGATCAAAGCTTCTGATAAGTTGGAAGGGGTTGAATATGTTAATATTTTGAATGACCAGATATTTGAAATGAACCCTTCATAAGTAAGAACGATGATAAATAAAAAATAAGTCAGAGGTTGTTGATTCTTCCTCTGGCTTATTGTTTGAGGAGATATAATAGAAACATTCAAAGAGCAAAAACGTTATTTCCAAAAAAAAAAAGCTGAAAAGAACAATTCAATTGCTCTTTTCAACTTAAGTTCTATTACTAATTATTTTTTAACTTTTCAATTCAAGTTAAGCATCAATAATTTGTAATACTTTTCCATTAAGTCCAGCAGGTGTCAGTTCACCTGCGCCTGCTACAGGAGACTTTCCAGTTATATCAATTACCTTCAATTCTGCAAACATCTTGTACATAGCCACATTCAAATACCCGGCAGGAACGGTGATGGTTTGAGTTGGATAAAGGTGAGGGTTTCCTGGTTCTATCTTAAACAAGTGTTCCTTATAAATAGGCCCTTCACCTGAACCAATTTCCTCAAAATAAACACGGAATCTAAAATGAGTATTGGTTGGAAATGGAGGAGCAGCTGACCAAACAGCCCACATAGCACCAGTCTGATTCAAATTGTGCAAATGAACTTCAAACGCCTGATCATCATGAATTTGAGCAGGGTTAGGATTCGTGATGTCAGGGACAAAATCGCCTCCACCAGGAAGTTCAAAGTAATCAACATCTCCAGTAAGAGTTGATACAGCGGTCGTAATTTCAAAAGTTAAGCTTGACATAATTAAATGGTTTAAGCATGTATTTAAAGCTAAAAGGTTCTTGAAGAATAAGCCTTAAATAACAAGCTGGGTTAAAAGATATTTTCAAATGGATTTACTTTAAAAATCCTATTACAAATATCAAACTCTGTAATTAAATGGCACTTAACCCTTAATAATGAATCAATTAAAAAGGAATTAAATCTCAGTTAAATTTTTTTTTTTTTGAAAGAAAAGAAAATTTAACTGAGAAAAACTTTGAAAATAGACCGATGAATGAGTGAACGCTTACTATTTAATTGGAAGCTTGTCTCATTTTTAAATTATCTCGAATCTCCAATTTTTTAATTTTTGAGAAAACGCTGTATTCATCTGTTTGCTTAAAATGATCTTCACAATAAAAAGTATCCTTCATTTTGTAACATGCACTTTTAACACAATAATCACACATTTCTTTTTTATCCTCTACGGAAACAACAAAATTAAACTTCATTTCAATGGTATTTAATTAATAAAAAATATTAAAAACTTGAGATAGGTAGGACTAGCTACCTATCAAGAACTAAACAATAATCTGCCTTTGTAGGTTGATTTTTAGGTCAACCTAATCAAAGGAAATTGGATTCAAAGGTTTGTTGTTGTAATAAAAAAAAGATTGGTTTTAAAGGAGAAAAACGCTCAAATACATTTGATTTATTGTTTATATAAAACAAATATATTGCCATATAATTCTTAATTATAAGGGGTAAATAATTTTCGTTGGTATATAAGGGAGAAAAAATAGTGGCTTAGAAACGGTAAAATATGAGTCATTCCCAGATTCTTAAGGAATCGTCATTTATTATTTGACCATTCCTAAATTTAATCAATCAATCAAGCAAAAGTAATATTAAATTTAAAACTAATGTAATTTTTTTTATATTTGCATAGCATGTTCCCAATCGATAACAAAGAACTATTTGAGAAAAACCACAATATTCTTATAAAAAAAGCCAAATGTCATCTACATTTAAACCTAAAGTAGCATTATTAGGTGTGAATGATCTTTTATCAAAAAATATTTCTCTTCACATCTCGAATCAATTTAAATTTTCATTAATTCCTTTCCTCTCCAGTAAGGTAGAAGATGACATTTTTGTTGTCCTGATCTATCATGCCCCTCCTCTTTATGATGGGTTGATTTCTTTGCAACAAATAAAGCGTTCTCATCCAAATGTTAAAATAATAATCTTAAGTTCCAATTGCTCAAAGCAGGATATTGTAGTAGCGTTCCATTTAGGTACTAATGATTTTTTATTTCTTCCGTTTCAACCCGAAAGCTTACTGCATTCTTTGAACCGTCTAAAATCCAATGAAGATCTTGCAGCTAATAAAAAATGGTGGGTCAATCTTTTGCCTTCCTTCTTTTTTAGAAAAAAAACTCGGATGGTTTTATCCTCTCCAGTTCCCCAATTGAGCATAAATAAGGAACCGATCCAGTCTACATTAGTTTTAGAAGAAAAGGAAAATCTTAACTCTAATATGGAAGTTCAATTTCTCGGATATTTTAATCTTTCGATCAATGGTGAACCATTGCCTAAGTGTCCAGGAAAGAAAGGGAAAGCTTTGCTTGCCAATATTCTTTTCCATGCTCCCAAACCCATTCACCGAGAAATTTTGATTAAACGGTTTTGGGATAATTCGACAACAGATAGTGCTCGAAATTGTCTAAATGTTACCCTCCATACCATTAGGAAAGTCTTTCAAAAAATTGCTCCAAATGAAGATATCATTTGCTATAAGGATGAATCATATTTTATTAATTCTAATTATATTATAGAAAGAGATACCAAATTGGTTGAGAAATACTGGAATGAGGCAAGGCAGGTCGAACGAACTCAGGGAATGCATGCCGCTGTGAATATTTATAACAAAGCATTTGAACTTTTGAAAGGCGACTTTTTAGAAGACCTCCCTTATGAGCGATGGGCAGAAAAAGAAAGAGAAAGATACAGAGAAATCTGGTTGGTCATTCTAGATCGACTCGCTGCTCATTTTTTGGAATGTGGAAAATTTGAGATGACCTTAAACATTTGCGAACAAATATTAACTAAGGATAATTGTTTGGAAGAAGTACACCGTCGTCTAATGAAGTGCTATTTTGAATTAGGCATGAAAGATAGAGCCATTAGACAGTATCATAAATGTACTGAAATCCTTATGGAAGAATTAAGAATTGAACCGGGATTAACCACAAAAACTCTTTATGATTCTATCATTGCTAAATAATTTATTAGGCTCATAAAACACGCTTATTAATGTACCATTCCTTATAGACTGAATTGTCTGTAATTTCTACATCACCACTACCTTCGTCCTCCCAATTATTCCATTTTCATTTTGCATTACGACAAAGTAAATTCCTTTCGAAAATGCATCAGCAGAAAATGTCTTTTGCAAATTATGCTTTCCTTGAAGAAGAGAATCATTAAATATATTAGCCACTTTTTTTCCATTCATATCTACTAAATCAATTTGGAATTGTCCTGCTTGCGGAACTTCAAATTCAATATTTAAATTTTTCTTTACAGGATTTGGAAAAACTTTTAATAAACCCTGATCTTCTTTTTTTACAATATCAATCGAGTTGACAAAGTCGCCAAAATAGACAATCACATCATTCCCTTCCCACGGTTCATGTGAAAAATTTAAAACAGTTCCCAGCTCATTAACAATCGAAATGTCAGACAACGATTGTCCATCTGCTACGATAAAACTAATGTCATTAGTCAAGTCAACAGAATCAGGAATTGTAATTGTCATTTCATTTCCATCCAATTCAGAATTAAAAACAAAAATTTCTCGAGCTCTCCAAAAGTCTCCATATTTTTCAAATTCCATAATGTTAACATCATCTGGTAACTCATCCAAATAGTAAGACATGCCTTCTAATTTATAATTTCGATTGGGATGAATTAACAAAACAGTTGGTGCTCCATTTGCATGATTCTTTCGAGTGATGTCCAACCAAGTATTGGCCTTGTCAAAATAATTAAAAATAGAAATTGGATTAGAATGGAAGACATCAGAAATAGTAACTGGCATTTCATAAACATTGGAAATGGCTCCACTAAAACTTCTTCCCATTTTATTTTGATAAGGAAAATTAGTCAAAACATCATTGGCTGAAAAACTAGAATTATAGTCGTATCCCAAAGTATCTAAAATATCAATTAAGTATTTATGGAAAGCCAAATGACCTGCTCTGAAAGTTCTAATAGTCTGATTGGGAATATCTGCTTCGAGTACATTTTTCGATACTTCTAGTTCCCCATAAACAGAACCACCCATAGTTACATCTCCATCATTAGAAGGATTGTAAGAATCTTTTGTATTGCCTGTATTTCCAATAGGGAAAACATCATCATCTCCAAAATCAAAAAAGTGCCCTACGGAATGTGATCCAAAGTTATGTCCACCAGCTTGAATATAATCCAAAGTTGGTTGTCGATTGGTATAAAAATCAGACATTAAATTATCATCAAAGTACCGAACAGTAATATTATAAGTTGCCTCAATATTATTGTCTTTTTCATAATCTACAAAAACTTCTAACGTATCCATACCGGTCGCACTATCAATATCATGGGTAATCATCAAAGTAGAAATCGATCTCCCAGGACTCGTGTTTTTCCAAACGGTATGCGGCGTATGTTCTAAAAACAATGCTCTTACAAAAAGAAATAATACATCTGAAGTTGGTTCAAATCCATTGGAAGTAATTCGTTGTGCTTCATAATCTCGATTAATTTGATTTCTCAAAATCACTTCCTTCCAAGAGAATCCAATCGAAACGGCTGCTCCATTTCCATAAGAGTTTTTGATGATTGCCGAGTTCCCATCTTCATAGGTAGCCAAAGTACTAGCAAAGGTTGTTGAATATCCTAAGGTTTTAAAAATCGATGAATAAGTATTTCGACCCAAAGAAATGACTTGTTCTTCGGGCTCATCAATATATTTTAAAGACCCATCAGGTAAGGTCGTATCCCAATGTACTTCAAAGCGAGCGGTACTGTTTTCGTATCCATCAATTCCAAATAAAGTATAAAAATCTTCGTCCTCAATTCTTGGAGCAACGAGCACTCCTCCATTTTGAACATAGTTTATTAATACAGTTTTTTCATCTGAGTTGAAAGTAGTAGATGTGAAAAGAGAACTACTCAAAATCATAGAATAATTTTTCGCGACATCTACATCTTGAGTAATGATATATGGAATTCCTGTTACTTTGGCCATATGTTCTACAGAGAAAAGTCGAGCGTTATTTGACTCGTTATTTTTAACTGTAAGATCTAAGATGGCAATAGCTCTTTCATGAGTTTGAGCATTAGAAATGATTGGAAATAGAAATAAGAAGTTAATTAAAACCAGAAGAAATGATTTCATTTAGGTAGCGATTTAGTTAGTTATTAGGGTGGGGGAATCTTTATTTATTAATAATTTGTGGCAAAAATGACACCATAACGTTATGAAGGAAAAGTTGACCTATTTTCTTTAAATAAATTGGTAGATTCACCATCAAATTTTAATCAAAAAAATCCTAATATGAAAAAGAATATCTTGATTGTAGTCTTGTCTTTAGTTGCTATTTCTTTGTTTTCTCAATCAACGCTTCCACGATTTAATGGGTGGATTGATGATGAAAATTTTATCCTAGAGAAAAAGAATAAAAAGGGCGAATCATCGCAGATTAAATACAATGCAAAAAGTGGATCCGAATCTAATTATGATGTTGCACCATCTGTTTCATTTACGAGTTTGATGCCCGAAGGATTTACTGCTCCAAGGAGAGGAAGTCATATTTCAACAGACAAAACTGCCATCGTTTTTTCTAATAAGAATAACTTATATTTTTTCTCCAAAACGGATAAAAAAATTCGACAATTGACAGCCAATCTAGGAAAAGAAAACAATCCTCGTTTTTCTCCTGATGGAAAAAAAGTGGCATTTACTCGCGACCATAATCTGTTTGTCATTGAGTTAGAAACAGGTTTGGAAAAACAATTGACCACAGATGGTTCTGATTTAATTTATAATGGATGGGCATCATGGGTTTACTTTGAAGAAATTTTAGGAAGAGGCTCAAATTATCGAGCATTTTATTGGTCACCAGATAGCGAACAAATTGCTTTTATGCACTTCGATGATACTGATGTTCCTAATTTTCCAATTTACCATCATGAAGGAGAAGATAGATCTCATGGGTATTTAGAAATGACAAGTTATCCAAAGTCAGGTGATCCAAATCCTGAAGTTGAATTGGGTGTGTACAATTTAAATAACAATACAATTACATGGGCTAAGAAAAATAAAGATTTAGAATATTTGGCGATGATTCAATGGTCGCCTAATGGCGATCGATTACTTTTTCAACAACTAAGCCGAGATCAAGATATTCTGGAAATGTATAAAATGGATTTGGAAAAGGGAAACATTCAGAAGGTATATGAAGAAAAGCAAAAGACATGGATCGATTGGTTTAACGATATTTATTTTTTAGAAAAAAGCGATGGTTTTATAGTGCGAAGTAATCGGGATGGTTGGTTTAATTTATATCATTATAATTGGAATGGAAAGTTGGTTAATCAAATTACCAAGAACAATTTTAGAACTAATAGCATTTCAAAAATAGATGAAGAGAACCAAAAAGTTTATTATAATGCTACTGGTAAAAATCCAGTTGAAATGCATCTTTTTGCTGTCAACATGAATGGAAAAAATCAAAAGCAATTGACCCAAAAAGAAGGGTGGCATAGAACTACCGTTTCTCCGAGTGGGAATTATTTTATGGATCAATTTTCCAGTTTTAATAATCCTGGCGAAATGCGACTATATAATTCCAAAGGGAAGGAATTGAAAGAGTTAGGAAAATCAACCAAGGATGTCAATCAAGAAAAAGGATTTACGGTAGAATTTTTTACTGTTCCTTCGACCGATGGATTTGATCTTCCAGCGTATTGGGTGTTGCCTCCTAATTTTGATAAAAACAAAAAGTATCCGGTCATTTTTGATATTTATGGAGGTCCAGATGCGGGAGGAGTTTATAATCGTTTTAGAAATTATACATGGAATCCAATTTATGAAGAAGGCGTAATTCGATTCACCGTAGATCATCGAGGTTCAGGGAAATTTGGAAAAAAAGGATTGGATTATTTACATCGTAGTTTAGGGAAATGGGAAATCCATGATTACATCGAAGCAGTCAAATGGCTAGAAGGAAAATCGTTCGTGGATGGTGATAAGATTGGAATTCAAGGAAGTAGTTATGGTGGATACATGGCAGGAATGGCTTTGACTTTAGGAGCGGATTATTTTAATTGTGGGATTGCTGCACTTTCCGTAACGGACTGGAGATTGTATGACAATGTATATACAGAGCGGTATATGGATGAACCAAAAAACAATAAGGATGGTTATGATCATGGCTCTGTTCTAACTCATGTAGATAAGTTGAAAGGAAAGCTTTTAATTACACATGGAGCGATTGATGATAATGTACATATGCAAAATTCTATGCAGTTGATTAGTAAGTTGCAAGATGAAGGAAAGGAATTTGAGTTGATGATTTACCCTGGAAACCGACATGGAATTCGAGGTGCAAAAGGGAGGCATAATCAGCAATTAGGATTGAATTTTTGGAGAAAATGTTTTGACTTAAAAACAGAGAAACCTTAGCATTAAAGTTATTTGAGATTTAAAAGAATCAAAATGAAATCAAAACTTACTGTTCGAGAAGTTGAAAAAAACGATATCCAACACATTGTTGGGTATTGGAATAATTCTACCACCGAGGAACTTTTGGCAATGGGAATTGATGTGAATAATATTGAGCCATTAAAAAATTTAGGAGGTCGATTAGAAAAGCAATTGGAATTATCAAATGAAGATAAAGCTGCATTCGTTTTGGTTGCCATGTTGGATGAGAAACCTGTCGGACATTGCTATGTGAATAATTTGATTTTTGGAAAAGAAGCATTTATGCATCTTCATATTTGGCAATCAACAACACATAAAAAAGGAATTGGTTCTGAAATGGTTCGACAATCAATTCCACATTTCTTTGAAAAATTAAAATTGCAAACGCTATTTTGCGAACCTGCAGCAATGAATCCTGGACCTAATAAAACGTTGGAAAAAATCGGTTTTAAATTTATTAAAAAACATATAACTATTCCTGCCGGTTGGACATTTCAATTGGAAGTGAATCGATGGGAGATGACCTTGGAAAGTTTTCAAAATAAATTTTAAAAACACTTTGAGATTTGATGGAAACGCGGATTGAGTTGATATCAGCTCAATCCGCGTTCCTATTTCAAAAGAAAATATTAATGATAAAAAATATCTTAAAATTTATTTTAAGATATTTTTATTTCTTTATCATTTTAGGTTTGAGTCGTTTTGGATTCCGCAATAGATCAAAAAAATCTTTTAGGTAAGCCTTATTTTGTTTGATCGTTTTCTTGCTCATGTATTGCGCTTCATCACAAATTCGATAAATATCTTCTTCGATAGAAAGGTAATATTCGACTGTTTGATAAAATTCTTCTTCACTAATTTTATAAGAAAAAAAATATCGTTGGTTCACATCTTTGATCGGAAGTGAAGTATGTGGAACTGCGTAATTTTGTCCAACAAATCCTGAATAATCAAAGTCGTAAGGAAGTGCAACAATCTTTTCTCGCGAAGGAACTTTGACCAATTCCAAGTTATGTTTGTTGGCTAAAGACCAATCAGTATTAGCGATCATGTATTGGAAGAATTCCATTTTTAAAAATAACTCTCGGTCTAAATGTGAAGCACCAACGCGACCTTTAGTAATTACTTTCGCCTCATTTCTTCTGGCATATTCTTCTTCATCTTCGATAACAAATCCAACCATTTGATATTTATTTTTTCCTTTTTCAGAGATATTGATGTCAACTAATTTTGCTCGGATACAATTTTTATCAATGAAGGTATATAAGTCATAAAGAAAATATTCTTTGTACAATAATTCTTGTGCAGACTTGCCTCCTTTACAAGGCAAAACGAATTTTAATTTATCGATGTTCATAAAACCATTTGATTTCAATCCAGATTTTTTTAAGTCAAATTTCAAAGGAGGCAAATTGCAAACTTGCTTTCTAATATTACCTCGAGATCTAACTCTCCCTTTGAGTTCAATCGGGTTTTTATCAAATTGGTCAGCTACTGTGAGTTGACCTTCTTGGTATTTTTCCTTCATGCTATGTTTTCTAATATTCTTAAAGTTCGTTGCAATATTCAATTTTGGGACACCTTCCAGATTATAAATATGATCGAATAAGCTAGTTCTCTTTTTTGACTTGATACCTTCGAGTGTTTTCTTTTTTCCTTCCAAATCTCCAATAGAAAAATCATTGTTTTCAATAATTAAAACTTGACCATCCAGTCCTTTTTTGATACTACAATCAACTGCAATGACTTTTCCTCCAAATAGAGCAGTTATCTTATCCATACTAGTATGACCAACGATAATCTTTTTTTGATCTAACCGATTTAAAATGGATTTGATGTTTTTCTTTTTAAATTTTTCTTTGTCAAAATATCCTCGGTACCAAACTGGACCAGGTTCAGAGTAGAGTAGGGTAAGCAAAGGGTCTTTTAAAATATCTTCTTCTTTTGCCCTAAGTAATTTTGTTGTAAATGTATTGTTGATTTCTGCGAGTGATAAATCTAAATCCAATACAGCATCTGAAACTCCTCCATGCACAAACAAATTTTTGTTGATCGAAGTTAACACTCTATGACTCGCGATCCAATCCCCCAAAACACTTCCTTTCCTAAAAAAATGATAATACTGATTTTTAAAAATAGCGGAAGTGTAATAATACTTTTTATTGATATATCTAATGTCACCTTGGAGTACCATGATTTCATGATTTCCCAAAAGTACTTGCACTTTTCCTCCAGCCAACTCAGCTTCTTTTTGGAGGAAAAATAAAAACCACAAAATCTCAATAACTTGATCTCCTCGATCTAAATTATCACCGACGATAACCAAATGTCCTTTGCCATTTTTCCAATGATTATTTTCATCAATGACTTGGTTAGCAAGTAATAATTTTTTTAAAATCCCAAATTGACCATGCACATCGCTCAAGGCAATTATCTTTTCAACATCATTAAAAATGACTTGAGAATCTCTTTCAAAATCTAAATTTTGCAGATCTACTTTTGGCAATCCAGAGCGATCAAAAAGGGTCGCTTCTGATTTTGCAATGAGTGAATCATGGCCAACGCCAGCTTCTACCCATTGGATTTGGAGACTATCATTTTGATGAAAAATATAAGGGCCATCGAAGTACTCCGTTTTGATTTGAGAAAAAAGAATAATAGGAAATAAACTACAAAGTAATAATGCAATTATTGGTCGGGAAGTTATTTTCATTTTTTGAGGATATTAGTTTGTGCGAAGTTAGAGAAGTTTTTGATTTTTGCTGAAATTTTGAAATTTAATTTAACTACTTTTTATTTTAGAAAAAAGAAAAGAGTAAGTTTGATTCAAAAATAATAATGAAAAATAAATGGATACTTTTTGCTTTTGTTTTCCTTTTCATTTATCCAAGTTTTTCCCAAACCTATACTCCTGGTGAAACTTACTTTGGGGAAAATGAATACATCGAATTTAAGGCAGGTAATTTACCCATCATTATTTCAGCGCCTCATGGCGGAGGACTAGAGCCAACTGACATTCCAGATCGAGATTGTACGGGGTGCGTTTATGTACGAGATTCCCGAACGCAAGAATTAATTCGTCAGATGTCTGATGCTATTTTTGAGGAGTTTGGTTGCTATCCTTATATTATTATCAATCGTTTGCATCGAAGGAAATTAGATGCCAATCGAGAAATTGGAGATGCGGCGGATGGTGATCCGATGGCAGAACAAGCATGGACGGAATTCCATGATTTTATTCAAATAGCTAAAGATTCGGTTACGCAAAATTTTGGGAAAGGACTTTATCTAGATTTGCATGGTCATGGTCATGATATTCAACGATTGGAATTAGGATATCGGATTTGGAAATCTAGACTTCAGATGCCAGATGCAGGACTAAATGTTTTTGTAAATGATGCGAGTATCAAAAATTTGGTCAATAATAATTTGAGCAATCTGACTTTGTCTGAATTGCTGAGAGGGGAGGATAGCTTTGGAGAATTTTACCAAGACGAAATGTTTCTTGCGGTACCAAGTCAAACTGATTCTTTTCCCATCGATGATGAACCTTATTTTAGTGGCGGATATAATACGGAGCGACATGGTTCAGAATTAGGTGGCGTGATTGATGGAATTCAAATTGAATGCAATTGGGATGATGTTCGGGATACAGAAGTAAACCGAGAAGTTTTTGCTGCAGCCACCGCTCAAGTGTTGAGGAAATATTTAGAAAAACATTATTTTGGAAATGGTTTCTTGACTGGTGAATGTGGGTTGGTTTCGAGTCCTAACTTTTTGCAAAAAAATAATTCTTCTTCCTTTCAAATTTCTCCAAATCCAGTAAATGATCAGTTGAGATTAAAATGGAAAACTAATGCTCCTGCCAATTTTTCTCTATCCATTTTTAATAAGTTGGGCCAAGTTTTTTATATAAACAATGATGGGAAAACGGACCTGAATCTTATAAATATCAGTCATCTTCCTAATGGAGTGTATTTTATAAAATTAGAAAATGAATATTTTGTAAGTTTAGAGAAATTTATAAAAGTGGGTTTTTGAAAACATATATTCTTTCCAATGTTATTAATTTAGCATTATACGCTTACGAGAAATCGAAAGCTGCGTTTAACATTCGGTGTCTTAATTTAATGGCACTACGCGCGAACTAGTTTTTGATAGCAAAACAACAACTATTCAAATAAAATAAAAATGAACTTTATTCCTTTCCCTACATTAACGACCGACCGATTAATTCTCCGAAAAGCAACCAAAGCTGACGGCAACGAGATTCTATTTTTACGCTCTGACCAATCTGTCAATAAATATATTAATCGACCTCCTACGAATAACTTAAAAGATGCAGAGGATTTTATTGAAAAAATTGAAAATGGAATTCAACAGGGACAAAACATAAATTGGAATATTACCCTAAAAGATGATCCTAAAATGATCGGGACCATATGCCTCTGGAATTTTTCGGAAGATCAAAAAGTAGGGGAAGTTGGATATGATTTGCATCCTCAATTTCATGGACAAGGTATCATGACCGAAGCATTAAAATGTGTTGTAAATTTTGGTTTTAGAAAATTGAACTTAGAAAAAATTGAAGCCTACACTCACCGAGAAAACGAATCATCAAAACGATTATTGGAAAATAATAATTTCACTTTAGTTCCAGATAAAAATGATGATGATAATGAATTTAATGTCGTTTTCGAAACCTTCCCTTCCCGCAGGTAGTCAATATTGTATGGATTTTTAAATTATTAAATATTCTGCTTAAATCGTGATTTGCAATCAATTGTTTTGTATTGCTCGTTCATCTTGTTATATTTATTTTTTTATTTAATGAAAAAATAAAATCGTGAAACCAACTGACACTAAAGATCCAGAGTATTTTCACAAGGTGGTTGATTGCCAATATGCCTGTCCAGCCCATACTCCAGTCCCCGAATATATTCGATTGATTGCTCAGCAACGATACACCGAAGCGTATATGATTAATTGGGAATCCAATGTCTTTCCTGGCGTATTGGGTCGTACTTGTGATCGACCTTGCGAACCTGCTTGCCGACGTGGAAGAGTAGAGGAAGAGCCTGTTGCGATCTGTCGACTCAAGCGAGTGGCAGCGGATAATAAAGGGGAAGTCAAACATCTCATGCCGCAAGGCCCATTTGAAATGAATGGTAAAAAAATCGCTTTGATTGGCGGTGGACCTGCTTCGTTGACGGTGGCGAGAGATTTAGCGCCGCTCGGTTATGAGATACATTTATATGATGAGTGGAACAAAGGCGGAGGAATGATGCGGACGCAAATTCCTGCTTTTCGATTGCCAGAGCAAGTCTTGGATGAAGAAGTCAACTATATTCTGGATATGGGTGTGCATACTCATTTCAATACTTTTGTCGATAGTATGAAAGGAATTTTGGACAAAAAATATGACGCAGTTTTTGTAGGAACAGGAGCACCAAAAGGTCGCCCACTTAGAATTCCAGGTTACGAAGAAGGAAAAGATAATATTCATATTGGAATTGAATTTTTAGCAGCCGTAGCTTTTGAACATAGAGAAACCGTTGGAGGAAAAGTAATAGTCCTCGGTGGTGGAAATACGGCAATGGATTGTTGTCGAACTTCGAAAAGAATTGGTGGAGAGGAAGTGACGGTCGTCGTACGTTCTCCTCGAAAAGACATGAAAGCTTCTTCTTGGGAAATTAAAGATGCGGAACTAGAAGACATTGCCATTTTTAACAACATGCCTCCAAAAGAATTTGTCATTGAAAATGGAAAACTCAAAGGAGTTACTTTTGGAAAAGTAAGAGCGGAGTATGATGAAAATGGAAAACGATCTTTGATTCCAACTGGCGAATCTGATGTTTTTATTGAAGCAGATGATGTGATCATTGCGATTGGTCAAGACAATGCATTTCCATGGATCGAAAAAGACTTAGGGATTGAGTTTGGGAAATGGGAAATTCCAGTTTTGGATAAAACTACTTTTCAATCAACTTTGTCTCATGTCTTCTTTGGAGGTGATGCTGCGTTTGGTCCTGAAAATGTAATTACTGCAGTTGCACATGGACATCAAGCGGCGGTTTCGATTGATTTATTTTGCAAAGGAGAAAGTATACATGATCGACCTGATCCAATGACTAATTTGGTCAGTCAAAAAATGGGAATTCATGAATGGACTTACGATAATGATATAGCTGCCGACTTGCGATACCAAGTGGCGCATGCGGATAAATCAGTAACTCTGAAAGATCGGAAGATGGAAGTAGAATTAGGTTTCGATCACATCGAAGGATTTAAAGAAGCACAACGATGTTTGAATTGTGATGTGCAAACTGTTTTTACCACCAACCTTTGTATCGAGTGTGATGCTTGCGTTGATATCTGTCCTACGGATTGTATCACTTTTACCGATAATGGCGAAGAGGCAGATCTACGAACTCGACTCAGCGCACCAGCCGAAAATTTATCTCAAGATTTATATGTGTCAGAAATTTTACCGACCCAACGAGTCATGCTCAAAGATGAAGATGTGTGTCTCCATTGTGGACTTTGCGCAGAACGATGTCCAACAGCAGCTTGGGATATGAAGAAATATTTATACAACGTGACAAAAGCCTATCAATAAAATGGAGAATGAAATCATAGTAAATGACCTTGTCGTCCGTTTCGCGAATGTGAACGGAACAGGGTCTGCTTCCGCAAATGAGATGTTTGCCAAATCAATTTTTAGGATGGGCATTCCAGTTACACCTAAAAATATTTTCCCTTCCAATATTCAAGGTTTACCTACTTGGTACGAAGTTCGGATTTCTGAAAAAGGACATTTGGGACGACGAGCAGGAATTGATATTTTGGTAGGTGTGAATCCTCAAAGTTTAAAAAGAGATATTGAAAGTGTTACTCCCGGTGGATATTTCGTTTATGATTCCAGTAAGAAATTGCATGAGGAATTTATTCGAACGGACATCAATTACATTGGCATTCCCATGATAAAGTTAGCGATGGAACATTATCCAGTTCCACGATTGCAACAGCTTTTGAAAAATATGATTTATGTAGGAGCGGTGGCTACTTTAATCGATATGGAAATTGAGGTTTTAAAAGAAGTGATTGCTGAGCAATTTGCAGCTAAGCCTAAGATTATTCCTTCCAATTATCAAGCATTGGAATTAGGCATTAATTATGTGAAAGAGCATTTTGAATATCCTTTAAATATTCGAATCAAACGATGCGATAATGTAGGAGATGCAATTTTGATAGATGGAAATACGGCTTGTGGCTTGGGAGCAATTTATGCAGGCGCCACGGTCATGGCTTGGTATCCAATTACACCTTCGACTTCGGTTGCGAAGGCGTTTGAGACCTATTGTAAAAAACTAAGGATTGATGAAGATGGGAAAAAGAAATATGCCTTCGTACAAGCGGAAGATGAGTTAGCAGCAATCGGAATGGTCATCGGGGCAACTTGGAATGGAGCTAGAGCATTTACAGCAACGAGTGGGCCAGGCGTTTCTTTGATGAATGAATTTATTGGCCTTTCTTACTTTGCTGAAATTCCAGTTGTGCTAATCAATGTACAACGTGGTGGTCCATCGACAGGAATGCCAACTCGAACGCAACAAGCGGATTTGATTTCTTCGGCCTATGCTTCTCATGGAGATACAAAACATGTTTTGTTATTTCCAAGTTCGCCAGCCGAGTGTTTTGAATTTACTATAAAAGCATTTGACTTAGCTGATCGATTGCAAACATTGATTATGTTGATTTCTGATTTGGATTTGGGAATGAACAATCATATGTCTCCGCCATTGGCTTGGGATGATGATAAAAAATATGATTTGGGAAAAGTATTGAGTGCAGAAGATTTGGAAGAAATGAAAGAAGACTTTGGTCGGTACCTCGATGTGGATGGTGATGCGATTCCTTATCGAACAATTCCGGGAACACATCCGACGAAAGGTTCTTTTTTTACTCGGGGAACTTCTCATGATGAATATGCAAAATATAGCGAGTCAGGCGAAGTGTATTTACGTAACGTCGATCGCTTGGCACAAAAATGGGAAACGGCTAAAACGCTAGTCCCTGAACCTGAATTTTATCAAAAAGAAAATAGAAGCAATGTAGGTTTGTTGTTTTTTGGAACGACCACTTATGCAGCAGTTGAAGCGATGGAACGATTTGAGGAAGAAGATTTTATGATTGATTCGATTCGAGTTCGAGCATTTCCATTTCACCAACAAGTTGAGAAATTTATTGAAGAGCATGAGCAAATAATTGTAGTCGAACAAAATCGAGATGCGCAATTCCGAACTCTTTTGATTAATGAATTGGACATAAATCCATCACGATTAATTTCAGTAGTCAACTACGACGGAATGCCAATAACCGCAAAAGCAATTCAATCTGGAATCAAAGAAAAATTAGCAGTTAGTACCTAACACGTGGTGGTCTGCTTTAGCTGATCTAAAAAGAATCTTAAAAAAAACTTTTAAAGTCAACTACATAAAATAAAAAGAATAATGTCATATATAAAACCCGCATTTCACCATCCATCTTTAAAACCAAACAAAGTTGGGTACCTAAAAAAAGATTATCGAGGAGTAATATCAACTTTGTGTGCAGGTTGCGGGCACGACTCAATTAGTGGTGCAATAGTTCAAGCTTGCTATGAAATTTCTCTAGAACCTCACAAGTTGGCAAAACTCTCAGGCATTGGTTGTTCGTCAAAAACACCTACTTATTTTCTAAGTAATTCTCACGGATTTAATTCCGTTCATGGGCGAATGCCTTCGATTACGACAGGCGCAAATATGGCAAACAAAGATTTGATTTATCTAGGCGTCTCAGGAGATGGCGATACCGCTTCGATAGGGATGGGACAATTTGTGCATGCGATTCGAAGGAATTTGAATATGGTTTATATCGTGATGAATAATGGCTGCTATGGTTTAACCAAAGGGCAAGATTCAGCCACAGCAGATTTTGGTTCGATCAGCAAAGAGGGAAATGCGAATCCATATCAAGCGATTGATTTAGCAGGTTTGGCTTTGGAGTTGAATGCTACCTTTGTGGGCAGAAGTTTTTCAGGAGATAAAAATCAATTAGTGCCAATGATCAAAGCAGCGATGTCGCACCCAGGTTTTGCATTCTTAGATGTAATTTCTCCATGTGTTACTTTTAATAATACAAAAACATCAACTAAATCTTACTCACATGTGAGGGATCATATTGAAGCTACTTCTACTTTGGATTATGTTCCATTTGAAGAAGAAATTACAGTTGATTATCCAGAAGGGGAGTCAGCAGAAGTGGAATTATTTGATGGTTCAAAAATTCATTTGAGTAAACTCGCGCCTGATTTCAATCCAACAGATCGATTTACCGCAGTTAACCGATTGCATGAGGCGAAATCGAAAGGTCAAATTTTGACAGGGTTACTTTATATTAATCCTGAGAGTAAAGATTTGCATAATTTGATGGGGACGAGTGATAAGCCTTTGAATCAATTTAAGCAAAAAGATTTATGCCCTGGAAGCACGAAGTTGGAAGAGATTAATCGAGCGTTTCGGTAAATAGGATAGAGGTAAAACAGAAAAAGCCCCGATTGCTCGGAGCTTTTTCATTCAAATCTTTATATCAAAACTGAGTATTAAAATACTCGGTTTGACTAGTATCGACCACCGCCGCCACCGCCGTATCCACCACCGCCGCCACGGTTGTATCCACCGCCGCCGCCGCCGCCGCCACGGTTGTAACCGCCACCGCCACCGCCACGATTCTCACGAGGTTCAGCTTTTTTAACAACAATTGTACGACCGTCAAATTCTTGGTCATTTAATGCATCAATAGCAGATTGTGCTTCATCGTCGTTAGACATTTCAACAAAACCAAAACCTTTTGATTTTCCAGTAAATTTATCCATAATGATTTTTACGGAATCAACAGCTCCATGAGCTTCAAATGCATGTTGTAAATCCGACTCTCTTGTGTCGAAATTTAATTTTGCTACAAAAATATTCATAATATAAAAAATTAACTATCTCGATTTTATTCGAGATATTGTAAAAAAATCTGTTAATTGAAAAATTAAGGAAGGATAAAAGAAGACCTAAAAATGAGGAAGTTGTTAACCTAAGAACTTAATAGTTCGTGACAAAGATACACATTATATGATGCTTTATACTATTTTGACGATTTTTTATTGAAAGGTCACTTTATTTAAAAATCGAATATAAATTCAATCAAAATCGAAAAATTATCTTTTCTAATTTTTGATTTTGATTGAATTTATAGGATGATTTAAAATTTCAAAATCTTTTTCGTCAAAAATTCCCCATCTTCCAACTGAATCCGCACAATATAATTTCCACTTTCAAAACGATTCAAATTTATCTCTTCGTTTAAAATCGAAACATCATTTACATTCTTTTCCAAGATCAATTGGCCGAGGACATTATACACGCGGATTTCTAGATTTTGATTTTTCTCTAAATTTCCATCCACATAAAATAATCCATCACTTGGATTAGGATAAACTGAAATCGTATTTTCCAAATCCAGATTCTTCGTTCCAACAATAGCTGTAAATTCAATCCAATTTAGATTAAAATTTGATTGAACAATTTTAATTCGAACATTTTGTCTACCTGCTTCGAGAACCGCAGTTTTGCCTGTTGTTTCCCAAGTTTGCCATCCACCTGTTTGTGGAAAGGTGACTCCATGAATAAGTGAAGTATTTCCATTGTCATCCAAAGTCAATAGTTGAAGCGCCCCTGTTGAGCCATCTGAAGCCGTTCGATAATTGATTTGGTAAACACCAGATTGCGCCACATTAATGGTATAATCTGCATAATCTCCTGCATCCAAAAAACTTAGATTTTGACCAAAACCAATATCGATTGTATTTTCGATTTCCATACCCGTTTGAAAATAAAATTCTTCTGCTTCCATTTTCCCTGGAACTGCATGAACTGTGGCAACAGTATTGGTAACAGGTTTTTGAATAAAATTTTCTAAGAGTGTTCCGTCAGTTGCTGCAACTTGACTTCCTGTATAAGAAATTTTTAAAACATCACTTGATACAAAAGTATCATCTACTCCAATGATAATCATTCTTGGATTATCAGGACTTGGCTGGACATCGGTCAAAAAGACCTGTGTTCCATTAATGAAAAATTGGAAGCCAGCAGAGATATCAATAAAGTCTGGTGTTAATGGTTTATTCAAAACTAACTCCACCGTCGACTCGTCTAATGTAACTGCTGAGAAAAAATCAGTTACGACCTCTGTTGTTAACATCACATTATTGAAAGTAAAACTTCCCACATTGAAGCCACCTTCATCGACATGCAGTTTTAGTTTTTTGTCTTCAGGAGTTAAGATGACATTTTGAATGGTAAGCGTTTCCCAATTTTGATAGCCACCTGTATTTTGTACATAGTAAGGTGTAGAAACATTTGCGCCGTCAACTGAAAAGTGAAATGCGCCATCTGTCGAACCATTTGCAATTCGTAATTGAACCTCATAAACTGCACTTTCCGTCACATTAACATCATATTGAATCCATTCATCCGTTGCAGTAAAACCAACGGCATGACTATTAGAATTTATTTGATCAACACTCGGTTCCAAATCAACGGCATCATTTCGATAATGCCAACCACTATTCCAAGCAGTAAAATTTCCAGTTGAAACATTATAATTAGCCACGTCAGAATCAGAATAAGCTATTCCATTTCTTCCCATATCAAAATCGGAGGCGAAAACTGTCCCCGGAATATTTTGAGTATTATAAGGTTTAGTTTCATCTGTTTGTACTTGACGGAACATAGCGTCGATGACATCTTTTTGGAAAAAACAATTTTCGATTTTTATTTTTTCCGTCAAATCCATCAACGTTGCAGTTGCATCAGCTACACTTGGAGCAGAACCATTTCCTTCCCAATAATTGAGCAACGTTTGATAACCTCCTGTTTTGGTAATCGACAATGGCCCAGCAATTGATTCAATTTTTTTCATGGGCCACCAAGCCCAACCAATGTCATTATCCTCCAAAAGTTTGATGGCATCTCGGAACCAAACATTGGAATTTTCTCCACTTTCTCCTAAGTAAAGTGGCACATTATAGGTGTTGCGCATATCGAGAACCCATTGAATGGAAGCTTGGTCATTGAAGGACCAATATTTATGTGGCGAATAAACCATATTATCATCCCAAGGAGGAGTCAAACCTGTGAAGTCATTCGCGAACCAATTTCCTTCAATAAAAATGATATGGTTATTATCCACCGCTCTAATACTGTCGGTAATTTCTCCATATAAATTTCGCAAAAGAGTACCACCGGGTAAATTCCAATTCACTTCATTAATTAAGTCATAACCTGCGATCGTAGGCTCATCAACATATCGTTCTGCTAATTTTTTCCAAAGGGCAATGGTCTTATCTTGGTTTTCAGTACTCTCCCAAAGTGAAGGTTTGGTTTCATCATAATCAGAAATTCCAACATCGTAACCTTGTCCACCAGGCGCAGCATGTAAATCCAAAATGACCCACATATTATTTTGCTTGCACCAGGAGACCAAACTATCCGTCATCGTAAATCCTTTGTCAAGCCAAGTATTTTCTCCAGCAACAGGTTCGTCTTCAATAGGTAAGGTGAACAAGTTATAATGCATCGGTAATCGAACTGAATTAAATCCCCATGCAGCAAGTGAATCTACATCAGCTTTGCGTACATGATTTTCGAGCCATTTTTCATAAAACAATTCCATGCCTGCTGTTCCAATTAAGTCTTCAATATGTTGTTTGATTTTATATTGTGCATTGGCAAAACTGGCAGTCTGTAACATATATCCTTCTTGCAACATCCATCCACCTAATCCCATTCCACGAAGAATGATGGAATCACCTGTGGTAGAATTAATAATGGCTTTTCCATTCGTTTGCAAAAAATCTTGCGCTTGATTTTGGAAGGAAAGAAGGAGAAGGAAAATGGTTAAGGTTGATTTTAAATGAGTCATGTTTCTTTTTACTAAGTTTATAAAAGTCAAAATTTGATTCTTGAAGGTAGGCTGTTAATGATTGATTTTTGTGAAAAAGGGCTACGATTCTACT
Organism: uncultured Saprospiraceae bacterium; assembly: GCA_937981555.1. Taxonomy (GTDB): domain Bacteria; phylum Bacteroidota; class Bacteroidia; order Chitinophagales; family Saprospiraceae; genus CAJQQY01. The sequence continues at coordinate 246,467 of CALJOK010000017.1, forward strand.
ACTCATTTTTTCGGAATAGTTACGCAAGAGTTGATTTTATATGTTTTAATCAGAAAAAGAGCTTGATAATTCATTCCGTTTTGATAATCCTGCTACTACATCTAAATTGTTAACCCCATACCTCATTTTTTCCAATTGGCCTCTTTTTGTGTAAAAAACGTCCTGAAATGGCTATTTGGATGTCCGAACTTATCCATATAGACTATTTGACGCCTTTTTCTTGGTAATTTTATACCAAGGAAAAAAGAATAATAGATTTTACAAACATGGAAAATCTGTTTTTCCAATTTTAATTGACTTAGGCAAAACAAATATTACTTTGAACAAACTTACAGAAATCATGAAATCAATTCCATTTATCAATCAGGTCATAGAAAGAGATTATTCCCATTTTGATGAAGAACGAAAAAGAGGTATTTCTATCTACCTCATTCTCAACTTTATGATGATTCTTGTGATGGGAAGTTGGGTCGTTGGTTTTTGGATACTGGAAATGCCTGAAATGTTTTATTTAGATGGAGCTATTTTTATAGGTTACATTAGTTTGTTTATAGGTGTAGCGTTTTTTAAATTTCCTTTTAATATAGGTCGTTTTATTTTACTATTTTTTGGTGCTTTAATTACGGCTTTTCCAGTCCTTTTTTATGGAATAGATACTAGTGTATCGTTACATTTGGTATTCCTACCAATAGCAACGATCCTTTTGTTTTCAAGAAAAGAAGGAAAATTATTTTTAAAATATTTAGCAGGCATATTAACAACATTTATAATAGTGGCGATCTGGAGTCTTAAATATGGAGCGATGTACCAAGTTTCACCAGATACTTTCCGTATTTTTAATACCATCGTTGCCTTGGATGGAATGTTTATTTCTTTATATTTTTCTTATTTCTTTTTTAGCGAAAATGCAGGATATAAAGATCTTCTAGCAAACGAAAGAGAAAAATCTGACCATTTATTATTAAGTATTTTTCCAGAAAAAATTGCAGATCAGTTGCGCCACAGCAATCAATCAGTAGCAGATAGTTTTGATAATGTCACTATCTTATTTGCAGACATCGTCGGGTTCACCCAATATTCCAATAGCATGAGTCCTAGTGAATTGGTTCATATGTTAGACGAGGTGTTTAGTGAATTTGATGCCTTGGTAGATAAATATGGCATTGAAAAAATCAAAACGATTGGAGATGCATATATGGCAGTAGGCGGTTTGCCAACACCTGATGAAAGACATTGCCATAATGTTGCAGATCTTGCTTTAGAGATCAATCAAATCATTAAAGTAAAATATGATAAAAAGTATAATTTAAAATTACGAATTGGAATACATACAGGCAAAGCGGTGGCAGGAGTGATTGGGAATAAAAAATTCTCTTACGATTTATGGGGGGATTCAGTCAATATTGCCAGTAGATTTGAGTCAGGTGGACAACCTGAACGAGTTCATATTACAGAAGCGGTTAAAAATATTTTAGGAGATTCTTATGAATATGAATATTGTGGCGAGGTAGATATCAAAGGAAAAGGAATGATGAAGTCTTATTTTTTGGAAGGAAAGATAGAAAACAAAACTGCTTTATTGAAAGAAGGTCAATCAACTTTAGCAATAGCTAGCTAATTGATTAACAAGTCTTTTTATACTTACGAATTAAATAACAAAACATGCAGAAATTAAAATATTTACTTGCTTTCGTTGTTCCATTAAGTGTGATTTTTGCTTTCCAGGCAGAAGGATTTTTATCATTATTACCCGTTTTTTTTCTATTTGTATTCTTTCCTGTTGTTGAATTATTCCTACCTATAGATGTGGCTAATTTTGAGGCAAAAATTGCAGCTGATAAAAAAAATGAACCCTTTTATGATAGATTGCTTTACCTAGCTGTACCCGTTCAGGTAGCTACTATAATTTATTTTTTATTCATCATTCAACAAACCCCTTTTGGTTCTTTTGAGTTTTGGACTAGGATAACAGCTATGGGATTAATGTGTGGTGCTGTAGGATTAAATGTTGGTCACGAATTAGGACACCGATCAAATAGGACGGAACAATTTCTAGGAGAAATATTATTATTAACTTCTTTGAATACTCATTTTCTACCTTTTCACAATGGAGGTCATCATTTGAATGTGGCCACACCTAAAGACCCTGCGACTGCAAATAAAAATGAATTATTATATACGTTTTGGTTTACTTCTCATTTTGGCAGTTATAGGCAGGCTTGGAAATTAGAAAACGAAAAGATGAGACATCAAGGACGATCTATTTTTTCTTTAAATAATAGAATGATAGTGTATTCTCTTGCCAATATGATTGTTCTTTTTTCTATCTTTTTCATTTTTGGGGAGATCGTTCTTTTTGCTTTTATTCTTTCATCAATTTTGGGAATTGGTTTGTTACAAACCGTTAATTATATCGAGCATTATGGATTGAGAAGACAACAAAATGAACGAGGAAGATATGAACCAGTTCGCCATCACCATTCTTGGAATTCTGATCATCCATTAGGGCGAGCATTGTTATTTAATCTCTCTCGACATTCCGATCACCATTATAATGGAAGTATAAAATATCAAGTTTTAAAGTCGGTTCCTTCTAGTCCACAGATGCCAACAGGTTATCCTGGCATGTTAGTGTTAGCATTTTTCCAACCGTTTTGGTTTTATGTGATGAATAAAAAATTAGCTAGACTACCTCGAAATAGTTGAGCTAGGATTTACAAAATAGGTTTATTATTTATTTTAAAAGCAAAACACTTAAATCCATATGTAAGTGTTTTGTTTTTTAGAAAAAGTAAAATTGGTTATAAAACTCAAATCAATTAACTCTTATTTTTTTACCTTTGCTTCCATGCAATTATCCGACATCAACAATGAACTCACCAAAGTTTTAGAACTTTTACAAATAGAAAAGAAAGCAGACTTCGAACGTTTTCGAGAGCAAGTTTTAAAATTAAGCCTAAAAGAAAAAAGAGAAAAAGGATTGACTTGGCATCCAGTCGCAGTCAAAAAAGAAGGCTTCACTTTTGGAGACCGAGCTTTTGTGATTTTGGAAAAGACCAACCAATTTAGAGAACCACATCGCTTTAAGTCAGGCACTCCCGTAGAGTTATTTTCTACGGCAGATGGCAAAACCAATGATAGTAAAGAACGACGAATCAATGGGATCATTCAATATTTGAAAAGAGATCAAATGAAGGTGGTTCTCAATACTCAAGATATTCCCAATTGGGTGCATTATGGAAATGTTGGAGTCGATTTACTTTTTGACGAACGTACTTATGTGGAGATGGAAAAGGCGATGAAAAAAGTCATTAAGGCAAAAGGTGATCGGTTGGCAGAATTGAAAAGTTTATTTTACAATCAATTTCCAACTCGCTTTGGAGAGTTGCCAACTATCCATCACGACTATTTGAATGAGGCACAAAAAAGTGCCGTTCAACATATCCTCGCCAGCAACGATATATCTATTGTTCACGGTCCTCCTGGAACAGGGAAAACTACCACTATCGTTCATGCAATTAAATTGTTATGTGAAACTGAAAAAAATGTTTTGGTTACAGCGCCAAGTAATGCAGCAGTAGATCTACTGGCCGAACGATTATCTGAAAAAGGATTAAGAGTGGTTCGAGTGGGAAATGTTTCGAGAGTGGATGAGTCACTTTTGGATTTAACTTTAGATGCGCAACTTGCTGCTCACCCAGAAAGTAAGCACATCAAAAAAGTAAAAGTACAGGCTGCCCAAGCTCGAAAAAAAGCAGGGAAATTTAAACGAAATTTTAAAGGTCAACAGCGCGAAGAAAGAAGAGATAATTATAGAGAAGCAAGGGAATTGGAAGATTGGGCAAAAGCATTAGAAGAAAAATTATTGACTGAAATTTTACATGGAGCACAGGTGGTTTGTTGTACTTTAGTGAATACAGTTCATTCTGTTTTAGATCGATTAAAATTTAAAACTGTAGTCATTGATGAAGCGGCACAAGCACTTGAACCAGCTACCTGGATTCCCATTTCAAGAGCAAGTAAAGTGGTCTTAGCAGGTGACCCATTTCAATTACCTCCAACTGTAAAATCTTTTGACGCAAAAAATAAAGGACTTGGGATTACTTTGTTAGAAAAATGTGTAGAGCAATTTTCTGAAGTCAGTTTTCTCAATGTACAATATCGAATGAATCAATTAATTATGGATTTTTCAAATTCACAATTCTATGATAATCAGTTAGTTGCACATGAATCTGTTGCTAATTGGGAATTGCCAAAAGGAGATATTTCGCCTGTAATATTTATTGACACGGCAGGAGCAGGATTCAATGAAGAGACGAACGCCGAGACCTTGAGTAAATATAATTCAGGGGAGTATTTTATTTTGCGAGAGCATTTTTTACAATTTGTGAACACCTTAGCGGAGCATGATTTGGAGATGCCTACGGTTGGAATTATTACTCCTTATCGTTCGCAGATTATACATATGAAAGAACAATTTACGGAAGATGAAACACTTACTGCTTATCAAGAATTTGTAACTATAAATACGATTGATGGTTTCCAAGGGCAGGAGCGAGATGTCATTTATATTTCCTTAGTTCGTTCCAATGATAAAAATGAAATTGGTTTTTTAAATGATTATCGACGAATGAATGTAGCGATGACTCGTGCCCGTAAACAGCTTGTTATAATTGGTGATTCTGCTACGATTGGGCAAGATAAATTCTATGGAAAATTTATTGAGTATGTGGAAAAATGTGGAGGCTATCGATCTGCTTGGGAATTTATGGGTAGTTAAGTGACAGGGTATAATTTTAAATTATTAGGAAATGTTATGGTATATTAATTGGTTAACAATAAGAGTAAGAAAATCCTTGCAAAATTACTCTTAATCATTTTATTCTTAAACCAATTAATAATCTAATCATGAACTATTTAACGCAAATCCAAGAAAAATTACAATCAAGTGTTTTATCAATTGAAGAAAGAAAATCCTTAAAAGGGAAAGGTTGTCGAGGTCGTCGACGTGATGGATGTGGAGGAGGAGGTGGTGGACGCCGTGGTAGAAGAAGCGGAGGTTGTTCAGGAGGAGGTACTACTGCTCCCGAAATCTCAACAATTGAAATAAAAGACGAACCTATTACTTTAGGAGTTGGATTTGACTAAGAAGAAAAAATCTAAATATAGTTATCCCGAATTTTGAGACTTCAAAATTCGGGATTTCTTTTTTTCAAATCAACGTTGTTGTTTTATCTTATCCAATTAATAGATGTTAAGATAAATTACCAACGATCTCTTCCTCGTCGTCTTTCTTTTTCTTCTGGAATAGGCGCATTCCCAATTCTAAAGTTTCTAAAATTATAAGTAAAATTCAACATGATGTATCGAGTCAAAGTAGTTGTCTGCACATCTTCAATATAAACTTCTGTGATGTTTCTAGTGATGGATCTATTTTGATTGAGTAAATCAAAAGCTGAAATAGCAATTTCTCCTAATTGATTTTTAAAAACCTTTTTTCCAATACTCATATTCCATAACCAATAATTTTGGTTAAAGTCATCAGACAATCCGTTGTATAATTGGTGATTTAAATTAGTTCTGAAAACCAAACCTTTTCCAATAATCCAATTAAATTTTACCCGAGTACTTTGCGTAATATAATCGCTATCGCCATCTGAACTAATGGTGTTTTTTACAGAGGTAAAACCAGTTCTAGAAGAAATGGTAAAATCCACTTTATCAGAAATATTACTCGCCAAAACAATTCCACCTTTAAACGAACTATTTTTTGATTCATTGATCGCTCGATTAATTTGACTAGGAGAATTAGAATAATCAGCACCAAAGTCGAAATTTAGATTTGACTTAATTTTGGCCAATGGAATTCCATAAGTTAAATAAGCACGCATATCCCAATAACCATCTAGATTCACAGGTTGTGAAATTTGTGCTCCAGGTGCTAAATCAATTTCATCAAAAATGGGATCAGTTGTTTCTCGAAGATAGAGTTGATTTCCGATATAATTTTGTTGAAAACTTCCTCCAATTAAAGCAAAAAATACACGTGATTTTTCAACATTAGTTTTCTGATAACGAGCAAATAATCGATGTGAAACAGACTGATTCAGATCTGCATTTCCAATCGACAATTGCAAAGGATTCGTATTGTCTACCACCGTTTGTAATTGGTCGGCTGTAGGGGAAGTGGTATTTGATCTATACATAAATCTAAAATTATCCTGACGAGATTTAGACCATCGAATCATAGCGAAAGGCACGAAGTTGACAAAATTCTTTGAGATAGAATTAGTTGGATTTGGAAAAGACTCCTCTCCATTCAATTGTGCAAATTCAACTCTTGCCCGAGTGATTAACATGAATTTCCCTTTTCGATAATTATAACCAACTCCTCCGGTGTGAGTCAAATAATTATTAGAAAATACATTTGTAAGTGTATTGTTAGGAATTGTAAAGTCTTGAGTGCTTTCAGAAAAATCATTGGTAGTTTTATCCGAATCTTCTTCTTGATATCGAGTACGATATTCTATCATCAGACTTTGACTTTTATTGATTGGCTCGGTATAAGAAATATTTGAAGAAATATTCCAGCCTTGCAAATCTAAATTGGAAAACTGATTTAAGGTATCAGAGTAGGGTGGTGGATCAAAATAATCATTTTGTGATTCGAGATAGCTTTCGCCTTTTTTATCATTGTAGCCCATGCCTACATTTAAGGAAAGCGTTCGACCTCTTTTTGGAAAACGATGGCGGAAAAGAATGTTATTAGAAAAATTTACCCCTGCCAAGTCGGACTTGGTATCGTTGTTAGTTTGGTTAAGAACATCATTTCCTAACAATGTATTTCCAAAAACATTTTCTGTACCATTATTCATTTGCCAGCTAGCCCGTGGACGCATAATGATGGAATTCGCACTATCAATTTTATACTCAATTTTCATGTTTAACCGATGATTAAAATTATCAGTAAAACTTGCGCTTTCTTCATCGTAAGATTCGTTAACCAACTCATTATCAATGAACTGTCTTAAAAGACTTTCGTCCGAATTATTTTCAGAAGCATTGAAAAAATAACTACCTGATAGATCTAATTTTTTTCCGATTTTATCAGAATAATTTAAACCAATAGCGTGAGTAGTTGCAATTCCACCTTGCTGCTGCACTAAGAAATCATTAACGGATCCACCTCCGCCGCCTCTTCCTCCACGTCCTCGACCGCCACCTCCACGACCACCTCTGCCTCTTCGACTTCCACCTGAGCCTACCACACCAAGTAAATCTTCTGTGGAGAAATTTTGAATATTAATATTATTACTTTGTCCAATTAAAGAAATTCGTTGGTCGCCATTGAAAATGCTAAAATTCCCACCAACTCGATATTTATCTTCATACCCGTAACCTGCTTGCATTTTCCCAAATTGACCAGCTCTCATATTTTTTTTCGTAACAATATTCATAGTCTTGGTTGTTTCGCCATCATCGAAACCGGTGAAGTTTGCTTGGTCACTCTTCTGGTCAAATACTTCAATCTTGGAAATAACTTCTGCGGGTAAGTTTTTTAAAGCAGCTGAAGGATCATTACCAAAAAATGGACGACCATCGACGAGGACTTGTTGCACTTTTTCGCCTTGAGCCTGTACTTCACCATTTTCGACAACCACACCTGGCATCTTTTCTACCAACTCTTCAGCGGAAGCATCTTTTAATGTTTTAAATGAACTTGCATTATAGGAAGTCGTATCTCCGGATTGGGTGGCGATAGGCGCTTTTCCTTCCACGACCACTTCGTTTAAGCTGGAGGTAGATTCTTGTAATTGTATTGTTGCAAGATTTAGATTCTGATCGGTCAATGAAATTTCTTTCTCAAGATCAGCCATACCGAGGAAAGATATTTTTATTTTATAACCACCTGTGGGAAGATTTTTTATTTCAAAATTTCCATTGTCATCTGTAACTCCAGACTGAACCTGTTCACCCCAGATCTGATTAATTGAAATATGAGCACCTGGTAATGGTGCATTCGTCGAGCCTACAATTTTTCCAGATATAGTACCACTTTGGGCAAAAGTTGAAAAACTAAGAACTAAGAAACTGATTAATAGGAGTAGATTTTTCATCAAATATTTTATTAAGTTTTTTCCAAAATCAAAGCTAAAGATATTAGATGCATTAAAGTTAAAATACTTGCGTGAAATCTTCTTTTAATGAGAAAACCGCTTCCCTAAAAGAAGGAAAGCGGTTTTATTAGAATAGATTTAGTTTAGAATAGCCAATTTATTTTACTTCAATTAACTCAATTTCATAAATAGAAGCCATGTTAAAACTTGGATCTAGAAATTGGGGGATTAGGGTGTTCTCTCTGAATCTAGCAGTAAAAACGACCTCTTTTCCTTCTTTCTGAAACTCCTCTTTTAAATTTGCTGGAACTCCATAAATCGTGATGGACTTGTCATCTGGGTACCGAGTTTGAATAGCATATTTTTGAAAGCAATCCATATAGATAATAGTCGCTTCAATTTCTTCCATGGCAAACAAACAACCATCTTTACAAGTAATTTCGTCGAGAATAACTTCTTCTTTTTCTTGTTTAGAACAACTAGCAAAAAATAAAAGAGTAAGGAGGAGGTAGATGCTTAAGTTTTTCATTGATATATTTTTTTACAAAAATAATAAGTGCTTACTTATAATGACTTAATATTTTGTTAAAAGGTTGGGTTAGGATTAATTTATTTCCAAAAATTAATCTTGGTATTTTATTTGTCTTTTATATTTAGTACTTCCCACTATAAAATTTCCCCTCATAGTTTTTTTAGCCAAAAAAATATCATGAGAAAGTTTTACCAAATTATTTTACTTGTTTTCCTAATGCTATTTTCCCAGAATTTGATTTTTGCTCAAGACCTTGATGGAACTTGGAATGGTCATTTTTCACTTAAAGGATCAGCAAGAAATTGGTCGTTTGAATTAGATCTGCAACAAGATCATGCGGAGATAAAAGGCATCGGAAAGCAAATCGAATTATCTAAAAAAGATCAAACTCGAAATATCAATTCTACCTTCACCATTGGCGGAAATTTCAATGGTGAATATTTGAGTTACGACATGGAAGAAGTTTTATTTTTAAAATCATCTAATGGTCAATGTTTGTCCAAATGTGAATATAAATTCAACGAGACACTTTCCAAATATCAGTTTGTTGGAGAGTGCCAACGCAACGGAATTTTTTATAAAGACAATCAATATTTTCCCGATCATTCTTCTTGCAAAATTCCCGCAACGACCGAAGTTGTTTTCGAAAAAATAAAAGACATCAATGGTCGAAAAACAGAAACGGTAGAAACTGTTTTAATCAAAAACAAAAAGGTGACCATCAAGATTTGGGATAATGATAAAGTGGATGGAGATATAATTTCACTCAACTTAAATGGGATTTGGATTCTTAAAAATTACCGTTTAAAAAAGAATGTGAAAAATATTTTAATTGATTTGCCATTAGACTCGAACGAACTAATTCTCTACGCTGAAAATTTAGGGAGAATGCCACCGAATACCGCTGCGATTTCGATTTGGAATGGAAAGGAGGAAATCAAAAGTTTGGTCTTAAATTCGGATAAAGGGAAAAGTGAGGCGATTAAGATTTTGAAGTTTTGAGTATATTTGTTCAAATAAGATTTATTTGATTGATCAACTTTGAAATTAAAATGAGTGATAACTATTTCGAGAAATTTAAAGGTCAACACATTCCTATCCTAGATTGGACTTTTTTTGAAAATGATGAAGAAGCATTTGATTATCATAATTCCTATGAAATTGGAAAAATATATTTACTCATCGGAAGGGACATTGGTGGAAATATACTTGCGCTAAAAAAAGAGACTCTTTTGATAATCGATCATGAAGAACCAATTCCAAAAAATGATTTTAAACTTTCTAAAAAAATATTTTTAGTAGTTGAAGTAATTGAAAAGGTTTTACAAATTCCAAATTTCGAAGATTGTAAGAATATTAAAAAGTTAAAATCAATTAAAAAGTTAATTAAGGAATGCAAAAAAATAGCACCTAAAAATCTCAAAGATTATTTTGAATCTGCTATTGATGAAATTGACGATGAAATTTATTTTTTGAAAGATTAGGACGTTTCGATATTTTAAAAGTAATATCATATAAAATATTAATGACCTTATTTTAGCGAATCAATAAATGATTTGCGGCATAAAATTTATATCAATAACATAACCCAATTAATTTCGTTCAAGATTAATATTAGAGTATTTTGTTTTAAAAAATATTTATATTTGTTTTACTAAAAATAAATAATTGAAAATCACTCCACTCATATTAGCTTTTTATATGCTCATTGGCAGCTTTATTCCGAAGACGGATTTTAGCCAATTATTGCATGTATCTGATCTGTTGGAACATTATCAATTACATAAAAAGAGTGCGGTCGCTCAAGGCCAAGATTTTTGTGTCGTTGAATTTATCAAAGCGCATGTTTTATCTTCTGAGAATCACGAACACGATGATGCTGAAGATCATGAGAACTTACCTTGTCAATCTCCACATGTTTCTGTTTTACTTTTTTCAATAGATGTCAAATTCGATAATTCAGATATTTCATTTCCTACCGTTTTAAATGAATTATCATTTCAGAATAATTTCTACCTCACAGGTTTTATCAAATCATTGATTCAACCTCCTTCATTTAGTTAAAGGTCTTTTTCTAAGAGTGGTCTCTTTTCTTTGACCACAAAATCTATAACAACATATTTACATTTGGGGAAAAACGTTTTAATACGTTCTTTTCTAAATTCTATTTTAATAATAATTTAATATGATAGATCGAATAATTCATTTTTCGATACATAATAAATTGGTGATTAGCCTCTTTGTCGTAGGCCTGATTGGTTGGGGAGTTTACTCTTTACAGCACTTGCCAATTGATGCCGTTCCCGATATTACCGACAATCAAGTTCAGGTTATCACCAATGCGCCAACCCTTGCTGCGCAAGAGGTAGAGCAATTAATAACCTTTCCCTTGGAGATGGCTTTGGGGAATATTCCAGATGTTGTAGAGGTGCGTTCCATCTCTCGTTTTGGACTTTCAGTTATTACGGTAGTCTTTGAAGAAAGTACAAGTGTGTACTTGGCTCGGCAATTAATTGGTGAACGAATTAAAGCTGCGGAGGCTGAAATTCCCAAAGGTTTAGGCCAGCCAGAGATGAGTCCGATTTCAACTGGACTCGGAGAAATTTATCAATATGTAATTTTTGCAGATGAAAATCATAAAGAGGAATTTTCTTCCACCGACTTGCGAAGCATCCAAGATTGGGTGGTCAAAAGGCAATTGACTGGCGTCAAAGGAGTAATCGAGGTCAACAGTAGTGGCGGTCATTTGAAACAGTATGAAGTTGCTTTTAGTCCTGATAAACTCAAAAGTATGAATGTGACGCTGGAAGAATTATTCCAAGCGATAGAAAATAACAATGCAAATACGGGAGGTTCATATATTGAGAAAAAAGAATATACATATTTTATTAGAGGGGAAGGCCGATTGAATTCAATGGAAGATATTGAAAATGTGGTGGTGAAAAATACAGGCGGTTTACCCATTTTAGTAAAAGATGTGGCAGTAGTAAAACTAGGTCATGCTCCTCGATTCGGGGCGGTGACGATGAATGGAATTGGTGAAGTGGTTGCAGGTCAAGTAATGATGCTCAAAGGTGAAAATTCTGCGGAAGTAACCGAACGGGTGAAAGCCCGAATGGAACAGATTAAAAAATCTCTTCCCGAAGGAGTGGTTATTGAACCTTATTTGGATCGTTCCAAATTGGTTAATAGGACGACCTCAACTGTCATCACAAATTTAGTAGAAGGAGGACTAATTGTGGTTTTCGTTTTAGTATTGTTATTGGGAAATTGGCGAGCAGGTTTGATTGTGGCATCGGTGATACCGTTGGCGATGTTGTTTGCTATTTCGATGATGCGAGTGTTTGGGATTTCAGCCAACTTGATGAGTTTGGGAGCGATAGATTTTGGATTAGTCGTCGATGGAGCGGTGATTATTGTAGAAGCAATTTTACATCATTTAGGTATTCGGAAATCAGGTGAGCAGCTTTCGGAAAAAGAAATGAACGCCGAAGTTTACGAGGCCTCCAGCAAAATTAGACAGTCCGCTGCTTTTGGTGAAATCATTATTTTGATTGTTTATTTACCTATCCTTTTATTGATTGGAATTGAAGGAAAAATGTTTCGACCAATGGCCCAAACCGTTAGTTTTGCTATTTTGGGAGCATTGATTTTATCCTTGACTTATGTTCCGATGATGTCTTCTTGGTTGCTGAAAAAGAAGATTTCTAATAAGAAAAATATTGCAGATCACATCATTGGATTTTTCTATAAAATCTATTCACCGTTTTTAAATTTTGCCTTAAGATTCAAAGCAATTTTCTTATTGGTGACAGTTGCACTTTTTGTAATTAGTTTGTTACAATTTAGTCGATTGGGAGGAGAATTTATTCCAACTTTAGAGGAAGGAGATTTTGCGTTGCATCAAATTTTGCCTCCAGGGAGTTCCATCGCTAAAGGGGTAGAAGTCTCTGCTGAATTACAAAAAATTCTTTTAGACAAATTTCCCGAAGTAGAAAAAGTGGTAACGAAAATTGGTACTGCTGAAATTCCAACGGATATCATGCCGCTCGAAGCAGGAGATATTTTTGTGATTTTAAAACCTAAATCAGAATGGACCTCTGGAAAAACAAAGGAAGAGTTATTTGAAAAAATGGAAATGGAGATGAATAAATTCCCTGGGGTGATTTATGAATTTACCCAACCGATTCAAATGCGATTCAATGAATTGATGACTGGGGTGAGACAAGATATAGCCATCAAATTGTACGGAGAAGATTTAGGGATTTTAGCAAAAACAGCTAAAGAGGCCGAACATATTATTGAAGGAATTAATGGAGTAGGAGATATCCAAGTTGAAGCAACAGCTGGACTCCAGCAAATGGTAGCTAAGTATGATCGAAGAAAAATGGCTCGCTATGGAGTAAGTGCTGAAATAATTAATCGAACGATTCGAACTGGATTTGCAGGAGAAATTGCAGGGCATATTTTTGAGGGGGAAAAAAGATTTGAGTTGGTGACACGATTAGATGAACCTTATCGGAACAATATTGAAGACATCAAAAACCTTTTTATTCCATTACCAAATGGAGATCAAATTCCTTTACAAGAATTAGCAACTGTTGAATTTCAAGAGGGGCCAACTCAGATCTCAAGAGAAAACACTCAACGTAGAATTACGATCGGAGTTAATACTCGAGGTCGAGATGTGGAAGGTTTAGTTAATGAAATAAAATCAAAATTAGGATCTGAATTACAATTGCCTGTTGGTTATTATTTTACCTATGGAGGAGCTTTCGAAAATTTAGAGAATGCTCGTGAGAGACTAATGATTGCGGTGCCTGCAGCCTTAGCGTTGATTTTTGTTTTGTTATATTTGACCTTCCGGTCAGTCACGCAATCTGCTTTGATTTTTACAGCAATTCCGATGTCTGCGATTGGAGGAATTTGGGCATTATGGTTCAGAGGAATGGCATTTAGTATTTCTGCAGGTGTTGGATTTATTGCTTTGTTTGGAGTGGCGGTGTTGAATGGAATTGTGTTGATTGCCTATTTTAATCAATTGAAAAAAGAAGGAATGACTGATCTGAATGAAAGAATTTTAGTCGGAACAAAAGTTCGATTACGTCCTGTTATCATGACTGCTACAGTAGCCTCACTAGGATTTTTACCCATGGCAATTTCAACTTCAGCAGGAGCGGAGGTGCAGCAACCATTGGCGACAGTTGTGGTGGGTGGATTGATTTCAGCTACATTCTTGACACTTATTATTTTACCTATCCTTTATTATTTTTCGGAAAAAAAATGGAAGATGAATAAAACTGTACCTCTTGTAAGTGTATTGTTATTGTTTTTTATAACAGGACATTCACAAGTTTCAAAACTTAGTTTGGAAGAGGCTGTCGAGATGAGTCAAATGAATTTAGCTGCGATCAAAACAAATCAATTGCAAATTCAGCAAGCTAATAAATTGAGTGAAATAAAATCAACTTTGCCTTCTACTAACATTTTTATTACAGGCGAAGAATTTGATTTTAAAGAAAGTAAAGGAATCCATTCTATTGGAGCACAACAAAATTTTTATTTGCCAAAAGTAAATCAAGCACAGCAAAAATTGTATCAGCAACAAGCAAATTTAGCGATGAACAATTTGCAATTAACAAAACAACAAGCTGCTTATCAAACTACAATTGCATTTTATGATTTGGTTTTTCAAAAGCAAAAACAAATTTTTCTAAATGATCTAACTGGAGTTTACGATGATTTTGTAAAAGTAAATCAAGAACGATTTGATGCTGGTTCGATTGGTAAATTACCTTTGCTGACTGCACAAGATCAATTAAAATTAGCGCTGTGGAAAAAAGAAATAGCGAAGCAAGATTTAAGTATTTCCAAGAGTAACTTTCAAAATTGGTTGAGATCAGAAAATGAGGTAGATGTTGATTTGGAAAAATTGCCGTTGCCAACCGAAATTGAAAATAAAGATTTTGCGAATCATCCAATGGTTCAATATCAAGACCAAAATAGAGAAGTAGCAAAAGCGCAAATCGAAGTGCAAAAATCTCAATTGTTGCCTCAACTACAAACTGGTTTACAATTGCAAACTGTAAACGGTACCGCTCCTTTTTTTGGCTATCAAGTTGGAATGAATGTTCCGCTTTTTAAGAAAAGTCAAAATAAAAAAATCGAAGCTGCTCAAATTCAAATCCAAGTTCAAGAGTCAAAAAAGGAAACGATTTTACAACAACTTGAAATCGAACGAGGAAAAATAACAATGCAATTACAAAAGCAAAAAATAGCAATGCAATATTTGGAAAAAGAAATACTGCCTTCCATTCGAAGTCGTCAAGAATTTGCCAAAGTTGCTTTTCGAGCTGGACAAGCAAGCGCTTTAGAATATCTTCAAAGTCTCGATCAGGGCATTCAATATGAAATTACCTATCTCGAAATGTTGAAGGAATATCATTTTTTAAAAACACAGCTTGACTATTTAGGAGTTGCGTACTGAAGGTGTAATTAATTGTGAAGTCAGGGATAGGATACCTTTAAGGTATCCTATCCCTAATTACCTAAAAAGAAAATATCAAAAAAATGAAGAAGTTAATATCAAAAATACTTTTTGTAAATATATTGTTAAGCGTTTTATTTTGGAGCTGTCATGATACATCAGATGGGCATACTCATGATGAAAACGGGGATCATGTTGATGTCCCAGAAGATGACCATCATGGACATGAAGAGGAGGGAGGAGACGAAGTAGAATTGACTAAGGAACAAATTAAAAAGATCGGATTAAAGTATGGCACTTTTGAAAATCGGAATTTACAATCGACTTTAAAAGTAAATGGCTTGCTCGAATTACCTCCTCAGAATAAAGCGAATGTTAGTTCGATGGCTGCAGGGAAAGTAACTAGGATTAATGTTAAGCCGGGGCAATATGTTCGAAAAGGAGCAGTACTCGCTACGATTCAAAATCCAGATTTTATTACTTGGCAACAGGAATATTTAGAAGTGGAAGGTGAGTTAATGTTTCTCGAAAAAGAATATGTACGGCAAACAGATTTAGTGAAAAAAGAAATCGCACCACAAAGTGGATTAGATAAAGTCACTTCCGAAAGAGCAATCGCTAAAGCAAAATTACAAGGGTTGAAATCTAGGCTGAAGGTTTTAAATTTACCAATTCCTATTGCTGGAGATGCTGATTTAAAAACGTTTTTGAGCATACTAAGTCCTCTGAATGGTTTTATTCGGGAGATCAAAATTAATACTGGAATCTTTGTCAATCCACAACAAGACCTTTTTGAAATTGTGGACAATCATCATTTGCATATTGATTTTATGATTTTTGAAAAAGACTTGCCTTATGTCAAAAAAGGGCAACTGATTAGTTTTAGTTTACAAAGCCAACCTAAGAATGTGATGCAAGCTAAGATATTTGCCATCGGAAAATCTATCGATGAATCTAATCGATCTATTTCCATTCATGCCGAAATGGTGGAAGATAAAACGGAATTGATTCCAGGAATGTATGTCGAAGGTCGGATTATTTTGGAAGATCGAAAAGTACCTGCCTTACCAGAGGAAGCGGTGGCTTTAGACAATGGACTTTATTATATTTTTGTAAAGGAGGAGGAGCATGATGATGAAGTTCATTTCAAAAAAGTACCAGTACTAAAAGGAGTTTCTGATTTTGGATTTTTTGAAATAACGCCTTTGGAAAAATTAGAGGATTCAGCTGAGATTGTAGTTGATGGTGCTTATTTTTTAATGGCGCAATCGAAGAAGGGTGAAGCGAGTGGCGGAGGGCATTCGCATTAATGGTGTATTGATAATGGTGAATGGTTAATACCCGTGGTGTTAGTTATTCACCGTTAAACATTGTTTTATATATCTTTAGGGTGTATTTCATTTTTATTAAATCGCTAAATTTTCTATTAATGAGGACAAATCATTTCATTAAAATAAGTCTCATTTTTATGTTGCTTTTGAGTTTGTCAACCACCACTCAGAGTCAATCGATCAATCGTTATGAACTTCTTATATCCAATGCATACTCTGATTTTATCAGGAAAGGTTACCACCCTGAAGGCACCTATAAAGGTACCTATGGCTATGGTGTAGCTTTCAGGTATCGACTAGGAAAAAAGGAAAGATTGTTACACACTAAAATTGGTTTAGCTTACTCCAATATTAACCAAATAAGAACGGTGAAAAACAATCCAAATTTTTTCAGAGATCTCCAAGAGAGGATAAATTATCATATAATTAGTATTCCCTTTCATTTAGTTTTTGACAATGATAAGTGGCGTATAGGTTTACAGATTGCTTATGAAGCTCCTATTTATGATCAAAATATTATTCGAACTATTAATGCATCAGGCAGCCTTGAGCCAAAAGAGCGATTTGGGTCTAGCTCAAATTTATGGATCGGTCGAGGGTTTGGGTTTGGTGCTTTTTTTGGGAAAACATTTAAACTTAAAAATGGAAAGTCATTCTTTGTTGAAGGAGAATATAAAGCATTCGATGTCACCCGACCTTTGAAAATGCATGATTATTATGAAATGAAAGATATTTATCCTTATTGGGTTGGACTAAATATAGGAATGGGATTTTAATGATGAATGCTTAATGTTGAATATTTGTACGGAGGTGTTAACTGTTCATCGTTATGCATTCATCATTATTGAAATCTTAAACCTCTGGACTTAAGGGTTTTAGAAATTTTAAATAAAATCTTGAAATCTTTGAATTCAAAAACTTGTATCTTTTTATCCTTTAAATGGAAATAAAGATTCGAATAATTCAAAAATTGAACCTGCGAATCTGATTCTTTTAATTCATCAAAATTTTTAATGGTAAATTTTTCAATATCAGACATTTTAAGTTCTACTTCATAAAGTCTAAATAAATTGGCTTTTGATATTTTGACAACTTCATCATTGATTTTTAAGGATTCAATTTTGAAGAAGATATTATAAATCAATTTAAATCTATTCAAAGCACCTAAAGATGTTCCACCAATAAAAACAATATAAAACAAAGTAGCTTTATCGAGGGTTATCAATTCTCTTAAAGAAATATTTTTTATACCAATAATAAATAGGTAAAAAAAAGCAATAAACATTACTACCTGGAAAACCCCTATTACTAAATTACAACTTGGTTGTAAGATAATTTCAAGGCCAGATGCTCTTTCATTTATTGTTATCTTATTTTTCCTCCCTTTCATTTAAAAACCGGCTCTCTTTTCTGCATACTAGCTTGGAACGCTTCCATCAAATCTTCCGACATCAACATCGCAGCATTCCAAGTCGCCATATAATTAAGAGATTCTTCCACAGAGTGATCTCGTTTATAAAGCAACATTTCTTTAGTCCCTCTGATGACGAGCGGAGATTTTGAAGCAATCATTTTTGCTAATTCCATTACTCGATTCATCATATCTTCTTGGGTTGGAAATGTCTGATTGACCAATCCAATTTTAGCAGCCTCTTCGCCCATAACTTTACGACCGGTATAAGCTAACTCAGAAACGATCCCAGGATTTAAAATATTAGGCAAGCGCTGCAAAGTACCAATGTCAGCTACCAAACCTAAGTCAACTTCTTTGATGGCAAAGTAAGCAGCATCCGTACAATATCGCATATCACAGGCAGAAATAATATCTACACCTCCACCAACACAAGCATTTTGAATGGCAGCTAAAACTGGTTTTCGACATTTTTCTATAGCTGTAATGGTGTCTTGAAATTCTAAAATAAATCTCCGAAGTTTTTCGCTTCTACGACCTGGACAACTGATGGAATTATATTTTTGCATATCCATCAATGTTTCTAAATCAATTCCTGCACAAAAATGTTTTCCTTCCCCCGTTAGAACAATCGCTCGTGCTTCAGGATCTTCGTCTAATTCTTCAAAAACTGATTTCATTTCTTCCCAAGCAGGCATGTGAAGAGAATTAGCTTTTTCAGGTCGATTAAAGGAAACCTGTGCTACATGATTTTCGATAGTTACTTTTAAATATTTTAAATCCATATTATTTTAATTGAGTTATTTTGTCAAATTATTTCGAATCACTAAATTAGGATTTAAATTCTTTAATTAATTTAAAATGGTTTAATAAAAATGATCAACCATAAATTGTTTTAAGTATTTGTTGTGTCCTAATAATTACAATTGCAATAGAATTAATAATCCTTTGTTACAGTCTTGTGATATCAAATACTTATGTTTGTTTAAGAAAATAGAAATCAATATTTTAATAATAAAACAATTATAAGAAATGGGATTATTTAGTTTTTTTAAGAAAAAAGAAGATAAAATCGAATTGACTGACGAAGGATTAATCGAAGTAGGTGTTTGCCCAAATTGTTGGGGACATTCAGAGTATGGAGGTCAATTCGTAGAGTATGTAGAAGATCGTCAAATAGATATCAAAAATAAAGACGCTACAGCTCAAAAAGCATTTATTCAAAAATTTGTCGAAGATCGAATTACAGGAATTCGATTGGTTAATGCTGGAGAAAATTCTGCTTGCCCCGTGTGCGCTAAAAATTGATTGGAAAATAATTTATATTTCATAAATATTATTTATAGTCAAGTTTTCATTTTGAAATGGGAACTTGACTATTTATATTTGGACTCTAATAAATTATTAAAAAAATATTGAAATAAAATTTTATGAAAAAAATATCATTTGTAATTGTATTGTTATTGGCAGGTTTAGTTTGGAGTTGTGGCGATGACAAACCAAAGGAGAAGAAAGAAGATCCTTTTAAAACATCAGCTTCCAAAGCGAAAAAAACTACTGATAAAGGTAGTTCTGAGGCAACTCTTTCTGATGAAAAAGAAGCGGAGAAAGAAGCAGAGCAAACTACTCCAATTCCACCAGAACAACTCAAAAAAGCAAAAGAAATAATTGTTGCAATTTCAGGCGCAGATCTTGAAGCAATTGATGGAAAAAAGAAATACAAACTGTTTTGTACTCCTTGCCACGGAATGGATGGTAAAATGGCGATTAATGGAGCAAAAGATTTGACGAAAGTAAAAACTAGTTTGGAAGAAAACGTTGCACAAATTTATCATGGGAAAGGATTGATGACTCCTTTTAGAGGGGTGTTGAAAGATGCAGAGATTGTAGCAGTTGCTAATTATGTGCGAAATGATTTAAGAAAATAAATGAATTAACATTTTTTTAAAAAAAGCCACTTTCGAGAAAACTTGAGAGTGGCTTTTTTGTTTTAGTCATAAAGAAAATAACTTTAAGAATATGTCGAACTTAAAAAACACCAATTCCGAAAATGAGTTTTGGTCAAAGAGATATGAAGAAGGAAGAACGGGTTGGGATATTGGTTTTCCTTCCACACCGTTGAAAATGTATATTGATCAGTTAGAAAATAAGGATCTGAAAATTTTAATTCCAGGTGCTGGCAATGCTTACGAGGCGGAATATCTTTTTGTTCAAGGTTTCAAAAATGTATTTGTTTTAGATATTTCAAAAGCTCCGTTAGAGGCTTTTCAAAAAAGGAATCCTGATTTTCCATCTGGGCAATTGTTGCAGGGGAATTTTTTTGAGCACGAAGAAAGATATGATTTGATTTTCGAACAGACTTTCTTTTGTTCTTTTCCACCACTAAAAAATAAGCGAATACTTTATGCTGAAACGATGGCTCGATTACTTCTTCCAAAAGGAAAATTAGTGGGAGTTTGGTTCGATATTCCGCTTACAGGTGATTTGGTGAAACGCCCATTTGGAGGAACACGAGAAGAGTATTTGAGTTATTTATCTTTCCACTTTGAAATTGTGGTTTTTGAAAAATGTCATAATTCAATTGAACCTCGGAAGGGGAGCGAACTGTTTGGGATTTTTCAAAAAAAATAAAAATAGGATTTTAGGAAAAAAAAAAAGCACCATTAACAAATTTGTGAATGGTACTTTTTAAGTTAGATTTTCTAGGTCATTTTTCATCCGATATATTTTTTTACAAACCTTCGAATAAAACCATTTTTACTAAAAACCTCTGAGTTTGAACCTTTGTCAATACTCATACTTCCCATACAATCTTGGTATTCCCATTGCAAATATCCCCAGCAATTTGGGCAGTCATGATATTCATGAATAGTTGTATTGATCGTATTTTGGGTTGGTTGATTTACTTCATTAATAAACATAATTAATATTTTTTTAGAGGTAAAAAATAATTAGGGAATTCATTTTGATAAAAAAAGGGAACCATCTTTTGATGACTCCCTTCTGAAATACTTCATCAAATTCTATTAAACTGCTACGCTATATTGCTCAATTTTTGATTTAAGGATTGCTTCAGTTTGAACGCCAACTAACCTTTCTTGAACTTCTCCATCTTTCAAAAAGAACAAAGCTGGAATACTTCTTACTCCAAATTGTTGAGCTAATTCTCGATTGGTATCTACGTTTACTTTTACGATTTCAAAATCCTCAGCATGTTCTGCTGCTAATTTTTCTACTGTTGGTAAAAGTGCTTTACAAGGTCCACACCAATTGGCGTAAAAGTCTAAAAGTACTGGTTTACCTGTTTCAATAATTGATTTGAAATCTGCTACATTTTTTATTTCTTTCATGATAATTATTTTTTAATTGATTAAATATTTATGTGATTGATAATACAAATATAAGGGCGTTTGGGAGGCTGTAAATAGGTAATAGTTCCTGAGAAGTTGGCAATTTTTCCTTTGACTGAAAGTTTAGATTTTTTCTAAAAGTAAAATTGTAGATGTATTGTTATAAAAGTGGATTACAAATTTATTCTTAAACCAACATTATAAGTGGCAGCTTGTCCACCTGATTGATTTAAGAATTTATTAGAAAAATCTGTATACAATAATTCTAATTCTAAGTTGGGGGTGAACTGATATTTTGCACCTAAACCACCTTGAACGAAGTAATCAAATTCAGTTTGCCAGTAAGGCGAAAATCCACCTAAAGAATACAAAGTAATTTTTGGAGAAGGATTATAACTGAAAATAACTGTCGCAGGTGTTGAGAAGCGATTGGAATTTCCATCGGCTGATTTTCCAATATCTTCCAATAAAAAATCTACTTCAGTAAACAATGAAAAATTGGTTCCAATCGGAAAATCATTAAAAAGTTGAGTATTCCAAGTTGCACCTGTCCAATCAATATATGGTTGGTTGGCACTTCCTGCCAAGTCCTCTCCAATTGGAAAAACAAAAGAACTTTGGATAGAAAAATTTTCCCATTTAGGAACAGGGGCAAATCTAATCTGAGGCCCAAAGGCGGTGATTCCTTGTCGAGCACTTTCGCCTTCTGCTAAGTTATTTCCAAAAACAGCCAAAGGAGAAGAAGGTAGTTTATCATTTCTTACTCTTCTATATCTCGTATTAAATCCAATATTAAATCGGTTGGTCAACCCATATAAAACACTCAAGGAAGTGGTATTAAAAGTAGATCGATCTGTCAAGTTTCCTTCGTTTCCAGTTCTTTGAGTATATAAATTATTAAAAAATTTCACTTCAAAAGATCCTTTTTTGATGGTAGAAGAAACTACATATCTGCTGGCATTATTCCCTAAAACAGAAGAACTTCCTAAAGAGGAAGTTCTATTTGCTGTGTCATTTAATTTCCATGAGTAATTATAAAAACTCACTTTTGCGGAGGATGGGATTTTGTTTGTTCGGTATTTGTTGATGAATTTAATGACCGACTTTGTATTGCCTCCAAAGTCGCTGGTGTACCATTTGAAAATTTGGGATAACTCAGCTTTGTTGCCATTCACCTTGATGAAATTATTATCGTTCAATGCTAATTTGGTTTGCATTTCTAATTGCTGTTCCAACTTTTGGGGAGTGTAAGCAAAATTTGTAATCGGGGGAAAACCTAAAGCGCCGCAAACTAAAACGAAATGAAATCTAGCATCACCATAAGGTTTCAACAAGTAATCTTTTTCTAATTTATTTAAAGTCAAACTCTTGCCGCCAACAGTATTTTTCTTTTTGTCAAAAAATCCTACAATGTCCTGAACGGATTGCAAAGGATACTTTTGAGCAGCTTGATTGATGACTAATAAATTATACGCATTAATATAAAATGCTTGTTTAGTTGCGTCGTCCGCATTTTTTAAATCTGCTTTTGCGATAGTTTGGATTAATGATTTTAACTGTGCATCACTTTTCAAAGGAGCATAATTGACTTTGCCATTTTTTACATTTTTTTGCAAAAATGAATGAGTGTCATTAAAGAACTTTTTGTCAATATTTTGTCCAGTTGTTGTTCCGATAATCACAAAAGTTGCGATAATAAAATTAATGATTGATTTCATTTTGAATAGATTTTTTTGATGAAGAAATATTTGTTGTAATTGATAATACAAATATGGGGAGGTTTTGAAGGCGAGAAATAGGTAAGAATTCCCAAGGAGTTGTCAATTTTTCCCGACAATTTCTATGGTGATTTTTTTGTGATATTCTTAGATTTCTTTTGTGAATACTTTGTGAGTTTTTGCTAGTCTTTGTGAAGAACAAGGTTTTGATTATTGACAAAAAAAAAGAGGATTTGACTTAGTCAAATCCTCTTTTTTAGAATATATTAAAGAGAAGTTATTTTCCTTCTCCTTCTTTTGTTTCATTCTTTTTTCCTCTTTCGATCATTTGATCAACATCGGTGGTGAATTTTTTAGCCGTTTTAGTATAGCCAGTTTTTCCTAAACCTTCGATAGAGAAATTACCTTTGTCATCTTTTTTCAAATTAAAAACCCAGACAGTAGGGTAGCCACCTACTTTAAATGCATTCCTAAGTTGAGCATTTTGTTTTTGGTATTTTTCTGGCAAAGTTTTTCTTCTTGGGAAATCTAATTCTAAAAGAACCACATTATCTTTTGCCCACGTTTGAAATTCTTTTTTAGAAAAAACGGAAGCAGTTAATCGTTTACACCAACCACACCAATCACTTCCTGTAAAGTTGGCTAAAATCGGTTTTCCTGTTTTTTCAGATTCAGCAAATGCTTTATCGATATCAACTAACCAACCTTCATTTTCGGCTTCATAAGAATCAGTTTGACTAAATGCTGAAAATGAAAGTAAAGCAAATAGACTGAAGAAAATTATTTTTTTCATGTTATTATAAGTTTATTTTTTTACAAATGTACGAGAATTTTGGAATTCAAAATGTTAAGAAATCCTTTTTATTTCTTCATTTATTCTAATTGTCCGAGTCAAAACAATGAAAAAAGTGATTCTTCTTTTAAGAAATAATCTTAATAAACATGAAAAAACCATTCCTAAACTAAGAAAAAAGAAAGAGAATTAATCTACCACTCCAAAACAATCTTCCCAAAATGCTTCCCAGTTGCCTGATATTGAAAGGCTTCTGCCAATTGATCAAAACCAAAACTCTTGTCAATAATTGGTTTCATTCCACTAATATTGATGGCGTCGACCATTTTATTTTGCATCAGGACACTTCCTACCGCGAGTCCAGTCATGCGTAAATGTTTGAAAAATAACTTAGGAAAAGTGATTTCCCCTTTCCTTCCATTTCCCAAAATTCCAATGGAATAAATATGTCCATTCATTGCCGCAGCTTCGATAGAATTTCTCATCGTACTTCCTCCTCCGACGTCTAAAACATGATCAACTCCACCGCCTGTCATTTTAAAAATAGTTTTCCCCCATCGTTCATCTTCTTTATAATTAACGACTGCTTCGACACCCATTTCTTTGAGTCGTTCTGCTTTTTCATTGGACGAGGTGGTTGCATAAACTTTTGCTCCAGCCATTTTTGCTAATTGCAAAGCAAAGATGGACAAGCCTCCCGTTCCTTCGATGAGCACTTTGTCGCCCGCTACAATATTTCCTTCGACCATCAATGCTCGCCAAGCAGTCAATCCCGCTGTTGGTAGGGTAGCCGCTTCTGCATAAGTATATCCTTCAGGGATTTTTGTTACGGCAGTTGCAGGTAAAACCGATTGTTCCGCCATGCAACCATCAATGGTTTCTCCTAAAATAAACATAGTTTTTTTTAAGGTAGGTTTTCCTTCCAGCCAATTTGGAAAAAACATAGACATTACTTTATCTCCAACTTTCCATTCATCTACACCTTCGCCAACTGCAATAATTTCACCTGCACCATCAGACATCGGAATTCGACCATTCGGAACTGGGATACCACCAACTGCCACTAAGTAATCATGGAAGTTTAAAGAAGTAGCGTGCCATTTTACGACCACTTGTCCTGTTGGAGGAGTTGGGTCAGGTTTTTCGATGATGGCTAAGTTTTCAAATCCGCCTGGTTGATTTATCCCTAATACTTTCATATAAAGTTGATTTTTATTTTTTGTAAATATATTGTTATAGTTTCTTTTTGATCAAGACTATTTGTTCATCGCTAAAGTAAAAATATTTAATTGTTCATTAAAAGATTTCAATAAATCTTCCTCGGTAATTCCATTTTCTTCTGAAAAGTTTTGTCCAAAAGAAGGAAGTGAAAAACTAGCGATAGTATTTTTATTCATGTGTTGAAATTTATTTACGGCAATCTCAAGAACAGTAATTCCGCCTCGTCCTCCTGGAGAAGTTGCTAATAAAAGCATCGGTTTACTTTCCCAAACATCCTTTTCAATTCTAGAAATCCAATCCATGATGTTTTTAAAGGCCGCAGAATATGCTCCATTGTGCTCAGCAAATGAAATAATGATTCCATCAGAATTTTTCAAATGTGCTTTGAAATCATGAGCTAGGGTAGGGATGCCAGATTCCGTTTCTTTGTCAATACCATAAATAGGCATTTCAAAATCATTTAAATCTAAGATATTAATTGTGGCATCTTCAACTTGTTTAGCAGCGAAAGTGGCTAATTTTTTATTGATAGAGTTTTTGCTATTACTTGCCCCGAAGGCTACGATTTTTTTAGTCATTATTAAATGTGATATGTTGTAAAATAAATTTGAGTTGGCGAAAATAGAAATGTTTAATCCAAAATTAAAGTAATTAAAAAACCATTTTCTGTATTTATAATGAGATTACCACCGATTTGTTCAGCACGCATTTTTAAATTAGACATTCCCAGGCCAGTTGATTTGTGTTCTTTTTCTAAAAGTTTTCCATTATCGTGGATAGTGAGGAAGATTCCGTTGCGACCATATTTTTCAAACTTAATATTTAATTGATCTCCATTGGAATGTTTAGCGGCATTAGTGATTGCTTCTTTGCAGATAAGGTAAAGGTTTTGTCGCAGTTGAGAATTGATGTTTTTCTCCAACGGAATATTTTCTACTTGCAAATCCCATTCGATATTTTTTAATTCAAGTGTTTCAGCAGCATGTTCACGAATACGATCCAATAAGTTTTTAAATTTATCTTTCCTTGAATCAATAGCCCAAACGGTATCTCGCATTCTCGACATTGCCTTTCGACTTAACTCACTTATGCGTTGTAATTTTGGTTTTCGTTCTTCTGTTCCCGTAATTTCTAACAACTCTGATTGCATCATCAGACCTGCCAACAGTCCACCAACATCATCATGCAAGTCGCTTGAAATTTTTACTCGAAGTCTTTCAATTTTTAAAGCCTGTTGCAATCGATACATCGAAACGCCATAAATAATTCCTGAAATGGATAAGATGCAAAAAGTATAAAACCACCAAGTTCGCCACCAAGGCGTTGCGATAAAAATATGGAGTGTTTTAATTTCTTCATTCCAAACGCCATCCGAATTGGCTGCTTTTATTTTGAAAATATAATTGCCAAAGGGAAGACTTGGATATCGAGCAAAACCATTTTTTTCAGCATCTACCCAATCATCATCATGATTTTCTAATTTATATTTTAGTTGATTATTTTTTGGATCACTATATTCGAGTGCGACAAAATCGAAGGAAATAGTGTTTTCATAATGTCTAAGATTTAAGTTTTTTAACTCGCCAATTTGTTGATCAATTTTGGAAAAAGGTTTGTCGTTAATTTGAAAACGGGTAATCTGAATTTTTGGGAGAATGGAAACATCTTTAATTTTATTTGGAAAAAAACGATTTAAACCTTTCGTTCCACCCATCCAAATTTCACCTTCCGTTGTTTTTAAAAATGAATTGGTATTATATTCATTCCCTTGCAATCCATCTACTAAAGTGTATCGACGATGTTTTTTTTCATTGGGGAAATAACGAACAATTCCTTGATTGCTGCTCAACCAAAAGCTTCCAATTTCATCGGGAATGATACTGTAGTAATTTTCATTTGGTATTCCATCAGAAATTTCATTGAGCATTCGGCTGGATAAATCTTTCGTATTGATTTTTAAAATCCCAGTAGAAGTTGCGACCCAAAGTGTATCGTTTTTTTCATAAAAAGATTTAGCGTAACCGATTCCTTCTATTAGTTTTTCCGTGATGTAAGTTGTGTCATTTGGTTTTAAAATTAATAACCTTGAAGCATCTAAGGCTAAATACAATCTTCCATTTTTATCTTCATGAATTGCAGTAGCTAATTCTTTTTGAAAATCATTTAATCTGTTAAAAGGTTGAAATGAAATATTTCCATCAATATCTTTCCATTCAAAAATTCCAGCGTAAGTAGTTAATAAAATTCGACCTTCGTTGTTTTTATAAACACTTAAGATATAGTTGGGTAAGTCTTGAATATACTTAAAATGTAAATGTTGAGCATCCCATTTTAAAAGTTGATTATTTGTGAATGCCCACATTTGATTTTTCTCATCCTCTAAAAATACTCCAATCCCTCGTTTAGGAATATGGTCTGGATATTGATTCAAAGAATAGATTACTTTGGCATGTTGGGAGGAATAATATCTAAGGGTATCTAAGTTTTTTCTAACGAAAATCTCCCCTCTTTTATTTTGAAAAATAGCTTGAACATTACGGTCCATAAATTCTGAAGGAGCAGGAAATTTACGTTTTTGTAGATTGGTATAATTCACTCCGAAAGGACTCAAGGAACACCATAAATTATCTTGTTTGTCTTTATAAAGGTGATTGACTTTTTTTAATTGAAGTCCCAGTTTTTTTTGCGGTTCAAAGGGGATTTGACTGGTGAACTGATTTGTTATTTTATTGAAAATTAGAAGTCCACTTTGTGATGTGGCGGCCCAAAGGATAGAATCATTAATAGTTGCAGTTGATCGAACTACTCCGATTGGGAAGTTTTGGAACTTATCAAAAAGTTGAAAATGTTTGGAAGTGGGATCAAATTCTATCATTCCAATATCAGTACTTAGGTAACATCTTTTAGTATTTTCAACATTGATATGATTGGTATAGGCCTTCGGGAAATTTGGATCTTTTCCATCAAAAAAAGTTTGAGTAGAAAACGGAGGCATAAGTTTAGTCATCATAATTCCTTTCTTTCCGATGGACATATGAGAAAATATTTGTTGAACATTTTCCATCTCATCAAGATAAGGATGATTCCGTTGTCCTGAAATTACGCAAGTATATTGCGCAGTAAGTTTTTTTATATCAAATAAGAAAAGCTGGGCAGTATTTTCAGTTCCAGTTCTTACATAAAAATGATTTTTTTTATCTAAGTGAAAGGAATAATAATCCTGCCTAATTTTTTTTCCTTCCTTGTTTTTTAATTGAAAATGACGAAAGTTGTCCTGCTTCCTGATGTAACAATGAATCCCCTCGTATGTGGTAAACCAAATATTTGCTTCATCATCTTCAAAGAAATTACTGGTAATAATATTTCCTAATAAGCTGGTAGAATCACCTGAAATTGATTTGTAAATTTTGACATTTTTTCCATCAAAACGATTAAGTCCATCAATAGAACTCAACCAAATAAATCCTTTTGAATCATGATAAATATTATCGTTGGAACTTTGAGATAATCCTTCCTCTGCGGTGAGTTGATGAAACGAATACCGATTTGACTGTGCATAAAAAAGACTAGGACTGATTGCAAAAAATGCAACCAGCCAAAGAAAAGTATATCCTTTTTGATAGTAATTTTCTAATGAAAAATTCAACCTAAAATGAAGATTATGGTTTGTGTTTTATGTTTAGAGCGAAATTAGTTCAAGTGTTCTAGACTAACTCATCTGTTGTATAATCTCCTCCACAATTAGGAGGACATGGCAAAAGACTAGCAGTTGTAGGTGTTGGTGAACCATTTAAAAAGGTTGCAGCTATAGTTCTAATGATTTCATTATCTCCGCTAAAATTAAGTTCTGCAACATCCAACCGCACACTAGGTGCATCTCCAAAATTAGACTTAAAAAATTCTTGATCAAAATAGGCCTTGAATTTTTGAGTGTCAGTAGAATCTGTCTCAACGAATTGTAAAAAATGTAAATCATCAAGGTTGGATGATCCTGGATGATCAGTTGCTAAGATCATATTTTTTGAATCTGAAATACTTGAATCATGAGATTCCACCAAAGGGTTGGAATATCCACAAGCACATTTTCCTCCATTCAATTCATTCATATCATTATTAAGATCATCCACACAAGTCGCTATTAAAACAAGTTCATCTTCTTTTATGGCTGGATAAAATCTAATTCCAACACAGCCTTTAACATCTAGTAATTCATCAATAGTAGATTTGCTATAAATGGCAAAAAGATCAGGAGAGGAAGGAGAACCTAAGGCAATATTAACAGGAATTTGCTTCGTTACAATTTGATGAAGAGCAACGCCTTGAAGAGAGGTTAAGTCAATACTAGATTGAGGGGTAGTTAGTTGTAACATGTTGATTTTGGTTTTTTAAGTTTAAAAATAATATGTTTGAAAATATAAAATTCAAGTTAGACTACAAACGAGATAAAGAATTAAATATCTCCGTCCATCGCTTTCTTAATCACCTCCACTTTGCTATTTACTTCCAGCGTTCGATAAATTCTTTTGATATGATCTCGAACGGTATCCAATGAAATATTCAATTTGTTGCCAATCATTTTGTAACTCAATCCATCGACGAGTGCTTGAACGATTTGCATTTGACGTTCAGAAAGACCTGATTCTTTTTGTCTTTTCTTAGGCATAAAACGCTCGGCAATTTTTCGAGCAATAGAAGGCGACATATATGAACCGCCCTGTGCAACAGTAAATATTGCTTCTCTAATTTTGACCAACGGAGTGCGTTTGGAAATGTACGAACAAGCTCCTGCACACAGCGCATCATAAATTTTATCATCCTCTTCAAATGTAGTCAACATGATGATATCAGTATTGGGATATTTTTGACGGATATGATAAATGCCTTGAATTCCATTCATACCAGGCAAGCCAATATCTAAGATCATCACATCGATTTTAGGTCGAAGTGGCGATTGTGCTTTTTCCAAAAAAGCTTCCACACTTGTAACTGATAAAGTTAGTTTGATCGATGGATGCACTTGCATAAAAGTCTCTAGACTTTCTTTGATGACGGCATCATCTTCTACGATGGCTAATTTGATTTCTTCCATGATACAAAGGTATAGCATGTTGAAAATTGCTGAACCACATTTTGATGTGGGTAGCAATATTTTCCATTTGGGGTTATTAAAATTTTGGAAGTTAAATATAGAAATTAATTTTTCTTTTTTTTATTAAAACATATTTTCATACCAATCATTTTCCCGTCCACATTAAAATGTGGTTTTCCTCCCTCCTCATCCTATCTACTTTTGAGTCAATATTATTACTCAAAAAACAAATGAAATTATGACATCCTCAACCCCTAAGAGTCAATCCTTTAATGGATATGACATTCATTTTAATCAAAACACCGTGGCCGATCTTTTTCAAAAATATGAAGATATCGGATTTATTTATCCAGCCAAAAAAGAATTCTTAGCGCCACATTTTCAGCAGATAAAATCCAATTGGGAAAAGCTTCAAGGCACTTCTGAAGACCTTCTTTGGATGATGACGAATGATCAAAAAAAAGAAAAGCACTTTGCTTCGATAAGTGTTTGGAAGTCAAGTAATTATGGATTGTTGGCTCAACACTTAGTTTCTGATGGTAATCCATTTCTATCATTAAAAGTCATGTTGGCAGCTCAATATCGAGCGGAACATCATTATGATGAAAGCCAAGTTCGCTCTAGTCAAAATTGGTTTCGACCTGACAATCGATATGCGTTTCGAATATTTGCCTCCATGTTTGAAAAGCTAGGAAATGAAAAAGCTTCTCTGCTTCGCTTTGAATATTTGCATCAATCACTTGATAAAATTGGTGAAAAAAAACAAAACCAATTTGAAATAAATGAAGTAACTGGAATTGATACTGAGTTAATTTCTTTTGTGAAAAAACAATATGGAAACGTATTTGTCCGAGCGGAAGAATTGGATCAAGAAGATGTTCAGTTGAGAAAAATTGCAGCCGATTTTAAAAAATATGGAATGGATCGTTCTCGGAAAGTTTTAAAAATAAAAGATAAAGAAAGCAAAAAAGTCATTGCTTGTATCATTGCCAACCGAGCACCGATTGGTTTGAATTTTAGTTTTTTTGAAAATCGGGCTTATTATATTTTGGATGAAAATCTTTCCAAAATACAACGAACCAAATTACTTCCAGTTATGAATCAGCAAATTAAAACTTACTACGCTGATTTTGAATTTCAAAAAATTCCTATTGCTACTGATGGTCAAACTGCTGAAGTTTTGCAAGAGCAAGGTGCTCATTTTTTTAAAACGTATATGCAAAGTATTTGGATGCGGGAAGGCTTTGCTCAATGGTATGAACACATCGAATCATTTCTTCAACGCATAGAAAGGCGAATGTCGCAAAAGGCTGCATAAAATAGGACACCCACATCAAAATGTGGATAAAGCATCTAGATTTTAGAGAGAACTTGCAGCTATGAACCGGCTGAATGAATGGCCTGTTCAATTTTTTTAAACTCAAAATTCTAACACATGAAAGATCTAATTAACCGACTAGAAAAATTAATCGAATTGCGTCAAGCTATGATAAAAAGACAAGATGGAACTTTTTATCTCGTAGGACATGAAGATAAATTTCTTTGTCCTGAGGTAACTTTTCTTCAAAGAATTAGAAAGATTGTTGATGAAAAAATTTGTGATGAAGATTTGGATATTGAATACTTAAGCAAGGAATTGGAACTAAGCCCAACCCAACTTTTTAGAAAAATGAAGGCGCTCACCAATCTGGCTCCAATGAAATTTGTCAATAAAATCAGATTGCACAAAGCGAAAGATTTAATTGAAACTACTTCCTTAAATATTTCCGAAGTTGCTTATGGTTTGGGTTTTAATGACCCTAATTATTTTTCAAGAGCTTTTCGGAAAGAGTTTAAAATTGCTCCGACGAGTGCACGTAAAATTCAATTAAGTATAAGAGCGTGATCCAAGTCACCTTTTGATTTTTAAAATTGTAGTACATTAGCCAATATTCTTTTTTGTAAAATCAAACAAAAAAAATCATTGGCAAAAATACAACTCGGTTTAAAAAATAACTGGCAACAATTTTCCTTACTCGTCCTTATCAATGCCTTCGTTGGAGGAATGGTAGGACTCGAAAGAAGTATTTTGCCTTCCATCGCAGAAGTCGAATTTGGGATGGCTGCGAAAACTGCGATACTTTCTTTTATCGTCGTATTTGGAATTTCGAAAGCTGCCGCTAATTTTTTTATGGGAAAAATGGCGAATAAAATTGGCCGAAAACGATTACTGATTTTAGGATGGTTGTTTGGTTTGCCCGTTCCATTTTTATTAATGTATGCGCCGAATTGGAATTGGATTATTTTTGCAAATGTATTGTTAGGAATTAATCAAGGGCTCGCTTGGTCGAGTACGGTGATTATGAAAATAGATTTGGTTGGACAAAAAGATCGAGGACTGGCGATGGGGATTAATGAATTTGCCGGTTATCTTTCAGTTGGGATTGTTGCTTTTTTGACTAGTTGGATTGCCGATAATTATGGTTTGCGACCATATCCATTTTACATTGGAATTGGTTTGGCTATTGCTGGATTTTTGGGAAGTATATTTTTGATTCGAGATACGCAAAGTCATTTGGCTAACGAAGAAAAGGAAAGCAAACAGAAAACGTTGAAAAATTTATTTTGGCAAACTTCCATTTTACATCCCAACCTCGGGAGTATTTCGCAAGCAGGATTAATTAATAATTTGAATGATGGAATGGTTTGGGGATTGTTGCCTTTATTTTTAATTACCAAAGATTTTGGATTGGATGAGATAGGAATCGTGGTGGGTGTTTACCCTGCGGTTTGGGGGCTTGGTCAATTAATTACCGGCAAGATGGGAGATCATTTTTGCAAAAAGGATTTGTTGTTTTGGGGAATGTTGTTGCAAGCGATTGCGTTGGTCGGCATTTTATTTTTCCAAAATTTTGGTCTAATCATTTCTGCCTCAGCATTATTAGGTTGGGGGACGGCGATGGTTTACCCTAATTTTATAAGTGCGATTGCCGACTCCACACATCCTACTCAGCGAGCAGAAAGTATTGGCGTTTTTAGAATGTGGCGAGATTTAGGTTATGCTATTGGAGCGTTGTTGACAGGAATTATTGCAGACTTTTTTGGAATGCAGGAAGCATTAACGGTGATTATTTTATTGACTATTTTTTCTTCGATGGTGATTCAGATAAGGATGAGCTGTGGAAGTGAAGGGGAGAAGCGGTTGTTGAATTTTTTCTAAGACAAATACTAGGTCAGCCTTAAGGTGAGTGATAGATAACTAAAAAATTAAAGACTGTTATGGTGTTTCCTTCTTTTGGATTTATGAATTTATGTTCATATTTTGCACTATGGAAAGTAAAAATATAATGAATGATGAGTTGGTAGAAAAACTAGAACGAATCGCCTTTATTTTAAAAACAGTTGCTCACCCCATGAGATTAGCGATTGTTCATTTGCTCGAACAACATCCTCGATTATCAGTTTCAGAGATTTGTGCTATGTTGGGTTCAGAACAATCTCTCACTTCTCATAATTTACAAAATATGAGATTGAAAGGAATTTTGTCCGCGAAACGAGAGGGGAGAAGTGTCATGTATTCTTTAAAAGAAAAAGACGTTTCGATGATAATTGAATGCTTAGAAAATTGCAAATGCAATATGTAAAATATAAATTTTAAGAGAAGCACTTTGCAACCAAAGTGCTTCTTTTTGGTTTAGATACATGAAAGAAGTTACATATTTTTTAATATTGAAACTAAAAACCAATTAATCATGAATTTAAAAATTGATAAAGAAATCTTTGACTCCATCGCCAAAGAGATTCATAGTGATTCTAGTCCAGTTGGAATTGATGCAAAGAAAACACATATCTTAATTTTGGAGAAATTAATGCAACTGGAAAAACGCCTCGATCGAATTGAAACCAAAATTGATAATAAAAAATAATGGAAGATTTTAACCAAGAAATATTCGAACTCGTACATCAAAATTTCCCAGGTTTAGCAGAACTTGCTTTGCAAAAAGAAATTGCGAATGTTGGAGTCCTCAAGCATTTTCGAGAAGGAGAGGTGATCATGAATTATGGAAGTTATGTGAGACTAGTTCCTCTTTTGGTCAAAGGAACAATCAAGGTGGTTCGGGAAGATGAGGAAGATGGAAGAGAATTATTATTGTATTATTTATATGCAGGAGAAACTTGCTCGATGTCATTTTCTTGCTGTATGATGGACAAGGTAAGTGACATCAGAACAACAGCGGAAGATGATTCGACGGTCATTGCAATTCCTGTAAAATATGTAGATGAATGGATGTCGAAATTTCCAAGTTGGAAAAATTTTGTGATGCGTTCCTATGATTCCAGAATGAAAGAAATGATCAAAACGATAGACAGTATCGCATTTAAAAAAATGGATGAACGTCTTTTGGAATATTTAAAAGAAAGAGCTACAGCACACAATTCAAAAGTTATCCACTCTACTCACCAAGAAATTGCGGCGGACTTAAATGCCTCCCGAGAAGCCGTATCAAGATTACTCAAACAGTTGGAAAAGAATGGAGTCGTTACGTTGGAACGAAATAAAATCAATCTTTTGTGATAGAAGTTACGGACTTTGATTTTTTAAAATCAGAACTTGCAGTTGAATTGATTTTGATAAAAAAAACATTCTGAGCTAAGTTTTGGGAAACTAAAACCCCAAAATTTAGCTCAGAATAATAAACAAGAGGAGATGAACTTCAAGCAATATTTTCCAATCTTAGAATGGTTGCCCCGATATAATTCCGATTTTTTTAAAGGAGATTTAGTAGCTGGTTTAACGGTAGGAGTAATGCTTATTCCTCAAGGAATGGCCTATGCGATGTTAGCAGGAATGCCACCAATTTATGGATTATATGCTTCGATAATCCCTTTGATTTTATACGCGATTTTTGGAACATCTCGACAATTGGCTGTTGGGCCAGTAGCGATGGTAGCACTTTTGATTGCTGCAGGAGTGGGAACAATTGCTGAAACTGGAAGCATAGAATTTGTTGGATTAGCGATTCTCTTAGCCTTAATGGTTGGAATAATTCAGCTATTAATGGGTTTTTTTAAATTAGGTTTCCTAGTCAATTTTCTTTCCCATCCGGTGATTGCTGGGTTTACTTCAGCAGCAGCTTTGATCATCGGTTTTTCCCAACTCAAACATTTACTAGGCATCAATATTCCTCGGAGTAATCATATTCATGAGATTATTGGAAATGCTTTTTCGAATCTTGATGCAGTCAATATTCAGACTTTTACTATTGGAATAGTAGCGATCGGTTTGATTCTTTTGGTGAAAAAAATCAAGCTGCCAATTCCTGGGCCACTACTTGCTGTAGTGTTTGGGATTCTTACTGTTTGGATATTGGGATGGCATGAGGAAGGAGTGAAAATAGTAGGAGAAGTGCCAAAAGGATTACCTGCTTTCGGTATTCCAAACCTAAACTTTGAAGATGTAAAAGCATTGTTACCAATTGCTTTTACCATATCATTTATATCGTTTATGGAAAGTATTGCGGTGGCAAAAGCAATTCAGTCCAAACATAAAAACTATCAAATCGTTCCGAATCAAGAACTCATTGCTTTAGGAATGGCAAATATTGGAGGTGCCTTTTTCCAATCGTTTCCAACTACAGGAGGATTTTCACGAACGGCAGTTAACGATCAAACTGGTGCAAAAACAGGAATGGCTTCTATTTTTAGTGCTGCCTTGATTGCCTTGACCTTATTATTTTTGACGCCACTTTTTTATTATTTACCAAATGCGATTTTAGCCTCTGTAATTATGGTGGCAGTTTTTGGGTTGATAGATTTTAAAGAAGCGAAACATTTATGGCATACGGATCGAGGTGATTTTTTAATGATGCTTGCTACTTTTTTAGGAACACTAACGTTGGGAATTGAAGAAGGTATTTTGATTGGAGTTGTCCTATCCTTGGCCTTAATTATTTTTAGAACGACTCAACCGCATACAGCTGTTTTAGGAAAAATTCCAGGCAAACCACATTACAAAAATACAGACCGTTTTGATCATCTTGAAGTTCGAGAAGACATTTTGATTTTTAGGTTTGATGCTCGATTGTATTTTGCGAACGTTAGTTTTTTTAAAGAAAAAATAGAAACAGAAATTTTAAATAAAGGCAAAGCTTTAAAATTATTTATCCTTGATGCCGATAGTATGAATGGAGTGGATAGTAGTGGTGTGCATGCGATGGAAGAGATGATTGAGTTTTGTCATGATCGAAATGTCCAATTTAAGTTTGTAGGAGTAAAAGGACCAATCCGAGATATTCTACATCGAGCAGATGTGGTAGACAAAATTGGAGAAGATAAATTCTTCTTCCGCATTCAACATGCCGTTGATTTTTTTGATAAAAAAACAGATCATCGATATCATGAATATGCCCTGCAGACAAATGAGGATGAATAGATTCTAATAACTTGCCGGGTAATTAAATTAGAGAACCACTTCGTGGTTCTTCAAACCCTCTGAGTAACAAGTGGATTTAAATTAAATTAAAATGAAACTAAGAATTAAAGGCAACTCCATTCGTCTTCGGTTAACCCAAAGTGAAATACAAGAATTCCAAGAAAAAGGAATAGTAAAAGAAGTCATCAAATTCGGAAACTTACCCTTGCAAAAAATGAATTACATCCTTCAGCAATTTGATGGAAATGAAATGAATGCTTCTTACGAATCAAACACAATGATTGTAAATGTTCCAAACTCCATTGCTGCAACTTGGGTCACAACCAATCAAGTTGGAGTTGAAAATCGAATAAAAATCAACAACGAAGAAGATTTATTTATTCTTATTGAAAAAGATTTTCAATGTCTAAAACCTAGAGATGGAGAAGATGAAAGTGAAATGTTTCCGAATCCATCGGAAGAGACTTTGAAGTGCTAACCTATATTTTTTATCAAAATATAATATGTTCGTTTTGAAATTGCAAAATATGAAACTTTATTCATATTTTAGCCAAACAAATTAAAGATGGAAGTATTGATAAAAAAAGAAATTTAAAAAAAACGCCTAAGTGTGATTTCTATCACGAAGTAAGTTTGAAAACAGGAATATCTTTGTGTTGAGATTAGAATTAAAGAAACATAAAATTAATTTTCAAAATGAAAGTAGAACAAATTTATACTGGATGTTTAGCACAAGGTGCTTACTATATTGAGAGTAATGGCGAAGCTGCGATCATCGATCCGCTTCGAGAAACAGAACCTTATATTGCCAAAGCAAAAGCGAATGGAGTGAAGATCAAATATATTTTTGAAACTCATTTTCATGCTGATTTTGTTTCTGGGCATTTAGACTTAGCGAAAAAAACTGGTGCAAAAATTATCTATGGACCAAAGGCAGAAACGGAATATAAAAAGCACTTGGCTACAGATGGTGAAGTATTTAAATTAGGAAAAGTATCGATCACCGTTTTACATACACCAGGGCATACACCTGAAAGTACAACCTACCTTTTAAAAGATGCTAAGAAAAAAGACTATGCAATTTTCACAGGAGACACCTTATTTATAGGTGATGTCGGACGACCAGATTTGGCGCAGAAAAATGGAAAATTGACAAAGGAACAATTAGCGGGTTGGTTATATGATAGCTTGCGGAAAAAAATCATGACGTTATCTGATGATGTATTGGTTTATCCCGCGCATGGAGCAGGTTCCGCTTGTGGAAAAAATATGAGTTCGGAAACTTGGGATACTTTGGGCAACCAAAAGAAAACCAATTATGCCCTTCGAGCAGACATGACAAAAAAAGAATTTGTCAAAGAAGTGACGGATGGTTTAGCACCTCCGCCTGTTTATTTTCAAAAAAATGCGGCGTTGAATAAAGGAGGTTACGAAAGCATTGATACCGTGATGAAGCGTGGCGCGAAATCATTATCGCCTAGGGAATTTGAAGTAGTGGCCAATGAAACGGAAGCGTTAATTTTGGACGTTCGATCAAAAGAAGAATTTGTCAAAGGCTTTATTCCCAATTCGATCTTCATCGGTTTGGATGGAAGTTTTGCGCCTTGGGTAGGAGCATTGGTTCCAGATCTGATGCAGCCAATTATTATCGTTGCACCAAAAGGAAAGAATAAAGAAACCGTAAAACGTTTGGCAAGAGTCGGTTACGATAATGCAGTTGGATATTTGAAAGGAGGTTTTGATGCATGGAAAAAAGAGAAGAGAGAAATTGATACCATCGAAACGATTGATGTAAAAACTTTCGAGAAAAAATATTCTAAAAAACTCAATGTGTTAGATGTTCGGAAGCCAACGGAATACATTGGCGAGCAAATTGAAAACGCACAAAATTTTTCTTTGGATTTCATTAATGATAACATGAGTGAAATTTCCAAAAAGAAAAAGTATCACATGCATTGTCGAAGTGGATATCGATCCACGGTTGCAGCTTCTATTTTGAAGGCAAGAGGTTTTGACAAACTAGTCAATGTGCAAGGAAAGTACGATGACATTTCAGCTTCCAAAGTTCCAACGTCGGATTTTGTTTGTCCATCAACTTTGAAAAAATAACAATACAATTACAAAGCATTGCTTCTGAAAAGAGGCAATGCTTTTTTTTTATTTTAAACGAAAAATCAACTACATGAAATATGGATTTGTCATCGACAATCGAAAATGTATCGGTTGTCATGCTTGTACCACCGCCTGCAAATCGGAACATCAAGTTCCCGTGGGCGTCAATCGGACATGGGTCAAGCAAGTAGAAAAAGGGGAGTTTCCAAATACTCGTCGCCTTTTTTCAGTCATGCGTTGTAATCATTGTACTGATGCACCA
Organism: uncultured Saprospiraceae bacterium; assembly: GCA_937981555.1. GTDB lineage: Bacteria > Bacteroidota > Bacteroidia > Chitinophagales > Saprospiraceae > CAJQQY01. The sequence continues at coordinate 285,302 of CALJOK010000017.1, forward strand.
TGTGTGGAAATCTGTCCAGTCGAATCACTATATTTTCGAGAAGACGGAATTGTAGATTTTGACAAAGATCGTTGTATCGGTTGCAAATCTTGCATGCAAGCTTGTCCTTACGATGCACTTTATATTGACCCGGAAACAAGTACGGCAGCAAAATGTAATTATTGTGCACACCGCGTAGATGTTGGTCTCGAACCAGCTTGTGTCAATGTTTGCCCTGAGGAAGCAATTATTTCAGGAGACATGGAAGACCCCAATTCTAAAATCACTCAACTCCTTTCTCGTCAACAAGTCAAAGTGCGAAAACCTGAAAAAGGAACGGTTCCCAATTTATTTTATATCGACGCAGATGAAGCTTCATTGAATCCTACTGCAACTGAAAAATCAGATTCCTACTTCTGGAGTTCTCAATCTATGGGCGTTGGTCATTTTGCAAAAGAAGCAGAAAAGATGGCTTTCTCCAATGGTGATTTGGTGACAGCATTGATACAACAAAAAGAAAGTATCAATGCTCAAGAGTTAGCGAAATCTGGCCCCGAAAGATCTATTGATGTTTTGATGGGAAAAGATAAACCGGTCAATAAAGGAAAAGCAACTCGAACGTATGATGTCGCTGACAAAGGAATTTTGTGGGGATGGGAAGTGTCTGGTTATGTTTGGACGAAGGCGATTTCAGCAGGAGCATTCTTAGTTCCATTTTTAGCATGGGCATTTGGATTCGCAGAAGTGAGTCCGATGATCCTTTGGACGGGACTAGGATTAGGAGTTTTCTTTTTAGCTGCAACTGGCGTTTTATTAATCATGGATTTGGATCAGCCAAAGAGATTTTTATATGTATTACTTCGTCCTCAATGGAAATCATGGTTAGTAAAAGGTGGATATGCGATTACGATATACGGAGGACTACTTTCCTTATTGGCAGCAGGAGCTTGGTTTGGTTGGACAGCCATCGAAACACCTTTGATGTGGTTGACTGCAATTACTGCAGTAGTCGTTGCGATTTATACTGCGTTCCTTTTTGCGCAAGCGAAAGGACGAGATTTTTGGCAAAGCCCGACATTAGCCATTCATATGTTAGTGCATAGTTTTATGGCAGGAGCTGGAATATTTGGAATCATTTCATTGTTTGCTGAAAATGGAGAGAACTGGTTACCGTTCTTAAAAATGGTATTGATCATTGGAGTCGTCGTCAATCTATTTACGATGCTAATGGAATTGACCATGACACATCCAACGAATGATGCCAAGCGGACGGTTGACATGATTGTCAGAGGGCGATACAAAAATAAATTCTGGATGGGTGTAGTGATTTTAGGAAATATAATTCCATTGTTAATCTTATTCTTCGGCGGAGGTAGCGCAATGATGTTGGCTGCAGCTGGAGCGGCGGTATTAATTGGGATTTGGTTCACAGAAGATATTTGGGTGGAAGCGCCACAACGAATTCCTTTAAGTTAAAAAAAAATTAGCCGCAGACGAACACAGACTTAACTGACTTCCCCATTGTAAAAAATACATAATGGGGAAGTCAGTTAAGTCAGCGAAAGTCCGTGGCAAAAAAAAATAAAAACATGACAAAACACAAACCGTCATTAATCGAACGCATCGCCGAAAAAATCGGTTTAATCCAAAATCTACACCAAGAAGACAATCAAGCACCAATTGAAAGTCTAACCGATAAGCCGGGCCAACTAACCGATTTCCCCCCAATCGAACAATGGGATAATTGGACAGAATACGAAGCCACCGAGCATCCTAAAAAAGTCAAAAAGAACTACACGATAGTTCCGACCACTTGCTTTAATTGCGAAAGTGCCTGTGGCTTGACTGCCTACGTCGATAAGGATACCAACGAAATCCGAAAGTTCGAAGGTAACCCATATCACCCTGGTAGCCGTGGAAGAAACTGTGCAAAAGGACCAGCAACCATTAATCAAATCACCGACCCTGATCGTATTTTATATCCATTAAAAAGAGCAGGGAAAAGAGGCGAAGGAAAATGGGATCGCGTCACTTGGGATGTAGTCCTCGACGACATCGCAGGACGAATGCGAAAAGCGATTCAAGAAGATCGACACAACCAAATCGCTTATCATGTAGGCCGTCCAGGACATGAAGGCTATGCCAATCGAGTGATTCAAGCATGGGGAGTGGATGGACATAATTCACATACGAATATTTGTTCGTCGGGCGCGAGACTCGGTTATAATGTATGGTATGGTTACGATCGACCATCACCAGATCATACCAATGCAAAATTTATTTTATTGATTTCTGCACACTTGGAAAGTGGACATTATTTTAATCCACATGCCCAGCGAATCATCGAAGCAAAAATGAAAGGGGCGAAGTTGGCAACGATGGATCCACGATTGTCTAACACGGCAAGTATGTCTGATTATTGGATGCCTTCGTATCCAGGAACGGAAGCGGCAGTTTTGTTGGCGATGGCAAAAATCATTTTAGAAGAGGGATTATACAATCGTCCGTTTCTAGAAAATTGGACGAATTGGGAAACATATTTAGAAAAACGTCACCCAGATACACCGCATACTTTTGAAAATTATATTGAAAAAATGACAGGCGAGTATGCAGAGTACACGCCAGAATATGCAGAAGAAGAAAGTGGCGTCAAAGCAGAAATGATTCGCGAGTGCGCGATCAAAATAGGAGAGGCAGGAGAAAAATTTGCCACACACAATTGGCGAAGTGCAGCAAGTGGAAACCTAGGTGGGTGGTGTGTTTCCCGTTGTTTACATTTTTTAAATGTATTGACTGGAAGTGTTGGAACAATCGGTGGAACATCTCCTAACAGTTGGAATAAATTTAAACCAAAATTCCACACCACTCCTCCAGGGCAGAAGTTTTGGAACAATATGCATTTCCCGAATGAGTATCCTTTGGCGATGTTTGAAATGAGTTTCTTGTTGCCACATTTTATGAAAGAGGGTAGAGGTAAGATGGATGTTTATTTCTCTAGAGTATTTAATCCGGTGTGGACTTACCCTGATGGATTTTCATGGATGGAAGCATATTTGGATGAAGAGAAATTTGGTTTGCATGCAGCGATGACACCGACTTGGAATGAGACGGCGTTCTTTGCAGATTATGTTTTACCGATGGGACACTCTGCCGAGCGACATGACCTGAATAGTTATGCGACGCACTCGGGCATGTGGATTGCTTTCCGTCAACCTGTCTTGCGAGAGGCGGCACGACGAGCTGGTAAGCCGGTAGAGTTTACCTACGAATCCAACCCTGGAGAAGTGTGGGAAGAAGATGAATTTTGGATTGAGTTGAGTTGGCGAATTGACCCTGACGGAAGTTTGGGAATTCGGAAGCACTTTGAGTCACCTTATCGTCCAGGTAAGAAAATTAAAATTGACGAGTACTACCAGTATATTTTTGAAAATACAAAAGGACTGACTGCTGCTGCCAAAAAAGAAGGATTGACGGAATTGGATTATATGAAAAAGCACGGCGCATTCGAAGTAGAAAAACACAGTTACGCCAAACATGAGTTTACCCTTTCGGAAGAGCAACTCAAAGATTCAGTCGTCGATGAAAAATCAAAAGTCATTAGCAAAGACGGAAAGGATATAGGTGTGATGATCAAAGGAAAACCTTTAGTGGGTTTCCCTACGCCGAGTCGTAAAAATGAATTTTACTCGCAAACTTTGGCGGATTGGAAATGGGAAGAATATGCGATTCCAACTTATATCAAGAGTCATATACACAATGATAAATTGGACAAGGAGAAAGGCGAATATGTTTTATTGCCTACGTTCCGATTACCGACCTTGATTCACTCTCGTTCTGGAAATGCAAAATGGTTGGTAGAAATTGCCAATCGAAACCCGATCTGGATGCATCCTGATGATGCGCAACGTTGGGGATTTAGAACGGGCGACTTGGTTCGACTAAATACCGACATTGGATATTTTATAGATAAGGTTTGGGTGACGCAAGGAATGAAACCTGGCGTGGTGGCTTGCTCGCATCACCTCGGTCGTTGGCGACGAAAACAAGATGAAGGAAATCGTTGGGCGACCAATACCGTCAATATTGAAAACGATGGTAAAGGTGGTTGGAAAATGAAAACGACTTCTGGGATTAAACCTTTCGATAGTACGGATGCAGATAGTAAACGGATCTTCTGGTCGGATGGTGGTGTACATCAAAACATTACGCATGCCGTTCACCCTGACCCGATTTCGGGAATGCATTGTTGGCATCAACGGGTACGCATCGAGCGACCGCATGAAGGGGATAAATATGGTGATATTTTCGTGGATACGAATAAGTCGCATGAGAATTATAAGGAGTGGTTAAAGTTGACGAGACCTGCGGATCAGCCTGATGGGTTGAGGAGGCCGTATTGGTTTAAGCGACCGTTGAAGCCTGATAAGAAGGCTTACTATACTACGAATATGGATGAGAATGGGAGGGTGAAGAAGGAATTGGATTAATGAAAAAAAGAGCAATCAGGGACGGTTGCTCTTTTTTTGGTTTTAATTCTTGTTGGACTTGTAGACTGACGGATGGAATCCGTTACTTTGGTTCGTGTAGCACTTCAAGTGCTAACGAGCAGCTTTCCTTCTATTGGTTAGTTTCTTTTGTATTGGACAGCAGGTAATTTATTAATATCCATTTCTTAGATTTATTTATTTTGCGTAGACTATTTTAGAAGTAGTTTTATTCCTTTTCATTTTAAAATTTAAAGGATTCCATCCTTTAATATTTGGTTGGATTAATTTTTTGCTAAAAAATAATATCTCGTTTCCAACCCTCGATCTATAAGCAGTATGTTTAAATGAATATTCTTTTCTTGAACAATTAGAATATAACTCTTGAATCTCAGGAACATTATCATAAGAAACAATCCAATTAATATTTTTTATACTTTTGATTTTATCACTAACCATTTTATGATTTCGTTGCTCATAATGATTCATGTAAAGTGTATTCGCTTTTAAATAATATGGGGGATCAAAATAAAAGACAACATTCTTATCCTTAGTTTCTTCTTGTATTTTATCTATTAGCTTAATTGCATCTTTCTTGTAAAGTCTAATTTGTTTTTTCCTTGAAGCGATTCTCCTTATTCTATTTATAATTTCTGATTTATTAAATCGGCAGTCCATTAAATAGTTTCCATTTTGTTGTATTCCTCCCATCACTCCTGCTTTTATTATTCCTGACCGATTTGTTCTATTTAAAAATAAAGTTGAAAATCCTAATTCTAACAAATCAGCTTTCTCCTTATTTTTTTGCACTTCTTTCTGTTTCTTCCATTCAACTATTGTTATTTCTGTTTCTTCAATTAGATTACATAACTGTTTAGTTTTATTTAGGACAGAATACCAAAAGGCGTATATTGATCTGTCCTTATCATTAATCGTAATCCTTTCTACGAATCCTTCAATTAATAAAAATAAAGCTACTGAGGCTCCTCCTGAATAAGGTTCAACATAGTGTCCATTAATTTTATTGTCAACACAAAGTTTAGCTATAAAAGCAGAAAGTTTATTTTTCCCTCCTGGGTATCTCAATGGTGAATAGTGCATTTTATAATTTCGTTAAGTCTAATTTCGATAGTAAAACTTCTTCTTCATCTAAAAGAAAATCCAATAAAGGTATTAAATTATTACATAGTGATATAGCATCATTGGGAACTGCTCCTACTATATAATTATGAATTATTTGATGTGGCCTTTCAATACTAAAATCCTCAAATGCTTTTTTTTCTTTAGTACCTAATATTATTTTGCAAAAAAATCTTTTCAGACTTGTAAAGTCTGTAAAAGGACGTTTATCTCCTCTACTATTATAGAAACAATTATGAAAAATGTGTCCTTGACTTAAATTTTTATTCCCATTATATAAAGTATTTTCCAAAACATATTTTAAAGTATTTTCAAAAGTTACTCTAGTTAATGCAGTCTTAGCATTAGGAAAGTCGTTCTCATCTAGGCTATAACATTCTTTAATTAAATTATCTAATGTAGCTGGGATCTTTTTCCTAACATATCTTGGTTTTGTTTGTATACTTTTTCTTTTAACTGGAGGTGGTGTAACTCCTGAAACTGGAGGTGGCGTAACTCCTGAAACTGGAGGTGGTGTAACTGGTTTTGGCACAATTAACCCGAAGATCTCAAGTTTGCTTAAAAACTTAACTTTATCTTTTGTTTTGTTAACTTCGAGATAAGTAGTCTTAGGGTTTTCTTTCAAAAATTCTACAAGCGCAATTATATATGAAGTAAATATCTTTTTATTAGAAATTTTTATTTCATAAGATGGTTTACTTTTAAAATAATAACCACAATCTCTTGAAACCGTAAAAAGCCTCTCAAATATTGTTGTTTTCCCTCCTGTCGGTCCTCTTCCCCTTCTCAATAATTTCTTTAGATCATCTCCTCCAATTTTTACAGCTTCATAATAAAAGCTCGCTATTTTTATTAATTGAGCAGGTTGAGAATCAATGTTTCTCATAGAATCAACAGACTTTCCTTTTTTATTTAATTTAAAAACTTCAAGCGCCTTTGCTATTCTATCCCATTCTTTAAATAACGAATTTGTATGCTCTATAAAAATCCTAAGATCTAAATCGCTTTCTTTTTTATAAACTAATACTGGTAATTTTTCCATTTGCATTTTATCAGCATCCAATTCATATTTTTCTGGAAACTGTAAAGCTTTGACAGCAGCGCATCTTCTATTACCATCTTTAACAAGATACTTCCCATCCTTTTCTAGAACCCATAAGGGTCTATCTGGATAAAATTCATTTGCCTAAACTATTCCTTTCACAATTTCTTTTGCAGATTCACTATAAAGCAAATACGTTATTAAATCGCTTTCATCTTCACTACCACTATATAATTCAGAAAACCTTGGGTTTTTCACATCAAGGACTAATTTATTTAATTCTATCTCTTTTAAAACTGATTTTGCATTCATCTTTCATACTCTTTTTTTTAAAAATATTTTTTGCTTAAAATGATCATATTATCTACCACTACCTTGCCCTTTCCGAGGTATTAACCTTGGCTCTGCCAACTATTATTTATTTCAATAAATTCCAAAGTCATTTAAGATCATAGACACAACCTCGGTAGAGAGGATAAATTTAATTAACCAAATCCATCACGTATTATTCAAATGTTAGAAATTCTTACGGCGGGAATTATAGAAAGTATCGCCAAATATAAAAGTAGTATTTCTATTTTTAACTGCCAAATTAAATGATAAATATCACTCATATCTTATGTCAACACGAGCAGTTTTCCCATGCTGTGTGATACAACCATCTAACAATTAAAAACAATCTGCTTGTGTAGACTTTAAAGTCTACATACAGCAAAAGGTAGCGGGCTTTGCCCGGCAGTCTACAAGTCCATAGGGGCAGAAATATCAAAGCAAGTCTACAAGTATAAGAAGAAGCTGCTAGCGTAAAAGTTAGCGGCTTTTATGTTTTGTAAATGTATTAGCGATAGCGTTACAGAATTCGGGCAAAGCCCGCAACTTTTCACCGTATGTTGACTTTAAAGTCAACACGAGCAGCTTTCCTTTTAATTGATATTCTGCTTTGTATTGGACAGCAGGGGCATTGAGGTAAGCCAAGGAATACCAGGAGCGAAAACATTCCAATCTAAGTAAATCCTTATCATAATTTTAACTTTATTTTTTCTTAAACAAATTACGATATTAATAATGTGAATTAATTAAAAATAATTCCATTTTGAAAAAAAAGTTATTAACACCGCTGGAACCACCTCTAAAAAACAAAACTAAGCCCGCTGGAATTTCCGCCCGCTCTTCCCACCTGCTGGAACCACCTCTGAAAAACAGAACTAACAAAAAGTACCCTCGCTGGAATTTTCGCTCTGCGGAAGTTCCAAGCATTCCAGAAGGCTCCTGCCTTCGTTTGATCAAATACAAAAAAGGTTAGACAGTTTTATTCGTAACAAAAAGCAAAGCTTTGAGGAATACAAGTCACTATCGCAGGATAAGTATCGCCAACTGTGCAATACAACTACCTCGCTATCCAATACCAAACAAACTAAAATTTAAAAGCAAAGCCACTCCTTAGAATAAAGTCTAATAAAGGAACAAAAAGAAGCAATTCCCTTACCGCCATCTCCCTTCGCCGTTCAATTATTCCGATGACTCAACCTGCCAAATCCCTACGCCGCACTATTTTCCACCTGCGCCGTACTACTGAACCCCTGCGCCAAGCTGCTCGCCCCCTCCGCCATACTACTGAACCGCTGCGCCGTATTACTTTGCCTCCACGCCAAGCTACTCGACCCCTTCGCCATACTACTGAACCGCTGCGCCGTACTACTTTACGTCCACGCCAAGCTACTCGATCCCTCCGCCGTACTACTTTCCGCCTTCGCCGTATGGCCAAATCCCTGCGCCAGACTACTTTATCCCTGCGCCATGCTACATGTCCAAATTTTTAAGGGGGAATTCTCGCTAGCGACGATTTTTTATAGAACCCATAATTTACAGAAAGATTTACTAGCATAAAACCTAACAGCTTTTGCAATTTGTAAATGTATTGTTACATCAATCAAGATAAAGAAGGATTTGGATTAAATGAAAAAAGAGCAACTGGGGGCGGTTGCTCTTTTTTGTATTATAAAATTCTTGTTGGACTTGTAGACTGACGGATGGAATCCGTTACGTTGGTTCGTGTAGCACTTCAAGTACTAACTAGCAGATTTCCTTTTATTTGTTAGTCCGGTTTGTATTGGACAGCAGCGTTATCTTTTTGTAAAAAAACTATTTAGCGTTTCACCATTAATTTTTCCACTAAAACATTTTCCCCCATCACTAATGAAACGGAATAAATACCAGCGGTTAATTTTTGTAAATTAATTGGTAGTTCTGTTTTATGATTTTTTCCAACTTGAATGATTTGGGTAAAAACTTTTTTACCCGACAAATCAAAAATATTAAGTACACCTTCCTCTTCCGTATTCAAAGAAAGATAAATTGTTGTCAGCCCATCTTGAGTTGGGTTTGGAAAAATACTTAAATGATTTTCTTGGTTTTTGATCGTTGCAGAAACGATATTGGAGTATTCCATTTTATCATCAAAATCAATTTGCCGAAGGCGATAATAATTAATTCCAGACAAAGGTAATTTATCCAAAAAACGATAATCATGCCCCTCCACAGTTGAACCAACGCCTGCTAAAAATCCAATGGCTTCCCATTTTCCTTCTTCGTTCATTCGTTCGATATGGAACCCTTTATTGTTCAGTTCACTTGCCGTATGCCAGTCAAGTTGTACGATTTGGTTGTTAGATTTTGCAGTAAAAGAAACTAGTTCGACAGGTAAACCAACAGCGACGACAACCTCCACAGAAGTGGCGAGATAGTTAACTGAAAAAATATATCCTGAAACTGGCTCAATAGAAACAGTTGCAAATTCCCCAGTTCGACTACCAAAAGTCATGACGGTATAAGTAGCTGCTGCAGTAGGATTGGATAGCCATTTTACGTCTAATTTAGCATTGGTCAAAATAGCATTTCCTGTAACGGCAATCAAATCTGTTGTTCCCATTGCAGGATCAATTTCGGTAGAGTCGGTAGTGCTACCCATATCTAATACGCCGTTGACATTAATGGTTCCGATGCTATTGCCCGGTTTGAAAAAAGAACCAGACTGATTAAGTAAAGTACCTGACTGCACCAAAACGCCATTTCCTTTTAAGGTCATATAGTTTTCAATAATACTGCTATTTTCTAGTGTATCATTATTGGTAAATGTTCCATGGTTAATTAATTTCGTGACAAAGAAATTTTTGAATTTACCATTATTTAAAAAGATATTATTATTCGTCAACGAGTCATAATTAATCATCAGGCTATCATTTTGAATAGTGCCATCATTGATCATTTTGAGAAATTCAAATTGACGGGCATTACTGATCGTACCAGTATTTTTTATGACACCACTCAGTTTATTAAATTTTCCATTGATAAGATTTACAAACGTTCCATTATTCGTCAAGGTATCGTTAGTACTATGATTGAAAGTGCTGTCATTATTGATGACTCCATTATTGGTCAACGGCCCGCCGAAAGTATTATATACTCCGTTGTTGATAAATATATTATCGTTAATTAAGTTGAAATAATTAGTCCACGTTCCATTGTTGGTTAGCGTTTCCTTGTTATCTAATAAGCCGAAATTATCTACGAATTGACCAACAGGATTTACGACATTCCCACTATTGATCAGGGTGCCCGAAATCTCTAAAACACCATTATTAGTTAAAGTCATTCCAGCGGGTACTCTTAAAGTGCCACCAGAATATATTCGTAAAGACCCTGTATAAGATAATGAATTTGTCAAGGTTAAATCACCATCAGCTCCAATAGCTACGGTGCCATTCCAATTGACTTCTCCATCTGGGAATGCGGCAGGATTGCCATTTAAAACAAGCGATCCATTTATATCAAGAACGCCAAGATTATTGTTAAATGTTCCCTCATTGCTAAGGTTGCCAGAATTGTTAACGATTATCGTATCTAAATTAGTTAGAGTACCAGAATTGGATATCGTGCCCGTCAAGTTTAATTTATTTCCCAGCGTCAGGGTTCCGGAATTAGTTAGCATACTATTCCATGTATCAATAACCAAATTACCAATGGTGTCAACATCAATTGTTCCATGATTGGTTAACGTATCTAGATTTGATAAGGTCAATTGGCCGAGTAACTTCAACGTTCTACCAATATGGATAGTCAAAGTATCTATGTTCATTTCGCCTATCGTATCAATAGTAATAGTACTCCCCGTGTTCCAATTAAAAGTAGCACTAGGCAATTCAACCACGGCTTTTTTAATAAAAAGGTGACCACCTGTGTTTAAATTAAAAGTATCGGTGTTGGTGAGTGTTCCAGTATTTTGAATAAAACCATTTTGTTGAAAGAGGCTATCATTGGCGAGTATTCCAGTATTTATTAAAGTATCATTTTGATTAAAAATATGATTATTGGTGAGTGTTCCAGTATTTTGAATAAAACCATTTTGCTGGAAGAGGCTATCATTGGTGAGTATTCCAGTATTAATTAAAGTATCATTTTCATAAAAGACTCCTGCATTGATGAAGGAATCAATATTAGTTAATTTACCAGAATTGATTATGGTGTCTTGATTTGTTAATGTCCCATTGATAATAAAATTTCCTTTATTGATTATAATGGTATCCAAATTACAAGAGCCATTTATAAAAATAGAATCCAACAGTCTAATACTATCAGGATAAATAGGAGTCCAATTTGCAGCCACACTCCAGTCTGCTACGCCACCTGGATTGTTGACATCTTTGTCAAAAGTATAGGTATTAAATCCTGTACCCATTGTGGTAAAATTATAAGGATTTTCATCACAATCATCATTAGTAATAGAGATTGTTGCAGATATTACTCCTATTGATGTTGGGGAAAATGTTACATCAAAGGTGATGGTTCCACCACCAGCTGCTGCAGTTGTTCCGCTGATATTTGAAATGATAAATTGTGCATCATCACTTGTAATCGCAGATACATTTAAAATATCAAGACCCGTATTGGTGATCGTATATGTTTTTGTCGAGTCGAGATTTATATTCATCAAACCAAAATCGGTTCCCATTGCTATTTCATTTACTTCAATTTCTGGAATAAATATAGGGGTAATTTCTTCATCAAATCCCATATCATATCCGCAACCAAACGGACGAGCATTTCCATCATAATCAGTTGTTGGTGCTCCGGTAGAGGTACCAACATTAATGGCAGGAGAAGTAGATTGTAAATGAAAATCACCACCAGCGGCATTTACAAAAAGTGGATCAATATTGAGATTACCAGTTCCTGCAAAACCACCTTGTACGATAGAATAGGTAACTGCTGACGTTCCTCCAAAAATGGCAGATCCATTATCCCATAAAATACAATTCGTTAATACTGGAGATCCAGACACATTATAAATAGCACCTCCATTTGAGGATGCACTATTACTTGAAAAAGTACAATTCATAATTACTGGCACAGAGCCATTTACATTATAGATTGCACCTCCGTCAGTTGAATTATTTCCAATAAATAGACAGTTGGTAAAGGTAGGATTGGAACTATCATTCTCAATGGCTCCTCCCCTAAGCAAAGCAATATTTCCTGAAAAAATGCAATTTCTAATTATAGGATTAGATGAACTGTTATACATTCCGCCACCACTAAGGTATAACATAACTGGGGAGTCATTGGCATTTCCTTCCTTGATCGTAAAACCATCAAGTATGGCAGTATTAGATAATCCTGAATTGTTGATGAGGTTATAAGTATTATCCGAGATACCCGCTGCTCCAATTTCTCCACTTAAGATAGTTGGATTAGCATCCCAATCTCGCGTACCACCTCCACTTGGGTAGCCTCCAAAAATCTCCACTCCATCTTTCATAGAAAAAGATATAGATCTATCTGTCCCTGTGGTGGGAAGATAAGTCCCTTGAGCTACGAAAATAGAATCACCTGAAACTGCCGCTGATAGGGCAGATTGCAAATCAGTAAAAGCATCTGTCCAAGTAGATCCGTCATTCGCTCCAGCAGCAGAACCGTCTACATAAATGATATTGCTAACTACAGTTTCAACTACTGACTTGGAAGTCGTATGAAATTTAGCAAGATTGACGCAGTCAGCATAATCGTCTCGATGGTCAAGGTTGAAGGCATTTTCAGCCAATAAAAAATTAGAGCTAAAAGTCAAAAAGAAAAGCCCTAATAGGCATAATTGTAAATTGTGTTTCATATTGCATTTTTAAAGAATAATTTTAAATCATCTAACCATTAGTTAGTTAAATGATTAGCCTTTCATATACAGTTAGTCGTATAGAAATAAAAAAGTCGTTGAAGAATGTAATTGTTAAAAATTTAAATAAGAGTGTTGAAACGAACCTATTCTTGAATTATTTAATGCCTAGGTTTACAAAGGGATAACGGATATTTGAAGAAAAGAGAAAAGAAAAATAAATTGTTAATAATCTTTACCAATAAGTTTGATTTTTTAGGGTTAATGTTTATCCTTGATTTTTAGGAATCAATGAATAACTCTCTTTTTTACGGAATAAAATAAATAATAGTTACTAAGTGCCGAATAAAAATATTTCAAGTAAAATTATAGGATTGTTTTTTTCTCTGATGAACCACTAGTGTGTAGCGTGCAAAGGATTTGATTTCTTATTTGCGAATTAAGTTTTTATCTTTTCAAAAAATCAATTATGAAAAATCAATATGTTTTTTATTGTCTTGTATTATTTTTTCTAGTGGCCTGTAGTTCAAATGAAAATAGTTCAAACTCTTCTGACGCTGCTTCTCCTGAGTCAACAGAACAAAGCCCTTCTGAAAAAATAGTCAACAAAGAAAAGAAAGAACCAATATCCGAACCTACTCCAACAGATGATTTAGAAACGATTACTTTGAAGATCCGAGAAGAATTTTCTAGAATAGAAACTCTTTTAGGTCAAAGAAAATTGACGCAAAATGTAAAAGAATATAATTGTCCAGATGATCCAGAAGGAGGAACGTTTACTTTTTTTTATGATGGTAATACCTTGGTTAAAGCCGATCATAATTTTTATATGGGAGATCATTTTGGGCAAGAATCGAGTTATTATTTTAAAGATGGTGATCTTATTTTTGGATTCCATAGAAGTAGTTCTTGGACATTTACAGGTCCAGAGAAAGCCGATGGAACACCAAATACAAAAGATGACATTCATATTCAACGAGACTATTTTAATGAAGGAAAAATAGTGAAACAACTATTTAAAGATTACACCAATTATTCCAACAAAAAAGAAAAAATAGAAAGAGAGATTCCTAATAAAACAATTGGAGAAGGTGTTTATAAGACTTTGGATGGTAAGCTGGTTATGGAATTTTCTAATAAAGATAAATTGACTTGCGAAATGATGAGTGAAAAAAATTAGTATTCTATATTGGTAGAAAACAACTGAATCCTCAATTATCAGAAATGAAGATGCTAGTTTTAATATACAACCAGCGACGAAATAAAAATAACTTCTCGTGTTGACTTAGAACCAACATACGACAAAAGAAAGCGAACTCTGCCCGCTGGCGCCACGTGTGTCCTGAAGGTTGCAAGACCATGCTGTTATTAAGATGGAGGAATCGACCCTCCGCAGGCTGCTGGTAGTAGCCGCCTGCAAACCACCTTTTGGTGCTTCGATTGTGAAGTCGAGGTATTGAGCGAAAAGGAAA
>CALJOK010000018.1 GCA_937981555.1 uncultured Saprospiraceae bacterium
TTGATGCAAAACGAAAAATCGTGGAAGCGAAAGGCGTTTAAATGGAAAGCCATTCAAGAAAATTTAGGTCTTATGTTTGGTGACCGTTTTCTTAAATGGCTTGATAAATAATTTTTGACACACTTTATGGGCTAGTCCCGAACTAAGTTTTAATACTTCTCAAATTGTAAATCCTTGTTCTTAAACTATTATTCTATTTGCATTTTCATCATCAAATCTACTTGGTCCTCATCTCCCAGTTTAAAATTATGCGTCCCAAACTCCTCAAATCCCATTTTTTTATAAAACTCAATTGCCGCTGTATTTTTATCCCAAACGCCTAACCAAAGCTCTTTTTTATTTTTTGCTTTAGCTACTTCAATTGATTTTTTAATCAATATTCTTCCAAAACCTTTCTTTTGAGATTCTTCCGTTAAATAAATTCTTTCCACTTCATAACAATGCTCTTGCATTTTTTCAGTTTGAGCGTTTCCTTCATTTAACTTCAAATAACCAATCAAAGGTTTTCTACTTTCTCGGTAGCCTGGTTCAGAATAAAGCAAATAAAAAGCTGTGTCTGAGTTAAGCAATTCTTTGGTAAGTTGGGATGTACTAAAAGTTTTAGTAATGTGTTTTTTGAAATTATCTTCCGTATTTTCAGCTTGGTAAGTATTGGTAAAGGTCTCAATACTTATTTTCCGTAAAGTTGATAAATCAGAGAGTTCGCATTTTTTAAAATTAAAGTTGGCCATTATTATTTGATTTGTAGAGAATGTAAATGTCTTACACTTAATTGGTTTTATTTATAGAGAAAAACACCCTTACTTCCCAGAAAAAAGTAAGGGTGCAAAAGATAATTCAAAAAATTGATATATCGTAAACCATCCAGACTAACTTTTTTTAATTGCTGAAAAACAAAGAAAAAAAGCTCCCCTTTAGGGACTAGGGGATTAAAGTAATGTTTTAAACCTCGGACGCTTCGGCGCAACATCTCCCAATCGTTCTTTTTTATTCGCCTCAAAAGCACTATAATTTCCTTCAAAGAAAATAACTTCACCATCATCTTCGTACGATAAGATATGCGTCGCCAATCGATCAATAAACCATCTATCATGCGAAATCAAAAGTACACATCCCGCAAAATTTTCAATTCCTTCCTCCAATGCTCGCAGCGTATTTACATCAATATCATTCGTCGGCTCATCCAGTAAGATTACATTTCCACCTTCCTTCAAAGTGATTGCCAAGTGCAATCTATTTCGCTCTCCACCTGAAAGTGTACTTACTTTTTTCTGTTGGTCGCCACCTGCAAAATTAAAGCGACTAATGTAAGCTCTTGAATTAATTTCTTTATTTCCAATCGTGATAAATTCACTTCCTTGACTCACTACTTCGTAAATCGTTTTTTCAGGAACTAAATCTTTATGCGACTGATCGACATAAGCTAGCTTTACCGTATCACCGATGGTGACATTTCCAGAGTCAGGTTTTTCTTCGCCCATAATCATACGGAACAAAGTAGATTTTCCAACACCATTCGGTCCGATAATTCCAACGATGGCATTCTTAGGAATCGAGAAATTTAAATTTTCAAACAAGACCCGTTTGTCATATGACTTCGTTAAATTCTCCGCATTGATGACTACATCACCCAACCTTGGACCGGAAGGAATGTATAATTCCAATTTCGCTTCCCTCTCTTTCGTCTCTGCATCACTCATCGTTTCGTAAGCACTCAAACGAGCTTTCCCTTTTGCTTGACGACCTTTAGGAGACATTCGAGACCATTCCAATTCTCGCTTTAAAATCTTCTGACGTTTTGATTCTTGTTTTTCTTCTTTAGCCATTCGATTAGATTTTTGCTCTAACCAAGAACTATAATTTCCTTCCCATGGAATTCCTTCACCACGATCTAATTCCAAAATCCAACCTGCCACATTATCCAAAAAGTATCTATCGTGAGTTACAGCAATAACTGTCCCCGGGAATGATTTTAAAAACTGCTCCAACCAATGCACACTTTCCGCATCCAAGTGATTGGTAGGCTCATCGAGCAATAAAATATCTGGCTTACTTAACAACAATCGACACAAGGCAACTCGTCTTCTTTCCCCTCCAGACAATACATCTACTTTAGCATCATCAGGTGGACATCGTAAAGCGTCCATCGCCATTTCCAAAGTATGATCAAGTTCCCATGCATTATAATGATCCATTTTATCCATTAGCTCTCCTTGCTCATTTACCAATTTCATCATCGCGTCATCGTCCATTGGTTCAGCCAATTTGTTCGATACTTCTTCGTAAGCATTCACCACATCGACGATATGTTGAACTCCTTCTTGCACGATTTCTTTAACTGTTTTTGTAGGATCAAGCACAGGTTCCTGAGCGAGATAACCAATTTTATATTCTTTATCAAAAGTTACTTTCCCTTGATAATTGGAATCCAAACCAGCAATAATTTTTATCAAACTAGATTTACCTGATCCGTTCAAACCCAAGACACCAATCTTAGCTCCATAATAAAAGGAGAGCCAAATGTTTTTCAAAACGGTCTTACTTGGTGGGTAAATCTTCGTAACGCCTTCCATGGCGAAAATGACTTTCTTATCTGACATTGTATATTTAGTTTTTTATATAAAAAATAAATTTGATGTGTTCTTTTTATGAAAGAACAAAACTAAAAGGTTTTGGGAGATTTTTGTTAAATAAAAAAACTAAAATTCCTATTTTACAAAAAAAGAAAAGAAATGACTGTAAATAATAAGTCTTCTAGGCAAAATTTCATCTCCAATATTTTTCTTCAAATGTTACCTGTCATGCTTGGAGTGTTTTTAGGATTGTGGGCAAATAATTGGAATGAAACTCGACAATTAAAAAAACTGGAAACTAAAGTTTTGCAAAAAATAAAACAAGACATAGAATCCAATCGAGAAAATTTAACGAATGTGATTGAATATCATAAATCTTTAGCGGATTCAGCCAATTCTATTTTTGCAAGAATAGATCAAAAATTATTATTTAAAACCATTTATGAGATAGAGGATAGTAAACCTAGTTTTTGGAGAGGCACTCGAACTGGAAATTTGCGAGATGCAGGTTATCAAACAGCGATTGTTTCAGGAACTTTGGCAGACATGGATTTTGAATTAGTTTCATTATTTTCCGAAATAGATCGCGCACAATCTTCTTATTCTCTGATGGCGAATAATTATTTGCAAAAAGTTATCAATCAAAATTCAGATGCTAAAGTGATGGATTATTTGGTTTTTGTTTTGTCTTTTTCGCAAGACATTTCAATTACCGAAGCTAATTTAATAGAGTTGTACGATTTGGCTTTGGCTAAAATGTAAATGTATTGTTATAGTTTTTCCGAAATAAAAAAAATAGTAAGTTCTATTTTTTCAAAAAATACAATTATTTTCACCTCCTTAAATTTTTACAGAAAATTCAGTTAATGAAAATACTTCAGTTTCCAATATTATATTATGAATTAAGTGATGATGCAGTCCTTGGACTTTTGGTGGGAACTAAACATCAAATGGTTGGGAAAGATTTGCGTTCCGTTAAAAATTCCATTTTAGAACATTTGCAAAAAAAGTATAAAAAAAGAGCGGAATATATTGACTTAGGTTTGGAAGATCCTCGACTCAAAATGGTAGAGGTAAAAATTCGTCCTCGGGAACAAATTGGGAAAGGAACTTATGTGAGTAGTGTCGATGTAAAAATTCCTTTGGCGATTGTGCATGGAGAAGAGGACGGACAATTTGTGTGTTATATTCCAATGTTGGATGAGTCATTTTACTTTTATGAAAGTAAGCAAATGAAAACATTGATTAACCATTTTGCGACTGACCATTTTAATCGAATGTCACCAGAACAAATTTATCGGCACATGCATTATCCAATTCCAAAAATGAATATGTTTACGATGAGAGTAAAAGAAGAGGAAGAAATGGATTGGGATAAATTTAAGTTTGAATTTGAATATGAGGTGTTGCCAAAGTTGGCAGAGAAATATCCTTATGCCAAAGCTGTCAGAAGAAACCAAAGTCGATTTCCTGAAGCAGCTTGGGAACTAGAGCAACAAGTAAATGATGTTTCTGATTACATCACTAAAATGAAAACGAATGTTTTAGTTGTAGGGAAACATGGTGTAGGAAAAAGTGCAGTTCTCAAAGCTGCGATTCGTAAAATTACTTCAAAGGCAAAAAAAGAAAAATTTGAGATTTCCTTTTGGAGAATTCGGGCGCAAAGAATTACAGCAAGTTCGAAGTATTTGGGAGAGTGGCAAAAGTCTGTAGAAAACCTTTTGGATGAACTGAATGAGGCGGATGGAATTCTTTGGGTAGAGGATGTGATTCAACTATTGCGAACAGGGGGCGATTCACCTGAAGATAGCGTTGCCGCATTTATGATTAATTTTTTGAGAGAAAATGATTTTCAAATTATCGGTGAAGTAACACATCAAGAGTTGGATAGTATTCGCCGATTTTTACCAGGATTATCTGAGTGTTTTCAAATAGTAAATATTGACGAACTAAATGAAAAACAAGTTTATAGTGTCATGAATCAGTTCGCTGATTTTAGCCAAAAAAACCTAAAAGTTAGAATTTCAAAAAACGCGATTTCGTTAGCTTATCGATTATTGTTGCGTTATTATCCTTACGAAAGTTTCCCAGGGAAAGCAGTTCGGTTTTTGGAGCAATGTGTCAATGAGGCAAATTTGAGTGAGTATGATAACATTGATTCTAAAGAAGTCATCAAGAACTTTACCCAACAAACAGGTTTGCCTGAACTTTTTTTGCGAGATGATTTATTATTGAAAAAAGGAGATTTAGAAAAATATTTTCAATCAAAAATTATTGGACAACCTGACGCGATTCAGAATTTAGCAGATGTCGTTACCGTTTTTAAAGCAGGATTGAATAATCCTAAAAAACCGATTCAGACAATGTTATTTGCAGGGCCGACGGGTGTAGGGAAAACGCAAAGTGCTAAAGCGCTCGCTGATTATTTTTTTGGGAAAGGGCAAACTAAAAATCCATTGGTTCGAATTGATATGAGTGAGTTTCAGCATCCAGGACAAATTGTTCAATTGATTGGAGGTGGAAAAAATGTTGGAAAATTAGTCGAGGAAATCCGCGAGAAACCATTTGCGGTTTTGTTATTGGATGAGGTGGAAAAAGCGGACCCTTCTATTTTTGATGCATTGCTAACTGTTTTGGATGAAGGTATTTTGGTCGATGCATTTGGTCGAGTGACGAACTTCAGAAATACGATTGTGATCATGACGACCAACCTTGGTGCATCGAATCGAAAGAGTGTTACGTTCAAAGATACGACGAGTGCGGAGGATAAATACATGTCTGCGATTTCAGGATTTTTCCGACCTGAATTTGTTAATCGAATTGATAGCATTGTCATGTTTAATGCTTTGAAAAAAGAGGATATTCAAAAGATCACTATGCTCGAATTGGAGGATGTAAAAAAACGGGAAGGTATTGTTAAGAGAAAAATCAAACTTCATTTTTCTAAAAAATTAATTGAACGTTTGCTGGAAGTAGGTTTTGATGAGCGGTATGGTGCGCGACCTTTGCAACGTGCGATTGAGCAAGAGGTGGTGACGCCATTTGCGAATTGGTTTTTGGAGAATCCGGAGGTGGAGGATGTTGAGGTGGAGTTGAGTTATGAGGGTGGGTTGAGGGTGAAGGTTAAAAAGTAGAGGGAAGAGAGAACTTGACAATTATTAATATGAAACTAAAGTTGAAAATATTGACATTAATTCTTGTGCTAATTATTAGTTGTGATGTGCCTAACAGTAATAAGAAAGATCAAATTCAACGTTCTCAAGATCATATTGAAGTACAAGGTTTTGATTTAAAAAATGAAGAAGGATTTGAAGAGTTTAAAGTCAATAATTTTTTATCGGAAAAAATTTTGATTGGGGAAAAAGAAAAATTTTAAATCTTTAAATATAACAGGACATCGACTTTATGAATTAGATGGGAAAGGAAATATAACTGCCTCATATGATATTTCAAATAACTATAGTGTCTACTTCTACGACAAAAAAAATAGATTAGTAGGAAGTGAGAATAAACTGCATAGTCCACCAGAGGTTTATTGTAAAAGTGAATATCATTATTCAGATTTTGATTCAGTCAATCAAATCATTAGGATTTCATATAAAAATAATGAGCCCATCAGTAAGGAAGTAATTACTGATAAAATGGATCTTGATGCTAAGAAGGTGGTGAGTTCATATTTTAAGAATGAGATTGACAATGAGTATTTTTTTAATGATAGGAAATTTGAGTTAATTGCTTTTAAGGATAAGATGATATTCTGTTGCGGAAGAATTATGGAAGGAAAAAATAAACTAACTTATTACTTAGATCACGATGATTTGATTGATAGCTTAATTGTAGAAGGAATGGAAAGTAAAAAGAAACTGAAGTTTGAATATATATATGAATTAAAATAACTTATCAGATGTTGGATTTCTTCAAAGAAGGAGATATAAAAGTTCAAATAATCCAATTTTCTATAAGGTCAACCTAAAACTGAAACGTTTTCCTTTCAATTGAAAATAAGAAATAGTGGTTTTTATTAATCTTATTTTAAAATAACAAACCCTTTCCTCCCAATTGAAAACCGAATCTTCCGATTTACTACTCGGCCTTATTCTTTTTAGGAAAATTGGATTTAAAAAGGCGTTAAGAACAGTTTACTGTTTGAGTGCGACTTAGAAAATATTCTCGACGAAGGAGGGATTAGATTTTCTTAGTTGGGAGAGTTTAAACTGTTTAGTCTTTTTGAATTTAATTTTCCGTTAAAAAAAGAATACAGCCTTGATTTTTTTTTTTGCTACTTTTTTTTCATTAAGGAAAAAAAAGTAGGGAAGTGGGGATATTAAAATAAACGAGAATTTAATCTTTAACAAAAATAATTACTTCCTGCGGAAATCCTTTTTTGCATTTTACAATTAGTTTATCCGTTTCCTTATTTTCAATAATTCTTTCTAATCGAGGTGTAATGTAATTTCTATAGAGTACTGCTTTTGATTGATATTTAATTCCGTTGTGGAAATAAATAAGGTCAACTATAATTTTATTTAATTTTTGCTCTGTAGAATAGAAATTTGGTAATGCGTAGGATTTTTCAAAATTAAAATTGACTAACTCAACTTCCGTTGTATATTCTTGGAAATCTATTTGCTTGTAACTTGTAGTAAAATATCCATAAAGGAAAATAGATACGACTACAAAAAAAAGAAGAATTCGACCATTATTATTGTCAAACCAAAATTCTATTTCGTCAAACTTTGTGAAGCCTCTTTGAGTCAAAATAATTCTTTTAAAAAAGGATATTTAAAATAAAATCACCACTCCCGTGATAACTGATCCACCACCCTCAACAAAGTCGGAATCCGAAAATCCCCATGCATATTTTTAATCAACTCCGCCGCTTCATTCACCTCAATTCCCTCCGCAGTAATAAACAAAGGATTTTTACTTTCTCCACGTTCAATCGTTTTCATAAAAATATTCTCGCCATGAAATTTTCTTTTCGCCACACCAATGATCGGAATCTTTTTATCTAATTTCTCAAAAAGATAAGCACCCAAACCAGGTTTCTTTTCACTATTCAACCAGACAAAACCATCAATGATAATTGTATCTACTTGGTCCAAATCATATTGATTTAAACTTTCTAAAATGCAAGGAAGTTCCCGCAGATAAAATTTACCAGGCTCATAATCCGCGATATTTTCTAAGAGAATTTTTTTAGAATCAGTAGGAGAGGAGTCGTCCCAGTTTTCAAAACTAAGACTTGCAGCGTTGGCTTTATTTTCATCATAACCAACATCAATCACAATTTTCATAGCCGAATTTTAGACTTTATATTTACTAAGAAAAACGTAAACATTTAACGATTATTAATATCCAGGTCTTGCCATCTCATTCTTAAATGTTCCAATATATTATTTTCAAAAATATAATCTCCCACATCATTTCCCCAAGTCTGATAAGTCAAAGCCGACGGATGAACACCATCACTAAAAAAGTCACTCGATTGCATAGGTCGATCAAATTTGTGCATCCAACTTTCAAAAGTCAATTTATCTTCCAAGTAAAAAACATTATCAAATTTTGTCGTAAGGTCTTTCAATTCATCTCCCAAGAGATTGGCCATATTTCCAATAGTACGTTTCATCATTGGGGTAAAAGCAGGGAATTCATGAATTGGAGGCATGTTGATACACACCGTTTTTGCATTTGGAAATGTATTGTTAAGTCTTGTAAACAGGGTGTTCATGGTCGCTCTCCACTTTCGAGGACTGTTGAATTTAAAAGCATCATTAGCACCCAAACCGATGACAATAATGTCAGGTTGAAAGTTACCAATTTGAGGAATTAATTCTTTCACTACAAGCTTGGCGGTGTATCCACTTTTAGCAACTACTTTCCAATTTATTTTATAATTATATTTTTGGAAAAGAGATTGCGCTAATGCTCCCGTCAATCCATTTTTATGATGATCGACTCCTACACCAGCAATCGAAGATTCGCCCAAGGTGAGTAAATTAATTTGTTGCTCCGACTGCCCTTCCACACCTTCTGGTCCAATTGCATCTGGCAATACAGGTACATTCGCCTTGATCCTTTTTCCCTGAAAATAGATAAAAGGAATCAGCGGCAAATTGTAAATAAAATTAAAGATGTATTTTATTTGATTAATCATTTTCTAAGTTAATTTTTTTGCAAAACACAAACTATTTTCAATGCCAATATACGGTTCAAAAAGGTCAATTTTTTCATAACCCGCATTAAGGTAAAGAGAAATAGCTGTTACGTTTTTGTCTCCTGTTTCTAATTTTGAACAAGTGTAATTTTTTTCTTTAGCCCAATTTTCCAACTCCTTTAAGATCATTTTACTAAACCCTTTGCCTCGATGTTGGACTGGAACAAACATTCTTTTAATTTCCACATCTCCATCTTTATTCATTTCTCGAAATGCTCCGATTGCAACGGGCTCGTCATCTTGTAGTGCGACCAACGCAAAGGTATCTTCTTTTAAAATATTATGTGGACCAAAAAACTCCATTTGTTCGCCATACATATCAACGAGTTCTTGGTCAAGTTGTTCAACTAAAAACTTGAACTTTGGATGGTGGATATTGGTTTTAAACATCTGAATCATACCAAAAACTATATTTTATTACGAGTATTTACTTATTGTCAAAATAAGAATAGATTTTGTTCTCTCTAAAAATAGGGAAGAAATTTAAATAAAAATAGCGATTTTGACTGCTAGATTTTAATTTATTTTTTGGGGAAATTAAGTATTTACAAAACTCAAATGATGTACTCCTGGTTGGTAAGTTTCTTTCAATGCATGGATAATCATATCATAATGAACCTTACTTTCAACAAAGTCTATTTTCTCTACATCAATAATCAAAATTGGAATCGAAGTTTCTGTTCGGATAAATTCATAATAAACATCCTGCACTTTTTGTAAGTAGTCAGCAGAAATATCTTGTTCATATTCTCTTCCTCGCTTCTTGATATTTTCCATTGCTCCTTCCACCGATCGATGCAAAAAGACAAGGATATCAGGTTTGGGAAAAGAGGAATTGAGTACATGAAATAATCTTTGGAACAAACGATACTCCTCTGCATTCAGATTGTTTTTGGCAAATAACAATGTTTTTACAAAAAAATAATCAGACACAATTAAGTCTTGAAAAAGGTCACGTTGAGTCAAATGTTCCTGCAATTGCTTGTGGCGTTCTGTCATGAAAAACAGTTCTACAGGGAAAGCATATCGTTCTGGGTTTTCATAAAAGTTAGCCAAAAATGGATTGTCATCAAATTGTTCGAGCAACAATTTGCAATTGTATTCTTCGCTCAATTTTTGACATAAGGTAGTTTTTCCAGCACCAAGGTTGCCTTCTATTGCAATGAAATTATATGGAAACGGATTGCTCATTTAATATGTGTGTGTAAAGTTATGTTTGTTTGTAAAGTATTGATTTTCAGTCGCTGATACGTGACAAGTTCAGGTATCAGCCAAAATAAAAAATTATTATTCCTCCTCATCTATTAAATAAACCTCCAAAGGATCTTCACAATCCATATACAATTCTTCGATTGTTAAGTTTAAAATAGGATGTACCAAATCTCCTGCAATTTCCATCAAAGGTATTAAAACGAACATACGTTCATGACAATGAGGATGAGGAATTTTTAATTTTTCAGTTGAAAGTGTGGTCTCGCCAAAAAATAAAATGTCGATATCGATAATTCGTTCATGCCATCTTTTATTTTCTTGACGACCGATTTCTTTTTCAATTTTTTTGATATGAAAAAGTACTTCCTCAGGCTCTAATTCTGTCTGCACTTCCAGCGCTTGATTGATAAAATTAGGTTGATCTTTCATGCCCCAAGCCTCTGTTTCATATAAACGAGATTGGTTAGAAATTTTTCCTACCTGTGTTTCAAGCATTTCACAAGCTTGAGCCAAATGAGAAATTCGGTCTCCTAAATTGCTGCCAGTATGAAGGTAAATCGTTTGTTTTTCTGCCATGCTAATTATGAAAAATTAGTTTAATGAATCTGCGATAAAATCGAGTAGCGCAAAGGTAAAATTTGAACTAAGGATTCTTAAGTTTTTGAGAAGATATTTTAGATAAACGTACCTCATACAGGTGCTTTTAAGAGAATAATCATAGGAAGAAGAGATTTGGAATAGAATGCGCCAAATGTTAAAGTTTAATTTTTATTTGCAAAAAAAGACCGATTGGTTTATTTTTGATGAAAATTAATAAAACAACTACAATGGAACTATCGAAAACAATCCACTCAAAAAGCGAAATCATCCAATCGCTACAAGAAAGTTTTGACCGAGTAACAGCTTGTGTTGAATCTACTCCGAATGAAATTTTTTATCATAAGAAGGATGATAAATGGTCTGTTGCCGAAAATTTAAGTCATTTGATTCAATCGACTAAGCCACTAGCTTCAGTCCTGAAAAAAAATAAACTCTTCCTTTTAGGATTTGGAATTTCAATGAGTGGCTCAGATAAATTTGAAACCTTGCGATCTAATTATCTTTTAAAGTTAAGTCAAGGGTTAGCACCTGCGAACGGTGGAGGTTTTATTTCCAAAAATATCAAATCAACTTCCAAAGAAAAATTTTTAGAAAATTGGAATTTGATTGGTAGTAAATTTCCGAGTCGAATTGACCGATGGTCAGAAAATAGCTTAGACCGATTTAAATTACCGCATCCACTTTTAGGTAAATTGACAGTTAGAGAAATGATGTTCTTTACTATTTTTCATAATGAACATCACTTGCGGACGATGAAGATATTGAATGAAAGTTTTCACAAAATCTAATTTTATTATTAAATCAAAGTAATAACAATTGTCTTATGAAAAAGAATTTCTTAATCTCCAGCCGTAAACAATTTGAATATTATAAAATGTTGGGTGATCGTACTTTTGCACAACTCAAGGAAGAAGAATTTTTTTGGCAATTTAATGAAGAGAGCAATTCTATTGGGATTATTATCAAGCATATGTGGGGGAATATGTTGTCTCGATGGACTGATTTTTTGACGACCGATGGAGAGAAAGAATGGCGGAGTCGAGAAGCAGAATTTGAAGCGGATATTAAAGATGTAAATGTATTGTTACAGAGGTGGGATGAAGGTTGGGATTGTGTTTTTACTGCATTAGATTCTATAAATGAAGATAATTTTGAAACACCAGTTTTTATCAGAAATCAAGAGCACACCATCGTTGAAGCGATCAATCGACAAATGGGACATTACACTTATCATGTCGGTCAAATCGTTTATATTGGTAGAATGTTGAAGGGGAGGGAGTGGAAAAGTCTTTCTATCCCAAAAGGTAAAACGAAAGAATTTAATGAAATGAAATTTTCTAAACCACCGGCAAGAGATCATTTTACAACTGAATTTCTTGATGGAAGTTTTTATGATGAAAAGAAAGGTGGTTAACGGTGAACTGTAAACGGTTAATGATTAACACCTCGTGGAATTAACCATTAAAATAAAATCCTCTAACCTTTTTGAAAAGACAAAAAGGAGCTTTAAGGAAGCAAAAAAAACCTCTTCAAAAATAAATTGTTAATTCAAAATTATTTTTTGGAGAGGCAGAGGATTCATTTTAGAACGAATTAATTAGTGAAAATTTTTATGAAAAAATCAGAAAAAACCAGAAAGTTAATTGTTGAAAAATCAGCTTCTCTTTTTAATCAAAAAGGATTTGCTGGAACATCTATTCAAGATATCATGGCAGCAACTGGTTTGACTAAAGGTGGAATTTATGGCAACTTCAAAAAGGAAGGTGGCGATAAAAAAGGAGTGAAAGAAGAAATTGCATTGGCAGCTTTTCAATATGCTGTAGAAGTAGTTAATGAAGAAGTTCGGAAAAGAACATTTGTCATCGAAAACTCTATAGACAAATTAAAAGCCGTGGTTTATTTTTATAAAGAACGAGTGATGAACCCTCCGGTGGAAGGTGGATGCCCTTTATTAAATACTTCTATTGATGCTGATGCTACTAATCCTGCTCTGCAAAAAAGAGTGTTAAAATCAATGGAATATTGGCAATATAGAATTATTAAAACTTTGGAAAAAGGGAAGAAGGAAGGTGAAGTAAAAAAGGAAGTTAACTCAGAAGATTTTGCTACTCTTTTTATTGGAACTTTAGAAGGTGGAATTTTGATGTCTCGGATATTTAAAGATAACCATCATTTTGATTTGATGGCTGATCAATTGATCAAGTTAATTGATGATTTAAAAAAATAGAATTAAAGAGACGTTTGTAAAATATTGAATATTCAACGTAAAACATTTTAAGACCGTTTGGTTTAAAAAATATAATATGACGACAACTTTTAGCGTAATTTCGCCAAGGAAGCCAATGCCTAAACCTCGGAAACCAGAGCATCCTGCTTTGCCATTAAAGATGATGCAGTTTGCTTTTGGAACATTAGGAAGGGTTTTTCCAAAATGGTTTGCTAGTTTAGCCTTTAGATTTTTTGCGATGCCTCAAAATCGAGCAAAGCATAGAGTATCAGATAAGGTGATTGAGCGAGCAAATATTTCTGAAATTTTAGTCGGGAAAAATATGCTTAAAACATATGAGTGGGGAACAGGAGAAAAAACTATTTTGCTCGTTCATGGATGGCAATCACGTGGGACAGCGCTAAGATCTTTTGTACCAAAATTAAATGAAGCAGGATTCCGAGTAGTGGCTTTTGATGCACCTGCTCATGGAGATTCGACTGGAAAAAGAGCTGATTTAGTAGGATATGGAGGAGCAATAAAAGCGCTTTATTATAAGTATGAAAACGTAACTGGAGTGATTTGTCATTCTTTTGGGGGAGCAGCAGCAGCTTATGCGATGTACAAATTGGATCCTTCGATTGAGCTGGAAAGATTTGTTGCGATTGGAACGCCTTCTACTTTTTCCTATCCAGTTTATAATGGATTAAAGACGATGAATGCACCTCCGATGGTTCGGAAATATTTTATTGAAAAATTGGAGCGTGTATCAGGAATGGAGTTAGAGAAAACTAATTTCGAATACATCAATCCATTTTTGAAAATAGAAAAAGCATTAATTGTACATGATAAACAAGATGAACAAGTGGATTTTGCGGAAGCAAAAAAAATGGTAAAGGGTTGGGAAAATGCTGAGTTGCAAGTGACAGATGGATTTGGGCATTTTCATTTAATCAAGAATCCAGAGGTGATAGAGAGGGTGGTGGATTTTATCAAAATGTAAAATCAAATTTTACATCATCTGAGTTCTGAATTTTTTCAAAAAAAAACAGAATATGAAGGAATATAAAAGTAGTCTTGGGAATTCGTTTATTTTAAGATTTTATCGACACTTTTTTGCATTCAAATTGATTGCTTTTCTATCATTATTTCCGATGATTAGAGAAGTTTTAGTTTCAATTTGGGAGGTAGGACTTCCAGTTTTAATACTGGGATATTTATTTTTTACGATCCTTTATCTCGGCATTTTTAATCATGATTTTATTTTTAAAGATGACAAAATTAAAATTAGATCAAGCTTGTTTTGGTTTAAAAAATCTAATGAGATTAAATATGATTCTATTAAAAAGGTGAAAATTAAATCTGAATTAAATTGCCCTGAAAATGGAATTTATGGTGTCCTCTCATTTTTCTTTTTAATCTTTTTTCCATTTGATTATAAGTGGATTAAGGTAACTACACATACAAATGAGACATTTACTTTTTATTGTTTTGGGATGGATTATGATTGCTATGATAATTGTGATGAGAATGATTTAATGGAGAATATTTTTAGAGAATTTGTAGGACAAGGAATAAATACAGAATGGACTAAAAGTAATGATGACTACTTTGATAGAATGACTAGAGATGCAAAAATGAAATATAGAGAACGTCAAACCTATTAGTTTATAGTTCATTATCAAATTGAGATTTTCGTTTCTAATATAGTTGATCTGATTGCAATGATGTTGAGAAAAAGCAAACTCGAAAACTGCTTTTTTGATTGTTGAGTTTTAACCAACTTTTAAAAATCAAATGAAGTAGTTTTGTTTTTTTGAGTTGTTGCGATCAGACTTTTTTTTAAAAGATCTTTATCCATGGATTGGTTTTTGTTTACCAACCTATTCGATTATTATTTTTTAAATTAAAAGCTATTTCAATGAAATTAATTAAATTTTTATTTTTTACAACTTTAATATTATCACTTACAGCATGTAATAATGATGATGACTTATCTGAGAATGATACCGAAATTGAAGGTACCTGGAAAGTGATTGAGATTCATTACGAAGGAACATCGGTAACAAGTGATGGTACGAATTCTTTTGAAACGGTGTATATGGGTGATGGGGTAAATATGGACTTGAGTATGACTTTTGATGGCGATCAAACTTTTTCTTCTGAGGGAGATTATGGAATTGATTTAACAGCAACTGTTAGTGGACAATCATTCCCAATTTCTTGGACAA
This sequence comes from uncultured Saprospiraceae bacterium, assembly GCA_937981555.1. Lineage (GTDB taxonomy): Bacteria > Bacteroidota > Bacteroidia > Chitinophagales > Saprospiraceae > CAJQQY01. The sequence goes on from CALJOK010000018.1 coordinate 15,040, forward strand.
ATATTGGATTTCAATCAACTGGAACTTGGGAATTTAATGATCCAACTCTTTCTATTATTGATGCGGCTGGAGAATCTGCGGAGATGGATGTGATAGAAGTGAATGATACTCAATTAAAATTTATGCAAACTATAAATACAGTTGAGACTCAAAATGGTTCAACTGTAACTCAAGATATAAATGCAACATTTACTTTTGAGAAATTGTAATTAGCATATCTTTTGCCAAAAAATCAAGGAGGAAATATTCTCTTTGATTCGAAACCCATCTCTGGAAATTATTCTAGAGATGGGTTTTTTTGTTTGAAAAATTGAATAAAACATACAGGTTCTGAAGAATTTTTAATTTTTAATAGAATTGTTTCTCATTATCCAAAGGTCATTTTTTTTCAAAAAAATTATTGCATTCCTCTTTATTTATTTAGCTTTACATCGAGTTGATAAAAAACTCCTTATTTCCCACTTCTATTACTGGATACTCAGGTTAAAACATCTACACAGAGAGTACTCTAAAATGCTAACAATCAACATGTTATAATTAATCAATTGAATTTATTCAACTGAATTGCTATATCTCCAATTTCCGATTTTTAATTTTTTGAAACAAAAACTTTTATTAATGAAACAGTTTTTTACCCTCTTTTGCCTATACTTAACTGTAGGCTTAACTGCACAAGTTAACTTCAATGCTAACACACAAGTCACACCTTATTCTGGACTTTTTAGACCAGGAGTGAACCCTTCTTATTACCCGAATTGGACAAGTGAGCAAGTCGCTGATGTGGCTGCTGGAAATTCACTTTATGGAATTCCAGGAGTTGGTGTCAAGACGATGCGAACAGCAATGTCTGATGATTTTGTGACTCAATTTGGTTATGATTATTTGTTACCAACTTACGATTATTATGGAGATATTGGTTTGACTGATTTGACTTTGATCGTTGGATTTCCACATTCATCTCACCAAGAACAAGTTGAATATTGCCCAGGCATTCAGTCTGAAATGTTTGCAGGTTTGTACGAACCAATTTGGGATGGAGGTGCCAATGGTACACCTTATAATGATGATAATTTATTTGCTGCTTACATGCATGAAGTAGTGACTCGATATACACCTTATGTGAAATTTTGGGAAATTTGGAATGAACCAGGATTTGATTATTCTGGTCAATGTGGATGGAGAGAGCCAGGTGATCCAGTTTGTAACTGGTGGGATCAGAATCCAAATCCTTGTGATAATAAATTACGAGCTCCGATTGAAAGTTATGTTCGTACCCTTCGAATTGCCTACGAAATTATTAAGACAGTTTCGGAAGATGATTATGTAGTTGTGGCTGGAGTAGGATTCGATAGTTTCTTAGATGCGATTTTGAGAAATACAGATAATCCAAATGGTGGAAGTACGGCGACGGCTGAATATCCTTTAGGCGGTGGTGCTTATTTTGATGTGATGGGATTTCACTCTTATCCACATTTTGATGGAACGACGATTTATTATGATAATAATATTGGTGGCTTGGCTTATGAGCGTCACTCAGATCGAGCAGCTTTTGGAATTCCATTTAAAAAGCAAGCTCGTCAAAATATTTTAAATAACTATGGTTACGATGGAGCAACTTATCCAATCAAAGGTTCGATAATTACCGAAATAAATATTCCACGAGATCCAGTCGGTGGACAATGGATTGGTTCGGAGGAAGCTCAGAAAAATTATATTATAAAAGCTGTTGTCAATGCGTTGAAAGAAAACGTTTCTCAAATTCATGTTTTCCGATTGGGAGAACGAGAGTATTTTGGAACGGCGAATAATGGACAAACTGGAAATCCAGAATTTAATTTAATGGGACTATATCAACGTATGGATGATATTCAACCCTACGAACAAATTATTAATATCGAAGGGATGGCTTATAAAACGGCTTCTGATTGTTTATACGGAACTACTTTCGATCAGGCGAAAACAGATGAAATGAATTTGTCAGCTGATTTGGATGGAGGAGCATTTTTACAAGCAAATGGAGAATATGTTTATGTTGTTTGGGCAAAAACGACGATAGATTTATCGGAGTCAGCAAGTGGAACTTATTCGTTCCCAGCAAGTTTTGGTTTGACTGATGTCTGGAAAAAAGATTGGGACTTTTCTCAAAATTTTGCGACAGGTCAAATTAGCTCAAGCAATATTCCATTGAATGCAACGCCTATCTTTTTAACGAAAAATGAATTTGTACCACCAGCAACGATCATTTTAAATTGTCCTGATGACTTGACTGTTTTTGCTCCGCAAAATGCAAACGGAATGGTGGTGAATTATAATCAACCGGATGTTTCGACTACTTGTGATGCTGGTTTGAATTTAAGTTTGACAGGTGGTTTGGCAAGTGGAAGTGTTTTTCCGCTTGGAACTTCTGAAGTAGAATACGAAGCAACCGATGATTGTGGTAATGTAGTAATTTGTAGTTTTTTAGTTACGGTTCAAGCTCCAGTTGGAGGTTGTCCTGATGAAGTGGCTGGTTTTACTTTACTAGGAGAATTTGAAGGTCATAGATATTTTATATCTAATGATGTTGGAAGACCTGTAGAAGCACAAATTGCTGCGCAAACGGTTGGAGGAAATTTAGTTGTTATCAACTCTGCGGAAGAAAATAATTATATCAAATCTAATATCTCTGACTTAGTTTATATTGGATTGAATGATGCAACAACCGAAGGAACGATGGAATGGGTGAATGGTGATCCATTGGCTTTTACGAATTATGATCCATGTGCATTTTGTAATCCAAATTCGGATGATGATGATTATGTAGTGATGCATTCATGGAATGGCGGTTGGAGTTATTCTAATCAATTTAATAAACGATTGTATGTTATTGAATTTTCATGTGATGGTGGAACGGGAACTAACTTAGCTGTAAATTGTCCAGCTGATCAAAATACAACAACTGCTGGACCAGGCGAAACGGTAACGCTCAATTGGACAGTCCCAACGACTAGTGGAAATTGTACAACTGGTGCTGTAAACCTTACTCAAACTTCTGGTCCAACCAATGGAAGTACGCAAGGTGCAGGAACTTATAACATTATGTACACGGCTACTGATGGTTGTGGAAATTCTGCAAGTTGTAGTTTTACAATTACTGTTGAAGAGGGAACAGGTGGAGGAGGACCATGTCCTGGAGATATTGCAGGATTTACTGCTTTGGGAGAATTTAATGGAAGTAAATATTATGTGTCGAATGATGTGTCGAGATATCCAGATGCACAAGTTACCGCTGTAGCTAATGGAGGTTACTTGACAGTTATTGGAAGTCAAGAAGAAAATGATTTTATCCAGCAAAATATTTCTCAGATGATTTACATCGGATTGGATGATGCTGATACAGAAGGTGAATTGAATTGGGTGAATGGTGATCCATTGTCTTATAATAATATTAATCCTTGTGGATTTTGTAATGCTAATGCAGACGATCAAGATTATGTAATTATGGCTCCATGGGATGGAGCATGGAGTTTTTCTAACTTTTTTAATTCAAGGTTGTATGTGATGGAAGTAGATTGTGGAGGAGGAACTTCTTCAGATATTACTTTCGATTGTTTGACTGATCTGACTTATGAAACGCCAACTGGAACTACAGTTGCTATTAATTATTTAGATCCTCAAGCAACGACAACTTGCCCGACTGGTGGATTGGTTGTTTCACAATCAAGTGGACCAGAATCAGGAGCATCTCTTTCAGGAGGAACTTACGAAGTGGTTTTTACCGCAATAGATGATTGTGGAAATACAGCTACTTGTTCATTTAATATTGTAGTAAGTGAAACGACAACAGGTGATTGTCCTGATAACCTTCCAGCACATTCTTACCTTGGTGAATTTAATGGAAGTGCATATTTTCTTTCGGATGATGTTGCTCGAGCAGAAGATGCGGAAGTGATTGCTCAAGGATTTGGAGGACACTTAGTGACGATCGGTTCACAAGCAGAAAATGATTTCTTAAAACCATTTTTGTCAGGTATAGTTTACATTGGTTTGAATGATGCGACGACAGAAGGAACATTGGAATGGTTCAGCGGTGAAGCAGTTAATTATACAAACTTTGATATTTGTGGATTTTGTAGTGGCAATGAAGACGATCAGGATTATGCGGTGATGCATAGTTGGAATGGCGGATGGAGTTGGAGTAACTTCTGGAATCAACGTCAATATATTGTGGAGGTTCCTTGTTCTCCTGATTTCAACAATGGTGCATCACAAGGTTTTGCAGTAAATAACAACGCTCTTACAAGTGAAGAATTGAAAAGACCAACGCTTGAAAATCTTGTACCAAATCCTGCCTCAGAATTTATTTTTGTAAAAATAAATTCACAAAAAGAGGAGATGGCTACTATTCAAATTTTTGATGCAAGAGGTATATTGGTGAAAACAGTTGCGGCTAGTTTGCACCAAGGTTTAGTCTTTACTGAAATAGAAATTACTGATTTACCTAGTGGGTTATATTTTGTAAAAATACCAGAAGGGCAGAAGAAATATTCGCAAATGAAATTTGTGAAGCAGAACTAGATAATTTTTTATAGTAAAATGGTTTGAGCTTTAAAGGCTCAAACCATTTTTTTTAGTACCGGCGAATTCATTCGCAATGGAAGTCATGGTGGGCGAATAAATTCGCCCGTACTTTAGAACCTTCAATCTTTTTTTTTAACCAAACAAATTTCCCCTAAAAAATAACATAGCATTTTTCAAAAAATACACCATGAAAAAATATACCCCCTTTATTGCCTTCTTATTTTTGTTTTTTATAACAATAGATACACATGCGCAAGTAAGTTATAATGCCAACGATCAAGTCACTCCCTATGATGGAATTTTTCGTCCAGGAGTTAATCCAGGATATTATGGAGGCAATTGGAATGACTATTTTCTTACCGACATCGCAGGTGGAAATCCTGCAGCTGGAACAGAAGGAGCAGGAGTGCGAGCGTTGCGATCTTCCTTGCCTGAGTTCATCACGTTGATTTACGATTATCCAACTTGGCAAGGCATCTACGATTACTATGAAGCGATGGGCATGAAAGACAATACTATTATTGTTGGATTCGCGCATCCCGATCATGCTGATCAGACTGAGTATTGTCCAGGGATCAAGACTGACATGTTTGCTAATTTATATGAACCGATTTTTGACGGAGGACTGAATGGAACGCCGGTCAATGAAAATAATTATTTCGCTCGCTACATGTGGGACTTACTAGAATCAGTTGGTGATCATGTGAAGTTTTGGGAAATTTGGAATGAACCAGGATTTGATTATTCAGGGGCAAGTGGTTGGCTCAATCCTGGGCAAGCAGGCAATTGGTGGGAAAATAATCCTGACCCTTGCGACTATAAATTACGGGCTCCAATTTTTCATTTTGTTCGAACGATGAGAATTGCCTACCAAGTGGTGAAGACACATTCGCCAGATGATTATGTGGTTTTGTCAGGAGTAGGTTACGAAAGTTTTTTGGATGCCGTTTTAAGAAATACAGATAATCCAGATGATGGAAGTCCGACTTCAGAGTTTCCATTGGGAGGTGGTGCTTACTTTGATGTGATGGGTTTCCACAGTTATCCTCACTTCGATGGAAGTATGCGATACTGGGATAATTCGATTGGAGGATTTGCTTACGAAAGACATTCCGACCGAGGCATCGAAGGATTTTTAGATAAAAAAGCGGTACGTGCTCAGCATCTTGCTGACTATGGATATGATGGGGTGACTTACCCATTGAAGGAATGGATGATTACGGAATACAATGTTCCAAGAGTAGCATTTCCAGATCCGAATAATCCAAATATTAATCTTTTTGGAAGTGACGAAGGCGCTCGGAATTTTATCATGAAATCTTATGTAGCAGCCATGCAAGAAGATTTGATTCAAATTCATCCTTACCAAATTGCAGAAAGAGAAACTGCAGCGAATGCCGATGATTCATTTGATCACATGGGATTTTTCGAAAACTTAAATGTCATTGAACATTTTGATCAAGTCATTCATGAGCAGGGGATCGGTTACAAAACAACCACAGATATGCTCTTTCGAAAAGAGTATGATGCTGCGCAAACGGCATTAATGAATTTGCCATCAAGCATTAAAGGTGGCGCGTTTAAAAATTCGATGGGACAATATACTTACGTCCTTTGGGCAAGGACAACTATCGACAATAGTGAAGTTGCCAATGCGAGTTATACATTTCCGCAAGGAATGGAAGTGGGTAATTTAGAAAAAAGAATTTGGGATTTTGGAAATACAGGAACGGTGGCAACGATCAGTTCTCAAAATGTTTCGCTAGATGGCTCACCTGCTTTTTTTACGCCTACGGCAAATACTGCAGAAGGTAAAATTACAATGAGTTGCCCTGTTGATTCTGTCAATATTGTTTTCTCTGCAACACTTGCGGAAGGTGGTCAAAATTATAGTTGGACTGCGCCGACTGCTACAACGACTTGTCCTCTTGGTGGTTTGACGATCACTCAAGTTTCAGGTTCTCCAAGTGGAAGTTTTTTCGAGATCGGTGGAGAAACAATAGTTTTCGAAGCAACCGATGCTTGTGGTAATGTAGTCGAATGTGGATTTACAATTGGAGTCAGAAGTTCTGGCGGAGGAATTGGAAATGAAGATACTGGTTGCTTTGCCAGTCGAGAAGGATTTATTTTTATTGGAAATTATGGCGGACATAAATATTTTGTTTCTGATGATCCGATGACTTATGCAGAAGGTTTAGCTTTGGCGGATGCGCAAGGCGGAAACCTAGTTGCCATCAATTCGGAAGGGGAGAATAGCTACCTTTCTTTTTGGGGAGGTGCGCAAGCTTTTATCGGATTAAATGATGTGGAGGTTGAAGGAATGGAAGTTTGGGATAGTGGCGAACCAATTACATATACCAATTACGAAGATGCTGCTTGTACCTGGTGCGAGCCAAATACAGCAACAAATGATGCCGTAGAACTTCATCCTTGGAATGGAAAATGGAATTGGATTCCTGCAACGGATGTCCGTAAAGTTATCCTAGAAATTCCATGTGCTGAAACGTTAGGTTGTGGTTGTCCTGAAACGAACGAACCTGTTTGTGGTACAGACGGAACAACTTATCTCAACTCTTGCGAAGCAGAGTGTGCTGGAGTCTTTGTTTACAGTTATGGAAGTTGTGGTGTAACCAATTGCTCAAATGGTGCAACAACAATAATTCAATGTAGTGATGGTGATCCTTGTACGGTGAATGATGTGGAAACCATATTAGATGCAACTGGAGAGATCTGCATCCCTTGTATGGGGACACCAGAAAATTGTGCTACTTCAATAACCTCAGTTGTGCCTTGCGATGATGGTAATCCAAACACGATTAATGATGTACAAACGATCTTAGATTGTAGTGGAACTATTTGTGAACCTTGTGCGGGGACTATAATTAGTGGATGTAATGCTCCAACCGCTGTATCGGGTTTTACGGCTATCGGTGAATTTGGAGATAGTAAATATTATCTTTCTAATGAGGTTGCTAAACCAATTGATGCACAAGCAGCCGCAGAATTGGAGGGTGGATATTTAGCTACCATTAGTTCGCAAGCAGAAAATGATTTTATCCAACAAAACATTTCCGAGATGACCTACATTGGTTTGAATGATTATGACTCGGAAGGAAACTTAGTTTGGGTAAATGGTGAAGCGTTAACGTTTAACAATGTCAACCCATGTGGATTTTGTAATGAAAATTCTGAAGAAATGGACTTTGCGATTATGGCACCTTGGGATGGCGCATGGAGTTTTTCCAATCTTTTTAATAGTAGAAAATACGTGATGGAAATTCCTTGTGGAACGACTCCGTCAACGGAAGTAACCATCAATTGCCCTAGCGATATTAATGCAACTATACCTGATGGACAAACAACCGTCTCGGTTAATTATGATACGCCAACGGGGTCAACAACTTGCCCTGATGGCGGATTGAGTATAAATATATCTGGATCAGGTGGCCCAACATCTGGAGGGATTTCTTTGAGTGCAGGAGTTTATGAAGTTTCTTGGACAGCAAGCGATGCTTGTGGAAATGAAGCAAGTTGCACCTTTACGATAACGGTTACAGAAGAAAATACTGGAGGTGGAGATTGTCCTGATGAGATTGATGGCTTTACTGTTTTAGGAGAATATGAAGGAAGTAAATATTATATTTCCAATGATGTTTCTAGACCAACGGATGCGCAAGCAGTAGCTGAAACTCATGGCGGATATTTAGCTACAATTAGTTCGCAAGAGGAAAATGATTTTATCCAACAAAACATTTCCGAGATGTCTTACATCGGATTAAATGATTATGACTCGGAAGGAAATTTAGTTTGGTTTAATGGAGAAGCCTTGACTTATAATAATGTGAATCCATGTGGATTTTGTAATGAAAATTCAGAAGAGATGGATTTTGTCATCATGGCACCTTGGAATGGCGAATGGAGTTTTTCTAATTTTTATAATAATAGAAAATACGTGATGGAAATTCCTTGTGGAAATAATCCTCCTAACCCTGGCATTAATGTTTCCAATTGCCAACTTGATATATTTTTAGATGGATTAGCTATCAATGATTTTAATGCGACGACGACTTGGAGTGTACCGACGGCGACGACAGATTGTGCAGATGGAGGATTGACTATTACGCAAATCGAAGGGCCAGAATTAGGAACTGGTTTTGCTTTTTATCCTACGCCAGGTGGTATTCCAGTTGTTTATGAAATTACTGATGCTTGTGGTAATTCAGAGTTTTGTATCACTTTTGTTTATGTTAGTCCAGAAGATCCACAGTATAATTGTCCAGCGGATATTACAGTAACAGCTACTTCTTCGACAGGAGCGATTGTCGAATATGGTGATCCAACTTTGATTTCATATTGTACTGCTGACTTAGAAAATTATGAAGTCTTTGGTGGTCTACCGAGTGGAAGTGAATTTCCGATTGGAACGACATTGGTTCAGCTTCGGAATACTACTTTGGGTGCAGCTGCTTTCTGTCAGAATACTGTCTTGTGTGGATTTTCTGTAACCGTTATAGATCCGAGTGGTGGAAATTGTCCGCAGTCAATTCCTGGTTTTGCTTCACTAGGTGAATTTAATAATTCCGCATACTTTATTTCAGATGAGGTCGCTAGGCCAACAGATGCGCAAGCAGTTGCGGAAACTCACGGAGGATATTTGGCAGCAATTAGTTCGCAAGCAGAAAATGATTTTATCCAGCAAAACATTTCTGACATGTCTTACATCGGATTAAATGATTATGACTCAGAAGGAAACTTGGTTTGGTTTAATGGAGAAGCATTAACGTTTAATAATGTCAACCCATGTGGATTTTGTAATGAGAATTCTGCTGAACAAGATTTTGTGATCATGGCACCTTGGGATGGCGCGTGGAGTTTTTCTAATTTTTATAATCAAAGAAAGTATGTGATCGAGGTTCCTTGTTCACCAACTTTGACGAATCCAAATATTGGAAACTCTTTCGCTACGCAAATTCCTAACGAGAATGGAAAACCAACTTTAGAAAGTTTAGTTCCGAACCCTGCGATGGATTTTATTTTTGTAAAAATAAATACACCACAAGCAACAGACATCGAAATGATGATCTACGATGGTAGAGGAATTTTGGTAAAAACAGAAAGCGCAACATTACATCAAGGAGTGAATGCTCCAAGAATAGATATTGCAGATCTGCCAAGTGGATTTTATTCAATTTATATTCCACAAGCACAGATAAAATTTGCGACCCAAAGATTTGTAAAAGTGGGAGAGTAGAGTACCGGCGAATTCATTCGCCGATATAATAGGGAAGGCGAATGAATTCGCCAGTACTAGAAAAAAGCATTCGCCTTGGTTTGGCGAATGCTTTTGTTTTTAGTAGATTTAGGAAATGAATATTTATGTAGGCGACTGAAATCGCCTGTACTATTATAATGAGAAAACCAATGAAAACAGTTTACCACAATCGGTTGCCGCATATTGCGCCAGTTGGTGCAAGTTTTTTTGTCACCTTTCGTCTTGCAGATAGTTTACCCCAAGCTATAATCTACCAAATACAAAACCAATACGAAAAAATTGTCAAAAAAATCCTGGATGAAAAAAAATCAGGTTATCAAAATGAAATCATTCGTCAGCGCAAACTACTTTTTAAAAAATACGAACACCAATTAGATGATAATCCTTATGGGGAATGTCATCTCAAAAACGAAACGATTGCCCAAATCATAAAAGATAAGTTGCATCAATACGACAATCAATTGTATCGATTAATTGCTTACTGCATCATGCCCAATCATGTTCATGTATTATTTGAAACCTCTATTCAGTTGGAAAACGAAACTGAATTTTTACCAAATGGAATTCCCAAGAACTATGTCCAATTGGATAAAATAATGAAACTAATCAAAGGAGGAAGTTCTGTTGCCGCCAATCGGGTGCTTGGTAGGAAAGGGACTTTTTGGCAAAAGGATAGTTATGATCACTTTGTTAGAAATGAAAAAGAATATAATAATATAGTTGTTTACATATTGAATAATCCTGTGAAAGCAAGATTGGTCGCTGATCGGAAAGATTGGCCTAATAATTATATATCCCCATAGTACCGGCGAATTCATTCGCCGACAGGATAGGGAAGGCGAATGAATTCGCCGGTACTGAAAACGCCACTCCCAACATATCGTACCTGTTGGAAGTGGCGTTTTTTGCTAAAAAATAAAATTGCACAGGAGAACGTCCAACGTAAAACGTCCACCTCCTTACATAAACTTCACTCTCGGTTCATTCGGCAATGGAATCCTAGTCATCACCGGATCACTCCAATTCCCTTCACCCGCAGCATTTTTCAACCGCATCCTAGCGTTGACCAAGATACCTTCCTGGATACCCGTTACCATTACTTTGGTAGAAGTATCCGTATTGCCACCCAGTCGGACACCCTCCATAGAATGTACTTCTGCCTCATAGATTGCAGCATCCTTACTATAATCACAAGTCACTTGAATCGTATTGGGTTGTACTGCAATGATCGCTTCTACCTTAGTTGGTTTGGATGGAATCGGCCTAGCGGTCGTCGTACCCGTCAGGGTTGGAAAACCAGAAGATTCAATTGCTTCATCATTACCATAAGCCACCGACATCACGCCATATGCCAATCTAAATAAATGAAGATTAAATGTATCGCGCTTAGCATCTCTGACACTAATTGCGATTTTGTTGCGCAACTGGGTAGCAGGAATTGCTGCTAATAATTCTTCATATGCGGTGATGAATTGCTCCACGGGAACAGTTAAGGTTGGGAAAAAAGGATTGTCGGGCATTCCTTTTTTGACATCAGCGCCTATCTTTAGAGCAGCTGAATCGGTTAGGCCATTAAAGCCTGTTTTAATTTTTTTAAAACTCATTTTTAAATAAAATTATAGAATCGGGGAGGTGCAGCAAAAGGGAAATTAATCAAGAGTTGTTTTTTTTAATTAGTTTTCTTAGGCTTTAGTTTTTTGATTCTTAGAAACACTACTTGGATCGGTACGGAGATCGTGATAGTATTTCTCTGATTAATAATATTGACATATTTACAAATGGTATTCCAGTTTTATTCTGCCAAATGATTATATTCCAAATATTATAACTTGTCTGACTGTTAAGGCAATCTTTAGGAGAGGTGCCAAGATTACTTTTTCTTTTTGGAAAAAATAGGCTAAGATTCAACGTATGGTTAAGATTCACCATAAGAAGGATGACAAATTCAACCGTTAAAATGACCTGGTTTGGCGGCTTGTTTTGAGTACCATATTTTTTTTATTTTTTTTTGAAAAAAAATTTAAACAAACCGTATGCTGTCGAAAAAAGCGAGATAAAAGAACAAAAATGGGCCAAACTTGGTACACAAAAATTACAATCTGGTGTACAAGATTGTAATTTTTGTGTACGGGATTGTAAATTTTGTGTACGGGATTGTAATTTTTGTGTTCCAGATTGTAAATCTTGTACACCAGATTGGTTTTTTTCTTCGAGATGTTGTACGCTGTCTAAGAATATGTTCGTGCTGTCGAACAAGAATAGAATTATGGTTCGACAGCGTGGACACTTTCTAAGATTATTTATAAAATGGAGGATGGTTTTGGTTTTTTTGTTCGAGATGGTTCGAGTCGTGTAAGATTTGGTGGAGAGAATCTTTTAAGATTAGGAGAAAGTGTTAGATAATATGGGCATCTTCTAAAGCGGGGAAGGTTTCTTCTGGGAAAAATGGGGGATCGTTTTTTAATATTCGGAATTATTTTTATATTTGGTAAGTATATATAAGGAGGCTGACTTGGCCTTTGTACTGTAATTAACGCTTTTATAAAACTCTGATGATTTTTCTTTTCTGTTTTTATGTTTAGTACGAACCTCAGATGTATTTAGAGTTTGTTAGGCCATTCTTCTTGGAAGACAACAGAAATTTATACTCACTTAATGAAAGTTGACAATAGTGTTGTAAAAAGTCCTTTGTATATAGTGATGGAAAACAATAATTTAGTAAAGGTATAAGAGATATATAGGTAATAGGTTGTGGGTATACGAGTGTACTCAACCATTAAGAAAAAAAACAAATGAACGAAAAGCAAAACAACATCAGAAGTGAATACAAGAATTTGATTTCAATTACAATTGCTGTAATTGGTGTTTTAGGTTCAATCGCTTCAATTTATGCTTTAATGTCAAGTCAAAAAAAATCCAATGTTTCTGTAGATATAATTTCAACTACAAATGTCTTAGATGTAAATACAGATATTTCAAATTTAGATATTCTATACAAATCAA
>CALJOK010000019.1 GCA_937981555.1 uncultured Saprospiraceae bacterium
ATGAATGGTTAAAGCCACATCACTATTTTAGTTCAAATTCTTTCTTTGCAAACTTGGATATTATTTTACTCAATATCGGCACTATTTTCAAGGTGAATTTTAAAAAATATTTTTACCCGATTAATTAATCCTTATAACTTAAATGTTTCTTGCAAAATGAACATTGACAAATGACTGTCAATTAGTTATATAATTAAATTTACATAAACTGTAAATTTAGTCCTACCTTTTTTTCTCTAAAAAAAACCGTGTGCTAGTATTTCTAAAATTAATGCTAGCCCCTTCCTACAATTTTCCTCAATTTTGTTTTGTTGAAATTAATAAAGTCAATCAGCAGAAATAACCTCAAAAAACTGAATTCCTTTATTTTTTCAAATTTATTTTTTTGACTTCAAAACGATGGATGACATGCCTCCTCCGCGATTAGGAGAGGTATGTCATTATCGTAGGTTTTTTTATTAACTCTAAAAATGAAACTCAAATGAAAAACCAATTAAACTTGGTTAGAAAGATCCTACCTCTAGCCGTCATTTTATTCGCTATTAGTGGAATACTAGATATAACAGATTCTAAAAAATATGATTTCAGCGGTTTTCGGTCGGATACTGTAAGCAAAACAATCATCCAAATGGATAAGGATTCTCCTACCGAAAAAGTACGACCTCAATTAGGTGATTTTGTGATGAAATCTGATTGGGTAATCATAGATGATAGTAAAGAATTGAACGGTTATCAACAAACGCTTGTAGGTAAAACTAGAGTGTACGAAATGGAAAGAAGTGGAATACCCCAAGCCAAAAAAATGACTTTTGCACCTCGATCCGCTAAGGACATCATATTAGATTATTTTGCCTACTTACTTGGATTTCCTGAACACCGGCTGGTGGCTGAATAGAAAATAGGACGAATGAAATGCCCCTTCATCGAAAGGGTGAGGTATTCCTTTATCAAAGACTTTTTTTATTAACGAAATTCGATTATTGAAAACTCTCTCTAAACAGAGAAAATTTAAAATTTTATTGATTTTTAAAACTCATAACCCTCATTATTATGAAAACAATATTTCTACAAATTCTTTTTTTAGTCCTAATTGCTAACAATACAAATGCACAGATATTTGTGAACTCCTCGGCTACTGGAATTAACGACGGTACTTCTTGGCAAGATGCCTACACCACACTCCATGATGCTTTAGAAAATTATAATGCCAATGATACGATATGGGTATCTGCTGGCACCTACTTGCCACAGATGCCTAGTGCATGGACAGGAGCAGACAAAAACACTTTTTATATTTATCAAGATGTAAAACTCTACGGTGGATTCAATGGTACTGAAACTACGCTTGACGAAAGAGATCCTGTCGCCAATGTCACCATCCTTTCTGGAGATTTGGACGGAGACGATGTTACGGATGATTTTGATAATAATCGTGCAGATAATGTTAAAAACGTAATGTACATAGATACCATGGTAACAACAGCTACCATAATAGATGGCTTTACCATCATGGGAGGTCATGCTGATGGTGACTTTAATGTTTTAATTACTAATGATGTTGGGGCAGGTATTTGGTCTTATGGTTCTCCACAAATTAGCAATTGTCGCTTTACTCAAAACTATGCTTTAAATGCTGGTGGTGGCTTGTTTCTATTTGGCACATCATCTGTAGAAGCGATAGTGGATAATTGTGTTTTTGAAAGAAACAAATCTGGTAGTGCTGGTGGCGGTATGATAATACAATCTTCTATTCCTCTTGGTCTTGTTCAAGTGAGCAATTGTCAATTCATAGATAATATAGCAGATTATATTGGAGGAGCATTTGGAATAAGAAGTTCCTTAGTGGAAATGACTAATTGCCAATTTACTGGTAATAATAGTCAATCTGCTGGTGGAGCTATTATGTATCTTAATATAGAAGAAGGAGACAATGAACTAACATTGATTGATTGCATCTTTGATAATAACACTTCTAATCATGGAGGAGCATTTTATCACGATTCAAATGGATTAGGAAATGATAAATTAGTTTTTGCAAATTGCGAATTTACCAATAATCAGGCCGTTGAATCTCCAGATTATATTTACCCAGATGCTGGAGCTTTAGGATTTCAATATTCTGGAGGTAATCCTACGAATGATTCCATCATCATTTCAGATTGTACATTTCAAGGAAACTCCGCTGAAAGAGCTGGAGGGGGAATAGCCTTTTTTAATAGTTTTGGTACGGATAATTATTTTGAAGTTAACAATACCCAGTTTTTAGACAATACGAGCGATGGGTACGGTGGTGGATTCTTTTTGGGTAATTATGGAGCTAACAACCCAGGGTTTAAAATTATTGACTGCCTTTTTGAGGAGAATACTGCTTTTGGTGGTGGTGGATTAGAGGTAGAGTACTACAATCAAAGTAGCGGGGATATCATTATTCAAAATACTGATTTCTTAAATAATACTTCAGGTAACGAAGGTGCTGGAATGAATTTTACTTTATATAATCAGGCAGGAGGCAACATACTAATAGAAGATGCCTTATTCTCTGGAAATGTTAATGATGCTACAGGAAACGCTGAGGAAGGCGCAGGTGGTTTTTCATTAAATAATTTTGGAAGTGGTATAGCAGATATTGAGATTCTATCTTCTATTTTTGAAAATAATAGTAGTGCAGATGGTGCGGGAGCTGTCCAATTATACAAGACCGGAGCAACCTCAACGGATGTGGTTAAAATTGAAAACTGCTTATTGAATAATAACACAGGAGGCTCTTATGGTAGTGGCGTCGGTTTGTTGGGAAAAATTGATTTGACTATAAATAGTAGCACCATCGTTGAAAATAATGCAGATGCGGTTACCATAGGATTAGGGACTTTAGAAATCCAAAATACTATTTTATTCAATCCCGGGGCCAACAATTTAGATGCTGCTGGTGAGATGGTAACCTCTCTGGGAGGAAACTTGATTGGTGATACAACGATGAATGCTTTTCTCAATAATACAGATCAATCTGAAGCTGATCCACTTTTCGAAACGGGTACATTTTTCCTTTCTCAAAATAGTCCAGCGGTCGACGCTGGTTTTCTACCTGATGAAGTTCCTGATTTTGACTTAGCAGGAAATGATCGAGTGCAAGGAGGCTGTCTTGACATCGGTGCTTATGAAAGTGCATATGATGCAGGAGCGAGTTGTGTTACAAATGTAAAAGAAGTGTTATTGGATAATTCAGTTTTGGAAATTTCCCCGAATCCTACCTCACATGAATTACAAGTTTCTATTGATAATAAATGGCAAGGAGAACTTCGTGTTCAAATTGTGAATACATTAGGGCAAGTCGTTCGTTCTACTTTTTATGAAAAATTTGAAACCAAAGTTTTTTATAAAATGGACGTAGCTAAATTGCCGCATGGAGCTTACCGAATATTAATATCTAATGGAAAAGAAATGGTTATTCAATCATTTGTAAAAATTTAATAGAATGAGTTTTTTCGCCGTCTGGTAATTATCACCAGATGGCGTTTTATTCTCCTATCAAAGTACTTTTAAAAAGTAGTTCCTTCCTATTATCGATGGAAGAAACTACTCTATTCTTACTTTTTATTTTTCACCTTCATAAACACCATTAAAATGAAATCAATTTTATTTAAAATTCTTTTTTTATGCTTAATTTATAACAATACAAATGCACAGATATTTGTCAACTCTTCTGCTTCAGGAAATAACAATGGAACATCTTGGCAAGACGCTTTTAATGATTTGAGCGAAGCCATTGACAGTAGTAATCTGAATGACGAAATCTGGGTAGCTTCAGGAACTTACCTACCCGAAAATCCTAGCCTCTGGCCAGATACGATCAAACGAACATTTTACCTTCATCAAGATATTTCTCTTTATGGAGGATTCAATGGTACAGAAACAACACTCGATCAACGAGACCCTGTTGCCAATGTGACCATTCTCTCTGGCGATGTTAATGGAGATGATATTGTCGATGATTTTGACAGCAACAAAGATGATAATGTCATCAATGTGATTTATGTTGATACTACTGTTTCTACGGCTGCGATAATTGATGGCTTTACCATACAAGGGGGGCATGCAGATATTGATGATGGTGTTTGGACAAATAAGCGTGGAGGAGGAATTTTTAGTTATGGAGCAGTTCAAATCAGTAACTGTTACTTTACCCAAAATTACACCATCTGGCATGCTGGCGGACTTTATTATTTTGAAGCAGGTGCTGAAGGAGGGAAAATAGAAGATTGTATTTTCGAAAAAAATAAATGCCTCAAAAGTGGTGGAGGTATGACGGTTGCCGAAATCTCTGGACAGGGAGTGACCGTAGAAAATTGTCAATTTCTTAGTAATGAAGCTGAAAATGGTGGTGGATTTTATAATTTTAAAGCGACAGTAACTTTAGAGGAATGTCAGTTTTTTGAGAACAAGAGCATTTTTATAGGAGGAGGAATGATAACAAGTTATAGTGAAAATGGAGATAGTCTCACCACGACGATAAACAATTGTTCCTTTGACAGCAATACATCTGCAAATGGTGGAGGACTCTACTTTTTATCTGATAGTGGTAATGATAATGAAATAATAATTCAATCTACTAATTTTACAAACAATGAAGTATCCTCAACAGCATTAGATAGTTATGCCGAAGCTGGAGCTATTGCAATTGATTTTAACCCAGGCAACCCACAAAATTGTAATATTCAGATAATAGATTGCCTAATAGAAAACAATTCAGCCGAGTCTGAAGTGGGAGGAATTGGTATGTATAATTTTTCTGGGTTTGATAACCACTTGGAAGTAACTAATTGTCAAATTTTTAATAATAATACGACTAATGGAACGATAGGTGGAATGTCGATTTATGAACTTGGGAATTCAACGACTTCTGCCAAAATTTCTAATACGCATTTTAAAGGAAATTCGGGCTCAGTAGTTCCTGGTTTTGTCCTTAATCATTTTATTAATTACAATACTCCAACAAGTCGAAATGTAGAACTAATCAATTGTCTATTCTCAGAACATCATACGAATAATGTAACATCAGCAGTCATAGGAAATGCGGAAAGTGAACTTACATTGACGAATTGTACGATAGCAAATAATGAAATGCCTTCCATTGGTAATTATTTATCAGGCAAAACTACTTTACAAAATACTATTCTACAAAGCAATGGCTACCCAAATCTTGCGCAAGGTGGTTCTTTTGTTCCTGGGGATATAGTTAGCCTTGGTGGGAATCTGATAAGTGATGATGCACTAAATGCTTCCACCAATAATGCTGACCAAACTAATGCTGATCCACTTTTCGAAACGGGTACATTTTTACTTTCTCAAAATAGTCCCGCCATCGACGCGGGTATTTTACTTGACGATATTTCTGAATTTGATCTTGCTGGAGATGCAAGACTTCAAGGAGGATGTTTGGATATTGGTGCATATGAAAGTTCGTATGATGCTGGTTTAGATTGCGTAACTATTACAAATGTAAAAGAATTGTTATTAGACGCTACTCTTTTGGAAATTTTTCCCAATCCAGTTACTGATCAATTACAAATTTCTATAGAAAATGAATGGCAAGGAGAATTAAGAGTTCAAATAGTTAATTCACTTGGACAACCAATACGGACTATTTCTTATGAGAAATTTGAAACAAAAAATACTTATGACTTAGATGTAAAAAACTTACCCAATGGAATCTATCGACTTTTGGTTTCTGATGGGACAGAAATGGTCGTGCAATCATTTATCAAAATATAGCGAGATGAAGAAGGGATCGGATTCCTTCAAGAAATCCGATCCCTAATCCATCTCAAAATTGAATTTTCAAATACTATTTATTCCAGCTTTTAAATCAACTCGTAAACTTTGATATTCTTTTAACGCCACTTCCAAACAATCCATCGCCCGATTCAAGTCATCACAATTCAAAACATAAGCAATTCGAATTTCTTGTTTCCCCAACCCTTCCGTCGCATAGAAACCTGCACCAGGCGAAAGCATCACCGTTTGATTTTCGTGCGTGAATTTTTCCAACAACCATTGGCAAAATTTATCACTATCATCAATCGGAAATTTTGCAAAAATATAAAATGCGCCACCTGGTTTATTGCAAGTGACTCCTTCCATTTTACTCAATCTTTCAAAAAGTAATTCTCTGCGAAGATCATATTCGGCAAGCGCTTCGATCAAATAATTTCCATCATTTTCCAAAATAGCTTCTGCCACAATTTGCCCGAGCATCGGAGCACACAATCTAAATTGCCCCAATTTTGTAATTGCATTGATGAGTTCTTCATTTCGAGAAATGATTGCTCCAATTCTTGCCCCACAAGCGGAATATCTTTTGGAAATGGAATCGACAACGGCAACGTTTTTTTCCAAACCGTCCAAATTCAAAACAGAGAAAAAATCCAAACCGTCATAGCAAAATTCTCGATACACTTCATCGACAAAAAGAAAGAGATTATGTTTTTTGACCAATGCACCTAGCTCTTGCAATGCTTCTTTTGAATACAAACAACCTGTCGGATTATTTGGATTGCAAATTAGAATTGCTTTGGTTTTAGGTGTAATTATTTTTTCAAAGTCAGCCGTGCTTGGCAATGCAAAACCAGTTTCGATATTTGATGTAATTGGCTTAATCGCCACATCTCCGATTTCTGCAAAACCGATATAGTTGGCATAAAATGGTTCTGGAATAATAACTTCATCGCCTTTGTCCATGCAACTCAATACCAAAAATAAAATCGCCTCCGAAGCTCCCGTCGTTACTAATATATCTTCGGCCGAAACTTCAATATCAAATCGTTGATAATATTCCACCAGTTTTTTTCGATAGGAGAGTACTCCTTTTGAGGAACCGTATTTTAAGATTTTAATATCCATGTTTCGGATCTTATCAAAAGCCACTTGTGGTGTTTCCAAATCAGGTTGACCTATATTAAGGTGAAATACTTTTTTTCCATCTGCTTTTGCTTGATCTGAAAAAGGCGTTAATTTTCGAATCGGAGAAGAGTATGCTTGAGCGACTCTTTTTGATATTTCAGGCATAATTTATTATTTAAAAATTGGGATTTTATATTAATCGAATGGAACTTCTGTTTTGATATTTTAGTTCTATCGTTTTTAAAAGTGCAAAACTATAGGTTTTTGTAATGATAATAAACGGAATAAAGGAGATTTTGCTTCAAATTAGCTGATTTTCTCTTTCAATATTTAAAAGTTTTTTTTCAAAAATCAATGAAATAAATCTTTCCTATTTTTATCAAAAAAGCATATCTTTGCACCTCGAAATTTGAAACTGATATATTTTCAAGCATTATGAGTCATTTAAGACAATTTACTATACCAATTCAAGGTCTTAAAATAGGGATTCACGAATATGATTTTTTGATCGGCGATGAATTCTTTACACATTTTGAAGACTCTCCGATTGAGCAAGGAACTTTTAAAGTAAAGTTCTTTATAGATATTCGAGAAGATATGTTGGTCTTGACTTTTGACCTTGATGGAAGTATCAAGACAGATTGTGATCGATGTTTGGCATCTATCAATTTACCGATAGAAAGTCAGGAAGACTTGATTATAAAGTTTGCCGAAGAGGCAGATGACGAAGTTGACATTGTATACATTGAAAGAGGAGCGGCAGAATTAAATGTTGCCACCTACCTTTATGAATATATCTGTTTGGCGATGCCAGTAGCAAATATTTATAACTGTGAGGACGAAGAGGAAAATGTATGCGATCTGAAAATGTTGGATTATTTAGATAATAAAGCAACAGAGGAATTAGAAGAAAAAAAAGAAGATAACTCTTCCAGTTCTCCTTGGAATGAATTGAAAGATTTTAATAAAAATTAATTCTTTTCTTAGACCAATTTTGTGGTCAGCCAAAAAGGAAAATCAAAAACAACCGAAGGGAAGTGTTGATTTTGTTTTTTGACTGACTTAAAGCACAATTTTTTTCTAAGAATCATTTATAACTAATAATAAATTGTGATTTGTTTTTTGAGAAAAAAAGCAAGGAACAAAAACTAAATAAATAAATTATGGCACATCCAAAGAGTCGTATCTCCAAAATGCGTAAGCGCAAAAGAAGAACTCACTTAGGCGCAGCAATGCCTACGATCGCTACTGATAAAACTACAGGCGAACCACATATTTATCACCGTGCTCATTGGGTAGATGGAAATATGTACTACAAAGGGAAACTTGTAATTCAAGCGGCAGACGAAGAGTAGCATTTTGTGCACTTAATGAAAAGTTACAAAGCTCCCATCCCATTTTTTTGGGGTGTGGGGCTTTACTGTTTAAATACTATTGAATATCCAATATCGAACAAAGAATATCCAATGTCCAATTTTACCCAAGAGGTTTCGGCTTTCTGACGTGGAGATTAGATACTCGAAATTGAGTAGTTGGTTATTCAAAAAATAAAAAATATCATGAAAAAGATCCATAACTCAACTAACGCACCATCTCCAGTAGGACCATATAATCATTCAACTATCCATAATGGAGTGATGTATATGAGTGGTCAAATAGCACTCGATCCTGCAACAGGTGAATTAGTGCAAGATTCTATCGAAGCGGAAACGCATCAAGTGATGAAAAACATCAAAGCGATTTTGACGGATGCAGGTTTGACTTTTGAAAATATTTTAAAGGCAAGTGTATTTGTTGCTGATATGAATATGTACTCGCGAATCAATGCTGTTTATGCAGAATATTTTAATGAAGCAACGGCGCCTGCGAGAGAGTTAGTGGAAGTGGCAAATTTGCCAAAGTTTGTGAATATTGAAATTTCAGTAATTGTAGCTGTCGACTAGTTAATTGAATTAACTCAATAATTAAGATTATGGAAAATAAAAAACGAATCCTTTCCTGCATTCAGCCGACTGGTGATATGCATTTTGGTAACTACTTTGGAGCGACCAAAAACTGGGTAGACCAGCAAGAAGATTACGATTGCTTTTATGGTGTGGTGGATTATCATGCGATGACGATGCCTTACGATCCTAAGAAATTACGAAATGCAACTTGGGAATTGATTTTTAATTTGATGGCTACAGGCGTGAAAGTGGATAATCTTTTTATTCAATCTCTAGTGCCTGAGCATGCGGAGTTGTGTTGGATTTTTAATTGCTTCACTTCTTATGGAATGTTGCAACGGATGACTCAATTCAAAGATAAAAGTAAGCAGAGTAAGGAAAAGGCGGACGATTTTATTTCTGCAGGATTATTGGATTACCCAGTTTTGCAAGCGGCAGATATTTTGATTTATAAAGCGGATTATGTGCCGATTGGAAAAGACCAAGTACAACATTTGGAGCTGACTAGAAATATTGCCCAACGATTTAATAATCAAATGGGGAAAGAATATTTCGTGATGCCAGAGCCGTTGTTTACGGAAGTTCCAAAAGTACAATCGACTGCTGACCCTTCTCGAAAGATGAGCAAGAGTGCTGGTGAAAAACATTTTATCAATGTCTTTGGCGAAGAGGCTAGAATCAGAAAGCAAATTAAATCTGCAGTAACTGATACTGGTGAAGTGAAGGAAGGAGAAATGAGTGCGGGTATTCGAAATTTATTTAGCTTGTTAAAAGCGAGTGGACGAATAGATGCACATACTTCTTTGATGGATGATTATAATTCAGGTGCTTTAAAATATTCTGATTTGAAAGAATCAGTCGCTGATGGTTTGGTGGCAATTAGTAAAGAATTTAAAGAGCGAAAAGCAGAAATCGTTTCGAATAGAAAAGAGATGAAGAATCAAATCAAACAATCTTCTTTTGAAATCAGAAAAACGGCGCAGCAAACCGTTAAAGATGTGAAAGAATTAGCAGGGTTGTCGAATGTTAGATTTTAAACCCCCGACCCCTAAAGGGGAGTTTTGGGTTTCCTTTCAATTTTAGATTAGACTTTCATTCTTTTAGAGTTTAGGTTTAATTTGACTTTGTGGATTTTTTTTTATAAAAACTAAATTAAACCAAAGATTATCTAAAAAGAGAGTTTTGGTTTTTCCTTTAAGGTTGATCTTTACTTTTGAAATATGGTATTGTTCTCACATTCAGAATAATTCCACCAATTTAAAATTGAAAGAAAAATCTAAATCAATGAAAGTAATTCGTTAATTGAAAGGAAATCCAAAACTCCCCTTTAGGGGTCAGGGGCATACTATGAAGATAATTTGTATCGGTAGAAATTACAGCGACCACGCTAAGGAATTGAATAACCCAGTTCTGGCCAAACCACTCATCTTTATGAAGCCACCTTCGGCTTTGTTGGTGAAAAATAAACCAATGTACATTCCTGATTTTACAAACAATCTTCACTATGAAGCGGAGATTGTTTTGAAGGTTTGTAAAAATGGAAAATATGTTCAACCTGAATTTGCCAAAAAATATTATAAAGAAATTGCTTTTGGAATTGACTTCACCGCACGTGATTTGCAAGACCAATGTAAAGCGAAAGGTCATCCATGGGAAATTGCGAAAGCCTTCGATAATTCAGCAGCGTTGAGTGAATTTATTTCTTTGGAAAAAGTAAATAAAGAAGAAGGAATAAAATTTCAAATGAAAAAAAATGGAGAGGTGGTACAAGATGGAAATACAAAAGATTTGATTTTTGATTTCGATTTTTTAATTACCTATGTTTCAAAATTTTTCAAACTGCAAATGGGGGACTTGATTTACACAGGTACACCTGCTGGAGTTGGACCAGTTCAAATTGGAGATAAATTAGCGGGATTTATTGAAGGTGAAAAATTGATGGATTGCGAAATTCGGTAGGTTATTTATTTACTAATCCCCAAACTAAAGTTTTAATTTTTTTGCCTCTGTTTTTATTGAAAAAGTATTCCTATTTTTGCACCTGATTTTGAAAAACTACGTTTCAAAATATTGAATAAACTAAAGCCCTGTGACAGAAGGGTATTTTTATAAACCACAACTCAATTATTAATTATGCCATATTTATTTACTTCTGAATCTGTTTCTGAAGGACATCCAGACAAAGTTGCAGATCAAATTTCAGATGCTTTAGTCGATCACTTTATTGCATTTGATCCTTCGTCAAAAATTGCTTGCGAAACATTAGTTACAACTGGACAAGTTGTTTTAGCTGGTGAGGTAAAAACGAAAACTTACCTTGACGTTCAACAAATCGCAAGAGATGTAATCAAAAGAATTGGTTACACTAAATCTGAATATATGTTCGAAGCAAACTCTTGTGGAGTTTTCTCTTCGATTCATGAACAATCTCCTGACATTAATCAAGGAGTAGAAAGAAAAAAAGCAGAAGATCAAGGTGCAGGTGACCAAGGAATGATGTTTGGTTACGCAACTTCTGAGACTGATAATTATATGCCTTTGGCTTTGGATTTATCTCATAAGATTTTACAAGTTTTGGCTGACATCAGAAAAGGTGGAAAGCAAATGAAATACTTGCGACCTGATTCTAAATCACAAGTAACGATCGAATATTCTGATGATAATCAACCGATTAGAATTGATTCAATTGTAGTTTCAACTCAGCATGATGATTTTGCAGCTGATGCAAAAATGTTAGCTCAGATCAAAAGTGATGTAGTTAAGATTGTGATTCCAAAAGTGAAAGCACAATGTAATGCAGGAACTAAAAAATTATTCAATAACAAAATTACTTACCACGTTAACCCAACTGGAAAATTTGTTATCGGAGGACCACACGGAGATACTGGTTTGACTGGAAGAAAAATTATCGTAGATACTTACGGTGGAAAAGGTGCTCACGGTGGTGGTGCATTCTCTGGAAAAGATCCTTCAAAAGTGGATCGTTCAGCTGCGTATGCAACTCGACACATTGCTAAAAATTTAGTAGCAGCAGGTGTTGCTGATGAGATTTTGGTTCAAGTGTCTTATGCGATTGGTGTTGCAAAACCAACTAACATTTACGTTAACACGAATGGTTCTGCAAAAGTAGACATGTCAGATAGTAAGATTGCTGAGGTGATCGAATCAATATTTGATATGCGTCCTTACCACATCGAAAAACGATTGAAATTAAGAACGCCAATTTATTCTGAAAGTGCGGCTTATGGTCACATGGGAAGAACTCCTGAAAAGAAAAAAGTAACTTTTACTGATGGTTCTGGTAAAACTAAAACTTGGAATGTAGAAACTTTTACTTGGGAAAAATTGGACTATGTAAAGAAAGTTAAAAAAGCATTTGGCTTGAAATAAGCAATTTGTTTTTTACAATCTTATAAAAAATTAGGAGCTAACCATTTGATTGGTTAGCTCCTTTTTTTTGTAAAAAATGAAAATTGATGTTAGAATAATTTTATTTTACAATGCTTAGCTTTTTTGTAACAATACCTTCACGGGTTTGTATTTCGATAAAATAAATTCCGCTAGATAAATTTTCCGTAGAAAATTCTAAGGTGTTTTGAAGATCAGTTTTTACCGTTTTTAACTCACCAGTTGTAGAGAATATTCGAACTACCTCCAAATCAATTTTTTGCGAAGCGATAAAAAATGCCTCCTTCGCTGGATTTGGGAAAACAGAAATCAATTCATTTAATTCTAAAAAACTAAGGCTTGTCGTTTCTTCAATTGGAGCAGTTGTCGTTGTTCCTTGAACCATAATTTCTTCTTGAGAAAAATTAATCAAATGATAATTGGTAATGGTGAAATCAGCCGTCACATCGGTTGTTGTTCCTCCAAAACTATTTGACCCACTTCCATTCCACAACAAAATATCATCTTCCAAAGTAATAATTAAATCTCCAAAGAGTCCGTAACCATCCATTTCCATTCCATCGATTCTAGTGATAGCTGCATCAATTCTTCCCGGACTTGGGAAATCAAATTGAATCGAGATCGCATCTGCGTTCACATCACCTAACCAACAATTATCAAAGTTAATCGAAGCACTTCCAGGAACCACGACCGAACTATCATACTCAATGGAAAATCCAATTCCATACAAACCCATCACCACATTACTCACATCTCCCAAAATAATATCCAAGGCAATTGTTTCTCCTTCGATCAAAGTATCAGGTTCGATATAAAAAGGAGTAACAACAGTCAATCCATCAGTCGGAGGAAGATCAGTAAATTGATTTAAAATATCAGGATCAGAAAAGTTATGAGTGAATCCAAAATTTTGAGTAATCGCAACCGTATCTGCTGCTTCGATAATTCCATTTCCATCTGCGTCGATATGTTTATAATTGACATTGGAATTAGGTGTAGTTTGTGACCAATCAAAAGAAGGTTGTCCAAACCAATCGAAAGAAGCATTCTCTCGAGTCGTTCCAACGGAATCATAAGCCAAACCAATATTTAATAAATCAAAATGATTGACAACCATATTTGTATCCGTATCTCCTGGCCATACACAATCATCATCAATAAAAACATCTACATCAGCCGAAGCGGTACAGCCAAAGTCGTCAGTTATCGTCAAACTGTAAATACCCGATTCCAATTCAGTTACATCATTAATCGTAGGATTCATAAGTGTTTCTGTAAATCCATTTGGACCAGTCCAAAGAAAAATAGTTCCCAGATTCGCATACAATTCCAAAGTGTCCCCTTCACAAAGTGGCGCATTGGAAAAATCTAATAAACCAAAATCCATATAATTTTGCACAGTAACAGTTGGTCCTTGGGCATTGAAGATAACTGTTCCACTTCCATCTGTAATGGTCAAAAAGTAAGTCGTTGTTTCAAAAGGAGAAGCAATTGGATTACTGATACTTGGATCATTTAATCCTATTGTTGGAGACCATGAATAATTATAACCAGACATAGGAGTTTCATCAGCAAGAGGAACTATTCCGCCTACGCAAATAGTCGAGTCATTGGCAAAGTCAAAACATACATTTTGAATGATTTCATAATCAGGAGAAACTAAAGTACAGCCATTAGAATCTGTGATAGTTAAATTATAGGTTCCTGTAGCAAGACCATTTGAAGGTAGGCCTCCATTTAACCATGAATAATTATAGATGCCTGTTCCACCTGAAACTGTAATGTCTATATTCCCATCATTGATTCCGGTACATGAAACATTCGTAATAATTACATTAGTAATTTGAATAGGAGATGGTTCAAAAATTTCAAAACCTTCCAATAATATACATCCATTGGCATCCTCAATTGTAACAGAATAAGTTCCAGGAGATAAACCACTTTGATCTTCAGTTATACTTCCATTCGACCAATTAAAAATATAAGGTGCGCTACCTCCCGCAATGTCAATATCAATTGCTCCATCACTATCCCCAAAACAAGAAACATCAGTTACAATTGATTGAGTCAAAACTATCGGATTAGGAACTAAAAATGTAAACGTTTCTATATTTTGACATCCATTATTTAAATCTGTAACTGTTACTTGAAATGGGCCATCAGCTGTATCAATTTCACATGGTAATCCACCTGTACAAACTGGATTTCCCATAGCATCCAAAATTTCCACGGAACAATTCAAACAACCAGGAATCATATCAATAGTAACCAATGTACCTGGACAAACCAAGGTCGTTGCATTTATATTGATAGCAGGGATTCCTATATTCTCTGTTACGATTAATTGATCTGATGCAGTACATCCATTACTAGTATCTGTAATTGTTAAGGTATAAATTCCTGGTTGAGAGATGATGGGATTTGATGGATCTATCACCAATCCAGAAGGTCCTATCCATTCATAAACAAAATTACTTCCAGTACTTGACCCAGAAGGATCTAGTGTAACAAATGAATTTTGGCAATCCAAGATTAAGTCTGGACCTGCTTCTGCTATAGGTGGAGTAATATTTTGAATAAGAACAATTGTAACTGAGGCTGTAGAATAGCAAAGGTTTACAATATCTGAAACAGTTAGTGTGTATGTTCCTGCGTCGTTTGCACCAAATATTAAATCATTACTGATCAAATTATTATCAGAGTCCCGCCATTCATAAATATAATCTGGACCAGTCGAGGAACCAGTTCCATCTAAGTAGTAGGGTGAAATGCTAGAATTAGTACAAGTAATAGTATAAGTAGTTTGAGTGGTACTTACATCAGCAATTGGAATATTAGTATCGCTAGTTACTTGTATGCTGGTACTTGAACTACAACCAGTTATTGTATTAGTTACCACTAAAGTGTACAAACCTTCTGTATCCACAATTGCATTCAAAGTGTTGCTCCCAGAAACAATATTTCCATTCATGGTAGTCCAACTATAATTAAAATTTGGCCCTGAACTTGATAATCCTCCATCAAGAGTAACTGTCGTGTTCGCACAACTTAGTATAGGAATGTTAACATCAATAACACAAACCGGAGCAGAATTAAGTACAATAAAATCCGTCTTGCAAAGCATATCGTCTTCTCCTGAATTATTGGTCACAGTCAAACAAATGCTATACGTCCCCTCATCGATAAAAGTGTGAGTGGGATGTTGCTGATTAGAAGTTGCTCCATCTCCAAAATCCCAAACCCAAGATATAATCTCTCCAACGGGAGTAGATTCATCTAAGAAATTAACTTGATGATTAGATCCACAGCCAATCGAATCAGTAGTGGTGAAGTTTGCGATAACCTGTCCATTCAAAGCAAAACTTAAAAAGGAAAGAGTGATCAGGAGAAGTAGCTTTTTCATATTCTATTTTGTTTAAAAACATAAAGATGTTCATGTTCTACATTACAAATGTAATTCCTTCCACGGCGAATAAAAAGTACATCTTTGAGCATTTATAGATTTTAAAAAAGAAATTTTAGATTTAAAATCTATATTTTATTAGTTTTTGTAAATTTTTTATGGAAATTTATAGAAAATAGAATTTCGCTATTTACTCTTATTATTAGAAATAAAAAGAGTGTTCTTCCCCCTAATTTACTTTTATGAAAAATACAAAACTAGTTACGCTGCTCAAAAAACTATCGACTACAGAGTTGCGACGCTTCCATGAATACACGATGTCACCTTTTTTTAACAAAAATAAAAAGGTGCAACACCTTGTAAATATATTAGCACAAGCGTTAGAAAATGGAACAGACTTCGATTCGGAGATTTTGGAAAAAAGGCAGGTTTTTGGAAATATATATATGCACCAACAATATAATGAATTACAAATCAACAATGTCATTTCCGATTTGCTACAATTATTATATGGATTTTTGGCTCAAAAGCATTTTGCGCAACAACCACTTTTGCAAAAAAAATATGCACTCAAAGAGTTATTTCAAAAAGACGCTCCGCAACATTTTGAGAAAACGATTCGTAGATATCGGCAATTGGAAGCAAAAAAGGAAGAGCGTAGTTTTAATTATTTTTTAGAAAAAAAAGATTTCTACAGCCAGCTTGACCAATTTGTCCAAACAAAAATAAAAAGACAATTTGACGAAAACCTCCAACTCGAAAGTGACTCCCTCGACCTCAGTTATTTTATCAATAAGTTGCATATCGCTTGTAACATGATTTCTCGAAACATTGTCATTAATGCAAATTACAAATGCGAATTCCTCGATGAGATTTTAATTTTTTGTAAAAAAAATAACCACCTCGAAAATCATCCTGCATTGCAAGTTTATTTTAAAACGATCCAAATGCTCGAAGGAGAAGGGGAGGAGTCATTCTATTTTGATTTGAAAAAATCATTAGTGGAGCACTATCGAATTTTTCCAAAAGAAGAATTATTTACCCTCTACACTTACGCTTTGAATTTTTGTATAAAAAAAATAAACAGCGGACAAGATGCTTTTTATCAAGAGATTCTCGAACTCTACAAAGTGTTGCTCGAACGAAAAATTATCTTCCTCGATGGACACCTTTCGCAATGGACTTACAAAAATATTGTGACCACAGCGATTCGTCTTAAAGAATTTGAATGGACGAAAAAGTTCATTTACGAATACCAAAATACGCTTGTCGCTAATGAACGTAACAATGCTCTTGCATATAATTTGGCAACGCTATATCATGCGCAAGGTGATTTTCAAAACACGTTGTTTCAATTGCAGGATGTGGAATTCACCGATACGAATTACCATTTAGGCGCAAAGATTTTACAGTTGAAAAGTTATTATGAATTGAATGAAGGGGAAGCTTTTTTTGCACTCATCGAAGCATTTAAAAAATACATTTTACGCAGCAAAGATCTAAGTGATTATCGAAAAAAAGCCAATGCTAATTTTATAAAACTAGCTAAAAAGATTTTTCAGATAAAAGGAAGGAGTGGAAAAACCGCAGACAAAAAGAGGAAGAAAGTAAAAGAAGATTTAAAAACCTTAGAACCGATCGCTAACAAAACTTGGCTGGAAATAACGGTGAATGCTTAACGGTGAGCGGTTAACACCTCGCAAGATATTAACCATTCACAATTAACCATTCAGCATTATTTTTCTGCTTTTCGAATATAAACATCGCCGTTATAATTTTCCATAGTGATTTCTGCTCCACCGCCGTTGACCTTTCCGACGACCCATTTTCCGAGTTGGATTTTATAACTTTGCTTGATTTCTTTCTTCTCGATTTTTTGTTTTTCCATGGTCATGTCGAAGCCGGTGTAAACATCTCCTTGCTTGTTGCTGATTTTAAAAGTCGCTTTGATATCTGCTGGAAAAGTCAAGTCCAATCCATTATTATAGTTAATAAAAGCCATCGGTTCATCTGCTTGAACTTTGTCAAAAGTGGCGGTGATTTTTCCATTGTAAGTGTCGGCAATGATAGAGCCTGAAATATGCGTAGCGGTGATCGAACCATTGTATGAAGTCAATTCCAAAGAACCAATGATGTTATCTATTTCTAGGTCGCCCTGATTATATGACTCTACTTTTAAGTCTATGGTTTTAGGAACTTCGATTTCGAGAATCAGTCCTTGGTTCCAAGAGTCTGAATTAATTTTCACCCGATTGTCATGTTCCGAAATTTCTAAATCAATGGATGCGCTATGGAGTTTCTTTAACCCATTTTTAGTTTTTGATTTATCCTTATTTTTAGACTTTTCCATAGAAGCATATCGCACCAAAATATCTTTTCGATCTGTCCCTTTTATAGTGATTGGCCCTTTGTGGATTTCTACTTTTAAGAAACCTTTTTCGGCAGGATTAGTAAGAGGTAATTTAATTTCTTCAAAGTCTTGTGCGAAAGTTGTTGTGGTACCTAAAAATAATAACGCTGTAGCTAATGTGATTACAAAAATATTTATGAGTTTCATTTCTTATGATTTTAAATTTAATTATTTGATTGTCAGTTGATTATATAGATTGTTATTTATTATAATTCTTTGACGTAAACATTGCCGTTGAAGGTTTCAAAGTCTAACAATACATTTCCGCTTCCGACTTTCATGTTAGATTTTCCACCAATTTTATATTTGACTCCTTTTCCTTTTGCCTTTTTTTGAACTAAGGTTGGCATCATTTCGATCTTGTCAATATTGGTGAAAAATTCTCCATTGAATGACTCAAAAGTAAGTTTGGCAGAAAGTCCTTTTTTGAAGTAAGCATTGATGTCGCCATTCAAAGAATAGTATTTGGAATCCTTTCCAGGATTTTTGGAATATTTAATGTCGACGTCTCCGTTGATGGTATGTGCATGAGTTTTTCCAGCAATCTTTTTAAGTGCAATATTCCCATTAATATTATTAGCCTTGACTTCTCCTGATACATTTTTGACTAAAATATCTCCATCATTGACTGTCGAAATATCGATGTTTAAGTCGTAAGGAATTTTGACAATTATATCAAAATTAAAGTGTACTCCGCTGCCCCAGTTACAATTGTTTTTCCACGTTCGCCATCGCCAAGAATCGTCATCGGACTTTTCATATCGAACATCAGAGCAAGGAGTTTTGGTGTAAATTATCATTCCATCATCTTCTTGATAAATACCTAATTCTACTTCTTTTTTTCCTAGTTCCAATTTGGCTTGCGTTTTACCTGAGATCGTTTTTTTAACTTCTAACAAAATCTTATTACCGCTGTAACCTTCGACTGAAATGTTGCCATTGACATTATTGATCGTCAATAAATTTTTGGAATTGACTTTAGAAAACTGCAACTCCTTTTTGATAATTTCAGTATGCTCTTGAGCAAAAATTGAAAAGCTGCATAACGCTAAGGCTAATATAAATACCAGATGTAAATTCTTCATGTTTTGATTTTTTTAGTAAAAAAATGAGTGAACTAAAATTTCTGCTGCAGCATGAAAAATTATAAAAGCACTTTTATCTTTTCTTCCAATTGACTTCTAACTTCAGTTGGAATATCTTTTTTCTTCATTAAGCTTTTGAACTCTTCGACTGATTTTTTGTCTTGTAAAAAAACCATGAGTTCTGCCAAAGTCAATTGCACCATCGGTGAATCTTGATATTGAATTGCGTCGATCAATCCTTTTCGCACTTTTGGATTTTGGGAAAAATCTGCCAAGGCTTCAATAGCGGCCAAACGCACATTTACATTTTCGTCATTGTTCAAAGTTCGCAATAATGCTTCGACAACTGGACCACTTACATCGGTCATTTCATTACTGATTTTGACAGCTTTTAATCTGTCTCGAGAAGACTCTTTTTCTAAGAGAGCCATCATCATCGTCTCTTGTGTTTTTTGTAATTGAGCAGCAAGTGTATCAAATTTTTCAGTAGACTCTGATTTGAAAAAACTACCTAACAATAAACCTACAAGCAAAGTCATCATTCCAAATCCCCAATTTACTTTTGCAAAGTTTTGAGGGAAAAGTGAATTCCACCAATTTGTTTTTGAAGTGGAAATATTTGCTATTGCACTTTTTTCTTTTTCTAAATTTTGATAAAAAACCGTTTGCATTTCCCTCGTTGGGATTTCAGTTTTTTCTAAAATTAAATTATTGTGAATCACATTTAAGTCTTTCAATTCCTCCAATTCGATCCATCCATTTTCCAAATAAGTTTCTAATAATTCATTGTCAGAATCGGTTAAACTTTCCTCTTGAAATTTTTGAATTAATATTTTAGCCGTTTCTTTATTCATCTCGGATTATTTTTTTCTAGTTGAAAATATTGTGTTCGCAGTCCTTTCAATGCTCGGAATACTCTTACTTTTACCGCGCCTTCGGAGCAGTTAAGCACCTGACCAATTTCTTTATAATTTAATCCTTCGAGTTTGCTCATGACGATGATTTCTCTTTTTTCTTCATCAAGGTTTTTGAGGGCAACTCGTAGTTTTAAAATTTCTTCTTTCTCTTCTCCCAAATTCAAATCCATGCTAGCAGTAAACTTAAATGCTTGGGTTTCAATATTTTCCGTTCGAGTGCGTTTTTGTTTTTTGAAAAAATCCATATTCACATTCCTTGCAATTCGGAACATCCAAGTTTTAAATTCTCCTTCATTTTCATTGAATTGAATTCGATATTTTAAGATGCGGAGAAAAACTGTTTGCACTAAATCTTGACATTCCGCTCGCTGGTGATAGTTTTGAAAAAATCGATACAGCAAACGATGATAGCGTTCGAAGAGTAACCCGAGTTGGTCGAGATTGCCTTCTTTGACTTTGCACATTAATGTATTGTCGGAAAAAGAATTCAAGTTTTGTTGGTCTTTAAAAATGCTTATGTAAAATTGTTTTCAGAGAGGATAACTTTTGGTTTATTGGATGGTTACAAGTTACGGAGATTTTTTTTTGATTCTAGTCACAGACGAACACAGACTTAACTGACTCTCTCACAATTTAACACCAATTGGGAAAGTCAGTTAAGTCTGTGTTCGTCTGTGACTAGAACTAAAAAAACCTTGTAGAAAAATTCCACAAGGTTTCAAGTCATCTATTTTCGAGAAAATTTAATTCACCAACATTTTTCCAGAATTAATTGCACTTCCATTTTCAGAAATTTTATAAAAATAAATTCCAGAAGTTAAAGCATTTCGTTTTAGTTCAAATTTTTCACCGCTAAATTTTTGTTGCCAAGCCAATTTTCCTAGTTGATTAAATAATTTTATTTCTCCATTTACTATGGCAGTTCTTAATTTTAATGTGGTGAAATCTCTAAAATTATTTTGCTGAGACAACAACTTATTTTCTTCTTTATTTGGACGTTGAGTTAGGATAGACAAAAAATTAGATTCGGTCCATTCCTCCAATTCAATTTCCTCTAAGTCTTGATAATTCGCAATCGAAGTTTCATCATTAATTAGAAGAATGGCA
The DNA here is from genome assembly GCA_937981555.1 of uncultured Saprospiraceae bacterium. Classification (GTDB taxonomy): domain Bacteria; phylum Bacteroidota; class Bacteroidia; order Chitinophagales; family Saprospiraceae; genus CAJQQY01. The sequence continues at coordinate 21,174 of CALJOK010000019.1, forward strand.
TCTTCAAATACCGAACAATTGGCGAGTTGAGGAATCTCATCGTTTAAAATATCCCCATCGGGTTTTTCATTATTGAGATTAAAATCTTGGTTCCAAAAATGATTTCCAAATATTAATGGAGTAAATGCCAATAGAATAAAAGAAGTAGAAATTATTATTTTTTTCATTGTTATTATTTTTTTGAATTGATGTATTAATGAGAACAAATATTTACTTTTTTTATCAAGTTTACAATGACACAATATTTGATTTGTGGAAATAAAATGATTAACATTGGAGGGTAAATTATTTTATTTAGTGATTTTTAATACATTTTTGTGGAAATAAAAAGTGCATAATGAAACAAGCTGAAAACTATAAACTCTACGAAACCATTCAAACCTTGGACAAAAAAGAAATCCGTCAGATCAAACGGGTTTTACAATCTCCTTTTTTTGTTTTGAGAAATGATGTGAGCAACTTGTTTGAGGTCTTGGTAAAATACCATTTAAAGGGTAAAGCATTTCCCAAAAAGGAAGTGATTTTTCAAAAGTCATTTCCCCGAAAGGAATATGATTATGCATTTCTTAGGGGAACGATGAGCGATTTGTTCGAGCTGATCGAAGAATATTTTTTAATTCAAAAAAGACGAAATGGGAAACTCAAAACGCGGCATCTTTTAGCTGAAATTTATAGAGAAAGAAAACTATCAAAAGCATATCAAGCTGTGGTGAAAAAGACGGCGATGATTATGGAGAATCAACCTTTGCGGAATGAATTTTATTATCAGCAATTGTTAGATTTTCAATTGGAGGAAATGACTTTTAAAGTAAAAAATCAACGAACTAAAGACTTTAATTTAGGTGGAATCTCCGAGACGATTGACATTGTTTTTTTAGTGCAAAAACTAAAACATGCTTGTACTCAAATTACACATCAACAAGTTTTTAAAACAGAATATGACTTTGGTTTATTGACTCATTTATTGCCAATTATTGAAAAGGAAAAATATTTAAAGATACCTGCAATTGCGATTTATTATTATTGCTATCGGTTTTTGACGGAGGAAAACAGGTCGATGTTTTTTGAAAAATTTAAAACGATACTTTTTCAAAACAAAGAATCATTTGATATTTTGGAAATGAGAGAATTGTATTTGTTTGCCATTAATTTTTGTATTCGAAGATTGAATCAGGGAGACAAAAAATTTAGCAATGAGATTTTAGATTTGTACAAAGATGGATTGGAGGCGAATTATTTTTTGGAAAATGGAATGCTATCGAGATTCACCTTTAATAATATTGTTGCCGCTGGAATTTTTACGGAAGAGTTTGATTGGTTGGAAAATTTTATCGAAACCTATTCTGAGAAGTTGGAAAATGAATATCGAGATTCGACGGTCAATTTTAATTTAGCTCGCTTGGAATATACGCGGAAAAATTATGGGAAAGCGATGTTGCATTTGCAAAAGGTTGAGTCCAAAGATTTGGTCAATAATTTAATTTCGAAAACGCTGCTGATGAGAATTTACTATGAGTTGGAAGAGTATGATTCTTTGTTTTCGCATTTGGATAGTTTTCAGATTTTTATTCGTCGGCGAGAGGTGAGTGATTTTCATCGAAAGAATTATATGAATGCGATTCGGTTGGTGAAGAAGTTGGTGTCGTTGCCAGAGTTGGATAAAGAGGCTAGGGAGGCTTTGCGAGAGGAGATTGAATCGGAAGAGGTTTTGACGGAGCGAGAATGGTTGTTGGGGAAAATTTGATTTTTTCTGCCGCAGATTTATCATAATAATCTGCGGCAGAAAAAATCAAATTTTGACAATTCGTTTGACAATGGATATTTTACGATAAGTTATTCTTAAAAAATAAAGGCCATGAGCCAAAGAAGTAATATCGGTTCGATAATTATGTTGAAGGTTGCTATTGATGGAAGTTATCTTTTGACCAGTCGCATTAAAAAGTTCGAGTGATATTTCTGCTGGATTTAAAATAGAAAAGTTCACGTTTAAAAAATCGTAAGTCGGATTTGGAAAAATGTGAATAAACTTATCTAGCTTTTCTGGATCTCTATCAAATAAAGTTAGATCAGAACATGTGCCTATATTATTTTTAAAATCATCATAGTTTTTGGTTGAAATTTCGGGTTCGATATTTCCAATTATTTTATCTCCTTCAATGGTTAAAAAGTTATTTTGGCAAGCTCCAAAATGAAAATATGGATAATGAGATAAAGTATCAATCATTTCCAATTCCGAAAAAGTGACGACAAGTTTTTCTCCAATATCAAATCTATCAAAATTTACATCACAAGTAGTTCCATAGTTGCGGATAGTCAATTGATCGTAAGAAATATTTCCTTGAAGAGATACTAAAACGTTTACATCCATAAAAGTTTCATAGGGAGGCGTACCGTATTTTTCAAGGACTTCGACTTCCATGACATTTGCATCGGAATTAATTCCTTCGCAAAAAGATAAAATATTTGCGCAGGAACATGCTGTCAAAGTTGTGCTTTGGCATAAGATGAATAATGTGAAAAGGAGGAGGAGATGTTTCATGCTGTTTATTTTTTTCAAATTAACTTCTTCTCAAAAAAAAATGAATATTTAAATCTTAACTAGCCTCTTTACAATTGATTCATCTTTATATTGAATTTTTATGAAGTAAATTCCTTTCGGTAAATCACTCAAGGGTAATTTGTAATTGTATTGTTGGAGATTTTGAAGAGAAGTAATTTTTTGACCTTGTGCTGAAAATATTTCTAGCGATACTTTTGAAGTAGGTAGGTCTCCAAAATCAATAGTTACATTTTCAGAAAAAGGATTGGGTGAAATATCAATTGAGTTTTCTAGTAATTCGAGGTCTTCATTTGACACCATCATATCAATGCAATCAGTAAGTTGATTTTTAAATTCAGCATAATTTTGCTCATCTAGGTTAGGAGTTATGTGACCAGATAATGTTGAGTTAGATAATTTTAGAAAGTTGGTGTGGCAAGAGAAGAATTCTATTGCAGGAAAATTTTCAAGAGTACTAATACTGGCTCCGGTTTGATAGAAATTAATTAATAATGTATCTCCAATATTCATATTAGTAAGAGGATCGTGGCAATATAAACCAGAAAATGATACGACTGTAAGGGTGTCGATATTGATTCCAGTTTTCAAAGTTTCTATAACTCTAACATCTATGTGTTCAAAATTATCTACATCGTATCTATCAAAAATTTCAACTTCTACAACAGTATAATTTTCATTTACTGTTTCGCAAAAAGATAAGTTTCCGCCACAGGTGCAAGCGAGAATTGGAGTATTTTGTAACAATGTAATTACAAAAACAAAAAAGATGGATAAGTTTTTCATTTTGAAATAGTTTTAGTTAAAAAAAAATAGCCTGACAAATATTTACCTAATTTAAGAAAATTTTACTGAAATATTTTTTATTATATTAGAACTATTCGTCAGGCGACATTTTTATGAAAAACTAATTTCTAAGCAGAACTTATAAATACCTTCCCAAAAATCCAATCATCGCATTATATACTTCAAAGCGATTTTCTTCATTATGAAATCCATGCCCTTCGTCATATTTGACCATATAAGGAACATCAATATTTCGACCTCGGAGTGATCGAACAATTTGATCGCTCTCGTCAATATTCACTCTTGGATCATTTGCTCCTTGAATCACAAAAAGTGGTGTCGTGATTTTATCGACATGCAACGCAGGCGAAGCAGCAGTCATATGTTCTTGATCTTTTTCAGGATGTCCAACCATTTCATGCATCATGTCAAGGTAAGGTTTCCAGTATGGTGGAATCGTGAGAAGGAAAGTAAATAGATTAGAAACACCAACATAATCAATTGCACAAGCATATAAATCAGGAGTAAAAGTTACTCCAGCCAGGGTAGCGTAACCTCCGTAACTTCCTCCATAGATAGCAACTTTTTTAGGATCAGCAATTTCTTTTTGAATCAACCAATTCACACCATCTGTGATATCGTCTTGCATGGTTTTCCCCCATTGCTTAAAACTTTTTTCCCAAAAGTCACGACCATAACCTGTACTACCTCTGTAGTTCATTTGCAAAACAGCATAGCCACGACTCGCCAATAATTGCACCTCAGGATTATAGCCCCAACTATCTCTAACCCAAGGGCCACCATGTGGATTGATGACCACAGGAAGATTTTTTGCTTCCACATTTTTAGGCAAGGTCAAGTAAGCATTGATTGTCAAACCATCTCGAGTTTGATAAACGACTGGCGACATTTCCGCCATATCATTTTCATCAATCCATGGACTGACGTTAGTTATTTTTTCTAAATGTTTGGTCTCCGCATCAAAGAAATAATAAGCGCCCAATGAACGATCTGAATATGTGCGAATGATCATTTTGTCTTCTGCTCTATTTTTACTGCCAACTGAGATTTCGTAATCGCCCAATTTTGATTCTAAAAATTCACGAGCTGTTTTTGTTTTTTCATCGAGGAAATGATACTGCGTTTTGGCAGTTGTATAAGAAACTGCGGTGAGTACTTTTCGAGTGCGAGAATAACCCAAGCTAGTCACATCGACAGACTCATGTGAAAAAATTGGTTCGCCAACTTCTTTGCAAGTTGCCATGTCAAATTTGATGACCACACTTTTATCTCGATCCAAATTAGACGCCACATAAACTTCACTTCCATTATCAAAATCAAAAAACAAAGGAGAAACTGATACTCGAAAGTCAGTCGTAATCACTTCTCGAAAATCTTCTTCTTCGTTATCTCGATAAAGAATTGTGGTATTCGTTCCAATTACTTTTGTCGCAATTCTGAGTTTTCCTTCATGGTCTGTCATCCAACCATCGAGCGGATTTGTCGGGTCAATATTATCTGCCAATCGATTTAATTCACCGGTATCAACATTCAATCGGTATGGTTCGAAAAGTTGAGGATTTCGATTATTCAATCCGATGATAATATGATCGTCATCTTCTTTTAAGTCATCTATAACGGAAATTCTAATATTTTCAAAAGGAGTGAGGTCTTTTGGATTTTCTCCATTCTTGTCCACCGCTAGCAACGTGAAATTTTCATCACCACCATTGTCTTTGATGAAAATAATTCGGTTGCTATTGACCCAACCAAAACCACCGATGTCTCGACTAGTTTCAGATGTGATTCGAGTAGCTTCCGTCTCTCCGATTTTTTGCACATAAATATTTTTACGTCGTTCGTACGGACTCATAAATGCGAAGTGCGTACCATCGGGTGACAACTGATAATTCGATTTCTCAGGAGTTCGGAAAAAGTCTTCGACGGAATATTTGTGCTCGCCTTGATTAGCGTCTATGAGTTGTTGCAATTCTTCAGGCGTGGAAGGTAAAGTTGTATCGCCAGGAAGTTCTACGGTTTTTAATTCATCCATTTTTAACAATTGTTTTATTGTAGCAAGACTTTCTGAAGTCCTGTTTGAAATTTTTACAAAAATAAAATAATGGATGGAATAAGTGGTGGAATTGAAAAATTAAAATGTAAGGTGTGGGTTAATTGTGTTGTTGGATCCCTTGGCGAATGAGTTGAGCTACTTTGTCAAAGTCTTCGATGTTTTCTAAAGTTGGTTGATGTTGTTTCACAATTTCTTTAGTATCGAGAATTGTAAAAGAGTCAAAGGGAATTGATTCAGGATTTTTCATGGCTAAAAAAATAGTACCGCGCTTGTTTTTATTTTCGACGACAACGCAATCATTGATTTCAGAAAAAGGGATTTCGTAAAATTTGACTTTTCTTGATTGGGTGGATTTGAATAGGACTTTTTTATTGGTGATAGCGTATTTTGTAGGGCTATTTTTTAATCGATTATAAAAAAAAGCAAAGAGGAGTATTAACAATCCTAAGCCCCAAAAAGCACCTTCATCAAGAAAAGGAGAGAGTATGAAAAACACAAGAGCTAAAAACATAGCTCCAACTATTTCAAATAAGATATTCGAAATAATGCTCATAAGTATTGATTGCTCTTTCTTAGGTTTTGTATCATTGTTTATAGGGATAATGCTGTAGCCTGGTTTTTTAGCGGAAGCTTGCCAAAGAATCTTTTCTCCTTTTTCCAAAAAGTCGGAAAAGGAATCACGCGTAAGTTCATCTAGGATTTGATTTTTCATGATGATAAATTTGATTCTCTAATTCCTTCCCTAATCAATTTTGCCACAGCTTGAGGTTTTTCGATATTTTCTAAAGTTGGTTGATGTCGTTTTTCGATTTCGTTATTATCTCTGATTGTAAATGTTTCGAATGTGATTTTATCTGGATTTTTAAAAGCTAAAAAAATAGTTCCACGACCAGATTTTTTTTCTTCGACGATACAATTGTTGAGTTGGGAAAAAGGGACTTCGAAGATCTCTCTATTTTTAGAGTGATTGGACTTTATTAATATACGTTTGGTTGAGACCGCAAATTCAGCGACATCATTTTTATAGTGTTGTTTGTAAAAAATATTTAGAAGAAGAAGTGCTGCAATGACCAAAAAGGAAGCTCTCGAGGAAGCCAACGCCTCATAAAAAACAATATAAATACCTAAAAGAATTGCAGCTAAAATAATAATTAAGATTTCGTTTCTATTGAAATCAAATCGATTTCTTTTGACAGGTACAACTGCATATTTTGGTTCAATAGCTGAGTCTTCCCAAACGATAGTTTCTCCCTTTTCCAAAAAGTCAGAAAAGGAATCACGAAACGGTGTGTCAAGGATGAGTTTTTTCATTTTAATAAATTTGATTTATGCATTCCTATTTCGATATATTCTGCTACTTCTTCCACATTCTCAATCATCTCTAAACTCACGTGAGGTCGTTCAGCATTGTTTTGTAAATGATAAGTTCTAAATGGTTTTATTTTTCCATTTTTCATTTGAAGTAAAATGGTTCCATTCTTTTTGACTTCATCTGTGATTAGAATTTTTTTAATTTCATCAAGATAAATAGTGTGGAAGTGTTTTTTTCCTTTTTTCCAAAGTTGAAAAATAATTCGTTTATCGGTGATCAGGTAGCGGATTCTCTTACTTTGAAATAATCCCCAAAGAGCAACACCACCGCCGAATAAAGGATAGATGATTGGACTAAAATCCATCTTTCGAAAATAGACATTCAGAAAACAAAGGATGATGGCTATTCCACCTATAATAATACTCAGTTTAGTGTAAGTCGTAATCGTAGGGCTGCCATCCCAAACTACTTTTTCGTTAGGTTCGAGTTGACTGCGTAATTGATCGTTAAATATGTCGTCGAGGATTTCGTTTTTCATAACAATATATTTACAATTTTCCTTCAATAGCTTGTTGTATATAATTTCCAACGTCCTCCACATTTTCAATCAGTTCTAACGTTGGGTTTTTGCGAGAAACATTCTTTTTGAGATCGATTGTTTTTATGTCAGTTTTGAATGTTTTTTTTAAGGTTAAAGTAATGGTGCCATTTTTATTTCTTCCTTCTTCATAGATTACGTCTTCAATTTGATGGAGAGGGAGAGAGTGAATTTGAGTTTTTCTCTTATTTGGTAATTGGAAAATTACTCTAGCGTTAGTCACTAAATACCTTGTTTTTTTTTGGCGAAAAAAAAGTCGGAATACCGAAAAAACTAAAGCAACAATGATGATTGCTGTCAACCAATGGTGATTTCCTAAAATAGAATTTATGAGATTAACACCTATAAAAAGAAACAGGAAGCCAGCCGTTACTAATCGATTATAATTATTGAACTGCGGTTTTCCTTCCCAGATGACGACTTCGCCTTCTTCGAGTTGGTCGCGTAAGTTGTCGTTAAATATTTCGTCGAGGATTTCATTTTTCATAACAATGTATTTACAGTTCTTTTTGTATGCCTTTTTGGATATATTTTTTCACATCCTTTGAATGATTAATCATGTCTAGTGTTGGGCGAATATTTTTTCCGGAATTTTTCAATACGAGCGAAGTTGGAGATGATTTTCGAATGTTTAAATAAATAGTTCCATTATCATTGCCCCATCTATTTGGATGCATACTTACATAGGTGATATCTTCAAAGGGTATTGATTGAAATTGAATCTGGTGATTATGTTTGATTTGAAAAACAATTCTTTGATTAGTAATGAAATAAAGATCTTGTTTCTTAAAATGAAACTTTATGAACTTGCCATTCTCTAGAGAATAAATTAAATAACATGAAACAACCATAATTAATGGAATTATACTTCCATGTTTCATCAAGAAAAAATTATATAGAGCATAAAGTAAAAATAAGCAAAGGAAAACGAAAACGAAATTTCCATTATAAGGTTTTCCTTCCCAAATAATAATTTCGCCTTCTACTAGTTGATCGCGTAGTTTATCTTTGAATATATCGTCAAGAATTTCGTTTTTCATAAATACCTTGTTTAAAAAGTCATATAAAAGATGCTATAATCTTTTTAATATGGGAAAAAAACTCTTTAAAACAAGAGGGGAATTCGACGAATGGAAATGAACTTGAATTTTTGAGAAATAGGAACTAATATTTTTTTATTTTTTTTTTGAAAAAAGTGAAATCGCTCAATCCCTTGCTACCACTCGCTTCCGTAATCTTTTTAGAAAAAAATTGTTTTAAAACAAAAGAGTTTGAGGTCAAACGATTTGTTTTTTGCAAGAAATTGTTTTAAATTGCAGTCGAAACACTATTTTTGTTTTAAAAACTCAATATTTATAAAGATGATACGAGAAGACAGAATACAACTCAATAACCGATTTATCGAAGTTTTTAAACTACTCCAAGAGCGTGGCGAAATCGTACTTAACGATCGTGGCGGTAAAGGAATGGGAGATTTCGCTAAAAAGATTTTAGGGAAAAGAGCTTATGGACATATTATCCGAGCTTATTTAAATACAGATGATAAACGAGTAATCGATTATCATCAAGCTCGTGCCATCTGTCGAGAGTATGGAGTGAATGAAAGTTATCTAATTGATGGAGAGGGGACTCCTTTTGGATTTGATTTGCCTAAAGCAAATAAACAAAGTAATGTTTCACCTAGTAGAGGGAATATCCTTTTTACTACGGTTCAAGCATTTGCAGGTTCAGGTGCAGGAATGGAAAGCGCAAGTCCTTCAAGTGATGAGGATAATGAGTTTTTTGCTATTCCAGGCATGAGTGGGAATGGTTTGGTGGCTTTTTCTATTGAAGGGAATAGTATGGAGCCAGTCATTAATGATGGAGATATTATTATATGTAGAGAAATTCAAAGTCTTCATGAAATAAAAGATAATGAAATCTATGCTGTAAAAAGCAATGGTTCGCTTTGGGTAAAATATGTAAAACGTATTTTTAATACTCGCGGAAGAATTGTTGGGTTGAAATTAATTTCGGCAAATAGTTTGGAGTTCGATCCATTCGAAGAAGAAGTGAATGAATATACAAGATTATATAAAGTGGAGAGTAGAATTAGTTCGTTGTAAAATAAACCTTTATGCTTAAAGGGAAACCTTTTTTAATTTATGCTTTCGGCAAATTAGAAAAGTTAAACTAAGCTTGCTTACCATTACTGTTTTAATGTGAACAAGTTATAATTAAAATTTAAGAGAAAATTACAGATAAATTCTTTACAAAAGATCCAAACAAATTTGTTTGGATCTTTTGTTTTTACAACAATTTGTTTTATTTTTGTCATACAACAGAAACGAAACGATCTATGGAAAAAGTGAATCGGCAAGAACTAAATAGACGATTTAAGGAAGTGTATCAGCAGTTGGTACAACGGAAATGTATCGTTAAAAATGACCGATCAAAAAGCCAAATGGCTTTTGCAATTAGACTAGGAACAAAGGGACATATTATCAATGCGTACCTAGAAGATAAACGAAAAATCACTTACGAACAGGTAAAAAATCTCTGCACTCACTATTCGGTGAATGAAGCATTTATGTTTCAAGGTATTGGAGATCCATTTGTAAAAACAAAATTACCTGATCCGGAACAAAGACTAGCTATGGCTTTAGGGATTAATTTTTCCCCCAACATCTTGTTTACCAATGTGGAAGCATTTGCGAGTAATACAGTTGGAGTGGATTTACTGGAAGAAAATGAATGGTTTCGCATTCCCGGGGTGAAAGGGGAACTCGTTGCTTTCAATATTAATGGAAATAGCATGATGCCAAATATTGCTTCAGGTGATATGGTGATTTGTTCCCCATTGGGAAGTACCGTAGAAATGATTGATAATGAAGTTTATGCAGTTGTTACCAATCAATCTGTTTGGGTAAAACGAGTGCAACGATGTTATGATCGACATAATGGATGGACGCATTTGAAATTGATTTCAGATAATCATGAAGAGTATGATCCATTTATTATCGAAATCGGAGAGGTGAGAAGATTGCTAAAAGTAAAAAGAAGATTAACAGGACTGATGTAAAAGTCCTATAAGATATCCTGCTGTTTTTTTGAAATGAACTCCTGTGCTAAATGTAGTGCGGGAGTTTTTTTATTTTTTGAATAACCAATAACCAATAACCAACTTTTGATATTACTCAATTGGACATTGGATATTCCTTGTCCGATATTGGATATTCAAAACTAGCCTCGTTGCCGCATCACCTCATATAAAATAATCCCAGTCGCAACAGAAACATTAAATGAATCAGTCGTTCCGACCTGAGGAATGATAAATTGATTTTCTATTCGTTTTAATAATTCTCGGCTAACTCCTTTTCCTTCTGAGCCCATCACTATGGCAGTTGGTTCGGTAAAATCTGTTTCGTAAACCATTTTTTTTGCACCCAAATTACTAGCGAAAGGAGTGATCCCTGACATTTCCAACATATCCAATGCACCATCTAAGCTTTGCTCTCGACATATTGGAAGCCTAGTCAAAGCACCTGCAGATGATTTGATTGCTTCATCATTAATTTGAGCAGAACCTTTTTTAGGAATAACGATGGCATGAACGCCACTAATCTCAGCAGACCGAGCAATGGCTCCAATGTTTCGAATATCAGTAATTCCATCTAATATTAAAATCAAAGGAATTTCAGATTTTTCATAAATCATCGGAAGTAAATCCTCCAATTTATAATAAGGAATCAATGAAATCAATCCAATCACACCTTGGTGGTTTCCAGAAGTCATCCGATTAAGTTTCTCCTTAGGGACAACTTGGACAGGGATATTGTATTGCTTCGTCAAGTGGCGAAGTTCTTTTTCGAATTCTCCACGAGTACCTTGCTGGAGAAAAATTTTATCAAAATTAGTTCCTGTTTGGATGGCATCCACGATGGGATGTTTGCCAATAATGGTTGATTTCTTTTTGAGTTGCATAGGATGGCAAGGTCGTTATTTTTTTCAAAAAAGAAATCAAATCAAAATCAAAAAATGAATCAAAATGGAAAGGAATGTTTTTTTAAAAGAAAAACGGAAGACAAATGGATTTTAAACTTAGATTTTTTTTTAATAATTGTCGCACAGCAAGCGAGTAAAAAGCTTTTGAATAAATTAAAAGTTATTATTTTTTATATTTTTACCTAATATTCATTATTCCTAATTAAAAAAAAAATTCATGATGAGAATTTACTTTACAAAAAGCAAAAATTTAAGTGTGATGATGCTTTTGATGTTTTTAAGCATCAACGCATGGTCGCAACTTCAAAATCCAGTTGAAACTGCGATTCGACATTTGCAAGAAAATAAAAACCAATGGAATCTTACTGAGGCAGATATTGCCGATTTGGTCGTTACAGACAATTATGTAAGTACGCCATCAGGTGCGAGTATGGTTTATTTAATGCAAAGATATCAAGGAATTAAAGTTTACAATGCCATTTATAATGTAGGTATTTCCAAAGAAGGAGAAGTGGTTCATGCTGCAAGCAGAATCATTCCTAATATTGTAAATAAAGTAGGTGCATCAACTTCGCCTTCCTTGACTCCAGAAGCAGCTATTGCTTCAGCATTGAGCCACTTGAATGTAGAAATGAATGATGTATTAGTGCAAAAAGAAAGAAAAAATGACCAAGAATTTGTATTTGAAAAAGGAGTGTATTCAAATTCTAATATCAAAGTAAATCTTCAGTTTTTTCCAATAAATGAAAATGAAGTGAAGTTAGCTTGGGAAGTGATAATTGACATGGTTTCTAATGCAGATTATTGGGCTATAAAAGTAGATGCAGCAACGGGAAATATTTTAGGAAAACATAACTATACGACTTACTGTACGTTTGCTCCTGATGCTTATCATAATCATGATGCAGCTTGTCGAAGTTTGGATAATATGAAGATTGTTACTTCTGCTAAAAAAACAACTGCAGCACCTCCAGTATTATTAGGAGGAAGTTATGCTGTATTTGCAGACCAAACAACTGATGGAAATCTTCATACTCACGAAAGTCCAAGTCATGGAGATAGAAATTTATTAACAGGAATAGAAAATTTAACAGCATCCCCTTATGGATGGCATGATACCAATGGACAGAATGGGCCAGAGTTTACGATTACTAGAGGTAATAATGTTCATGCTTATTTGGACATTAATGGAACAAATATTTCTGCAAATGATGAACCAGATGGAGGAGCTGAATTATTATTTGACTTTCCTATGGATCTTAATGATGAACCTAATACTTATCAAGATGCATCAGTAGTCAATGGATTTTTTATGTCGAATGTAATGCATGATTTTTCATATGTATATGGTTTTGATGAAGCTGCAGGTAATTTCCAAGTCAATAATTATGGAAATGGCGGAATTGGAAATGATCATGTAAACATGGACGTTGATGATGGAAGTGGAACAAACAATGCAAATATGGCAACTCCACCAGATAATAATGTTGCAGCTAATGGTGCACCTGCAAATCCAAGAATGCAAATGTTCCTTTGGCAACCACCAGGAGGTTTGTTAACAGTTAATGAACCTGCAATTGTCGCAGGAATTTATGAGGTGAGTCACCCAGGTGATTGGAGTGGAGCAATAACAACAACTCCATTAACTGGAGAAGTGGCATTAGGGCAGGATGCAACCTTGAGTCCGAATATGGGATGTGAAAGTTTCATAAATGGGGCTGATGTAATTGGAAAAATTGCATTGGTAGATCGTGGGTTATGTAATTTTAGTTTAAAAGCATTAAATGCACAGAGCGCTGGAGCAATTGGAGTTATCATCTGTAATTATGAAGATGGAGTAGAAGGTATGGGAGCAGGAAATTTTGCAGCGGATGTAACTATTCCAGCTGTTATGTTGGGAAAAAGTGATTGTGATGCAATTCGTGTGTTTATTGGAAATGGATTGAATATAAGCTTTGTAGAACCAACTAACTCAGGGCCGGCACTTTTATCAGGAGGATTGGATAATGGAATTATTGCTCACGAATATGGTCATGGTATCTCTAATCGATTGATCGGAGGAGGAAATAATGTTGGATGTCTTAGCAATGGAGAACAGATGGGAGAAGGCATTAGTGATTTCTTTTCATTAGTAACTACCGTTAAGCCAGGTGATACAGGAGAAATGTCAAAAGGAATTGGAACATATGTTCAAAGAGAAGAAACTGATGGAGGTGGAATTAGACGATATCCTTATTCAACAGATATGGCTTTAAATCCATTAACGTATAAAGATATTGCTGGACAACCTTCTTCACACGGACTTGGAGAAGTTTGGACATTATGCCTATGGGAAATGTATTGGTCATTAGTTGATGAATATGGATTTGACGAAGATTTATTTGAAGGAGCAGGAGGTAATAATATTGCAGTAACATTGGCAGTAGAAGGAATGAAGTTGACATCTTGTAATCCAGGTTTTACGGATGGAAGGGATGGTGTTTTAGCAGCGGATCAAATATTATACAATGGAGCTAACCAATGTCTAATTTGGAAAGCATTTGCGAAAAGAGGAGTAGGATTAAACGCAGATCAAGTATCTGCATTTGATGCTAATGATGGAATTGAGGATTTTGAACGACCAATCGAATGTTTAGATGAAATTCGAATTGAAAAAATGGTCAATGAATTAATTAATCCAGGTGAAGATATTGATGTAGTAATTGATATTAAAAATTACAAGAAATCTGTTTCAACTAATGTAACGGTAACGGATGAAATTCCGAATGGAGCAACGGTGCTTCCTTCTTCAATTGTTGGACCAGGAACAGTAAGTGGAAATACGATCACATTTACCATCGGTGAAATGCAAATAGATGAAGTTACTCAAGTGAGTTATACATTGGAAACTGATCCTAGTATCAAATCAATCGCATTTTTTAATGATGACCAAGAAGGTGATCCAGATGATAATTGGGATATTGAATTCTTAGAGGGAACTTCCGTTTTTGATGTACGAGATGATTCCTTAGCATTTAGTGGACAAACGGCTTGGTTTGTACAAAATGTTGGAACAGAGAATGACCAGACTTTATTTACTGTAAATTCGATAGAAATTACAGGAACTCAGCCAGTATTAAGATTCTACCATTGGTATGATACAGAAGGAGGAGTAGATGGTGGATTCATAGAGGTGTCTAAAGATGGAGGAGCTGCTTGGGAGCAAGTTGGAGATGCGATGTTTAGACATGAATATTCAAGAGATTTAGATTATCAAACTTTAGCAATTCCTTTTCTTTCTGTCTTCTCAGGTAAAAGTAGTGGAGATGGTGAAGACTTTGTAGCAACATATGTTGATATGAGTGAATACATAGGAGATGATATTATCTTCCGTTTCCGATTTGCTTCAGATGAAAATACAAGTGGAAAAGGTTGGTTTATTGATGATGTAACATTGATGGATATGAAGAACTATCAAGGTGTGGCATGTTTAACTACAGATGAAGGAGAGAATAAATGCACTAGTGTTGAAGAGAGAGGAACTGCTGTAAATCCAGGAGGAACAGTATCTAACAAAAATTTATTCAAAACAAATATGGAAGTAAATGTTTTCCCTAATCCGGCGCAAAACATTTTAAATATCCAAGTATTGAATGATAAATCTGCAGATGCTTCTGTTCGTATCCTTACTATTGATGGTAAAGAAATGATGGATAAATCATTCCGAGTAGTAGATGGTTTGCAAACGATGAGTGTAAACGTAGCAGGACTTCCTGCAGGAATGTACTTTGTAAAAGTAAGTACGGACGAAGGAATAGTAGTAGAAAAAGTAATGATTAAATAATCAAAACTTATCTCGAATTGTTTTTTGAGGAAAAATAATTCGCTGAAATATTAAAGGTGGATGACGTAAGTTGTCCACCTTTTTTTGTTTTTAATAAAAATGTAATTGTATTGTTATTTTTTTAAAAAACAACTCGTTGAGCATGTGAATAAATATTAAACTTATCATTTTTCACAAAACCTAAAACCGTCATCCCAAACTCTTCTGCCAATTGAACTGCCAAACTACTCGGCGCTCCCACCGCAGCTAAGATTGGAATCCCTCCCATCATAGATTTTTGCACCAGTTCAAAACTTACTCGACCACTTACCATGATTAAAAAATTATTCATGGGAAAAAGACCAGCCGAGAGTGCTGCACCAATCAATTTGTCGACCGCATTGTGTCGCCCAACATCTTCACGTAGCAAATGTAATTTCCCTTCATTATCAAATAATGCAGCAGCATGAAGTCCACCCGTTTTTTCAAAAACAGTTTGACGAGCTTTTAATAAATTTGGGAAAAAATGAATTTTGGAAATTTGAAAAGGAGGGGAGTCTGCTGGAAGCACAGGAAAGTTATTCATTTTGACAGCTTCAATACTTGATTTCCCACAAACACCACAACTCGAAGAAGTATAAAAATGCCGTTCTAATTTTTTCAAATCAACTTCTACCTCAAAATCTAAAACGACTAGAATCGCATTGATATTTACTTTCCCATCTTCGTCCAAATTTGGGCCGACACTTTTAATCTGTTCATAGCCTGCAATAATTCCTTCGGTAAATAAAAAACCAATCGCCAAGTCCGCATCATGCTGAGGTGTTCGCATCGTAACCGAAATACTTTTGCGAATTCGATTGTCCTTTGCACCAAATTCAATTTGAATTTCGAGCGGTTCTTCTACAGCCAAACTATCAGAGACGAAATCAAATTTCCCATCTGAGAATTTTTTAATTGTGAGACTTTGAGTTCGCCGATTGGGCATAAGATTTTATTTTAAAATAAACTGTTGAAGTAAATCTGCAATTTTTCGATCGTTCGAAAGCCGAGGAACTTTATTTTGACCGCCTAGTTTTCCTTGCGATTTCATATAGTTTCTGAAACTATCTCGTTGCATTATTCTAATCTTCAATGGCTGCAAAACTTTCCCACTAATCAAATCTTCGTAGTAAATATTTTGCTGAATCATTGCTTTGTCGATTTCAGCAGAAAATGTAGATATATTGTTAGGAACTTCATCGAATTCGATAAACCATTCATGATAAGGCAATCCTCCTTCTGTTGGATTCACTTGTGGCGCAACCGTGAATTCAACAATTCGCACGCCTTGTTTGTTCGCTACACTTATCAAAGCCTCTTCAACTTCCTTCCCAATCACATGTTCTCCAAAAGCAGAAATGAAATGTTTGATTCTTCCAGAGACAATTATTCGATAAGGATCTTTGGAAACAAACTGAACCGTATCGCCAATATTATATCCCCAGAGTCCAGCATTGGTATTTAAAATAATCGCATAGTTGACACCGAGTTCGACATCCTTCAAAGACAATCGAGTTGGGTTGTCATTATGAATTTCTCCCGCAGGAACGAATTCAAAGAAAATCCCAGAATCCACATTCAACAATAATCCTTCATGTGGTTGTGCATCTTGAAAAGCAATAAAACCTTCCGACGCAGGATAGGTTTCCACGCTATCAATTTTTTTTCCAACCAACTCTTCCAGCTTCGAGCGATAAGGTTCGAAATTCACCCCACCATAAACGAAGGTGTTGTAATTTGGAAATAAATCTTTAATGTATTTTTTGCCACTCACTTCCAGCAATCGTTCAAAGTACATTTGCACCCAAGGTGGAATTCCACTAATCATTCGCATGTCTTGTCCCAATGTTTCCGCTACGATCTTTTCTAATTTTTCTTCCCACTCTTCGATACAATTGGTCGAGTAGGAGGGCAATTGATCTCGCTTTAACCAACTAGGAACCATGTGGTTAACAATGCCTGAGAGTCGCCCAGTTTTGATGCCGCTAATTTCAGTTAACTCAGGACTGCCCGAAAGGAAGATCATTTTTCCATCTAGAAATTCTCCTTTGCCCGTTTTTGCATAATAATTAAAAAGGGCATTTCGAGCAGTTCCAAAATGATTAGGAATACTTTCTTTGGTGAGTGGAATATATTTTACGCCTGAAGTAGTACCTGATGTTTTGGCAAAATATTTAGGAATGCCTTTCCAGAGTACATCTGATTTTCCTGCTTTGATTTGCTCGATATAACTTTTCAGTCCTTCGTAATCTCGAATTGGAACTTGTGCTTTGAAGGCCTCGTAAGAATTTATATTTTCAAAACCATGATCCTTTCCAAAAGAAGTGTGCTTGGCACCCTGAATCAAATTTTGAAAAACTTTGTCTTGAGCAGCCACCGCTTCCTTTGACCATTTTTGAATATCACGTGCAATTTTTTTTGCAAAAGGCTTAACTAGAAATGATTTGTAACCCATCGAAGTACGTTTATTTTTTTTTTGCAAAAATAGAAAATAGTTCTGTAAAAAGACTCGAAGAGTTGTATAACAAAAAAACCCATCTTGAATGTCAAGATGGGTTTTTTCGTATAAAAAATGATTATTTAAAATCTCAGATCTTCTATGTGTACACCAGGGAATTTCTTTTCATTAAAAATAAAATCGGCTGCCGTATATTTTTTATTCGCTTTAAAATCTTGAATTGCTAAAGTAAACCTCGAACCATCTTTTGAGAAAACTTTGATTCGTTTTACCACAGAAGTTTTCTTTTCAATAGTCATTCTGATTTTTGAATATTCAGAATCTGATTCCAATGGCTTAAATTCAATTTGTAAAAGAGGTACTCCTTTTTCAACAATGGCATTAGTCAAGGCATATAAATATTTTCCTTTTTTATAAAAATTATAAAAGTCTTGTGGCGCCATCATCTCATCATCACCTTCTTCTGGTGGATCATTGAGCTGGACTTCCTTATTTTGTTTATTGTGTACCCAAAAGTTTTTACCATCACAAATCATGGAATAAGAACTTAAATCCACATTGTATTTTTTACCTTGTTGCTTTAATGTTCCAGTTTGCTTATCGACAGGTTCTTCAGGGATTTCAATTTCTAAAGAAAAGGTAGCTTCGATACTTTTATAAGCCTCATACTTTTTACTCACTTTATCGAGCACTCTTTGCGCTTCTGGATCTACATCTTGCACTTTCGTAAAGTCCTTTTTTTGAGCAAAACTAGTTGCCAAAAAGAAGGTACTCATCATTATTGCCATTATATATTTCATATCAATCATGTTTTCTTTTTTCTAAAAATAAAATTCTCGTTTGGGTATAAATGCTAATTCGTCCTTATGACGTAAAATTAATGCAATAATAACGCTTTTAGCAAGTCATAGTTTATTAAAGTGAAGTTAAAGTTTCGTTATTCCAAAACGCTCATTTTGAAAAAGGTATTCCTAGAAGAGACGAAGAAACATTAAAACTAAAACAATAATGGTAGGCAAAACAAATATCCCCACAATCACAGAAATTAATAATTTTAGGAAAAAAGGAAATTTCGTTTTTCTCAAAAAGAAATAAATCAACCAAAAGCATCCCATAAAAATCAGCGCATAAATTGTTACAAAGATCCACTCAAAAGGATTAGTTAAACCTTTAAAGTGATAATTCCCCTCATCGATATAATAAAGAAAAAAGGAAATAAAATAGCCTATCAAAATAAAAGCAAAAGTGGCAGATTTGTTTGGCGATAATAAATGAGAGTTAGTTGAATGATCCATGTTTTTTTCTTTAGAGGTAGGTCTTTTGAATGTTATCCTGTCTTTATTTTATGTTAAGTTGTTGTAAGATTTTCAAAAAAGTATTTCGATTTTTTGATTCTTCATTGAAATGAAATTTATACTTAGAAATGCTAACTACTTAGCAACCAATTAAAAAAAATGTATATCAAGTAGGGGGAAGGGGCTCATTTTGTATCTTGTAGATGTAAATTACATTTTAATAAAAGGTAACATTAATATTAAATCACAGATAAAGGAATTGTATATTTGACATTTAAAAATAACAAATCCAAATTAAAAAATAGACTTGATGGTTGATTTTTTTAGCATTCAGAACAGTACCGAAAATCCAACTTTACTGCTCATTATTTATACCGTTTTATTTTCCTTCTTGCTATCCTCTTTGATTGCGTTTACCTATGAAAAAACTTCGCGGGACGTAGCCACTCCAATTTATTTTATTCAAGCAATGGTGTTGTTGTCAATTGTTACGGCAACGGTGATGCAAGCGATAGGTGATAGTGTGGCGCGAGGATTAGGAATGTTAGGAGCTTTGGCGGTGATTCGATTTAGAACGACTTTGCGAAATCCGAGAAACATTGTTTTTATGTTTTCTTCTTTGGCGGTTGGAATTGCTTGCGGCGTTTACGCATTTGTTATAGCAATAGTCGGAACCGTTGGATTTTGTATTACAGCTTTCGCTTTGAGATTAACTCCTTTTAGTCAAGAAAATAATTTGGTGGGTACGTTACGATTTGAGATGCCAGAAGATGCTGCTAGGTTAAAAGAAATAAGAAAGATTTTAAAAAAATATTCTGAACGATTTGCACTGAAACGATATAAAACTTATAGTAATCCTGAAAAAGAAAGTCTGATCGAATACGAGTATAGATTGAAATTAAAAAAAGAGGATGAAGGACTTCATTTGGCAAAAATTCTTCGACAAATTCCAGAAGTGAGTTCCGTTCGTTTAGCTTTTGACGATGCTGCGGAAATCATTTAAACTGATATTAATTACGGAAAATGAAAAAATTTAATTTAGTATATCTGCTGTTTTTTTTAGTCATTGGTTTGATTTGGCAAATCAATACACGATATGGAAAACATACGGTGATGTTTTACGGATTTGCAGAAACGAAGGAAACAGAAATTAATTTGGATCATCCTGTAGAGGTTAATCGACTGTTGGTGACGCCTGGTCAAAAAGTAAAAAAAGGAGAATTATTGGCAGAAGTAACTCACTCTACTTTTGGTTTGAAATTGAATAATATTTCTCACTCGATGGATGAGTTGCGATTGGAAGAAAGTATTTGGAAAGCAGATATTCGTTCTTCCATCAGTAGATTAGAAGCTCAAAAAGTAGCTAAGGAAAGTGAATTGAATTCTCAAATCCGACAATTGGAAACGGAGATAGAAGTGAATCGCTCGTTGCTCGAAGGATTAAAAAGTATTGATGTTACTGAAGCAACAGTAGATCCAAGAAAAACAAAAATTGCTAGTTTAAAAGAAGAACTTGAATTGGTGGTAAAACCTTTGGAAGTACAAATCGCTAGACTGAACGAAGAATTGAATTCTCCCAATAGTCCAAAACGAATTCAAATTAGAAAATTAAAGGAAGACCAAAAATTCTATACCGAGGAAAAAGATGGTCTCTCCATCTATGCTCCGAAGGATGGATTGATTGGAAATATTTATTGCAAGGAAAAAGAAAATATATCCTCCTTCAATACTTTAATTTCTTTTTATGAAGAAAATCCAACGATGGTGAAAGGTTATGTTCATGAAAATTTAATTCTTGAGGTAGCGGTAGGAGATACGTTGGAAGCAATTTCTACTCAGCATCCTGAGCATAAGTGCCAAGGAGTGATTACTGGTTTAGGTTCTCGAATTGTTGAAATTCCAGATCGTCTTAGAAAGAATCCAGACTTAAAAACTTATGGACGGGAAGTATTAATTTCAATTCCTCCAAGTAACTTTTTTTTACAAAAAGAAAAAGTGATTTTAAATTTGTTGAAAGCAACGTCACGACCTGCTAGTATCTTTGATTCCATCTTGGATTCGAGTGAGGAGAAAACCAATAAAGTAATTACAGGAAAAGGATGATGAGAAAAATTGAATATCGAATATTGAACGCTGGCGCGAAGGAATTGCGGATAGAGAAGTTTTTACAATGGAAAATCCGGATACTTTTTAGTGTTGTTTTTCTTTTTGTAAATGTAGTGTTATTAAATGCACAGAATACACTTTCCTCTTCTGAGATTTTAGCTTCGGCTAAACAACAATATGTTTTGGGACTTCAACAACAGCGAGTTGATTTTTTAAAAAACTCCGCTCATAAATTACCACTAGTTGATGAAATGGAATTCAGGACGGAGACGAATGATTTCTTATTGAGAGAGCAACAATATGTACTTCGAGGTAGATTTCACACCAAAGCGCAGCAACGAGCGCATGCAGATTTTCAACAAGCAAAAATAGAATTAAACACGATCGACGAGCAACTCTTGATGCAAGATTTGTTGCGAGATAGATATGATGCAATTGTTAAGGTTTCTTATTTTGAAAAATTACTTGTTGCGAAAAAAGAACAAAAAATTTTGCTAGAAGATCGAATGACGGTTTTGAAAAAAAGTGTCAATCTACCTAAGTTTAATATTTTGGATTTGATTGATGCAGAAGATGATTTGCATCTAGCAGATCGTGATATTTTAAGATTAAAAAATGCCTTGAATTTAGCGCAGCAAAAAATATTTCGATATTCTAATGAGCGAGGATATTTAAAAACAGATGACTTGCAGTTGATTGATATGGAACAACTTATGGAAGTTGCCCGATCACTTTCATCAGAACCTTCAACAGCACATGCTACTTTAGTGAAAAGGAATTTGAATATAAATCTAGCGGCGAAAGAGCAAGCAATTCGAAGGACACAAGAAGAAAATACGATTGATTATTTTCAAGCTCAAATAGGAGGGACAGACGATAGGGGATTTCGACAAAATTTCTCTTTGGGAATGGGAATTACGATTCCCGTTCGAAATCGACAACAAAAAAATATCGATGAATTAGAATTTGAAAAAATAGACGAAGGACTGAAATATGAGGAGCTTAAAATTAAACTCAAAGAACGCATGACTCAAATTCGATTGGAGATGGAAACGCAATTTGAATTATATCAATTGCTCAATCAACAATTGGAAAATAGCCAAGCGGATGAAGTCCTCGAACAATATCAAAAAGTCGCTGGTGCATCACCCATCGCGATGTTAAAATTAAAAGGAAGTCAATTCAAAAAAGAGTTGGAACAATTTAGAATTCAGCAAGATATTTATTTGTTGTATGTGGAATTGTTGGATGCTTCGGGGAAGATGATGGAGTTGCCGTTGCGGAATTATTTGATGGGGAGTTTGGAGGCGTTTTAAATTAGATTTTTTTTGACAAAAAGAAAGCCCTTCTATATTTTTTAAAATCTAGAAGGGCTTTCTTTTTAAAAATAAACTATCCCTTAATTTTCTTTTTTAAATATTTATCTAAAAATATAAGAGCTTTACTATAACCTTCAATCTGATTTTCCTTTTTCACAAAGCCATGTCCTTCATCCTCAAAAAGTACATATTCCACCGGAATATTATTCTTTTTGATAGCAGCGACCATCTCATCTGATTCTACTTGAAGTACTCTTGGATCAGTTGCTCCCTGCAAAACCATAACTGGATTTTTAACTTTATCGCCATGGAAAACTGGAGAAATATCATAAAGTCGAGTACTATCTGCAGTATTCGGATCACCCATTTCTAAGTAGAGCGCCTCTCTAAATGATTCCCACCAAGGTGGAATATTTTTTAAAGTACGCAACCAGTTAGTTACTCCAAAAAGATTCACCCCAACTTCAAATTCTTCAGGCGTGTGAGTCATCGCTCGCATCGTCATAAATCCTCCATAAGATCCTCCGATGATACCAATTTTTTCACCATCTATATAAGGTTGCTGAGCTAACCATCTTTTTCCTTCGATGCAATCTTGCAAATCTTTTTCACCATGATTTTGGTCATCCATTTTGAAAAAAGTTTTTCCATAACCGCTACTCCCTCGATTGTTGACGGCTAAAACTGCATAGCCATGATTGACTAAATATTGAATAAACGAAGAGTAATTAGCACGCGACTGACCACCTGGTCCACCATGAACCCAAACTAAAGCAGGGACTTTATTTTCTTTGGTCGCACCTTTTGGTTTATAATAAATCGCTGGAATCTGCACGTCATCAAAAGATTTATATCGAACGATTTCCGCTTCCACTAGATCATTAGGATTAATTTCAGCGTTGAGTGTTTTGGTCAACTGTTTATGATTTTTAGTTCCAAAGTCATAGAGGTAAAGATTGTTAGTAGATTTAGAACTTCCTGCTGAGAAGATCATTTTATCCTCACTTCTAGAAATTCTAACGGAAGAAACATCTCCATTTGGAATATCAGGGAATGATATATTCTGATCAGTTGAAGTGTCTAATATTTTGACCACAGTTTTGCCATCTTGATTAATTCCCACGACTCTGTATTTTCCTTTTTTTGAAAAATAAGCATAGGAAATATCCCAATCTTCTTCCATGACTTTTTCTCTTTTGGCAGTTTCAATATCGTATCTCATTAAGTATTGAAATTCACTTCCATCATTGGTCAGATAATAAAAGGACTTGCTATCCACACTAAAATCAGCAGAACTATTTCCAGATAAGTTTTCATTTATTTTTATTTTTTTATTGGTTTTAGTGTTCAATAAAAACAAATCGACATCATTGGTATTAATTACTTTTGTTACAGCGATGTATTGTTTGTCATTTGACATTCCATTGAAATCAAACCCTTCCGTATTTTCATAAAGGAGTTTTGAATCAAAATTTTCAGCGTCCATTTCATAAACATCCATGTATTTTTTATCCCTTTTATTAGAACCATAAAAGAAACTTTTTAAATCGTCACTCCATCCATAAAACCCAGCTTTGGCTCCTTCGTCTGGAGTCAATTCTTTAGTTGAACCATCTTCATTTTGGAGGAAAATATGATCAATCTCATCGCCTCCATTATCAGCGGTATAGATCATTCGATTATCATTCGGAAAAAGAGAAGACGCCCAAACAGATTCATCTTTTGATTCAGTTATTGGTTTGCGTTCACCTGATTCTAAATTAATTAGATAGGCATTATAAATTCCAGATTCATTACTTCCCACCAGAATTTCTTTTTCATCATGAGAAAAAGACCTAGCGTAAATATTAGTGTTACTTAAAAACTGTTCAATGGAATATTGTTGATGAGTGGTGGCAACTGGATCTGAAGAATCATTTTTAGTTTCAGATTGTTTGCACGTAAAAAATAAGAAAGAAAAGGATAAAAAAAATAATAGATTTTTCATTGATGGAGGTTTTGATTAAAAAATAATTTGGAGTATAGATTCTCTAAAAGTAGTAAAATATCTTTGAACCTAATGACAAATAAAAAACTCGATCGATGCATTTTGCCTCGATCGAGTTTTATTTTAACCTTAAAAATAGGCATAAAAAAAACCCAGCAAATCAATGATTTACCGGGTTGTGGCTTCGTAATATTATTACGAAGTTGCCTCCTATTTCCTAGTTCTAATATCTTCCAAATACCGTTCCAATTCTATCTCGTCATATATTAAAACTTCTCTGGCTTTACTTCCTACACTTGGTCCCACAATCCCTAAAGCCTCCAATTGGTCCATAATTCGACCAGCTCGATTATATCCTAATTTTAGTCTTCTTTGTATCATTGAAGTGGAGCCATGTTGATTTGACACAATCAATCTGGCAGCATCTTCGAAGTTATCATCTAAGTCTTTAGTATTGACTGCACCTGGTTTCGAACTGTCATCATCGTCTCCATGAAATTCAGGTAAGAAAAATGGTTCTACATAGCCTCTTTGTGAACTAATAAAATCAATTACTTTTTCCACCTCAGGCGTATCCACAAATGCACATTGCAATCGAACTAAATCACTTCCATACGATAACAACATATCTCCACGACCAATCAATCGATCTGCACCACCTGTATCCAAAATAGTTCTTGAATCTACTCTTGCCGTTACTTTAAAGGCAATTCGTGCAGGGAAATTCGCTTTGATTACCCCCGTAATAATATTTACAGAAGGTCGCTGAGTTGCAATAATTAAGTGAATCCCAACCGCCCGTGACAATTGTGCTAAACGTCCAATCGGCAGCTCTACTTCTTTTCCCGCAGTCATAATTAAATCGGCAAACTCATCCACCACCAAAATAATGAAAGGCATAAATTTATGTCCTTTATTCGGATTCAATCTACGCGAAATAAATTTTTCATTATACTCTCGAATATTTCTCGCATGTGCTTTTTTCAATAAATCATATCGAGTGTCCATCTCAATCATCAAGGAGTTCAAAGTATGAACTACTTTGGTTACATCGGTAACAATCGGTTCATCCAATCCTGGTAAGTAAGCCAAGAAATGATTTTCAATTTTACTGTATGGAAAAAGCTCTACTTTCTTCGGATCAATCAAAACAAGTTTAACTTGAGATGGATGTTTCTTATAAAGTATTGACATCAAAATAACATTAATACCAACAGACTTACCTTGACCCGTTGCACCTGCAATCAAAAGGTGAGGCATCTTCGCTAAGTCGGCAACGAATACTTCATTCTGAATTGTTTTCCCCAATGCAATTGGCAAGTCCATTTTGGCTCGCTTATATTTATCTGATTGCAATAATTCTTTGAGCGAAACGATTTGTGTTTTCTTATTGGCTACCTCAATACCAATTGTTCCTTTTCCTGGAATCGGAGCAATAATCCGAATCCCCATAGCAGAAAGACTCAAGGCAATATCATCTTCCAAGTTTTTAATTTTGGAAATCCGAACACCTGGCGCAGGGACAATTTCATAAAGCGTAACGGTTGGACCGATAGTCGCTTTTATTTTTACAATCTCGATTTTGTAGTTCAACAAAGTCTCGATAATCTGATCTTTATTTTGTTCTAACTCTTGACGATCTATTTCAAAATTATCAGCATTATAATCTTCTAACAATGAAGTTATGGGATGCTCGTAGTGAGATAAATCTAAGGTTGGATCGTAAGGTTCGGTATGCAACTTATTATCCGTTTGGATTTCCAAAGTGGTTTCTGCATAGTCCGAAGTCAAAGTAGTTGCAGATTCACTTGTTGTTGGTTCATCTTCGCTAGGAACGAATGGAGTAGGAGCAGAGATTTCCATTTCTGCTTCACCTGAACGAAGCGTCTGAGGTTTCTCTCTTTTCTTTTTTTCCAACTCAAGAGCGAGTTGACCTTTTTTTACTTCTGGAGTTTTGTCGGCAGGAGCCGCACTTCCAGTTTCACCAGTTGATATTTCAAGGTCAGTAGAAACGTCTGCAGATTTATCAGTTGCACTTGAACTTCTAGGAAGTAATCCACCGGAGGTAGAAGTTTCTCTTTTGGAAGCAACTCGTGGGCGACGTGTTTTCTTTTTCCCCAAAAAATTACCGCTAAACAAATCTTCAAAAAAGAAGCGAATATCTGAAATTACTTTTTCAAAAGTTAACTCATTAAAGTTTGGATTATTGGCCCAGATAAAAGCGGTGAAACCGGTGAATACAAGTAACGCAATTAATCCAACCGTTCCGATAAATTTCAATAACCAAGTCGTCGTCGCTTTTCCAAAAGCTCCACCATAAGGAAAGCTAGAAGATTGAAAAATGAAGTGAGATAGAATTGATAGAAACAACAGCAAGATGAATCCATTCCAGAACATCGATACATTTTCACTAAATGGTCTTTCTCGAATAGTGTTGAGTCCTAATTTTCCAAAAACAAAAACAAATATAAATGCAGGCAAACCAAAGCCCCAGTAAAAAAACATATTAGAAACAATTGCACCTAATCGACCTAGCCAATTTGCCGCACCAATTTCTCCTTCATAGAGAAAACCCCACGAGTGTTCTAGGACTAAAGATTGATCAGTTTGCCAAGTAAACAAATAGGAAGTAAATGCAATAAAAAGATATAAAGCAATGAATATAGAGAACAGGCCGAGTAGCTTGTAAATTCGTTCGTCCTTAAATTTTGGAAAAGAAATATTTAGTTGTCCCTTACTTTTTTTTCTGGCCATTATATATGTAATATTAGTGTTTCCCTTTTTTATTAATTTGTAGTTGACCTCAGATTCTTACAGTTTGCAAAAATATGGATAAAAATGTGGAATACCGAATGAAAAGGAATGGATTATCGACGATTTAGTTGAAGGTTTTAGACGAACTTATTTATTTCTTTTTTTACTTTTGGAAAAATAGAAAACGACTTATGAAATTATCAGTTGAAATAAGCATGTATCCTTTGGATAAAAACTTTGGAGAGCACATTTTAAATTTTATCAAAAGAATAAAATCTCATCCGAATATTTCATCCAGAACAAACAGTATGAGCACTCAGGTTTTTGGAGAATATGATGTGGTGATGTCGGTTTTGCAAAAAGAGATGAAACCAATTTTTGCAGATGAAATCAAAACGGTGATGGTGATGAAGTTTATTAACGCAGATTTAGATTATAACTTTGAATAATGAAAATACTAAATATCGTTTTTGGAATTCTTTTCTTGGGGACAATGTATTATGTGGTTTATTTAGGAAATCTTGAGATTGTTTTGGCAGAAAAAACGAATCCTGCATTTAATTATTTGACTTTTGAAATGGCGCCAGATCGAGATTTCTCCAAAGCACTTTTTACTTCGATTCATGAAAATGGAATGACGGCAACTGCTCAAGAAACCTTGGATGAAGATGTTTGGTTTATTCTTTTTTATGTGAGTTCAACAGTCTTGGGCTGGATTCTTTTGTTGAAGAAATTTAATGTGAATAAAAATTGGTTGTTTATTTTGATAGCGATTTTAGGAGTAGCTGCTGGGATTTGTGATACAATTGAAAATGGACACTTAGCCAGTTTGTTGACTGATTGGGAAGGTGCAGCGAGTAACGGTTCTGTAGAAAAGGCATCCTTGTTTGCTAAAATAAAATTTGCGATAATTACTCCTTTAGCTTTGGGAGGATTGTTGGGGTGGATTTATTTTTTCGGAAAAAAGGGAATTGGATTTTTTAAGAAACAGAAAGTATAACAATGTATTTACGGGTTTCTCATTTCCCATAAGATTCCCTCTTTCATCGCATAAGCAGAAACTAATATTTTTTTGATATCTACTTTTTTGAGAATAAAATCAATAAGGATTAAAGCCACTACGATCATGTCTGCACGAGTGAGCGGAATGCTTTCTTCAGCACGCCGTTCGTCCATATTCATCTTTAATATTTTTTGATAAATTGGATGAAAATTTTCCACGTTAATAGTTGCACTTAATGTTGTTTTTTGAGCGTTGGGGAGTACTTTTTCCAGAACATCAAAAGTGCCTGATGCACCGATCAGGCAAGTAGTTTTATGATTTTTTAAAACGTCAAAAAGTGGTTTTAAAATTTGTTCGAGATGGTTATGGAGTGAATCAATTTCCTGTATCGAAATCGGTTCTTCTTGATGAAAATTATTGTACAAAACTGCTACTCCAATTGGAAAACTCTCCGCCCAAAAAACTTCATTTTTATCAGCGATGATAAATTCCACACTTCCTCCGCCGATGTCCATAATCAATCCTTTCTCATTACCTAATTCGACAGCTTGAGTGACTCCAAGGTGAATCAATCTAGCTTCTTCAGATCCTGAAATTAATTGAATAGAAAAACCACTTTCTGTTTTGGCATCGATGATAAATTCTTTGCCATTGCTAGCGGTGCGAAGTGCTGCAGTTCCAAAAGCCTTAATGTTTTTGACTTGATGATCGAGAAGGATTTTTTGAAAATGGGAAAGTGCCTGAAGTCCACGGAGGTATGCTTTTTCTCCAACTTTTCCAATCCCATCTTCCGCAAGTTTTACAAAAATTCGTTCTCGAAAAAGTTCAATCGTTTCTCCTTCTTCATTGGTCTCTACGATGAGTAAATGAAAAGTATTCGTCCCTAAATCAATAACACCATATCGGTTCATAGAGAATTTTTAAAGCGTTATTGTTGAGGAGCTTGTTGGAGTTGCGCCAATAAACCGTTAAAAAACTGAACACCAGAAGGTGTCATGAAGTTAGCATATTTGGGTTGGTTGTTTTCCAAAAAAACAAAGTAGTTACATCCTTTAGAATAATAAATTAAACCTTCCAATGCGACGTTTCCATCTTTATAATAAATCATACGACCAAACGGAGGACAGTTGGCATCGACCAATGCAACCTCCTGAGCAATTTGACCAAGCGAATGACGTAAATCATTAGGTTCTTGACGACTAATGGTGAAGGGTAAATTATCAAAACTATAATCTACATAATCACATTTGTCATATAATGCTTTGATCGTTTCAAAAGGAATGCTAGGGTACAAAGCTTTGCCATTGGATTTCATTTTTGTTTCTACTGCGGGAGGTTGAGAAGTCGTTTCTGTATGCGTTTTTGGAGCAGTAGGTTTTTCTGTATTGTTACAAGAAAAAGCAAAAAGTGCGAAGCATAAAATAGTGAAAGATCGAAGTATCATGTTTTTATAATTATTGTTTTTGAAAAAATTAAAACATATAAATAGCTCTAAAAGTTAAAGTTCTGCCTGCGAGAGACTGCGCTTGTTTTTCTTTCCTTACATCCAAAGCGGCATAAGAATATTGAGCATTAATTCCAATATGTGGATTGATGAAATAAGTTGCACCAATAATTAAGTCGATGGAGGTTTTATTAAAATTTTGAAGATCAGAAACATCTTGCCCCAAGACATCGATTACTTTGAAGTTGACCAATTGCCCAACAGAAACTCCACCAGTAAAATGTAATCTATAATATGTGTCTTCATCATCTTCGTCTAACCAATCTAAAAATGAAATCATGATTGGGACTTCTGCATAGTTCAATCGATAACTGTCAAATGGAGCAGAGCGAGGATCGTCTTTACCTTTGTTACTTCCTTTCTGACTAAATAAGATATCAATATTCCATTTCCATCGTTCGCTGGTTTGGACGGCGACTCGACCACCAACATTTAGACCGATTTGGTTGAAGCCAGCCAGATTATCTCCATTTAGTTGTGATAGATTAACTCCTCCGATCAATCCTGCTTCAAAAGTTTGCGCAAGACTATTTTTTGAAAAAATAAAAACACAAAAAGTAAGTGCCATTATTTTGATAAAATTCAACATATTTTATTTTTTGCTGTAAAACTATAAAATGTCCAATTTAAAACGAGTATTTTAATTTTACATTTTAAAATTGTTTTATCTTTAGACTTTAAATAGAAATTAATTAAAAGTAAATATGTTTAAATATACAAAAACTACCTTGCAGAAAATAGAAACTATTTTTGAAGAGTTGGATTATAAAGTGAGGTACGAAAGAGGCAGTTTTAAGTCAGGTTATTGTTTGGTAGAAAATAGAAATATTGCTGTGGTCAATAAGTTTTTTGATATTGAAGGGCGGATTAATGTTCTATTGGAAATTCTTACTGATTTCGAAGCGATAGATGAAACTGGTTTCACCGAAAAGACATTAGAGTTTTATAAAAAAATAATGAAGACGCTGGATAAAAAAGAGAAAGAGGAAAATAAAGAGGAAGTGAAGGAAGAAGTTAAAGCAGAGGCATCGGAAGAAGAAGTTGCAGAGACAAAAAAAGAAGAGACTACTGAATCGGAATAATCAAGATTAAAAATAAATTTCAAAATTATTTTTGAAGTTAAAATATTCTCACCATAAAATTAAAAATCACCATTCTCGGAACAGGAACCTCTCAAGGAGTTCCAATTATCGGATGCGATTGTCAAGTTTGCCAATCAAAAGATCCGAAAGATAATAGGTTACGGGTATCTATTTTAATTCAAGCAGAAGGTAAAAATATAGTCATTGATGCAGGGCCAGATTTCCGACAACAAATGTTGAGAGCGGGGGTTCGTCATTTGGATGCAGTTATTTTGACACATGAACACAATGATCATATGATAGGTGTAGATGATGTTCGACCATTTAATTTTAAGCAAAAAGAAGAGATTCCTGTTTATGCTACAGAACGGGTTCAAAAAGATTTGCGATTACGATTTGAATATGTTTTTTCGGAAAAAAAATATCCAGGAGCTCCCTCATTAGGTTTACGTACGATTTCAAAAGATGAATCATTTGAAATAAAAGGATTGAAATTTACTCCAATAGAAGTAATACATGGGAATTTGCCAGTATTAGGATTTCGGATTGAAGATTTTACGTACATAACAGATGCGAGGACAATAGCCCCTGAGGAGATGGCAAAAATAGAGGGAAGTAAAATATTGATACTCAATGCGTTACATTATTATGAGCATTATTCACATTTGAATGTTCCTCAAGCATTGGATGTGATTGAAAAATTGAAACCAGAGCAGGCATTTTTGACTCATGTAAGTCATCACATGGGATTAGCTGCTGAAATAAATAAAATATTACCGACTAATGTTAAATTAGCATACGATCAGCAATTGATAGAACTGTAAAAAATAAAACAAATTTTATGTGTTGAATTACCACCTTATTGCATAAAATAAACGTTGTTTTAATAAGAAAGGATCGATTTAATTAATATTTGGATAATAATAATGTGTAAAGTCTAGAAAACTAAAGTATTACGAATGAAAAATGATAACAATGGTTCGGATTTTGTAATATAAAAATATTAGATTTTATCGATAGATATAATTTTTGGATTTTTAAACAAAAAGACCAAAAGACGTTTATAATAAAAGTATAAAGTGTTATTTGTCGTAAAAAGTCTTAATTATCTTTTACTGGAAAATAAAATACCCAAAAAAGACACTTATATTTATGACAAGAGTTATTTCCAAAAATAATTAAAAACTAAATAATTGGTTTTTAGTTAGAATTCAAAAACTCCGACTATGAAGAATTTTTTTACATTTCTTATTTTATGCATTGGGTTTTCAGTTCAAAGTCAACAGGCTGGTCAATATTCCATGTATATGTTGAATAAGTATCAAAATAATTCAGCCTACGCAGGTTTAGATAATTCATTAAGTATTACAGGTGTATTTCGAAGCCAATGGGTCGGATTAAATGGAAATCCAGTTATGCAAAATATCAATGCACATATGCCGGTGTATTTTATAAAAGGAGGAGTGGGACTAAATGTGAATAATATAGAACTTGGTGCAGAGCAAAATACTTCGATGACACTTTCTTATGCATATCATAAGCCTGTTGGAAATATAGGAATACTTTCGATAGGAGCAGGAGGGGGATTTTATCAAAAAACGTTGGATGGAAGTATTTTAAGAACACCAGAAGGAGATTATGATGAAAATAATCCGATCAACCATAATGATCTAATTTTATCAGAAGGAAGAGAAACGGGATTAGTGCCAATATTTAATGCGGGTGTATTTTTTCAAACAGAAAAATTTGAAATAGGAGCATCAGCTATAAATTTGATAGAACCACAAATTAATTTGAATACAAACGTTAATTTTCAATTGAAAAGGCATTATTTTTTAACAATGGCATACAATTGGGATATTAACAATTCTTTTAGTTTGCAGCCATCAATTATGATGAAGTCAGATTTAATCGAAACCCAATTAGAAATTTCAACAATAATTAAATACAATGACAATATATTTGGAGGACTAGCGTTTAGAGGATATAGCGAATCTACAATTGACGCAACAGCATTTTTGGTTGGCATTAAATTGAGTGAGAAAATTACCCTAGCCTACTCCTACGACCTAACATTGTCCTCCTACAATTCGGTAAGCAACGGATCCCATGAAATTTTAATCAATTATAATTTGAATAAAATAATTGGAGCCGGAGTGCCTCCCCGAATTATTCACAATCCAAGATTTTTATAAATTTTATTATTTATACGTTTTATTTTTAAAAATAATCAACGTATTTATTTAGTCTGAATCAAAATTATCAACAGCAAAGTTAAATTAGGAGAGAAAAATTCTTTTTCGAAAAATTCTCCGTTTTTTGTTTGGCTATTTATATCTTTGCTAGCTATTAAGCAAAAATCAGAATATAAATTTTTGTTTTAGCTTTTAAACAGACTATATTTACGTTCATTTTTTTAAGCTTTACTTAATCTGAAGGAAAACTCGGGTGTTAAAATGAAAAAATTATCAAAAACAGTACTGGTATTATTAACGCTTAGTATCATCGCAAGTTCTTGCGGAACAAAGCAAAATGGTCAATTAATTGGTGTATCTGATAGACCCTCATGGAGTGGAATCAATCCTTATGGAATGGTTTATATACCCTCTGGAACGCTACACATTGGTCCAAGTGATCAAGATGTAAGTCAGACCTACATTCAAAGACCTAAATCTATTTCTATCCAAGGCTTTTATATGGATGACACCGAAATCACTAATAATGAGTGGCGTCAGTTTGTATATTGGGTTCGTGATTCATTGGCTCATACCGCTTTAGGTAATGTGATGGATGATGAGGAAACTGGTGATGAAAAAATTGATTGGGAAATGGAAATCGATTGGGAATCAGAAGAATTAGAAGATCTCTATTACTCTGGTGATGACCGATTTGCAGGTAGAAAGGAATTGGATACGCGGAATTTCGTATATAATTACGAATGGTATAATTGGCAAGCTGCAGCTCACAATAAAGACCTAGACGCAAAAAGAGGAGATTTTATATTGAGAGATGAGGCCAATATCTATCCTGATACATTAGTATGGGTGAGAGATTTCGCATACTCATATAATGAACCTTTTACTCGTAACTATTTTTGGCATCCAGCCTTTGATGATTATCCAGTAGTGGGAATTGATTGGAAGATGGCAAATGCTTTTTGTTACTGGAGAACTAAACTTTGGAGTATCTCTGATGAAGTTAATTCTGAAGATTTCAGATTACCTACTGAGCATGAGTGGGAATATGCAGCACGTGGAGGTCACGAGCATGCACCTTATCCATGGGGTGGTTATTATGTAAGAAATGCTAAAGGTTGTCTTTTAGCTAACTTCAAACCAGGAAGAGGAAATTATCCAGAAGATGGAGGTTTTTATACCGTAAAAGCTGATGCTTACTTTCCTAATGATTATGGATTATATAATATGGCAGGTAATGTATCTGAGTGGACTTCGTCTGCTTTTCATGAGAACTCCTATTCATTTATCCATGATTTGAATCCTGATTTTAGATATGATGCAACAGATGAAGATCCAGAAGCTCAAAAGAGAAAAGTAATCAGAGGTGGATCTTGGAAAGATATTGCATTCTTCATGCAAACAGGAACACGTCATTGGGAATTCCAAGATACTACTAAATCTTACATTGGATTTAGATGTGCATTGACATTCTTAGGTCGTTCAATCAATGACTTTTAGTGAAAAATATAAAAACATTAAGGAGCAGTGATTAATTAAAATAACTGCTCCTTAAATGTTTTATAAATTAATCTTAATTGAACCGAATCCTACCTATTATCTTTACGTTAAATTAAATTGTTACTTTTTATAAGTTTAGCATTATGCTAAAGGGTTATCCTATTATAAAGTAGCAAACCCAATTATTGAAATAAATTACTAACCTACTTAAAAAGATTAAAATGAGTTTTTTAAAGTCAAAAACGTTCAAGTACATTAAAAATTTAATTATTGGACTTGGAGCATCTGTAGTATTATTAGGAGCATTATTTAAGTTGGAAAGCTGGGAATATGCGAGTGAAATGTTGATCGCTGGATTATGTATTGAGGCATTTATCTTTGCTTTTTTAGGAATTATTGGACCTGAAAAAGATTACTACTGGGAAAAATTATACCCAGGATTAGCTGATTATGATTCAAAAATTTCTCCATTAATGGCTGGACCAGTTAACGAAGCTACTCCTGGATTAAACGGAGAGGTTGTTGAACATCAATTAGGTGGAATGTTAAATGAATTACAAGGAATGTCAAAATCTCTTGGTTCATTAAAAGCATTGCAAGAAGTTGATTTTTCAGGAACTGGTGAGCAAATGAAAACAATGAGTAATTTCTATACAAGAATGAATGAAGCAATGGCTGATCTTTCTGATTCATTAGAGGACACTAAAGCATACAAACAACAATTAACTGCTTTGAATCAAAACCTTGGTTCTCTTAATTCAGTTTATGGAAATGTATTGACTGCTATGTCAGGCATTAGTAATAAATAATTAAGAAGTATTTAAACCTTATTGTTCAATTTAAAAATCAAAAGATATGTCAATACC
This sequence comes from uncultured Saprospiraceae bacterium, assembly GCA_937981555.1. GTDB lineage: Bacteria > Bacteroidota > Bacteroidia > Chitinophagales > Saprospiraceae > CAJQQY01. The sequence continues at coordinate 56,398 of CALJOK010000019.1, forward strand.
TAAGGAACCCCGGCAGCTGATGATTAACTTGATGTACTTAGTACTGACAGCATTATTAGCGTTGAATGTATCAGCCGAGGTAATGAATGCTTTTTTCGATTTAGACGAAAGTTTACAGACTTCAAATAGCTTAACTAAGCAAGGAGTCGAATCAACTAAAGAAGGAATTCAACCAACATTAGAAAAGAAACCTTTATTACAAGTTCCTCTTAATTCAGGAATAGATGCTGTAAGTGAAGAAGTGAGTAGTTTTATCGCATTTATTGAAGATATTAAAGTTCAGTTGATAGATGGAACTGGAGATAAGAATGGTGTAATTGATGCGGCTGATCATATCAAAAATGATATGAAAAATAAGCCTAAAGGGAAAAAGAATAAAGATATTACCACTAGAGTATTAGTTAAAGGTGATATAAAAACTGGAACAGAACCTCAAGGACCAATTATCGTTCAAAAAGTATCAGATCTTAAAGCTAAATTAATTGAGATCTATACTAAGACGATTAAAAATGAGGATGTAATGAAAGAAGGTAAGTTGGATCAGAAAGAAGTAGATGAAAGAATTCAAAGCCTTATTGCTAGTATTCCTCTTTCAATTGAATCAGAAGAAGAAATCAAAGCTAAGTCAAAATCTGGAAAAGCAAAATCCTGGTCTGAATACAAATTCGGACATATGCCTTTAGCTGCTGTTTTGCCTACTTTGACGAAATTACAAACTGATGCTCAAAACTCAGAAGCTACTATCGTTAATAAATTAGCAGAACTAGTTGGAGGTAGAGAAATCAAGTTGAATAAATTTTTCCCAGTAATTAATGCCAAAAAAGGGTATGTAATTAAAGGTGAAAAATTTGAAGCAACTGTTCAAATTGGAGCTTACTCTTCTGAATTCGGAAAGAACTCTTCTATCTCAATTAACGGAAAATCAATTCCTTTAGTAGATGGTGTTGGTCAATATTCTGTAACGGCTAATTCAACAGGTAAACAAAAGTTAAAACTTGTTTCCAATGTAACGAATCCAATTACAGGAGAAAAATATCCAGCTACTGGTGAATTTGAATATGAAGTAGGAGTTCGTTCTGCTACTGTTTCTGCAGACAAAATGAATGTATTTTACATAGGAGTAGATAATCCTGTTTCTGTTACTGTTGCAGGTGCTTCAAGTAATGATATTAAGGCTAGTTGTTCTGGTTGTAATATTAAAGGAAGTAAAGGTAAATACACAGTTACTGCTTCTCGACCTGGGGATGCAACTATTAATGTATCTGGTGGTGGGTTACCTAATACTCCATTTAAATTCCGTGTAAAACGTATTCCTGATCCTACTGCAAAGCTTTCTGGAAATGTTGGTGGATCAATCGGTAACGGTGAATTCAAGGCACAAGGTGGTGTAGCTGCAATATTAGATGGTTTTGATTTTGATGCAAAATGTCAAATTCAAGGTTTTATAGTTACTCGTCAAGCAAAACGAGCAGATCCAGTTGATATCAATAACAGAGGAGCTCGTTATTCTTCGGAAGCCAAAAATTTGGTAAACAAGGCTAAACCAGGTGACGTTTATTACTTTGATAATGTAAAAGCTAAATGTCCAGGTGACCCTGCAGGTCGAAAAATTAACTCAATGGTCTTTAAAATCAAATAAAGATCTCAAAACTTCGTTTGAAATTTAGAAGTTTTGAAACCTCAAGATCTCTAAATTTCAAACTTAGAAATAATTAGTATTAAGAAAATTACATAAATCATTAAGTCATGAAGATTTCGTTTAAAATTTTTAGTTTATGCCTTTTAGGATTGTTGATCTTTTCAAATCCAGCAATGGCACAAGACCCTAATCCTGTAAATACAGAGGCAGAAACTACAGAGGATTTACCATTAGATGACATCGTTGAAAAAAGATTAGTTGATGATCGTATGGTTTTACCATATGCTCCAATCCGAGAAGCTGATGTTTTTTGGGAAAAAAGAATTTGGAGAGTAATTGATATTCGGGAAAAAATGAATTTACCATTTGCATTTCCTGAAAAACCTTTCTTTACAATTTTGATGGAGGCAGCCGTTAATGGTGAAATTGCAGCTTATAATGTCAATGAATATGACAAATTTGAAATGAGATTGCAAGCTGACGAAATTGCTTCTATGGGAAGTAACATTGATACAGTAATTACTTTCGATCCTGAAACTTACGAAGAGCAAGTTCAGATCGTTAGAAATGACTTGAATCCTGAGGATGTTAAACAATTCCGATTGAAAGAAGTGTGGTTCTTTGATGAGAACACTTCAACTTTGCAAGTTAGAATCTTAGGAATTGCACCACTTATTGATGTAAAAGATGACAATGGTAACTATCGTTTTACCAAGCCTATGTTCTGGATTTATTATCCTGATTGTAGAGAGTTGTTTGCACGTCATAAAGTTTTCAATCCTGGAAATGATGGTGACTTAGGTACTTGGGAAGACCTTTTCGAAAGAAGATTTTTCTCTAGTTACATTTACAAAGAATCGAATGTTTATAACAGACGTATTCAAGATTACCTTCAAGGTGTAGATATCTTATTGGAAGCTGATAAGATCAAACAAGAAATCTTCAACTACGAACATGATTTATGGTCATATTAATTTAATATGATAAAGAATACAAAAGCCCATTTCGATTTTTCGAAATGGGCTTTTTCATTTTAATTACATCTTGATTATAAAAACAAAAACCATATCCTTTCGTATTTTTGCTATAGATAAAATAATGATATGCAAGTAAGACATAAAGACAGACAGGTTTATTTTAAAGAGCAGATATTTACAACTAATAAATATGTGATTCCTTTTTTGGAAAAACACATGCCTGTAGATTCAAATACAAAAATCTTAGAAATTGGATGTGGGGAAGGTGGAAATTTAGAGCCCTTCTTAGACTTAGGTTGCCAAGTAGTTGGAGTAGACTTAAGTGAAGGTAAAATCAAAAAAGGAAAAGCATACTACGAAACTCATGAAAAGAAGGATAATATTCAATTTCTTTTCAAGGACATTTATGAAGTAGGAGTGGATGAAATTGGGACTTTTGACTTAATAATTATGAGAGATGTCATCGAGCATATCCATGATCAAGAAAAATTCATGGGTTATCTCAAAAAATTTGTGTCTAAAAGTGGAAAAATATTTTTTGGGTTTCCTCCTTGGCAAATGCCTTTTGGAGGGCATCAACAAATTTGTCAAAATAAAATAGCTTCCACACTTCCTTATTATCATCTGCTTCCTCGACCACTTTATACAGGAATGTTAAAAATGTTTGGAGAGCCAGCTAATCGAATTGAGGCACTTCTCGAAATAAAAGATACTGGAATAAGTATTGAGCGTTTTGAAAGAATCCTAAGGAAAGAAAATTACAAAGTGGATGAAAAAATGCCATTTTTAATTAATCCTAATTATGAGGCAAAATTTAATTTAACTCCGAGAAAGCAGTTTTCATTAATCTCAGCCATTCCATATTTTAGAAATTTTTTAACGACATGTTGCTATTATTTAATTTCGATTCCTGAAAGCAAGTAACTGTAATTGGAAATAAAAATAATGTAAAAGAGGTATTAATACATTGTATTAATACCTCTTTTACATTATTTGAAATCTTTTTTTGGGTAAATTTGTTTACCCATGTTGAGTACTTGCTCAATGCATTATTGAATAAATAGAAATATGACCAAAAAGAAAAATAAAAACGCACTTAAAACCCAATTTTCAGCTCTTAAGAATCTACCTGAATTTTTCAAACTTGTTTGGGAAACCAATAAGTCAATGACTATTGGAAATATATTATTACGAGTAGTCAAGGCTTCTATTCCTCTACTTATTTTATATGTTGGAAAAGAGATCATTGATGAGATTATTAGATTAGTTGATGTAACAGATAAAGACTGGTCTTACCTTTGGATGTTGATTGGAATTGAGCTAGGATTAGCAATTTTTTCAGATTTGATCAATCGTGTAATTATATTGTTAGATAGTTTGTTGGGAGATTTATTTTCCAACAAAACTTCCGTCCAATTAATAAAACATGCGGCAACACTCGATTTATATCAATTTGAAAACCCAGATTTTTATGACAAATTAGAGCGTGCTCGAAGACAAACTACAGGACGAACTGTTTTGATGACTCAAGTTTTAGCTCAATTTCAGGATGTGATTACTATTGTCTTTTTAGGAATTGGGTTGATCACATTTAATCCTTGGTTGATTTTAATTTTGTTTGTGGCGGTTTTACCATCGTTTTTGGGAGAGACACACTTTAATCAACGAACGTATTCACTCACTCGAAGTTTTACACCAGAAAGAAGAGAATTAGATTATTTGAGATATATCGGAGCAAGTGATGAGACTGCCAAAGAAGTTAAGATTTTTAGTCTTGCTGATTTTTTAGCGGAGCGATTTAAAGAACTTTCAGATAAATATTATTTCGCAAATCGAAAGATTGTAGTAAAAAGAGCCCTTTGGGGAAGCGCACTTTCATCCATCGGAACGATCTCATATTATGGCGCATATATTTTTATTATTTCCCAAACTGTAAGTGGTTTAATCACGATCGGAACACTTACTTTTTTAGCAGGATCTTTCGAGCGAATGCGAAATATGTTGCAATCTATCATGACTCGTTTTTCCAAAATTGCGGAAGGTTCATTGTACTTGCAAGACATGTTTGATTTTTTTGCTATCCAACCTACTATCGTTTCTGGAGAAAAGAACTTAATGATTCCTCAGCCAATTCAAGAAGGATTTACTTTCGAAAATGTAGGATTCAAATATCCGAATAGTGAAGTGTGGGCAATTCGTAATTTAAATTTTCATTTACAAAAAGGAGAAAAATTAGCTTTAGTAGGAGAGAACGGAGCGGGGAAAACAACCTTGGTGAAACTCCTTGCTCGATTATACAAACCAACAGAAGGAAGAATTTTATTAGATGGGAAAGATTTGGATTCATATAATTTAGGAGATCTCCGGCAAAATATTGGAATCATTTTCCAAGACTATATTCGCTTCCAAATGAAGGCATCCGAGAATATTGCTATTGGAAATATTGAAAACCGAATTGAATTAGATATAATAAAAGATGCCGCGAAGAAAAGTTTAGCAGATACGGTGATCAATAATCTACCTGGAGAATACGATCAAGTTTTGGGGAAAAGATTTGCTGAAGGGGTGGAACTCTCAGGTGGGCAATGGCAAAAAATTGCTTTGGGAAGGGCATACATGAGAGATGCTCAATTATTGATTTTGGATGAACCGACTTCTGCCTTGGACGCCAGAGCAGAACATGAAGTTTTTCTTCGATTCGCAGATTTGATTGCAGGGAAAAGTGCGGTATTAATTTCGCATCGTTTCTCAACGGTCAGGATGGCTGATCGAATTTTATTTTTGGAAAATGGACAAATGAAAGAATTGGGAAGTCATGAAGAACTTGTGGCGCAAGATGGAAAATATGCAGAGCTATTCCACTTACAAGCACAAGGTTATTTGGATTGATTTTTCAAAGAAGAAGGTGAATATGTTTTGGTCAGTTCGTAGATTAAAAATGAGAAGACCAAAACATATTCAGTTCCCACCATCCACAAGTTTTCGAAATACGCTCCGTAGCTATAATTAATATAAGTCAAAAATATCAAACCTGACCAAAGTATCGGAAATCGAAATCGAGTGAATAGACATAATACAATTGGTAAACTCACATACCAAGGATGTACAATTGTTGCAAAGGCGAGATACAAACAAATGGCAAATAACATTTTCCCAAAAACATTTTTCCAATTAAATTTCTTTTCAAAAAAAGTTATTGCCATAATTCCTAACAATACAATTACGGCGAGTGCAGGCCCTGCACTTTGAATCCAATTATATCCTACCACTTGATAACCTACCCAACGAATGGCAAAATAAATACTCGCATTGAATTCGAATTTTTGGAAATATAAATCTAAACTTGCTCCAAAGTTATTGAGAAATGCGCCACTCAAAAGTGGAGCAAATAACAATACAATTACAATTCCTACAATTGCGAAATATTGAATACTTTTTTTCCAACCTAATCTTTTGATCAAAAAAGGAAGAAACATCAAAGGCAATAATTTGGAAGCGATAGATAGTGCAATTGAGATAGCAGAAAGGATTAGATATTTAGGCGGTAACTTCCAGTTACCTCCTAAATTATTTCCCTCTTTGGGATCAGTTTTTTTTGTAAAAAAATTAGGAGGTAACTGCAAGTTACCGCCTAATTCACTCACATTATTTTTCACCAAAAAAAATAGAGCAGCAAGGAGGAAACAAATCATCGCTGCTTCAAAATGTAGATTCCCACACAACTCTATAATTATCAATGGATTAAGTGCGTAAAGTAAAATATTTTTCGCAGGTAATTGAAAGTGATCGAGTAACTTTTTTATAAAAAATAAAGAACCGATTTCGCAGAGAAAAAGAAAAATTTTCATCGTGACCGCACTTCCAATAATACTATTTGGAAATAGCCAACATGCGAATGCAAAAACGCCTTGAGCGACAGGAGGATAAATGGTAAAGTATTCAGGGGAGTTTAATTTATGGAAAAGAGTTTTGTTGATTCCTGGTACGGAGATATTATTTTCTATATAATAACTCGGCAAAAAATCAAAAGGGTTATGACCATTGATAAGCAAACGGCCATCCCAAATAAATCGGTAAACATCATCCGAAAGATTGGGCAATGTGAACAAAAGTATAAATCGTAACAATATACTTACACCAATGAAAAAAGTAATTGTACTTTTTTCATTGACGTATTTAAAAATTAAAATGTAGAGAAAAAAGAAGATTCCGAACTGAGAAATGATTGGAACAAAATCAGCTTGTTGGACGAAAAAACCAAGACCAACGGTCAAAGCAATTAATGGAATTGCCAATAAACGAAAGTCTATTGTTTTTTCTTTCATCCTATTTTAAACTTACCGCTCGAACAGAATAAAAGAAAATCCCACCAAAACCAAACATCAACAACAAATGGAAAAGCATAAATGAATTATCTTCTAAATAAAATCCACCAATCAATCCGCCTAAAAAATAAATTGAAAGTAAACCTTCAAAAATTGTAGACATCGGTAATTTTTTGGATAAATATTTATGCGACTTCAAAGAATCTTTAATGTCAACGATATTGAATTTTGGTGTACGAATAAAAGGAGACTGTTTACCAATGTATCCTTGAATGACCGCAATTGTATTGTGCAAAGAAAGTCCCATCGACAAGGCTAGAAAAACAGGAAAGAGAAAAACGAATTTTAAAAACATTTTCCCATAAGATTCTTTATTCAATTCTGCTTGAACATTGGCGACATAATAAACGGCAATTACAGAAACTGTCCCGATTAAAAAGATCGCAAATGGAGTAGTACTAAAACCTAAAAATTCCATTGCAAAAAGCATCGGCACACTAAAAACTCCAGCAATGAAAACGAAAAGAAAAACACCACTATTCATCAAATGACCGGTGGCGTGCATTTTTTGCTTAAAACCTAAATTTGATCTCCAAATGGTTGGCAATAATTTTCGAGCATTTTCAGCACCTCCTTTCATCCATCGAAATTGTTGAGATTTCAATCCATTCATCTCAGCTGGCAATTCTGCAGGTGAGCCAAATTTTTCTAAATATTTTATTTTCCAACCTTTCAATTGTGCTCGATAACTTAGATCCAAATCTTCGGTCAACGTATCCGCTTCCCAGCCTCCTGCATCGTCAATACATTTTCGTCGCCAAACTCCTGCCGTTCCATTAAATTGTAATAATAGATTTCCGGATCGACGACCTTGTTGTTCGACGGTGAAATGCACATTTAATTGCATCGCCTGAAGTCTCGTCAACATGGAATAATTTTGATTGATGTGCTCCCAACGTGTTTGAACTACACCAATGTTTTCGTTTTTAAAATGAGGAATGGTTGCACGTAAAAATTCTGGGCGAGGCAAAAAGTCCGCATCAAAAATGGCAATAAAATTTCCTTTAGCATGAACCATCGCTTCCTTGAGTGCGCCCGCTTTGTAGCCTGAGCGATCTGTTCGATGATAGAATTCGATATTGAAACCTTTGGCTTTGTACTCCTCCACTTTGCGTTTCGAAATATCTACGGTTTCATCTGTAGAATCATCAAGGACATGAATTTCGTATTTGTCTTTTGGATAATCGAATTTTACAATATTGTCAATCAATCTTTCAACCACATACATTTCATTAAAAACCGGCAACTGAATAGTGACAAAGGGAAGGTCTTCCTCCTTTGGTTTTTCCAAAACTTCTTGCACATGATTCCAATGGTACTTTTGATAATAAAAAAGTAAATGCAATTGGACCATGCAATAAAAAGTGATGTACACTAATGCGATGATGTAAACTGAAATAATAAAATATGCTAGGATTTCCATGTTGTTATTTTTGTGCTCGACTTTTTAATTTTAAATTTAACCGACGATTCTTGTTATCGCTCGAAGCGCTACCACCACTTTTTTGCGGTAGTAGGTCGCTAGAGTAATTTAAAAATTGTCCAAAGGATCTTGTGCCCTGCGAGAATCGTTCCTTTGATTGTTCCTGAAACTTTTGAAACACCAATTCTACGTCGATAGGTAACTGGAATTTCTGTACATCTTAATTTGTGTTTGGCAGCTTTGACTTGCATTTCGACCGTCCACCCAAAGTCTCGATCTTGCATATCAATCTCCATTAATTTGTCATATCGAATCGCTCGAAATGGACCTAGATCTGTAAACTGATAATTATAAAAAAGGCGAATCAAATTCGTCGCCAACCAATTTCCAAAAACTTGCTGTGGCATCATCGCACCTGATTCCATATCACCCAAAGCTCTCGATCCGATGACCATGTCATTTCCTGCTAACAATGCATTTACAAGTAGCGTCATTTCTTCAGGATGATCGGAATAATCTCCATCGAGGAAAACGACGATATCCGGCTTTTCGTTTTCAGGTCTATTTTTAATGTATTCCATTCCTTTCAAACATGCGTTACCGTAGCCTTTGAGCGGTTGATCCAAAACAATTGCACCGCCAGCAAGAGCCACCGGTTTTGTATTATCGGTGCTTGCATTATTACAGACCAAAATGTCTCGAACCAACTCTTTGGGAATATCCGCAACGACCTTTCCAATGGATTCTTCTTCATTGTAAGCTGGAATGATGACATCAATAATGGGTTGTGGCATGTTTGTTTTTTAGTATATAAAATGTAAATGTAGGCTTTTTCCATAGATTTGGGATGTTAGGGAAAGGACATTATTAGAGGAATTATTCTCCTAGGTTGTGATATCCAACATAAGGGTTATTTTTGCGTAATAGTTGAGGATTTAAGTTTTAGAAAACAACAATAAAAGTGTCTTTTTTACCTTTTATAAAAAGAAATAACGACTTCAAAATATGAAATATTTATTATCCATTTTTGCTTTGATTTTAATGTTAAATTATTCGTGCAAACCGACCGATAGTTTCGATACAGGTTCTGATGTGATGTTGGGATTTTCGGTAGATACATTGCGATTTGATACTGTTTTTACAGAATTGGGTTCTGCGACTCGAATTCTTAAAGTTTATAATCAAAGTAAAAAAGATATAAAAATTAGTAAAATCAGCATCAAAAATGAAACGACTAATTTTTATAAAATTAATGTAGATGGAATTCCTGGTAGTGTGGCAACGGATATTGAAATAGCTGGAAATGATAGTTTATATATTTTTGCGGAAGTGACGATTGATCCTGATCAACCTCTTACGAATAGTCCATTTGTAATTGAGGATTTTTTAGTTTTTGAGATAAATGGAAATACGCAGCAGGTACTTTTGGAATCATGGGGACAGAATGCTAATTATTTTCCAAGTCGATTTGATGGAGGTGGTGCTTTACAAACAGGATGTGCAGGCGGTGAATTTTTAATCACAAATGAAAAACCATGGGTATTTTACGGGACTGTTGTTTTCGATGATTGTAAGGTTGTTGTCGAAGAAGGTGCAAGGATTCATGTGCATGGTGGAATTGTTCCTGCTTTTGATGCAGATGGCATGAGAACATTTTACAATGATGGAAGACTTATATTTATTAATGAAAGTACGTTGACGGTAAATGGTACTCAAGGAAATCCTGTTATAATGGAAGGTGATAGATTAGAGGAATCTTTTAATGATATTTCGGGACAATGGTTTGGGGTTCTTTTATTAGATGAAACTAAGAATCATGATATAAATCATTTGGAATTAAAAAATTCTATTCTTGGAGTTTATGCTGATTCATCAGTAGAGATGTCAATCGAAAATTCGAAAATTTATAATACTTCCAATGCAGGTTTAATTGGAGTTCATGCAAATATAGATGCAACGAATTGTCTTTTTTATAATAATGGTTCGAATGCTGTTCGGTTTTTGTATGGAGGAGATTATAATTTTACCTATTGTACATTGGCGAGTTATGGGGTAGATGCACCAGCGTTGAGCATGACTAATTTGTTGTGTGGGACAGATGATCCATTAGGATGTAGCCCATGTTTTGAATATCGGCTAAATGCCAATTTTAAAAATTCTATAATTTTTGGATCTAGACGAGATGAGATTTCGATGGTTAATGGAGATGCTTGTATTGACGGAGTATCTAATCCGATAAATTATAATTTTAAAGATTGTATTGTTCGAGTAGAAGAGTTATTGGAGCAAGAAGGTTTTGAAGATTTTTTCGGCCCTAATAATTGTACTCCTTGCCAAAATGCGGATAATAATGATGCAGTTTTTGAAGACCCGAATGAGGATATTTACTATTTAGATACGTTGTCGATTGCGGAAATGAAAGCTGTTCCAGTTAATTTAATATTTGAAGATCTGGATGGAAATTCGAGAGATGGTGCGGAGCCTGATGTAGGATGTTATGAATATCAGTATTAATTTTTTTGCCGCAGATTTTTTATGGTCGTTATGATTATTATGATTTTACGAAAAGAGAAATCATAATAATCATATTAAATCAGCTCAATCTGCGGCAAAAAAAATCATACCTCCTCCGGCGTCTTCACCTCCACCGTCAACAAAATTCCAATCCCAATTACGAAGTAGATAATCAAAAATAAAACACTATACCTCAATCCGAAACTCTCCCCAATAAAACCAAAAAGAAAAGTTCCAAAGACAATCCCCGTTTTTTCCAATACATCAAAAAAGCTAAAAAAGGAAGCAGTATCAGTTGTGTTTCTTGGTAATAATTTAGAATAAGTTGATCTTGAAAGTGATTGAATTCCACCCATCACTAATCCCACCACTCCTGCTAAAACAAAAAATTGATTTTCATCAGTTGTTAGATAAGCTGCCAAACAGATTCCAATCCAAATAAAAAGCATCACGAGCAAAGAAAATTTATTCCCTTTCAAAGTGGATAATTTTGCAAAAAGATGAGCACCTGCAATCGCAACTAATTGAATAACTAGTACTGTAATAATTAATTTACTGGTATCCATTTTCAATTCATCCTCTGCAAAAATAGTAGCTAACATCATCACCGTCATCACTCCTGAAATATAAAAAAAGTAAGCGATCAAAAATCGTTTAGTATTAGGTAAGGTTTTGAGAATCCCAAAAACCTTTTGTAATTCTTGATAACCTTTTCTCATGACACCTTTAGTAACAGGAGTTGGAATATCTTTGGGTAATGCATTAAATGAAATCTGTGCAAATCCAATCCACCAAAATCCAACGGAAAGAAATGCGATACGAGTCGCCATCTGTTTATCCAAACCTAATTCAGCATGAAAAGTAATCATCGCTAAATTGAAAACTAATAAAATTACACTTCCAATATATCCACGAGAAAATCCTTTCGCACTCACATGATCTAAATTTTTCTCAGAGGCAATCACCGGCAAGTATGAATTATAAAATACTTGTCCTCCTGCAAAACCAATCAATGCTAAAATAAAACCTGAAACACCTAACCATAAATTTTCAGGACCAGTAAAAAAGAATAAAGACAAGCATGCTAAAGAACCTAAAATCGTGAATCGTTTCATAAAATACATCTTCCGTCCAGCATAATCAGCAATCCCTGTTAGCAAAGGAAGAGCAGAAGCAATCAATAGGTATCCAAAAGAAATGGCGTAAGAAAACAGCGTAGAATTTTTTAGAGTCATTCCAAGAAAAGTAACATTTTTGGAAATCAGATCACCTGTCTCAGGATCATAACTATTCGTTACACCATTAAAATAAGCAGGGAAAATAGCAGCGGTAATTACTAGTGCATAGGCAGAATTTGCCCAATCAAACATAGCCCAACCATTAATGATTTTCTTGTCATCCAAAGGAATTGTAGAAGTACTCTTTGTTTCGCTCATTGTTTTCGTTTTTTACTAAAACTCAAGATAGAGAAATATCTCAAATAACTGGAAATAAATATTTATCTTGATTTTTAGTAACGAGTGTTTAAAATCTGCGTCAAAAAAACAAGAAATAGATATTCGGTATTTTATAAAAAAAAAATTATCTAAAATGAATATTGCAATTCTTTCAAGAGGACCAGGACTTTATTCTACTCAGAGTTTGTTACGAACAGGTTTGAGTAAAGGACATCATGTTCGGGTTTTGGATCACATGCGATGTAATATTGTAATTGAAAAAGACTGTCCCATTATTTATTACGGTAATGAAGTTTTGACTAATGTTGATGCAATTATTCCCCGCATTGGAGCCTCGGTAACTTTTTATGGAGCTGCCATTGTTCGCCAATTTGAGTTGATGGGCGTTCACTCTGCCACAAGTTCAGATGGACTTTTGCGTTCTAGAGATAAATTACGATGTTTGCAATTGTTGTCGACAGCAGGGTTGGGAATGCCCAAAACTGTTTTTTCAGATTACACCGGAAGTGCAGAAGATTTAGTTCGAGCAGTTGGAGGTTGCCCTGTTGTGATAAAAATTTTATCAGGAACGCATGGCATGGGAGTAGTTTTGGCAGGAGAGAAACAAGCGGCAGTTTCGATGATTGATGCCTTCAATAGTTTGAAGGAAAGAGTATTGGTGCAAGAATTTATTAATGAAGCGAAGGGAACGGATATCCGCGCATTTGTAGTAGATGGAAAAGTAGTGGCAGCTATGAAACGTCGAGCACAACCTGGAGAGTTTCGTTCGAACCTTCATCAAGGTGGAACAGCGATTGCTATCAAATTAACTAAGGAGGAGGAAAAAACGGCTTTGGATGCCGCAAGAATTTTAGGGTTAAAAGTAGCGGGAGTTGACATGTTGCCATCTAATCGAGGGCCATTAATATTGGAAGTAAATCCTTCTCCTGGACTCGAAGGAATTACAAAAACGACAGGCGTGAATGTTGCAGCAAGAATTATTGAATCCATAGAAAGAGAACTAGAACCTGAAAAATATAAAACCTCAGACTATGATCTTTTTGATTAAAATATTTTTGTAAAAGTATTGTTGTAAAATATCCTATAAAATCAGAAATTTTGGATTATTCAAAATTTATCACTCAGAATTAATTTCAATGAACGACCAACCATTTATTTTAAATAAGAAAAAAATTGAACTCGGAGAAAATGAAAATGTCCAACTCCACGTCGCTCGACTTCCCTCAGGAACAGTTATCAATCTAAGAATCCATGTTTTTCGAAGTAAAAATCCCGGGCCCACTTTACTCGTTATGGGAGGTGTTCATGGTGATGAAATCAATGGCGTAGAAACTGTTCGTCGAATGGTAGAGGACAAAATGTTTCATAACTTGAAGAAGGGAAGTGTGATTGCCATACCGTTATTAAATGTTTATGGTTTTATCAATTTCTCGCGAGATGCTTCAGATGGAAAAGATGTAAATCGTAGTTTTCCAGGAAGTACCAAAGGTTCATTAGCATCAAGAGTTGCAGCTGCATTGACTAAAAATATTTTACCATTGGTTGATGTTGGAATTGATTTTCATACAGGAGGGAGTGCTCGTTATAATTTTCCGCAAGTACGATTTTCAAATAAGCACCCTGAGAGTTTAGAATTGGCGAAAGCATTTGCTGCACCTTATATTGTTGCCAAACCTGCGATAGATAAATCTCTTCGGAAAGTGATGGTTAGTCAGAAAAAACCGCACTTAGTTTTTGAAGGAGGAGAATCATTGCGTTATGATGGTTTTTCGATTTCGAATGGAATTGCTGGTGCACAACGAGTAATGAAACATTTGGGAATGATCAAAAAAGCTCCTGCTACAAAACGGAAAGTGATCCTTTTTGAAAAGTCAAGTTGGGTTCGGGCAGATCGTTCAGGCTTATTTCGATGGACACAACAATCAGGAGCCAAAGTCAGTAAAGGCGAACCGCTTGGTTTTATCAATGATCCTTATGGCGATAGCAAGCATACTGTTTTGGCACATCAAGATGGATTTATCATTGGACATAATAATGCGCCGGTGGTGAGTGCAGGTGACGCACTTTTTCACATTGGATATAAAAGTCAAATTGTAAAATAATTTTAAAAAAAAGATCTCTATCGTTAAAAGCGAAACATAATAGAATATGTTTCGCTTTTTTATTGCCATCCTCACAATTATTTTTCAAAAAAAACATCTTAATAAAGTCTAGCAGACTTGAATTTTATTTTTTATTAAAAATAGAAACTCAGGCAACCATTCTTTACGTTTTTACACCATAGATATAAACCTAATAAATTTCAACTTGGAGCACTCGGATAATATATTATTAAAAGGCTGTTTGAAAGGAGATCGAAATGCTCAAAAAGCACTTTATGAAAAATTTAAAGTGCCTATGTTTCGAATCTGCTTACGCTACGCAAATGATCGTGCGGAGGCTGAAGATATGTTGCAAGAAGGGTTTGTAAAAGTATTTTCAGACTTACATCAATTTCGTGCAGAAGGACCATTGGGTGGTTGGATTCGAAGAGTGATGGTCAATGTTGCGCTAATGCAAATTAGAAAAAGGAAGAAGTTGTTCTCAGATATAGAAATCGAAAATCTCTCAGATAGTGTCACGACAGATGAAGATGTTTTTGCAGAAATGAACGCCAAAGCATTGACTCGAATTATTCAAAAATTACCAGATGGCTATCGAGTCGTTTTTAATATGTTCGTGATAGAAGGATATTCACATAAAGAAATTGCAGAGAAATTAGGTGTTTCTATCAACACTTCGAAGTCGCAACTATCAAAAGCAAAGGCGACGTTGAGAAGGATGTTGGAAAAAATAATTATAGAGTAAATAAATATTATGGATAAAAATTTACCAAAAGATCCCCTTGAAGAATTTTTTAAAAAATATCTGGAAGGACAAGATGAGCTTCCTTCCGATGATGGTTGGGATGTTCCTTCCTCCAATGTGTGGGATAGGGTAGAGGAGGATCTTCAGCCAATTGCAATCGTTCGGCCAATTAATTATTGGAAATGGGCAACGGCTGCAGCATCTGTGGTATTATTGTTTTTTGCATATCAATGGACCACTCAACATCAGCAAATCGAAAATTTGACGACAGAGGTAAATGAAAATAGCGAGCGATTAGAAAATGTAAAAGAATTGTTAGAAAATAAGCAGAAAGAATTGGAAACAACCATAGCTGAACAAAATACTAAGATCATCGATAATCATCAAAGTATTGAGAATGAAGAAGTTGCACAACGAGATAATAGTGAGGTTACTCAAAGTGCAACTTCTTTTTCTGAAGAAAATGAAAATGGGATTGGGGGAAAGAATAATACAGATTCTCCAAATATTCCAAATCGAAATAATGAGAATATCGTCAACCAAAATTTAGAAAATGTTCCTTTTAATAAAATTGATGATACCAATTCTTTAAAGGAAAATCTAGTCGTAGAAAATGAATCGTCTACTAATTTGGATAAAATCAATTCTGACAACAGCATGGAGGTTTTGAGTAATAATAAATTAAAAGAATCTTTAGAAAGGTTACCAAATCGATTTTTTACTACAGAGTCAATTGTCGAGAATGAAAATTTAAAAACAAATTTTGAAAGAAGAGAAGTATTAATTTTTGATAAAAAGAAAGTTGGAAAAGGTTTTTATGCTGGTGTTTACGGGAGTCGAAATTTAGGAAAACGTTCCATTCATGCTGATGATTCCAATCTTTCTCAAACTCGAATTGATAAGATCAATAGCACTAAAGAACAAGAATCTTGGACGACAGGAGGAGGAGTTAAGTTGGGTTTTCAAATTAATAAAAACTGGAGTATCGAATCAGGATTTCAATATTCAAAATCAGAAATCACAGCAAGGCACCGAATCCAGAAACAATATAATAACGCAAGCGAAACACAAAATACAGCAGGTGATTTTGAAAATGAATTTGCATTATTGTTGATTACTCCAATGGGAGATATTGAGTCAGATGTGACTTTGTCCCGAACTGCTGCGAATCCTATTGTTGATCAATTATCATTTAATATCCCAGTTGAAAGTGAACAAAAGATAAGTTTTCTAGGGATTCCAATTTTAGCAAAATATTCATTTGGAAATGAGCGATTTAGATTTGGTCTGAAAGGTGGGATTTTGACTAATTTTATTTTAGATTCGGATGTGGAAATTAGTGCAGTCGATGCACCATTACCATCTCTCCGACATCGCAGAAATCGCATCAGTAATAAAGCTGAATTAAAAAATCTAAAGTCGACTACGATAAATTGGCTAGCAGGTATTGAAACAGAAATGAAGATAAATGATTCGATGTATTTTTCATTTGAGCCTTCTTTTTCAAAAAGTACTTCTCCTATTTTTGAAAAAAATAAAGTTAAAACATATCCAATGATGGCAAATGTAAAAGTGGGCGTGAATTATTTATTCTAAAAAAAATAAACCATAAGTATTATATGAAAGAGGGCGTAACCTGCAACGGTTTACTCCTTCTTTTTTTTGTAAATGTATTGTTATATTTTTTTTTAGGGGAAAATAAAAAACTCAGGCAACCTTTTTTTTATTTCAGACACCAATAGATTGTATTTAGTTTTTTACTTAAAATATTTCAAATAAAAATTGCTATCGAAAAAAGCCTAGTACATTTTTTAAATATTTTACCATCATTAAAAATCAATTTTCAAATGAAAAATTTATTATTCTTTTTAACAGCAATTGTTGGTTTGTGTTTATTAGCAACTTCGTGTAGCAAAGAGTCGAGTGTCTCTGAAGACATGGAATTAATCGAGCAGATTGTAGCGTCTGAAAATCGAGCAACTATCGACATTAGCGAATTACCGGAAGAAACTAGAACTACGATTGATGAGCAATATTTTGAAACCTATATTGAATCGGCGATTGCTGCAAGAGATTTAGGCTTTGAGGTAGAATTAGGAAATGGAGAAACGATTTATTTTAGCGAGCGAGGAGAAGGTTTGGTTAGCCGAAGAGGATTTCGTCACGGACATGGGCCATGTGGAATGGGGCATAGAGGAACACGAGTAGAGTTAGCAGATTTACCAACGAGTATCACCGATTATATTACAGCCAATTATCCAGATGCAGAAACGAAAAGAGCAAAGACAAATGATAATAGTGGAAATTATTTTGTGTTAATAAAAACGGATGACGGAAGAGTCGTTTTGAAATTTGATGCAGACGGAAATTTCATCGAAGAAGTATCATGCATCCACCATGGCTGTGGAGGTCTCACTCAAATTGAGATTGCTGACTTACCTACGACAATTACAGATTATATAACTGCAAATTATCCAGATGCGGACATTCAAAAAGCAGGAACAAAAACGAATACAGGGAATTATGGCGTTGTATTAAATATAGATGGTGATCGAGTGATTGTAGTTTTTGATGCAGATGGAAATTTCTTATTTGAAAGGTCATAAAAGAAAAATACGGTTGAAATAATTAACCATTGCAGTTAATCATTCACCGTTTAAAATAATACATTAGGTTTTTTCATAGCATAGGTAGGAGTGTTTGAGCGCGCTTCTACCTTTTTTTATTTTTCAAAGTTATCTTACTATTTTAAAATCTTCAAATGATTTAGTTTCCATCTCTGAAATTATAACATTATCTACACGTGAATGATCAGAACCTTGGTGACACCATTTTACGAAAATCTCCAAAGTACTTTCTTCGCCTTCTGCTTCGATATAAACATCTCCATTAGAAAGATTTTTTACAATGCCTTTTATGTTTAATTCATTTGCTTTTCGTTGAGTACTTGCTCGAAACCAAACACCTTGCACTTTTCCACTAACTTGAATTTGAACACATTTCATGTTTTGTTTTTTTGTAAAAATAGAAAACACTACCCAAAACCGAGTAGCGTTTTCCAAAAAATGTGATTTGGTGTTAAAATATATTTTAGAAAGCGAAGCCAATTCCAAAATACGATTCAGGTTGATTCCCAACTAAATCCGAATTGAATTTTTGATAACTTCCGTCGCTTAGCTTAAGTCCTTTTGAGTGTCCTGCAATTGCGTTTTTGGTTAAGTTTATTCCGAAGTCCATGGTGAAAGAATTCCATTTCTTTTGGTAACCTATTTTTAATCCAAGAGTTTGAGCGGTAATATTTGCCTCGCCAGTAATTGTTTCTGGAGTTCTTAAATATAGTGGGTTATCTAAATCTCCATCAGCGATAATATCAATCGAAGCAAAAAGAAGTCCCAAGCCTAATCCAGAACCTGTCGTTTTGCTATATTCTACTTCATGTTTTCCTATTGAGAAGTTAGGAGCTAAATAAAAACCAGATAATGTTTCTGTTTTTTTCGTCAAATATCTTCTGTACTCTCCACTCATTCTGACACCTTTAGAAGTGAAATTATTGTTGGTGTTTTTGTTATAAACTTTTAAGCTAACTAATCCAGAAGAAACAGGATTAATCGCTCGCTCATAATCGAAACTGGTTTTTGTTCCTGTGATAAAAGTAACTTTGATGTTGTTATTTTGGCAAGAAGTATTTTGAGCGAAAATTGATAACAATACAAATACAAAAATACTTTTTGCGATGTTTCCGAAATTCAAATTTTGCTTTTTCATCTTTTATATATTTTAGGTGTAATAAAATATTTTTCATTTAATATGATAACAAGATGGGGAGATATCTGAAGGAAGGTGAAATGGAAATTAAGACAGATGAATATTTTTTTATCGAATATGTCTTTATTTTTGTTTTTGAGATTTAAAACCCTAATTCTTTCAATAGTTTTAGAGAAATAAAAAAGGTGTTTGAATTTTAAAATTCAAACACCTTTTTTATAAAAATTTATTTTTCCATCAAACTTCCTTCCTCAATACTTCTAATGGTGGTTTATTCAAAACCTCCCGACTATTCAACAATCCAATCAAAACCGTCAAACCTGTAATACTCAAAAACAACCAAAGTGGCGGCAACAAGTTAGGCGTAAACGGAATTTCAAAAAGAAAAGTCGCCAATAAAAAACTTCCAACAAATGCCAAACCGATTCCAGTCATAGTCGCCAATGCTCCTAAAATAAAATATTCCAACGCATTAATCATCAAAATCTGCCGACTCTTCGCACCTAAAGTTCGAAGTAAAACACTCTCCTGAATTCGTTGATATTTACTTAGTACAACTGAACTAATCAAAACTAAAATTCCAGTCAAAATACTAAACAGCGCCATAAATCGAATTACAAAAGAAACCTTTCCAATAATTTCATCCACCGCTTTGAGCACTTGTGAAAAGTCCCCAGCCAAAACACTCGGATATAGTTTAACTAACTCTTTTTGGAAATCAGCTGACTGCTGAGGATTCTCTGCTCGTGAAAGTAGGAAGTAAAATTGAGGTGCTCTTTCCAAAACACCATTTGGAAATAAAACAAAAAATCGAGCTTGCGTATTTGCCAATTCCATTTTCTTTCGAATACTTCCTACATAAGTTTCGATCAATGCACCTTGCACATTCCAAACTATTTTTGTTCCGATTTTAGCATTGGAACCTTCTGCTAATCGCTCAGAAATAGAAATAAAAATAGAATCACTTTTAGGTTGATCTCCATGCCACGTGCCTTCGGAAATTTCTTCATTTTCGTTTAAAGTATCTCGATAACTCACTCGATATTCTCGACGATACACCCAACGACTAATATCACTTGTGGTGTCTTTCAGGCGTTCCGCTTTGTCGAAATCATCGATAGATTCTAATCGCATAGTAACGATTGGAATATTTTGCAAGACAGGAAGGTCATAAGATTTAGCTAGGTCAGCGATAGCATCCTTATCTTTACTTTGGATATTGTAAACCAACATATTGGGTTGGTCGTTTCCGCTAGTAATGTCCAATCGTTGTAGTAAAAGATCTTGCGTAAAAAACAAAATAGAAATAAAAGTAGTCCCTAATCCAATCGAAACAATCAAAGTTAAAGTTTGATTATTTGGACGATATAAATTAGCAATACTTTGTCGCCAAACAAAACTCCAATTTGTTGGAAAAAATTTCCGTACTGTCCAAACCGCTAATTTTGCAATTCCAGCCAACAGCAAAAAACCAAACCCAATTCCGATTGGAAAGAAAATCGCTTCTGGTCCACCACCTGTTTGGAAATAAGTAAAAGCAGTAATGAAAACAAAAATCAAAACATAAACCAACCATCGCAAAGGATCAATTCCTGCAGTATCATCTTCGTAAGAAGCTCTCAAACTTCGTAAAGGAGAAATACGTCGAATACTCAATAAAGGCAACAAGGCAAACAACACCGCAATACTCAAACCAGTTAAAACGCCTTGACCAATTGCCGTGACCGAAATACTCGAACTAATATTTTCTAAAGGCAAAAAGTCTTTTAAAACTGCGGGTAATAAAACTTGAATTCCACTCCCGAGTAAAGCTCCTAACAATGATCCTACAAATCCCATGGCAACGATTTGTAAAAGGTAAATTAAAAATGCCTGACGACCACTCGCTCCCAAACATCGCAAAATCGAAACTGTCGAAATCTTATCTTTGATATAAATATGCACCGCACTCGCTACTCCGATACAACCCAAAAGCAAAGCAATAAATCCAACTAAAT
This sequence comes from uncultured Saprospiraceae bacterium, assembly GCA_937981555.1. Classification (GTDB taxonomy): domain Bacteria; phylum Bacteroidota; class Bacteroidia; order Chitinophagales; family Saprospiraceae; genus CAJQQY01. Next base: position 77,402 of record CALJOK010000019.1, read on the forward strand.
TCAAAAAGACATTGACCGTATCAAAAGCTTCGCTGATATTTTCTTTTCTACTTGCAACTGATTCTGATCGGGCACTAGCTAAACGGAGCTGAGGTTTTAGTTCTTCTCGGAAAGCTTCAACATCAAAGGTTTTATCAAATAGGAAATAAGTTTGATAATCGACTCGACTTCCAATTTGAACTAATTGAGTTTCTTCGATATAGTTCATTGGGATAAAAATCGAAGGCGTAACAGAAGAAGTAATTCCTGCTGATCCAGGTGCACTATTTAATTGTCCTGCAATCTCAAAAGTGACTTCACCTATTTTGATGGAATCTCCAACGGACATGTTGAACTGTAAAAGCATGGATTTGTCGACCAATGCTTTTTTTCCAGTTTTAAATTCTTGGGCAGCTTCAACAGGTGTAGTATTTAGTTTTCCATAAAAAGGAAAACCACCTTCCAAGCCATTGATCATTGATAATCGAGTGTCTCCAGTTTTTGGGAAAGAAGCCATCGAAACAAATTGAAGCATAGTAGATCGTTCCAAACTTTTTTCTTCCAATTCAACAACTAGAGAGTGAGGAATTCGCTGGTTACTTTCTATTTTCAAATCGGCTCCTAGCAAAGTTTGCGCTTGCGCATCGATATCTGCTTGGAGATTTTCGCTAAAAGAATTGATCGCCACCAAGGCAGCAATTCCAATCACGATGGAAGAGATAAATAAAAGTAGTCGGGAAAGATTGCGACGACTATCTCGCCACGCCATTTTGACTAACCATGAAAAAGAAGGTTTGGACATATTTTTATTTTGACTGAATATTCGAATGAATTATGGTTATTTTTGTTTTTCTGTCGCAAACTTAGACTGATTTGACTGACTTCCCGAGAATGGGAAATTACGATATGAAATCCATTGCGGGGAAGTCAGTCAAGTCAGTCTAAGTCTGTGGCGAAATTTATATTCCAAATTAAACACCAAAAATATGAATCGGTTTTCGTTTACCATCATTTTGTTAGGTCTTTTTCTACCAAACGTTTTTTCTCAAAGATTAAATGATGCAATCCGAGCATTTGCTAATGATGATGATTTCAAATATGGTGGAATCAGCGTGAGTGTCCTCGATGTGGAGAGTGGAAAATTGGTAGCAGGGCATAATTCGAATCTTGGTTTGACGCCTGCATCTTCTCTCAAAGTGATCACCACCGCTGCGGCGCTTCATTATTTGGGAGATAATTTTCGTTTCAAAACTGAACTACAATATGATGGAGAAATTGATGGAAATGGAACATTGAATGGAAATCTTTTCATCAAAGGATTTGGTGATCCTACTTTAGGTTCTCATCATTTTGACAAAGCTGAAAAATTAGATGTGGTCATGCAAAAATTCGTTGAAGCGATTCAGGCAGTTGGCATCAAAAAAATAAATGGACATATCATTGGTGATGCGTCATTTTTTGAATCAGAAGTAATTGGTGCAAAATGGTTGTGGGAAGATTTGGGGAATTATTATGGAGCAGGAATGCATGGGTTAAATATTCAAGAGAATTTATATTTTATAGATTTTCAGCAAGTGGGAAAAGTAGGGGGGAAACCACCGATTGTAGCTACTCGGCCTTCTGTTCCCAATTTATTATTGCTCAATGAGGTGAGATCGGATGTGAAAGGAAGTGGAGACAATTCATTTGTTTTTGGAGCGCCGTATGCCTACACTCGATATGTGCGAGGAACGATTCCAATTGGGAATAAAAAATTTACGATCAAAGGTTCAATTCCTGATCCACCATTTTTTGCTGCTCATTACCTTGCAGGTTTTTTGGAAAAAGAAGGAATCGAAACATCTAAATTAACCGCGACTTATTTTGATTTAGAAAGGGAGAATCAAATTTCTGATGCTAAGAGAAATATTTTTTATACCTATCAATCTCCAATGCTTCGCGACATCGTGGAAAAGACAAATATGAAAAGTGTCAATTTATATTGTGAGGCAATGTTACGAATAATTGGAAAAGAGGTGAATGGTAAAGGGACACCTGAGGCTGGTTTGGAAGCGGTGTATGATTTTTTGAAAAATAAAAAGATGAACACGGAAGGTTTCTTTTTGTTAGATGGAAGTGGCTTGTCTCCGATGAATTCAGCGACGACTTATCAAATGGCGAGTGCGATTCGGATTTTTTTGAATGATGATAAGATTTCTGACTCATTCAAAAACTCAATGCCCGTTTCAGCTAAGTCGGGGTCGATGAGTTATATGCTAAAAGGAACTTCTGCAGCTGGAAATGTGTTTGCAAAAAGTGGCGGCATGGAACGCGTGAGATCTTATACCGGATTTGTCAAAACGAAAAAAGGGAAGGTGGTTAGTTTCTCGATGATTGCCAATAATTTCACGTGTAAAAGTTCTCAAGTGCGGAGGAAGATGGAAAAGTTGATGTTAGCGATTTATGAAAATTAACAAGTCATGTTTTTTTTAACAAAAAAATAATTCATGAACTCAACCAACAACACATAACGTTTTTTACCTTTACGAAAACAAAATTTGAATGAAATTAATCTATACTATTCTGTTGACTACACTTTTTCTGGGAGTGACATCTTGTGTTGGGGAATATAATAGTGGGAAAGAAAACCCGCTTGCTCAATCCCATGAATATGGTTCGACTACTTCTGGAAATTCAGAATTAGAACAAGCAATCAAAGACAAAGAAAACCCTGATCGAAATAATTGGCAAAAACCTAGAAAGGTGATTGAGCGATTAGGCGTTTTGACAGATAAAGTAGTTGCGGATATTGGGGCAGGTTCTGGTTATTTTTCATTCCAAATATTACCTAATGCAGAGAAAGTTATAGCAATTGATATTGATTCAAATGCTTTGGCTCAGATTGATACTTTGGTGAAATCACTCTCTCCTGAGTTGCAACCTAAACTAGAAACTCGCTTGGTAGGATTTAATGATCCCAAGTTAAAAGATGAAGAAGTAGATATTGTTTTCTTATCAAATACTTATTCTTATATCGAAAATAAAGTTGATTATTTGAAGACTGTTTTTAAAGGGGTTAAACCTCAAGGTCGAATTTATATTGTTGATTTTAAAATGAAAATTCTTCCTCAAATTTTTCCCAAGGCAGAAGAACGAATTCCGCTTTTTGAGGTAGAAAGGCATTTGCAAGAAGCAGGCTTTAAGCATGTTTTTTCTGATGATAAAACATTGGATTATCAATATATTGTGATTGCTGAAAAGGAATAATATATTGAAAAAAATCAAAAGAATATTAACCACCAAACCACATTTGGTGGTTTTCTTTTTGGGTATGATCTATTGGCCGCTAATTTATTTTATGTGGCAGAGGAGAGATCTTTGGAATCAAGATCGAATGATTGGTTGGGGATTTGATATAACAAATTTCACTTTTTGGTTTTCCAAATATACTTTTTGGTTAAATATCTGGGTACTATTTTTTCCAATTGTTTATTGGGTATTGAGAGCTAAAAAATATGAACTTAATTTTGTTTTGATAGTGTGCCAAATTGTATCAATCCTTTTATTTTTCATTTCCACTTTTAAATTACAATTCTACAATATTTCATTTAGTTTATTGATTTTTATTTGGCTCCTTTTTTTTGCAAATATCATTGCAGCTCTTTTTTCAAAAACAAAATAGCCATTGAAAATTTTCTAGGTCGACTAAAGCAGACCACCACGTAAAAAAGGTGAATCACTCTAGAGCAACTCACCTTTCATGTGTATAGTTTATAGTTAGTATGGTTAATGATTAGATTAGCTAATCATTTCTTTTACATTTTTCAAGATCAACTTCTCTCGTTCAGGTCCAGTTGAAATCATTGTTACAGGGACTTCTAAGTCTTTCTCCAAACTGTGAATATAATCTTTCGCAGTTGCTGGCAAATCTTCAAACTCCGTAATTCCTTCCAAGGATGTTTGCCATCCTGGATGACTTTGGTAAAGTGGCACCACTTTGATATTATTGATATCGTAAGGCAATTGGTCATGCACACCACCATTGTATTGGTATTGGTTACATGCTTGAAGAGATTCGAAATTATTCAATACATCAATTTTGGTAACTACTAATTGAGTCACTCCATTAAGCATGATTGTATATTTCAATTGAGGTAAATCAATCCAACCACATCGTCGCGGACGACCAGTTGTTGCACCAAATTCACCACCTTCAGATCGAAGGAATTCTCCGATTTTGTTTTCTTGCTCTGTTGGAAAAGGACCACCTCCTACTCGTGTACAATATGCTTTAGTAATTCCAATCACCTCTCCAATCTTGGAAGGCGCAATTCCTAAACCATTACAAACACCTGCAGAAATAGTATTAGAAGAAGTTACAAATGGGTAAGTTCCAAAATCAATATCTAACATTGAACCTTGTGCACCTTCTGCTAAAATCTTCTTTCCATCTTTCAATGCTTGGTTGATATAATATTCTCCATCCACATGCTTGAGTGATTTTAAAGTTTCCAAACACTCAAACCATTTTTCTTCTTCAGCTTCCAAATCAAAATCAACATCAGGATAGATCTTAACTAATTTCATGTGTTTTTTACGCAAAGCTTTGTATCGCTCTTTGAAATTATCCAAATGAATATCACCTACTCGGATTCCATTTCGACCAGTCTTATCCATATAAGTTGGACCGATACCTTTCAACGTAGAACCGATTTTTGCTTTTCCTTTGGCAGCTTCAGAAGCCGCATCCATCAAACGATGAGTTGGCAAAATCAAATGTGCCTTGCGAGCAACCAATAATCGATCTTTATAATCCACATTGGCATCTTCCAATAATTGAATTTCTTTTTTCAAAGTAATTGGATCGATCACCACTCCATTGCCAATGACATTGAGCAATTTTTCTCTGAAAATCCCAGAAGGAATAGTGTGCAGTACGAATTTTTTTCCATCAAATTTCAAAGTATGCCCTGCATTTGGACCACCTTGGAATCGAGCAACGATATCGTAATTGTTAGCAAGGTAATCTACAATTTTACCTTTGCCTTCGTCACCCCATTGGAGACCTAAAAGTACATCAACTTTCATAATTAAGTTATTTGATCAAAAACCAAAACCTAACAAACTTAGCTGCTTGTTAGGTTTTAATTATTGAAGAATAATTAAAGTCAAAGATACAAACTTTCTTATTCAGGACTAATCTTTTGCAAATATTTGATCGGAATGTGGAAAAGTTTTTTGAGGTGCTTTATTTGGGAAGATAATCAAAAAAGATATCAACTTTTGGATAAAACAAAAAGGTGAATTACCCTGAAGATAATTCACCTTTTTGTTTTATAAAAAAACTATTCAATTTTACCCTTCCAAATTCTTCGTTGCTTCATCCACCGAAGGAGATAATTGAAAAAATGATTTAAGTTTGGTCACCTCTAGTAGTTTGATGATATTATCAGAAGCATTAGCTACCGCCAAATTACCTCCTGATTTTTGGGATTTTTTCATCATGAAAATCAAAAAATTCAAACCTACGCTATTCATGATATCCATTAAGGAAAGGTCGAGTACAAATTTAGTCCAACCTTGGCTAATTTGATTTTCGACATCTTGCATGATAGATTTATTATCGTATTCGTTGAGAAGACTGTGTACTTGGAGGATTTGTATTTGATCGTTGTGTTGAGAAAATGAATGAGTCATGAGTGGTTTGTTTTAAAGTTGTTTTTGGGTTCAACTAAATTTTCAAGAGAAAAGTTACTTAGAAGCGTATTTTTTCTGAAAAAAGAATTACCAAAGGGGTGAATTGGAGGATGAAATAATATTACTCCTCTTTCTTCTGTGTTCGAGGACAAGCTCCATCACAATTACCATATAAGTTCAAAGAATGATCGACGACTTTAAATTTTAAAATATCGCCCATCATATTTTTGATTTGCTGAATTCTAGGATCGCAAAACTCGAGAACCTTTCCACAATCAACGCAGATCAAATGATCGTGTTGTTTGTAGCCATGAGATTTTTCGTATTGTGCTAAATTCTTACCAAACTGATGCTTCTTCACCAAATCACAGTTGACCAAAAGCTCCAATGTATTATAAACCGTCGCACGACTCACTCGATAGTTTTGATTCTTCATGTGAATGTATAATGCTTCCGCATCGAAGTGATCACTTCGTTTGTAGATCTCTTCGAGAATAGCAAATCGCTCAGGCGTTTTTCTAAAACTATTGCCTTCCAGGTGTTTTGAAAAAATATCTAGCACCTCTTGAATTACCGCATCGTCTACTTTGGGCGTATCCATCTTATTGAATTTTTATTAATGTAAAGATACTAAACAAACAACAAATAGTCAGAAGAAGTTTAGTCTAATACGTGGTGGTCTGCTTTAGCTGACCTAAAAAAAGGAGCGAAGCGATTTTTTTTTAACTAAGATTAAAAATGTTTTTATTAAAAATAGTTCAGGACATTTTCATTGTTCTTACCCTTTTATAAATGTTATCTTTTTTTTCTTAGCAAAAATCGCTGTGCTCTTTTTTAGGTCAACTAAAGCAGATCACCACGTAGCTAACCAAAATATTTTATATCAGAATAACTCATCCAAACTAATTTTCCCAAACTCGCTCCCACAAACATAAATAACCACAACGCAGGAAATCCACCCAAATTCGACAACATCCTCACTCCGTCAATTCCAGTCGAAGAAACCATCACAAATGAAATTCCTCCAATCAAAACGCCCCAAATAATTTTAGTCGTCAAAGGTGATTCTGGATTCTCAGGAGAAATGCCATGATTAGAAATATTACTCATCGCAGTCGTATTCGAATCGGCTGCCGTCACAAATGATAAAAAGGTAACGAAGAGAAAAACAATACTCACAAAACTTTCCCAAGGCAAATATTTAAGCAAACCGAAAATAACTCCTTGCACTCCTTGTTCTGCCATAAGTTGATTGAGGGGAAAAAGGGTGCCTTCAGCAAGATCAATCGACATTGTCGTTCCACTCAAAATGATCATCCAGACCATGCTGAACAAGGATGGAAAAATTAAATTAAAATGAATAAATGTCCGCACTCGATATCCGACGGAAAGAAACCCTAAAAACAAAGTACTGATCGGCGCCCACGCCATCCAATTGGCAAAGTAAAATGCCGTCCAACTATTTCGCCAAGTATCATCCAACTCATTTCCCAAACTCAAACTTCTTGGAACAAAATTGATGACATAATCTTGAATTCCATTCCAACCAAAAGTTAACATTTCCATAGTTGGACCAGTTATAAAAACAAAAATGGCGAGGCCGAAAAATATTTTTATATTGATATCTGACAAAATTTTAATTCCTTTTTGTAAACCTGAAACGGATGAAAAAACAAATGAAATTACAATCAATAATCCAATCACTCCAAGTAGCAAAGTCGTTTGCGTCATTCCAAAAATGGCATTCATTCCTCCCGAGATCGTCAACATTCCCGTTCCCAAACTTGCAGCCATTCCAGCAACTAAACTAAATAAACAAATCGCATCAATTCCATGTGCTAAATTTCCTGTGATTGATTTTTTTCGCAAGGGAAAAAATAATGCTCCCAAACTAAATCGTTGTTTGAAATTGTAAAAGCATAAAGCAAAAAGTAATCCTCCAACGGTATAAATTCCATATGGCGAAAATGTCCAATGCATAAACATGGTCGACATCGCAAAATTTTGTGCTCCTTCCGAAGCTGCTGCGACACCTAATCCAAGCGGTGGTTTATGCATGTGAGTCAAAGGCTCAGCTGCTCCCCAAAATAAAATGCCAGTTGCAATTGTTGTACAAATAGTAATCGAAAACCATTTCCATTTATTCAAAATAGGTTTTGCATTTTCGCCACCGATTTTGACATTTCCCAAAGGAGAAAAATAAACGACAACCAATAAAATAAGAAAAGCAAAAGTGCTCCACGAGAATAAAATTCCGAAATTTTCGAGAATCCAATTATTCGCAGCAGTTGTTTTTGCGAGAAATAATTTTTGATCTAAAATGCTAAAAAGTAAGGAGAGTAAAACTAAAAAGAAAGGAATCCAAAAGACTTTATGATTGAGGTTTTTCATAAAGCGAAAATAAGAAAAATTTCATGGAACACAGATGACGCAGATCGAGCGGATTTATCAAACTTTCTCCCTGCATATTGCAATCGTCAGATCCGCTAAAATTCGCTCGATCCGCGGCATCCGCGTTCCATCGCATTTAATAATGTTTTGTGAGAAGAATTATCTACGAAGCATCAATTTCTACTGAAGGTTCTTCTTTCTTCATCGAATCTTGAATGTAAAATAAAATCAAGAAACCCATTCCAACCATAATAGAAACATCCGCCATATTAAAAACGCCCGTTCTAAAAACACCTCCCAAATCAATGAATAAAAAATCAGTCACCGAACCAAACTTGATGCGGTCATACATATTTCCAATTCCTCCTCCGATGACAAAACTCCAACCAATCAGAGCGACCTTTGGTAATTTTGATTGAGAAAAAAGATAAAACAAAACACCAATTAACATGAGCAAAGGTAAAACAAGCAGTAAAATTTTTCTAAGGATAGGAGAGAAGTTACTCCCAAAGCTTAGAAACGCTCCATCGTTTTCGACATTCATCAATAGAAAATTTTGATTGATGATTTCGATACGATCTCCTGGCTCGACAGATTCACGAACTACTTTTTTGGAAATCTGATCGCAACCGATATTGGCGATGACGATGAGAAGGATAATAATATTTCGGACTGATTTATTTTTAAACATGAGTTTGATTTTAATTTTTCATTGCAAATTTAAGAATGATTTTGATACCATTGGTCTCTGACTTCAATTAACATTTGTTCGATCAATTCAATATTTGGAAGTTCAGGTAATTGACTAGTCGAATGTACTTCTTCAATTCTTTGAATCATCTGATTAGATTTTTCGATCAGCTCATCATAAGAAAACTCTCCGAATCGAATAGCTAATAGTTCATCTCGATTTTCTCGATGAACATTTACTTTTCCATCTCTTAGAATTTCCTCTGCCATTTGTAATAATCGAAACGTGTGCATCATGTTTTTGGTATCATAATTTTTGCCATGTTCGACGGTGTTTTCGTAGCGAGCTTCGTTGCGCAATTTGACCCAACTCCAATATTCTTTGTAATCCTTACAATATTTTGCGTAGCCATCTAGATTAAATGAAAGATGAGAAATTGGTTTTGTTCCCTTCGGCACACTACTCAGCAAAACATCATTGGCAGTTTCTTTTTTCAGCACACCATTAAAATTTGCGTCGCCATTTTTATCATAAAAGAGAGCATACAAGTTTTTCATATGCGCAATGTTGACCAATCCACAATTCTCTTGCTGGAAATTATTTTTTTCTAACCAATCTAAAAATGGTATTGATCCTTGCCTATGAATGACATAGCAAAAATGTAAAATGTTTTTTTTCTCCTTCGCAATTGGGTTGACAATTTTTTTATTTAACCCTCGTGCTTTTTTGATTTGCGCCATCGCATAACCAGCAAATGATTGTTTACATTTTTTGGAAAGAAAAAGCGATGCATCTAATTTTTCAAAAAGCGGATGTTTGAAAATAATTTTATCCTCAGGTGTATTGAGCAATTCCAAAATGTTTGGATTGTTTTTGGCCAATAATTCAAAAAACCTTTTTAACTCATAAAAAACTTCATCATTAGTTTCATTGGCGACTTGTGGAATATAATCCAGTCCGTAGTATTTTTCTTTTGGTAAAATAAAAACACCTTTGAGGTCAGTATCAGAAGTAGGCAAGTCGAGCCCGTAAGCCCGGCTGCCTGAAATGCATTCTAGGAGAATTAAATTGTTATCTCTTAAATCTTGGATTGTCATGACTAGCCGTATTGTTCAATTATTTTTCTAAAGAAAATGTCTAACTCCGTTTTATCATTGTCCCGTCGTTCGATATTTTTGACTGCTTCGTCGCATCTGGCAAATTCTGTTTTTACAAATTCATGAATAATTGGTTGGACAGAAGTCAATGCACCTTCTAAGGCAATTTTTTTCTTTTCCCATAAAAGATTTATTGCTTCCACCAATTCAGTTCGCTCTTGAATTTGTTCCATCAAAATATGAAACTCCATTGGTGCAACTTCATTTTTATCAATAATCCATTTTGCCGAAAGCAAGGAACGCAAAACGTAAAAGTATTTTTTGATTTTAAATTCCTCACCGACGATTCCTTTCTCCAATAGATTTGTGGAAATGCCTAAATAATGATGAGCCGTTGCTCGTGGTATAAAATACTGTTTTGCCAAGTTGAAAATTTCCTCTCGAATTCCAGGTTCTTCCATGTACGTAATTGGCGACTGTAACCATTCCAATGGCGAGGCATTTGATTTCATCATCAATCGAAGTGCTTTGCGAATGTCCCAACCGTTGATGTCTAATAAGTCATTGATAGGGAAATCATATTGATCTTTTCCTTCGTTGATTGACAAGTATTCATTTTTAGATCGAACGTAAAAAAAACGAACATCATAATCGCTATCGGGCGATGGGAATCCCCAACCTCGACTTCCGCTTTCACTCGAGAAAAGGATTTTGATATTTTTTTCTTTTTGAATGTCGAGTAATCTTTCTTGAATTATTTTTTTCATGTTTTATATTTTAAATCTCAAAAATCGCATCCCTCCGAAAACTTCCATGTTCTCCGAATCCAACATATCCTAACTGATTTGTCAACAATTGAGTTCCACCAATTTTGAAATCGGGCATATTTCGATGACTATGTCCATAAATCCAAAAATCAATTGGTAAGTCTTTTATCCAATTTGTTAAGTCAATACAAAATCCTTCATTTAATGCGCTTCCTTGAAATTCTGCGGCATTGCATTTTTCGCTGGGAAGATGATGGGTCATGACCACACATTTGTCAACGGTTTTTTGTGCGATGGCGTTGGTTAAAAAATCTAAACTAGCCTGATGTAATTCATTATAATTTTCAATGGAAAAAGGTTCTCCCTTAAAGTGGATCATCCGAAAATCATACATGCCTTTGTAAACTGCTGCAATATGCTTTTCCACTTTTGACCAAAGGGTGGAAAAGATAAATTGCACACCTTGATATTCTATCGAATGATTGTGGAGCAAAGTGACGTTTGGGCGAATCTCGATTTGGAGTTGATCTTTGGATTGAGCGATGTCGAATTTTCCATAATATTCATGATTGCCTGGAATCAAAAATACTTGCTCAAACTTCTCCGACAACTCATCAAATATCCATGGATTGGTAAATTGATTTCCCAAATGGTAAGTGTCTCCTGCAACGAGAAGAATGTCTCCTTTTGGGATGATTGGATTCTCTTTGAGCCATTTTCGATTTTGTGGGAATTCGAAATGGAGGTCGGAGAGGTATTGTATTTTCATTATTAATATTTTTTTTTTAGTAAAACTACATTTGGTTTAAATAGATAAAGTATTGGTAATGAGTGGTTTATGTTTTTATTTAAAACAACAAACGGTTACAAATGACTACAATCGGCACTACTCATTTAAAAAACGACTATCGCTTGCACCTCCCCCTATCTTTGTATTATCAATCATTCAAACATTGTGTCACCCATTTTTAAGTGCGACAAAAGTGTCGTGATCTTTTTTATAAAACTTAGCCACAGACTTATACTGACTTAACTGACTTCCCAAAGTGGAAGACAATAATATACATAATGGGAAAGTCAGTTGAGTCAGTATAAGTCTGTGGCAAAAAACATACATACCATGGAAAGTACAAATATTTTTTCAACCAAAGGCTTCCTGAAAACAGCCAACGATTTTTTTAAATACTTAGTAATCGATTTTAAAACGTACACGAAACAAGCGAAGCAATTTTTCTATAAACCTGTAAATCAAACTGGTTTAGGAAGAAATCACGATCTGAAAATTACCGCAAACAATATTTCAAAGAAGGAGAATTTTAATTCATTTAACAAATCTAAAAAAAATAACAATATGAGTAATCTAAGAAACAATGTTCAACTTATCGGACGATTAGGAAAAGGCCCAGAAGTAAAACAATTAGAAAGTGGCAGATTTGTCGCAAACGTTTCTATCGCTACCAACGACATTTATAAAAATGCCAAGGGCGAAAAAGTAATCGAAACGCAATGGCACAATTTAGTAGCGTGGGGGAAAAATGCGGAGAACTTTCAAAAGATCTTAAATAAAGGTGATGAGGTAGCGATTCAAGGAAAATTGACGCACCGTTCATACGAAGATAAAGATGGGGTCACTCGCAACGTGACAGAAATTGTCGTGAATGAATTTGTCAAATTATCAAACAAAAGCCAGTTGGTGAATGTCGCATAAACCCGACTTTGGCTTAAAAACAAGAGTTTCTTTTTAGTAATCCATAGCTATTCTTTGAGTGGGTGCAGTTCGGAAGAGCTGTGCCTATTTTTTTTTGCGGCAGAAGGCGCTGATTATTATGATTTTTAAGATCTCTTTTGTTGGGGCATAATCTCTTTCAATTTTTTTTTTGTATAAAAAAAATACTACGTTTGGGGAAATCATATAGATCATAATAATCAGCGCCTTCTGCGGCAAAAATAACAATCATGAAAAAATCAACTCACCTCGCTATCGTCCAAGAATCCGCCATCCATCTCGACCTAAAAAAGAGTATGGAAAAAGCCATCACACTCATCCAACAAGCTGCTGCGCAAAATGCGGAACTCGTCGTTTTTGGAGAATCGTGGTTGAGTGGCTATCCAGTTTGGTTAGATCATTGTCCAGATATAGCCCGATGGAATCACGAACCAACGAAAAAGGTTTTTGCCAAAATGTATCAAAATAGTGTTGAAGTCGGCGGAGCTGAAACGCAACAACTATGTCGATTGGCGAAAGAAAATAAAATTGTCATCGTCATGGGCATGAATGAAATTGTTCGGCAAGGTGTGGGGAACGGGACGATTTATAATTCATTTATCATCATAGATTCGACTGGCGATATCGTTTGTCATCGACGAAAATTGATGCCGACTTTTACAGAAAAATTAGTGCATGGTTTGGGCGATGGAAAAGATCTGAATGCAGTTGATACTTCGGCTGGACGAATTGGCGGATTGATTTGTTGGGAACATTGGATGCCGTTGTCGAGAATGGCGATGCATGAAAGTAATGAGCATATTCATTTTTCTTTATTTCCGATGGTTCATGAAATGCATCAAGTGACTTGTCGACAATATGCTTTTGAAGGAAGATGTTTTGTGGTGGCTGTTGGGCAAGTGATGCGTGGAAGTGATTTTCCGAAGGAGTTAAAATTACCTGATTATTTGGTTGATAATCCTGATCAGATGGTTTTGGATGGATCAAGTTGTGTGATTGGACCTGACGGAAAAGTATTGTTAGAACCGCAAGTGGGCGTAGAGGAAATGATCTTTTTTACGATTGAAAATATGAATCAGATTTACGAGGAGCGAATGTCGTTGGATACTTCGGGGCATTATAATCGGAGAGATGTTTTTGATTTTAAGGTTAACAAAAGTCGAGAATAAAATTAGCCACAGACAAATACAGACTTAACTGACTTCCCCGCTATAAATATCTATCGTGGGAAAAGTCAGTTAAGTCTGTGTTTGTCTGTGTTTGTCTGTGGCTAATTTTAATTTTTCACCACCTTCCCAATCCGTTGAGTATTTTCCCCAACAAATTTCACAAAGTAAATTCCGCTCATCCAATTCTCAGTATTTAACTGATTAGAACCTTCATTAATTTTTTGTTGAAAAAGAATTCGTCCTGCTAAATCACTCACCACTAAGTTTCCATTTTCAGGTACCTCAAAATTAAGCTGCTCCGCAAACGGATTTGGAGAGATTTCCAAAGGATCAATTTTCAAATCCTTCGTCGCATCGATGAATCCTTGGAAGCGCGCAGAAAATTCTTGATAATAAATATTCGCCATCCTATGATCGTAAATCAATAATGTATTTTCATCGTGAATCGAATTCGCCGAAGCACTCCAATTATGAGAACCAGTAATCAAAAGTGGTGTCGCACTTCCTTGCGCATAATCGACAATCGCATATTTGTGATGCAACGTTGGTCCATCAGGCCATTGCGAACCATCATCATTTTGATAATCTTGCACATCAATATTATTGGCCAATAAATAATCATATTCACTTCCGTTAAATTCTACGTAGTCGATAATTCCTTGAGTCGTCACGCCTCGGTCAAAAGCATTTTTTACAGCACTCCCTAAAGAGTTTTCTGTGAAAACTAAAACTGCAAAAGCTAATTCACTTTCAGCTGCATCAATTGCTTCGACAATTCTTTGAGCAGTTCCATCAGTAGGAGAGAAGTATAATTCTACAGGAATATTATTGATAGAAAAATGATGTGGTGTATTGTTCGATTTTTCATTTCCAAACTTCGAATTAGCTAGGTCAAATTGTGCTCCGTCGCTTCCCCACATTTCCTGAAACTCTAAAGTGTAAGCTCTCGCCAACGACTGATCTTGAATTGTAATTATATTGTTATAATCCCAGCCTAAATTGTTAACTGTATGATTCATCGAGCCAGTCAAGACCCAAGCATTGTCCACGTCTTCTCGATCAATGATGAAAAATTTGTCATGCATGATTCCAGTTGCATTTCCTTCGAGGTAAGAAATAGTTGAATTCAATCCATCAAAAAGTTCATTGGTTCCCATGTCATCCGAAATCACTCGAACGGTTACTCCTCTATCATCAGCAGCATTGATGGCATCCACGATTGCTTGGTTCTCAGCTTCATACATGGTGATGTCCAATGATTGTTGTGCCGCATCGATATAGCTAATTATAGTATCAATAATATTTGGAGTGTAGATCGCCAGCTCATCAGTTGCCACCGAGTGATCGACTGAATGGTTAAAGTAAGCTTTCATCTGTCCAGAACTATTGGAAGCTGTAGCCATCACTAAAATTTCCGAAGGAGTAACTTCTGCGCCATCTTCTGAAAATGGTTTGACATAATAAATAGTTGCGGGAGTAAGGTTTTCAAGAACCATTTCGTGAGTAGTGCTCATGGTTAAATCTTCCAACGTTCCCAATTCCAAAGCGTCGGTTACACCGTAGGAAAGTTTGGTGTTGGCAGGAATATTAGTTTCCCAATTTATAGTCAAACTAGTGGTCGTAATATTACTTTCTTTAGGAGCAACGGTAAAATAAAGTGGAATTTGAATCTCCACATCATCCATCGAGCGAGGCTCAATCTTGTAAGCGCTAAAAGAATAAGTTAAGATACCTGTCACCCCATAATCAATATTTAAATCAGGTGAAAAAAGATACATTAAATCATCTACAGCAAGCGCGCCGCTTCCATCGTTGATTTGCCATTCTCCAAATCCGATATCAGTATTGGTGCAAGTTGCATTTTGTACTGTGACGAGCATTCCTTCGTAATTTTCATTACTTGCATCACCAGTCGAAAGTGAAATTGGATTTGGAAGTGTATTGTTAGAAGAGTTAATCACGAAGCTAGTTACATTCACAATTTCAGTCAATTCGAAATATTCGTCTACCGTTCCAGTCAAAGTCACTTCATCTCCAATCGTAGGAGAATTGTCTTGATCGTAAATATAAATACCACTTCGAAGAGCAGTTCCATCTTGGATAAAATAAGAGTTAGCAACAACTGCGGTGACAATTCCAGTAGTTGTTACCGACTGTCCATTGTAGGGTGAGTCAGCATCTGTTCCTTGAATTTCAGCAATCGTTTGTGCATTTAAGAAAATAGAAAAGAGCATTAAAAAAGCAGGGAGTAGAATTTTTTTCATAATATTTTTTTTTGCAAAGATAGTCAGAAATGAATCTTTAGTGTAAAAGGGAAGGATGATTTAATAAAGAGGTTTCGTTTTTTTAACATTTAGAAAAATCAAAATACGTTCAACTGTTTTGCGTTTTAGGTTTAAAGAACAAAACGGACGAAAAATGAAATTAAAACTATTTGCCTTTTCCATCTCTGTCATATTTATTTTTTCCTGTCAAAAAGAAACAGTTATTCCGCTTTGCGAATCTCAAATTACAAGATCATATTTTCCCATGGAAGTTGGATCATACTGGATTTATCAATGGTATAAAGTTGATTCTTCAGGAATAGAAGAAATACAGGATGGCAAAATTGATACGGTAACGATTGTAAAAGACACCTTGATTGGCACTTCGATTTATAAAAAAATACAAGAGAATAATTCTTTTGTAACTGCTCCTATTGTGATAAAATTCAGAAGAGATTCTCTTGGGTTTTTGATTGATCGCAATAATAATATTTATTTTTCTTCTTCCAATTTTATCGACACTCTTAGAACCATTAACAATAATAACTTTAAAATTATCTATAAAATGGAGGTTTCACCCACTCCAATTGAAACTACAGCGGGGATTTTCGACTGCTTAAATTTTCAAGGAGAAGTGACATCTTTTGTGTCTGCAGATTGGTCGACTCAATTGATAAATACCTATTTTTCTAGAGGAATAGGTAAAATTCAAGAAAATACTTTCTTTTTTAGTAATGCTAATGAGAGTCAATTTCAGAGAAGACTAGTTGAATATCATCTTGAATAAATCTTAGGGGAGTTTAGTTGCTTGACAGCGAGTTGATTATGCATTTTTTTTACAGAAATATTTTTAAAAACTATCAGTAAGAATAATTAAAAGACAAAAAGCAGCATAAATGAAAAGCAGATAATCTTATAAATGTTAACAAATTTCATAATATTTGTACCCAAAAAATATAATATTTCATATTAAGAATCAGTTTTATGTGAATAAATTTTTTTCTACCCCTTACCGTAAATTGCATTAAACATTTCTTCCAGAGGGTTAAAAATTATTGATCATGACATCCAAACATAACTATATCCTTATTCTTTTTTGTGTTTTTCCATTTTTTGGAATTGGGCAAAATTCAGTTGATACCATTCCTGCTTCTCAAGATATTCAAACGCCAAAAGGTGTCTCATTGAGTATTCCTTTTTCGTTGGAGGAAATGGCCGCAAGTCCAAATGTTACAGTTAAAAGTCAACCTGCTCTTTCCGAAACTAAAAAGGAAATTATCGCATTAACTGTGCAGAATCCAGTTAGTAAAAAAGTGAGTACGCCGATAGATGAACTTCAAATTATTTTGGAGAAAGACTTAGTTCGACTCACTAAAGAATTATCAATCGTTGGATTAGAATATCGAAAGCAACGGATTTTAAAAATCAAAAAAGAAGAAACAGAATATGATTTATCTTTTTTGAATCGCTTGAATGGAATTAAGGAAACTATCGCTTATGAAACGACAGGTAACTCTGAAAATTTTATTATTTCGGCGGAGCATTTTTTAGATACATTGTATAATGAAAATACTAATGTATCGGAGCAATTTAAAGACCTTTCTCAAGAACGATATGATAATTATTTGGCAAAAGATAAAATCGTAAAATTGAGAATCAACGATGTCAAAGTAGAACGGAATATTGGATTGGAAGGAGATGGGAAAAAATATAAATATTCGGGTTTTGCAATTTTAGATTCATTTGGAAAAAAAGTTAGAGTTGAATTCTTCTCAGATGGTTTTATTCGAAGGTCTGATCAGAAACTAATGTATGAAGTGGCGAAGGAAGATAATATCGAACAAACGGTTACACTCGAAGGAATTATTGATGAATTCAAATATGGGAGAATCAAGCCAATAGATGAGGCCGATACTCAAGCGTCTTTATCAATTATTATGATTAATGAATGGATTATTATTGATCGAGATCAGTTGATTCAAGAATTTGAAAAAGCGAAGAAGGGTAATTGATTTTTTTTAGTTAGCTAAAAATGTTTTAGAAAACTAACGGTGTTAGTGCTCCAAGCGCTAACACCGTTAGTTTTTTAGACTAGGTAATTATTCGAGTCTCAAAGGTAGAACCTGTTGCATGTTTTTCCAATAAAACGATTGCATTACTCATCACTTCTTCCAAATTTTGAAGTCCTCCAAAATTAAAAATAGGCATCAGGAATTGTTGAGTTTTTGGTGTTACCATGGTTCGAACAGAATCACTTGTTGGGCTTCCAAAAGGACCTTCTTGATCTCGGAAAGTGGGTAAGAATTCAATGTTTAATTCACCTCTTCCAATGGCTTCATAAGGTTCGTTAGCTTTGCCGATAGTTAGTTGAACATCACCTTTTATTTTTTCGGCATCATAACCTCCGATAGAAAAACCTGATTTTACAGAAGTCAAATTCAACAAATCAACCACGTTATTTACTTGATACAATCCTTTTCCTTTGACGACTCTTCGAAGTAATGCTTCAGCAGAAAGTCGATAACGAGCAGGATCCTTCCCTAAAGATTTGTAACCAATTCGAGAAGATTGGATAGATGGGATTTTGGAAATTTCTTCTACAGAAAGTTTACTTTGTAGTTCTGTGAGCTCTTTTTGAATTAACTCTAAAAGAGTTGGATACTCATTGGTCACGATTAAATTACATTGAATACAACCCAATTGAAGTTGAGGACATTTTGATTTGACTTCGGACGAAATTGAGATTGGAATCATATTTTTCTTTTTGCAAAAGAAAGCAAAAGGAAATCAAAATCAAAACGTCAATCAAAAGTAAGAATCAAAAAAAAGAAAGCCACCCTATGCTACTTAGGATGGCTTTACTAAATCTCACTTAAAAAATAAACATAAATTATCCTTTAAACCTTTTGGTTGGTTTGGCTCTTTTAGCATCATCTTTTCCAAATTCCCAGACGAAAGACATCTCATGTGTACCTCCCGTGTATCGATAAATTTCTCCTAAAGAGTAATCATACGAATAGGCAATTTTTCCTTCCGGTAGAATTTGATAACCAAGTGTCATCGTGACAATATCAGTTGTACCATAGGTGAAAGCTGTAAAAAATCTGTCTTGCATCATTCCGATTTTCATCGTCAATAATGCTTGGAAAGGAAGTGTCTCTACCTTTCGCAAAAGAATAGAAGGTTCTACACTAAACATTGCTTTTTCAGGCAAGTATCGATAACCTGCTGTAAAAATATATTGTCGACTTAGTTGTGAAATAGTGCTAATATTTGTACCGATTGTATTCAATCGAGCTTGAATTAAATTGGGAACTGAAAATCCTACATACATTCTATTACTTGAAAAATAGACTCCCAAGTTTGCATCATAAACATTCAAACCATTCATCGCATCATTAACAACTATGTCATCTGGATTTTCTAATCCATCGATTGCGCTGTTGTCCAAAAAGAATCTTTGGTAATGTCCAGAGATCCCAATGGAAAAAGTATACTTATCAATCCTTGGGCGATATGCATATGCGAAATTGGCGCCAAATCGTTTTAATGATGCAACTCGATCGGAGAAAACCATTGCTCCTAATCCAATTTTTCCAAAAGGAGCTTGGTAACTAATGAGTGCCGTTTTAGGCGAATTAGGTAATCCAGTCCATTGGAAACGACCATGTACAAATATTGTATGCAAATTGCTAGATCCCGCGGCAGCAGGATTTAATAAAAAAGGATTAAGATGATATTGTGAAAATGCGTTTTCCTGTTGGGCATTGATTTGTCCCAAGCAGAAACAGCAAAGTATGATGAGTAAAAATTTCTTCATTTAAAAACGGTTTTGAGACGTATCATTTTTTAATAAAACAATACACTTACATTTTTTCTTAGTACGTTTATTTTTAACGAATAATAGTTAGTGAACCTTTGAAAGTTCTTTTTCCAGTAGGTAAAGCAACTCTGATAATGTAAAAATATCCACCATCTGGTACTTGTTTATTTCTTTTCAAACCAGTCCAACTTCCATCGTAATCAACTGCTTGAAAAACTAAATTTCCCCACCTGTCATAAATTTCAACATCATTGTTAAATGGATGAATACAATTCAAAGAAAGAAAATCATTTCGTCCATCTCCATTCGGAGTGATGACTATATTTTTTTTAACACAAAGTATTTCAAGTGATTTTTCTACTTCGATTTGTGCTTCTTCTTGACAACCATTTGCATCGGTTGCAGTCACTCTATACCAACCTGATTCGAGTAAGTCGAGTGACTCACCTGATTGAGTTTGAGAATCATTCCATGTGAAATCAAAAGGAGCTACGCCACCTTGAGCAATCACAGAAACTGTTCCGTCTCCGGGATTAGAAGAAGGGGTACTTTTTAATTCTAATTCAATTGGGTCAGGTTCATAGAGCGTAACTTCAGTTGAGAAAGTTGCACCATTAGCATCAGTAATAGTTACTTGATGCATACCTGCTTCTAGTTGAATGGTGCTGTCTGTGAATATATTGTTAGACCAAGCATAAGTGTAAGGCGGAACTGCACCAGAACCAAAAGCAATTGCTTTTCCATCTTCATTTCCAATACAAGTAATATCTTGGCCATTATAATCTGAAAGTACATCTGCATAACCCTCCAATATAGTTGGTTGGTTAAGTTCAATAGATGCTTGAGTATTACATCCATTGGCATCTGTGATAGTAATGTTTTGCATTCCTGCGGATAGTGATTCATTTTCAAAATCCGTTTCACCATTTTCCCAAAGAACAGAATATGGAGCAGTTCCACCACTTGGGATGATTTCTGCAATTCCATCGTCTGATCCATTAATGCTGATGTTAAAACCATTGTAATCAGAAATTGCCATGGTTAATCCTTGAATCGGAGCGGGTGCTGCAATCATGTTTTCAGCAGTAGCGGTACAACCGAATGCATTCGTTACAGTCAAAGTATAAGTTCCAGCAGGAACATTTTCTAACAATGAATTTACATCACCAGTATTCCATACATAAGTAACATTTGGAGGACTAGATGCTCCTGCGATCACATTTGCTTGAATTGCACCATCACTTGCATCAGAACAGCTAATGGCTACTCCATTATAGTCACTTACGATTTGACTTGTAATATCAATTTCATAAAAACTTAAATCAATTATTTCTTCAACTACACAACCTGTTGCGTCAGTTACGGTTACACTATTTTCACCAGCACTTAAGGCTATTGCTTGAGCTTCTGTTTCGCCATTTTCCCAAAGAAAAGAATAGGGTGTATTACCATTATTTATTGCTATCGAAACTTCTCCATCTGTTGCGTCCATACAACTTACAGCCAAGCCTTCATAGTTGGAAAGAATAGTTGGAGTTAATTCCATGACAACAGGCGCTGTTAATTCAACAAATGCAGTTACAGAACATCCATTGTCATCTGTTACGATCAAACTATTAATTCCTGCTGTTAAATCATTGGCTGAAATACCGGTAGCTCCTGAACTCCATTCATAAGAGAAAGGAATGTTTCCATTTTGAATACTTGCTTCTGCAATTCCATCGGCTGATTCTGGACAACTAACATTGAATCCATTATAGTTAGAAGTAGCAATAATATCCACACTCAAGATTGGAGGACATTGTAATCCAAATATTGCAGTTTGGGAACATCCATTTGCATCAGTTACGGTTAATGGGTAAACTCCACAAATTAAGTTTTCAGAAATAGGATCTTGATTGCCATTTTCCCATTGAAAACTATATGGAGGTGCTCCACCTGTGGCACTTGCACCAAGTACACCATCAGGAGTATTTATACAACTGACGGGATTGAGAATATTGTTAGTGATATTTAAAGGAGTAGGATCTTGCAAGGTAATTGATGAACTTAAACTGCATCCGTTGAAGTCTGTAACGGTTATGCTATAAGTTCCAGCACTTAAGTTATTCCGTTGGAAGCCAAATGTGCCATTATCCCATGCGTAAGTATATGGGGCTGTTCCGCCAAATGCATTGATGGAAAGTGAACCATCAATAGCCGAAGGACAACTAATGACTTGGCCATTATAATCAGATGGAATAAAGACAAAACTTAAACAATTATTGGAAACTTCAAGTGAAGGACTAGTACTCAAATCTAAGTTAGACCCAAACGAAAAAACGGAATGGAGGATTAAAAATATAAAACTGGTAGTTATCTTTTTCAACATAAAAAACGAGTTGGAATATTTAAGTCAATGCTTTAGTTTGAGTTTATTTTGAATTGAGTGTGTATAATTGAGGAAAGGTATTTTTTTTCGCAACTTCTTTTTGTAAAAAGAGTCACCAACTGTGACAGGATATTTTAAAATTAAAAAAGATATATCCTAAGTTTTAAGCAAAAAAAAGCGGTGTTAATCCAAATGGACTAACACCGCTAATATTTTTTAAGAGGATAAAATTATCGATGTAACATTAAATTTCCATTGGAAAGAATACTGTTTTTGGTTTTTAAACTATAAAAATATACTCCATTGGGGGTAGAAGGAAACTGAATGTTGGATTGAGCAGAAATTAAATTTTCACTCATGATTTTCTTTCCTAAAATATCAAAAACATCTAAAATTAAATCATCCTTTTGATATTTCTCAAAATCTATAATGTTCATTTCAAATTGGAAAGATTCTGAAAATGGATTTGGGAAAATATTGATTTTTACTTCGTTTTTTACAATTGAATTATTGGAAGAAACAATTCCTTCCCATTTATACATGATGGCTGGGAAATCAACAGAAGTTTGACTATTTCCGACCCAGCCTAATTCTGATGTAAAAAATTCCACGGCATTGTACGGTCGATAACTGAAGTGTTGCCAAGTTTGAGCAGTATCAGTTGAGATAGTAGAAAGTCCATTAGTTGCTCCTAGGAATTTATATTCAGATCCAGGAATAGCAGTCATGCAATTTACCTTAAAATCAAAAAGTGTATCGGCTAATTCCCAAGTATCACCGCCATCAAAAGTCAGCGCAATTTTAGTGCTATCACTAAATAAAATAAGATCTTGAAACAACGTCGCATAAGAAATAATCATTCCTTCCTGAGCGTTTCGAAATGCGGTAGAAGCGATTACATCATTATTTTCAAAAGGAGTTTCGAGTACATTCCAATTGATTCCTCGATCACTACTTCGGAGAACATGGCCACGAGTAGTTCCAAACCAAAGAGTATCTCCAGCTATAGCCAATGCATTGTTGGCAGCAGTATAAAATGAAGTTTCAGAAATGCCAAGAGGAAGTTCGAAGGGAGAAAGGTTTTGCCAATTTTCTCCACCATCAATAGTATGAGTCATAAAATGGTCATGGATTGCAATACCACTTGTGTCATCAAAGAAATGAATAAATCCACCTCCTGCAGCGCCATCAAATTTTTCAGTCCATGATTTTCCACTATCTGTAGTTTTAAATAAACCTCGAAGACTATCAGAAGTTAATCCATTAGTGGTAATCCAAGCGGTGCTATCGTTGATCCCGAAAATATCCTGACAGATTCGACCTTCTGCTTCAATGATTGGATACACTTCCCACTCTTCGCCATTATCAATAGTGCGAAAAACCCAAGGAATAGTTGAGCTAGGAACAGGAGCTGGAGTTCGATCGTAATAAGAAATTCCCCAAACAACATCTTCATTCAATACAGAGATAGAGGCTACTCGCTGAGTATCAGGCAATAAATCAAGCCCTGATGGTTGCCATTGAGCATGAAGTATTGTGATAAAAAAAATAGAGAAGAGAAATGTAAGTAAGGATTTGGGGTACATAATTTTTGTTTTAGATTCTTGAAATAGATGATCGGGAGAGTGTGTTCTATTTTTAATACTAAAACAGTAAAAGGAGAACCGATTGAGCAGTTGGCAGTATACCGTTTATTGTTTACTGCCAACTATCATCCGGGTTATTTTTTTCCTCCGTCGAGTTCTTTTTGCCATTCTTTTAATTCAGTAAATTTACCTGCTGCTGCAAGTTTTGCTTGGCGAGCCCAAGTATCAGGTTTGTGCATTCTAAATCTACTACCTGCTTCTTCCAATATATTTCGAAGGACTCCAATTCTTGTTTTAGATAAATCTGCTACAGTTTTGATTCCTTTTGTTTTTAATATTTTTTCAATTGCTGGGCCGATACCTTCTACTATTTTCAAATTTTCCATTTGAGCTTTTGTAATAGTAGGTTTACGTGTTGCAGGTGTTTTTTTAACAACAGGTTTTTTAGCAACTGACTTCGGAGTGTCTACTACTTCCTTAGGTGTAGTTTTTTTGACGGTAGTTTTTGCAGTTGGAGTAATTTTTTTAGCTACTGGTTTTGCAGCAGATTTTGGAGTGCTAACTACTTTTGTAGGAGTAGGTTTTTTAGCTACTGGCTTTTTAGTAGTAGGTTCAATTACTTTTAAAACTGTTTTATTGACTGCAATCTTTTTAGGTAACGTCGTTTTCCTTTTTTTTGAAGTTGCCTTTGTTTTTTTTATTCTAAGTGGTTTTGGTAAACGCTTGATTGTTTTTTTAGGAGTTGTTGGTTCGAGTTGATTAAGTGTAGTTACTCGAGCGTTACTATCTGGCTTTTTTGGAGCCGCCGTTTTTTTAGTATTTGCTTTTTTTGCTTTAGGGCTAGATTTAGCGTTACTAGATTTATTTTTTTTCTTTGATTTTTTATCAAAAAACTCTTTAGCTGTTTTATAAGCATTTCTCGCTTCCTTCATTTCTTTTTTTGCTTTGAGAAAACGTTGCTTTAAGGCTTTTAAAATTTTCTTATCAATTTTTTTAGCCAGATTTTTTTTGACTTTTTTATTATTACTCATAGATGCTTTTTTTAATTGCTTGATGATTTTCATATTCCAAAGTTTTTTTTTCAAAACTAAAAATAATATAAATTTTAGACTTAATTAAAAAGAAGGAAATGAATTAATAAACAGCCTCCGCCACTCTTCGAATCGTTTCTACATCACCCATCGTATAATAATGTAGACAAGGAGCACCTTTTGCTTTTAATTCTTTTGATTGTGTAATCAACCATTCGATACCAACTTCTTTTCGAGAATTAGCATCTTTTGCTTTCATCATTTCCTTCGACAATGCTTCTGGCATATTGATATAAAAAAGTCGAGGAATAGAATTCAGTTGATATTGTTTGGTCAGTGGTTTTAGACCTGGAACGATTGGAACATTAATTCCTATGGCACGACAAGCAGCTACAAATTCGAAATATTTTTCATTGTCAAAAAACATTTGCGTCACAATATAATTAGCTCCTGCATCTACTTTTTGTTTAGCAAATTCTAAGTCAGTTGCCAAGTTTGGAGATTCAAAATGTTTTTCTGGGTAACCTGCAATGCCGATACAAAAATCAGTAGGAACACCATTTTCGATATTTTTATCGAGGTATTTTCCATTGTTGATATCATTGATTTGTTTAACTAAGTCGAGTGCATATTTATGACCATCTGGCTCGCCAATAAATTTTCCATCAAACTTCCGAGCATCTCCTCGTAGTGCCAAAACATTATTGATATTTAAAAAATTCAAATCAATCAATGCATTCTCTGTATCCTCTTTCGTAAAACCACCACACAACAAATGTGGAACAGCATCTACACCATATCGATGCATAATTGCTGCACAAATTCCAACTGTCCCTGGACGTTTTCGAATCGCTGCTTTTTCATAATAACCACTTTCCCGTTGCTTATAAATAAAATCTTCTCGGTGATAGGTTACATCAATAAATGGTGGTTTGAATTCCATCAAAGGATCCAAAACATCAAAAATGGCTTTCATACTTCCCCCTTTGAGTGGTGGTAAAACTTCGAATGAAATTAAAGTTTCTCCATTCGCCTTCTCAAAATATTCCGTTACTTTCATTGTAAAAAATTATAATAAAAAATGTGATGTGTTTTTTTGAAGATGCAAAAATAAGCATTTTTACCTATTAATGATGAACTGTTAAAGGTTAACTTTTTCCTAATGTTTGGCTCAATAATTTTTCAGGAAAACTGTTTTAGTTTAAAATGAGATAGCGTTACACCTCATGAATCAATTTATAACAAAAACTATATCTCGTTCTACCAAGAGCTAAAATGTAAACTTGCTTCTTTCTTTAATACATCTCCTTGAATTAGAGTCAATAAAGCTCCAATGAAAAAACCAGAGATGAATCCGATAATATGAGCAGCATGACTAATATTACTCATGACAAAGGCAGAAAAAATCATGATGAAAAGTAGAGTGAAAAATATCATCCAAATGATGTAAGTTATACTGGCATTAAATATTTTAAAAAGATTAAAAATAACTAATAAACCAAAGAGACCGCTAATAGCACCTGATGCACCAATCGAAACTCCGACTGGATACCAATAAATACTTGCGATTCCTGAAAGCACTCCACACAGTAAAAATAATATTACTAATTTAAAAGATTTGAGGATTGGTTCTAAGAAGAATCCTGCAATGGATAAAGTTACAAGGTTTGAAAACAAATGATTTGCTCCTCGGTGTATAAAGATAGAGGTAAGTAATCGCCAATATTCTCCTTGCATTATACTTTCTTTTGTCTCTCCTCCATATTCAAAAAGTTCCTTGGAAGTGGGATAAAGGAAATCGACTCCTAAGCATACCATAACCAAAAAAACAATACAATTACATAAGAGTAAAAATGATAGCCCTTTGCTTTTTCCTACAGGTATTAATAGGTTTAGAAAAAAGGAAAAACTACTCTCATAAAAATTTTTGTTGTTATGAAATGCTTTCAACCCTTTTTTATTAAGCTTAGGAAAAGCGACCATCAAAGAGTAAATAAAAAATGCAACTCCGAGCATAATAAAAAACCATTTGAAGGTGCCATCATTTCGGTTTACAAAAGAACCGTTTTTTGGAATTAGAATAACTTGATTCTCTGGATTTGCCTTGGGATGTTTTTCCAGAATGGCTGCTTCATAACCCTTTAAAAAATTGGAGTAAGTTTCCTTTTTGAAATAGTCAACTTTTTGAAAATCTACTTGAGCAAATTTGGTTTTAGATTTAGCTAGGAAACTTTCATACTCAGCTTGTTTTTGAACATCTGTAATATCGTTATCAATTCTTTTTGAGTATTTTATTCCATAATAAACAGAGGTATTCGCTTCTTCAAATGGGCATGCATAGTATAATATAAAATCTAAGTCATCATTGTACTTTTCAGTAATTTTTGAAGTGACATAGGAGATACATTTCTGTTGCTCAACATTGAATTGATCTATTTTAAAAAACTTTTCATTTTTTAAATTATGAATTTCTGTAGGTGAAGCAAGATGATTTAAGTCATAAGATGCACTCGAAATGTAATTTTGTGAAATGATAAAAGGAACTGTTATTAATACCACCATTGCTAATTTATAATTAAAGCTGTGGTCTTTTTTCTTATTTTGAATATCCAAAATTTGGATTCGTTTATTCAACCAAATTGAAACCGTTAGATAGGAGAAGAAGAAAGGAAACATAAAGTCCAACCAAATATCTTGAATGGGCAAAAAACCAAGTTTGACTTCAAGGAACCATCTTATCATAGAATATCCAATTATTGTAACTAGTGTTACCATAACAAATGGTAGAAAGACATGTATAATTTTTGGATTGATTTCTTTCACAACTTTTAGTACGTATTCTTTTTTGATTGGTTATAGCTTTTAATTCAAAAGATCTAATAACTCATGTTACGCACTCAAGAAATTAGTCTTGAGTAATTTAAGTTCATTGAAAGCTGCTTTATTAGCAGCAAGGTAAATTTTAGATTTCATAGCAAAGTGATTCAACTTGCTAGAAAACTTTAGTTTTTCAAGTTTGAC
>CALJOK010000020.1 GCA_937981555.1 uncultured Saprospiraceae bacterium
GTCAAACTTGAAAAACTAAAGTTTTCTAGCAAGTTGAATCACTTTGCTATGAAATCTAAAATTTACCTTGCTGCTAATAAAGCAGCTTTCAATGAACTTAAATTACTCAAGACTAATTTCTTGAGTGCGTAACATGAGTTAAGTAACAAGGTTATAAATAAATCGTTTGAAAAATCAGAAAGTTGTGAATTAAGAAAATTAAAAGACAAAAATATTACTTTTGCGAAAAATAAAAATTTTAATAGATATTGATGAAAGACAAAAAAGTTAGTGAATCGAAAACGGTGATGACAGAAATGATCATGCCCAATGACACGAATCCTTTGGGAAATTTGATGGGAGGAAATTTGATGCGATGGATGGATATAGTCGGTGGAATTTGCGCGGGAAAACATTGCGAGGCTCATGTGGTTACTGCATCTGTGGATCATGTTTCATTTCAGAAACCAATTATGATGGGTGATGTAATTACCCTCGAAGCTTCTGTGACTCGTGCTTTTAATACTTCGGTGGAAGTTTATGTCGAAGTTTTTGCAGCCAATATAAAAGGTCATGAATCTCGAATGTGTAATCATGCTTACTTCACCTTTGTTGCCTTGGATGATGAAAAGAAAAAACCGATTAAGGTTCCACAACTCAATCCGCTGACTCGGGAGGAGCAACAATTATATGATAGTGCTTTTCGTAGAAGAGAATTGCGATTAGTGCTAAGTGGTCGTATTAAACCTTCAGAGGCAAAGGAACTAAAATTACTTTTTAAAGAAAACTAATGAATTAAAAGTGAGGAGTTTAGTGATGAATGATAAGTGAAGAATAACATTTTAAAGAAGATAGTCATCACTAAATTTTTCCTTCGTCGAATTTTTTAGCATCAAAATTAATTTTTTCCTACCTTCTATTTTTTTCAAGTTAAAAATATAATTTATGCAAAATTCACTTTTGTTGAGGCTGCTTGCGGTGACAGGACTTTACATTGGACTCAAATATTTTGGAGGAGAAATTGGAGCGAAAATACTATATCCAATAACTTTGTTGGTTACTTTTTTACATGAATTAGGTCATGGATTGGGAACAATTATTACGGGCGGGAAAGTACTTCACATTAATATTGAATCGAATGGGGCAGGAGTGACCTTATCTCAAGGAGGATGGCGAGGAGTCATCTTGATGGGAGGATATATTGGTAGTGCAGTATTAGGAAATATCCTTTTTTATATTGGAGCAAGAAAAGAAAAATGGGCGGCTACTACGGTAACTATTTTATGCGCCATGATGGTTTTTACAGGAATCTATTGGTATAATTCAATGTTTGCGACTGGCTTTCTAATTGCCTTTGCGATCGGTTTATCATTGGTTTCCAGATTTACAAAATTGGATAGAGAAATACTAATGTTTTTAGGGTTGGCGAGTATTTTATATATCATCCAAGATTTTGATGTTGGACCATCTTCAGATTTAAAAGCCTATGCAGAACATATGATTATTTTTCCAGAAGTAGTATGGAGATATCTATGGTTAGGGATTGCGGTTTTGTTGTGTCTATTTAATTTGCGGTTGATTTTTAGAAGTACAACTACAACCGAAAATCCAACCTATTAAAATTGGAATAATTATTTAAGCAATAAGAGTTTTAAAAATAAATTCTTAATACGAAAAAAGTCTTTATCATTTTTTAAAATGATAAAGACTTTTTGATATTTAGTCAGTATTTGAAATGAAAATTATTTTCTCAAAACAACATCTACTCGACGACTTTGACTACTTGTATCATTATTTGGTGAACTGGCAATAGAACCTAGTCCTTCTGTTTTTACTACTGTATCAATGGTTACTCCATATTCCGAAAGAAAGGAAACAATTGATTTTGCTCTTTTTTCAGATAGCTTTTTATTGTAACCTGCAGAACCACTATTGTCGGCATATCCAACTACTTCAACTTTCCAGTCTTTTTCGCGATTTAATAATTTGGATAATTCTTTGAGCTCTAATTCAGCTTTTTGAGTTAAATTAAAGGAGTCAAATTCGAAGAAAAATTGCACTCGTTTCTCTCGAACTGGCGAACCTTTTCTGACTGCAACCGTCTTTACATTATTCTTTGGAACAAGTGGTAATTTGATCGTATTATTTGAAGTATTGTCTTGTGCATCTAAAAATTGAGCATCAATAAAATAATCGTAACCCTTTTCATTTATTTGAAAGGAGTAGCCTTTATTTCCAGGAACACAAAGAAAAAACCAACCAGTCTCATCAGATTGTGCGGTGAATTTTTCATTAGAATTACTAATACTTATAGTTGTTTCAATTGGTTCCTCCGTCTCTTCATCCGTAACATATCCTTCCAGGTGAACCATTGGGGTAGGTCTTAAATCTTCAGGTAATTCAAATGTATAAATGTCCAAACCTCCCGTTCCATTTAATCTCTCAGAAGCGAAAAAAGCAGTTTTGCCATTTCCCTGAACGTACATTCCAATTTCTTTTCCAGTAGAATTGATTGGATAACCTAAATTTGCAGGCTTAGACCAAACACCATTTTCAAATCTTGAAACAAATAAATCACCATCGCCTTGACCAGGATGACCAGTAGAAGTGAAATATAAAGTTTTGCCATCGTTGGCTATGAATGGAGCTTCTTCGTCTCCTTTTGTATTTATTGAAGCACCTAGATTAGTAGCAATTCCCCAATCTCCATTTGGCAAAAGTGAGCTTAAATAAATATCACCACCACCGATTCCATCTTTTCGAGTACTTGAAAAAAACATCTTAGTTCCATCACAACTCACAGATGGTTGAGAATCCCATTCATGCGAATTTAAGTTTCCTTCTAATCGAGAAACTTCAATAATTTCTTCGTCTTTCAAAGTTGCTTTGTAAATGTCGCATCCCCCTTCTGTATCTTCTCGCATGCAACCTGAAAAGTAAAAAGCCTTTCCATGCATTTCAAATCTTGCCATTCCTTCATTCTCATCTGTGTTCAAAGAACTTCCATAAGCTTTCCCTTTTTTCCAATCATCTCCATCTCGATAACTTAAATAAATATCTTCATTGACATCCTTTAATTTTCGAGTAAACACTAATTTTTTTCCATCACTTGTAATAGTAGGAAGATACTCATCATCTTTGGAATTGATATTTTTTCCTAAATTATATGGTTCGTCAATAATCATACTTTTATCTAAATTGAACACATAGTCACAATTCATTTTTCGCTCCTGAAGCATCAAATCATAAGTGACTTCCAAACCAGATTCCTTCTTGACATTGGTATAATTATTATCCTTCATTTTTTCATATCGAGTGAAAAAATACATAGCCAATTCAGGATCACCTAATTTAAAATATGCTTCTCCGCACTCAAAAAGTGCAGCACGGGAGAGTTTATCATCAATTTCAAAACTCTGCTCGTAGGCTTTAATTGCTTTGTTGAATTGACCAGTTTCGAGGTAAGTCTTTCCTAATAATCGATGAGCCACCGCAAAATTCTTTTTGATTTTGACAGTATGTTCTAGCTGTTTAATCGCAGCATCGATTTTGCCCTTATTCATCAATCGTTCAGCTATCCGAAGTGATTCTTTAGCATTATTAGTATCTCTAAAATCGTTAGGATCTTGACCAAAAGACCAATGATGGGAAAGGATAAAAATGATAAGATATGTAAGAAACTTGTTCATGGGAACTTTTTTTCAGTTTTGGTAAAATACACATTTTTGGAAAAATGAGATTTAAAATATACTCCAAACACTTCAAAAGTTGATCTTATTTTTTTGCAAAAATAAGAAACATTTTACTTCCGTAGCATGGATAAATAGAGATAAATTTAAAATCTACTTCTTGAAAAGATTAAGGGGAGAATATCTGGAAGGAAAGATATATTCATCTTCAGGGATAAATTTATTGTCTTCTTATCTCTTTTTACAATAATTGTGCTGATTTTTTATAGTTATTAACTAGTGAAATTGTCAGAAGCTGATATAATGAAATATAAGTTGAATGAAAATAATTTAATTAAATGAAGTATGTTTCAAAAAAAGCCACCCCATAAAATGAGATGGCTTAAATTAAATATTTATTTTTATCAATTCACTTCTTGTCAATTAGTCAATGATGACAAGCAAAATAGAATCTTCGTTACCTATTTTTAAAGAATAAGATCCCCCTGGAATATCAGATATATCTAATTGCAAAGTATTAATTACATCAGTTTCAACAGATAAGGATAGTATTTTAACTGTTTTTCCCAACATATCAACTAATTTAAGAGAAGTATTTCTTTGATTAGAAAAGAACCTAACATTTAGAATTCCTTGTTGTGTTAAAACTGGGTTAGGGAAAACGGAAATATTGCTTCGATCATCACAGTCAGTATTGACAACAAGTATTTGACTATATTCAAATGTTCCATCTAAGTCTACCATTTTAAGTCTGTAATAACCTTCTAAAAATGCAGTATAATCAGTAAATTGATAAGATGAAAGAGAAGAAGATCCACCTTTCGCCTCAACAGTATTGATGGTATTAAACGAGTAACCATCCTTACTTCGCTCTACTTCATAGTGACTAAAGTTGTCCTCTGATGCAGACACCCAATTTAGATTTATATCACATTTATCAGCTTGTGCTTTAAAGTCAATTAATTCTACAGGTAATGCAAAACTTCTTTGATAATCTTCCACCTCTCCATTTTTGAAATCTCCACTTGAATCTGCTGAAGTTGGTGCGGTATCGAATGCTCTAAGCCTTATATTGACCGTTCCTCCAGAGTAAGTTACTGGGACAGGAATGGTAACATTTACATTAGTTGGACTACTTGTAATTCCTGAATCTACATATAATGAGTCAAAAGTTCCATCTTCATTCCAGTCAATCCATAGTCCAAAGTGAACTGTCTTTCCAGTAGTATTACTATTTACAGTTACTGTAAATACAGCATTTGTACCGGCCGATAAACTAGCAGGAATAATTAATCCATCTTCATCGTCTACGGCATCATTATCATCACCAGTTGCTGAACCACTAGAAACATCAACAGACTCATAATCCACTATAGTCCCTAACCAATATGCGTTAGCTCCATCAGGTATATTATCACTATTTCCGTCAGGCGCTGACTGGTGAGATGCCGGACTATATAATGTATTATCCAAGTCAGAAAAATCACGGTATAAAGGGACTACTAATAAATTAATAGTGGCTGAATCACAAAGTGGTTGAGGATCAATTGCTGTTACATCACAAATTTCGTAGGCATAACTATCTGGTCCTGAATAACTAGCAGGAGGTGCGTAAGTATAATTTCCATCAGAATACATAGTTATAGATCCTCCTTGGTCTGTTGTATAGGTACCAATTGTTGAAGGAGTAACATCATTGGGATCAATGGTAGTTCCTCCAACACTAATTGAATTACTATTCACATCATTATCATTATTGATAAAATTATCAGTAGCGGTCGTTCCAATTGGAGTTGATAAAAAATCATCTCCAGCAAATGGAGGATCATTATTAGTAGGATCCTCGTCAGGAAGAACTTTGATTGTCAATACAGCTATTTCGCAAGCTTGTGGGGTACTGTCATCACAAATTTGATATTGTGCTTGAACTTTACCTACAAAATCGATTGCTGGAACAAAAGTATATGTTCCATCTGCATTGATATTTAGGTCTCCTGCATCAGCTACAACATTTCCATCTGCATCAGTTCCTGGTAAGGATGAAAGAGTTCCATTATTAATATAATTGGTAGGTGCGCCACCATCATCAAATCCAACAAAAGTGATATTATCAGATTCTGGATCACTATCATTACTTAATAATCCACCAGAAACTGTTTTGTTAACATAGGTTACGTTATCATCATTATTGGCGATTATATCGTTTGATGAAGTGGATGTTGGATCAGGTGTGGGTGCAACTTCAATTTCTAATGTAGCCGTTTCACAAGTCTGTGGTATACCATCATCACACACCTCATATTCAATACTAAATACTCCAGTAAAACTAGGATCAGGATCAAAAGTATATCCACCATTGCCGTCAGGTGTAAGTGTACCTTCTCCACTAACCGTAATTGGATCTGTTGAACTTGTAGTAGGTAATCCAGTACTAGGATCTAGAAAACTTGAGAAAGTTTGATCATCTGATTCTGGATCAAAATCATTTGTCATTACATTTCCAGTAACCTCTACATCTTGTAAAGTTACATTTTCATCATCTACTGCAAATGTATTATTTATCGGAGTAACCAATAAATGGATCGTTGCAGAATCGCATAATGGTTGAGGAGCAGTTGCGGTCACATCACAAATTTCATATGAAACTTCATCTGGACCAGAATATCCAATTGGAGGAGTGTATAAGTAAGTACCATCATTGTAAACTTGAACAGTACCTCCTTGATCAGTAGACAAGGTTACCAAAGTAACAGATCCATCTCCAGGAGAATCAGGATCAACATTACTTGCCGAACCATTTATTGTAATATTATCAGAATTAGGATCATTATCATTACTCAACCAAGCACCCGTAACTGGAGTACTTTGAACAGTTACGCTATAATCATCTCCTGCAAAAGGAGGATCATTATCCGTTACATTGGCATCTCCAAGTACAGTAATAGAAAGAGTCGCAATAGTACAATTAGAAGGACTTGCATCATCACATACTTGGTAATCAATATCAACAGTTCCTGTAAAACCTGGCTCAGGATCAAAAGTGTATGTTCCATCTGCTCCTATTATTAAATCACCAGCATTAGTAACTGGTAATCCATTATCATCCAAACCATTTATATCTGCTAAAGTCGAACTAATTTGATCATATGTACCACTATTATTTGGATCTTCAAATCCAGAGAACGCTAAATTATCGCCGTCTGGGTCACGGTCATTGCTGAGTACATCACCATCAATATTTACATTGTCATAAGTAATATTATCGTCATTATTTGCAATTAAACTATTAGTAGTATCATCATTAGGATCAGGAATTGGTGATACGGTGATGGTTAATGTTGCATTTTCGCAGACTTGAGGTGTTCCATCATCACATAGCAAATAAGCTATTTCTACTTCCCCAACAAAATCAGTTGTAGGTGTAAATGAATAACTTCCATCAGGATTAATAGTCAAATCACCTGCATCTACAATAGGGTTTCCATTCGTATCTATTCCAGGAATAGTTGTCAGATTACCATTGGTAACGTAATTACCAAAGTCACTTGGATTGTCAAATCCTGAGAAAGTTAAATTATCACCTTGTGGATCCAAATCATTTGTCAATACATTTCCATTAACGGAAACATTTGCCAATGTAGAATTATCGTCATCGACAGGTAATGTTGTATTTGTAATTTGGTCAATTATTATTCTATAATCTTCGACTTCACCATTCGTTGCTTCACCTGAATAGGCAAATTGAGGGAAAGCAGGCCTTTCTTCAAATATTCTAAAACGAGCATAAAGTGTATTTCCCGCAGTTAAATCAGTTCCAGAAGGAATGTCAAAAGCAAGTGCAATATGAGTTCCATTAAGCATCAATGAATCAAGAATCATTTCACCTACATCACTAAAATCACCATCTTCATTAAAATCAATCCAAGCTACTAAATATCCATTTGGATTGGTTCCGTCTATAGTCAAATCAATATTTCCACCATTATTTCCTATTGTCCAAGCGGCGGTATTATTAAAAATAATTCCATCTTCATCATTTGTTCCATTAGCATTATCTCCAGAAGCTGTTAAACTTCGAGTAGGAGAGGTTTCTGCGTCTACAAATGAACCTAGGAAAAGATTTGTAGATGTTTCCAAAATATGGTAAGCTCCTACAGGGCCATCAGTCAATGCCGTAGGATATGGCCCAGGCAAATCACCAAAGTCAATATCAATATTTATTTGAAAAGCAAAATCTAATGCATTAATATCAGCACCACTCACAGTAACGGTTTGGTAAAAACTAGTACCAGTATTAGTAACGGAGCTTGCTGGTGTATCTGCAGCATCAGTTGTTGGTGCAGTCAAATCTAATGGAGTACTAGTAGTTCCTACAACAACATTATAAGTATCATCTGGTAATCCTGAAAAAGAGTAATTACCATTAACATCTACTGTCGTTGATCCCATGAAAGTACCTTCGTCGTTGTATAAGTAAACAGTAGTGCCATCTAACATTGATTCACCGCCTGTACTACAAACTCCATCGTCACTTCCATCATCCAAACAAATTGTTCCACTTATGGTATTAGAGCCAGATAATTCTACTGCGAAGTCTAAATCCGAATCACATCCCGCAACGTCATTACACCATGAATTAGCCCCATCAGTTACACTTCCGCTACTTATTGTAAATGAAGTTGTGGAATCATCTCCTCCATCAGCATCATATCCTGCGGTGTACCCAGCAGCAACGGTTGTCATATCTAATTCCAGAGAATAGGCACCATCTGAAAGATTAGCATAAGACCAGAATCCATCAGAATCAGTTGTTACAGTATCTGGGATACCTATACCATTTCCTAAATCTACTCCAGCAGGAGGAGTAATTATTACATCAACAAATGACATTATTGGTTCTCCTGAGTCATATATGCCATCTCCATTTACATCAAACCAAACTTGATCTCCAATTACCGAGGATGGTTCATATCCAAAATCAATCCCTGTCATTTGACTTCCGAAATTAACAGAAATACTATCTGCCATATTATCACATGCATCATATCCAAAAGCAACTAAATCAGGGTCACTACAAGCTAATCCATCTGAATTAGGATCTGCACTTGGACTCACACCACTTGGAAGAGTAGAGGCATCAACTACCACATTATATTCTCCTGGATCTAACCCATTGAATAGATATGCTCCATCGCTATCTGTAACTTCTGTAGCAATTGCTGTCGTCGCATTACAAGTTGGAGTACTAGTATCACATAAGTATACAGTTACACCTGAGATTCCTTCTTCACTTAGATCTTGTGTACCATTTGCATTATTATCATAAAAAATAGTATTCCCTATTGCTGCTGGATAAGCATATCCAAAATCAACATTTAAATTACAAGAAGAACATGCAGTTCCATTAATTGCTGAAATACTTCCTCCTGATATTACTACATCTGCGGTAGAAGGTGTTGTTGTTATTGCATCATTTCCATAAGCATCTTGAGGAACATTTGTTTCAGCTGGATCAATTAATACCTGATAATCTCCATCAGGCAAATTATCAAATAAATAATTTCCATTCGTATCAGTAATTACAGTATCGATTGGTGTATAATTTCCATCACCATCTAAGTCTGCATAAAGGATAACATCAATATTAGCTATTCCTGATTCTGTATTATCATGAATGCCATCTCCATTACTATCCGTATAAACAATATCTCCAATACTACCTGTTCCAAATGGAGCATAACCAAAATCTTCATCATTGTAAGATGTAGTCCCATCTACTCCTGCTACACTTGATATAGCATCACAAGTGGTACAAATACCAGTTTCGTCAGGGTCAGATGTTTGGTTAGCAACGCCTTCAGGTAATGTACTTTCATCCACATCAACGATATAATCTCCTGCGGGCAATGAACCAAAACTGTAACTTCCGTTTGTTCCGGTAGTTGTACTTGCTATTAATGCATCTGTACTAGCGTCAATAATTCCATCTCCATTTGAATCTTCATATAAATTAATAGTAACCCCTGAAATGCCTTCATCTACTCCAGCATCTTGAGTACCATCTCCATCCCAATCTACGAATAAGACATCCCCAATAGTAGAACTTCCTGTTTCGTTATATCCAAAATCATTTCCACTATAAATATTACCACCACTTACTGCAATTGGATCGGATGAGTTATTAGGAGAAATAGTCCCTTCAGGATCTAAAGTATTTGTATAGCCTGTTCCTGGAGAATTAACATTGTCAACCACTACAGAATAAGTACCATCTGCTAAATCTCCAAAAGTATAATTCCCATTCAAATCTGTTGTTGTCGTTGGACAATCAACACCTATTGTACAAGCTCCATTACTCAAATAAACTGTTACTCCTCCCATTCCATTTTCTCCAACTTCTTGAGTTCCTTCTCCACTATTGTCATTCCATATATTTCCAGAAATAGCATTAGGAACAGCATAAGCAAAATCCGCAGTTAAATGATCATTTGAACTTGAAACTGCTACAATAGTTGAATTATCGCAAGTTGAGCAGGTTCCACCTTCGTCTGGGTCTCCTGTTTGGACAACAGTCCCAGGAATAGAATTTGGATCAACTGTTACCGTATAGTTTCCATCTAATAAACCATCAAATAGATAATTTCCAGAAGCATCAGTTGTCGTAGTAATAGTTGCTCCTGATAGATAAGTAACTCCATCGAGTATTAAATCTACATCTGCAACTAGGTTGACGGTTACACCTGGAATTCCTAATCCAGAATTAGAGTTGGTGATTAAATCTCCTATCGAACCAGTATTTTCTAAGGTAGTACTAGCTATGGAAGAATCATCATTTGCAGCAATTCCATTGACAAATGTTGCTCCTGTTACAGATGCAGTATTATTTAGGGCTTCTCCGCCAGCTGTTGGTTCTTTTGCCTCAAAAGTTACGTTTATGGTTTTTGTTTCTTTTCCATTTATAATTCCAATATCATCCCAAAATAATTCTCCTGTTGTATTATTTACACTATCAGGTGTTATGCTTGCTTCAACAAAACACATTTGAGCTGCATTCCAGGTATCCTTCAAAGGAACTGGTGATAATGAAGTGGTGGAGTTAAATGTTCCACTAGTTGAACTTGAAAAAGAAAGACACTCATTGGTAGCAGTCCAAGTTGTATAATTTCGGCCTGTGGCAGAATAGACACTTAAAACATCATCTTGAAGCCCCATTAAATGAGAAGCAACCCCATCAGGTTGACTAGTAGTAATTATTTTTACTTCATTAGTTCCTTCATGTAATTGCAATTGTGTGGTAATAGGATTTCCTCCACCAAAATGTTGAATATTGGTGAAATTGACTAAAAATACCGATCCATCAGCATCATAGCCATATTCAATTGTCCCTCCAAGAGAAGGATCTAAATCTGTAAAACAAAAAGCAATAGTCTTTTCAAAATTAGCATCTGGGAATGTTGTCAAAGCAGGAGTCGTTACTCCATCTGTGCCAGGGGATGTAAAACTTAAAAATCCATTGGAAGAAATATATGCCTGCGTCACAGCAGTTCCAAAATAATCAAAATTAAAGCCAGCTAAAGATATAGCATTACTGACTTCATCATCTAACATTGTTAAACTAGTAGGTGAACTTATAGCCATGGGTGAATCACCACAGGTAGATTGAGAATATCCTCCATCTCCTGGTGTTCCAGGAATGGTATGGGTAACTCTATAACTAACTGCGTCAAGGTGTAAAGTAACCCCGTCATTTGAACCAACTCTATCATAATTTATTCTTAACCCCCTATCTGCTGCTGTTAATAATGCCCAATCTACTAAACCTGTACTATTTGCAGTAATATCTACATATATAGTATGAGTGTTTCCATCATCATATGAGGCTAATGAAATAGAGCTAGTACTTCCTACACTTCCTCCTTTAATAGGTGCAATCAAAAGTAAATCTTCATTACTGCCAGGTACAGTTCCTGTCATATAAAATGTTAAGCCAGCCTCCACTTTTGTAATTGTAGAGCTAGGATTAGGAATTCCTGTTAAGTTTGAAAAAGTAGAGAAATCAAGAGTAGTATTTGATCCTCCACTAGCATAAGTACCATTTGCACCTGTACCATCATCATAAGCATTTCCAGGATTTGTAAAACCTGAATTTGTTCCTGCTGTTGCCCAAGCGGTAATAACCTCAGTAGTAGGTGGAGTTCCAGTTGACGCTGGTGGACCAATCAAATTCTCTATTTCCAAATCATAATTAACATATTGATTTTCATATGCTGGAGCTGGAGAAGTTAATGTTTTTGTTACTTCTATAGCAGGTGAAAATCCAAAATCTACATCTAGATTATTACCACCTGATAAGTTGACTGCAATTATTGATGTTCCTGAACTGATACCCCAACCTGTATTTAAATCAGGATCTTGATTATCTACTACAACTAAAAAATCCCCATCAGGCAAATCCGTAAAAGTGTAATTTCCACTTGCATCAGTATTAGAAGTGCTTAGTAGAATATCATTAGCATCAAGTGAACCATCACCATTGGAGTCAAGATATAAGGTCAACCCTATATCTGGAATTCCAGCCTCATCTCCATCTTGAACTCCATTTCCAGTTGTTCCAGTAGTTCCTCCATCATCAGCAAAAACAATATCACCAATAGAATTAACACCTAAAACAATTGTAGATACAATATCTGTTAACAATGGCGTGTCACCTCCAAATCCTACTCCACCTTCATTTTCAATAACAGGGATTGTATAACTAGGAATCGATACATTAAAGTTAGCAGTCACAGTAGCTCCTGCTCCTAACACATCATCTAACCACCATTGAATATTAGTTACACTACTTGCGGGCACAGGTTCTGTGGTGACCCAAGTAACTCCATTGTCGGTAGAATAATTTATTGTTGCAGTTGGAGTGCCTGTCAAGGCTGCTGTTCCTGATATATATTCTGTCCCTGTAGGAATGGCATCAGATATTACAAGTGGTTTATAAAACTGAGGTAAACCAACTGGTTCAGCCTCATTATTGGTTACACTTAGAGTATATGTTAAGTTAGTTGGTGGCGCAGTTGAAGAAGTTACAGGGCCACTTTTATCAAAAGTTAAATCAGGAGCTGTTGCTCCCGGTACCCCTGAGCCTGCTCCATAATCACCATTATATTTTTCATTGTCTTTTCCAGAAGCAACACATTGATAAGGAGTAAGTGCAGCAGCACAAGGTGCACTTACTGGTAAAAATTCATAGAATACTAATCCAACTGCACCATTGTTATTGTCAGGAATATTGGAAAAATATAATTGATCTTCAAATGGGATTAAATGCTCTGTTCCATCAGTCAATTTTACAATTATTAATCCATATGCTTTTGTTAATTTATAACAACAAGCATCAAATTGGGAAGGGTTTCCTACTGGTTGCATAAACACATTATAATCAGGAATAAAATCTCTATCGTTATCATACCCCTTATTAATACGTCCCAAGTCATACCAAATACCCTCTAGCACAAATTCTGATCCTGCTGAAGCATTTTCAGTATCTGGTCTCCAACCAAGTTCTTGTTCAAATGCATTTAGGTATTCAGCAGGCACTTTATTGGTTCCGTTGGGTTGAGATTTATTAGCCATTGCTGAAATCATAGATCGCAATGTTACCGTCCAAGAGTCATCAGCTGCCAATACTCCATCCACAGGATCGGTTGCAGTAGCCCAAAAATCAAAATCTAATGTCAAATCATCATCAGTTGAATTTCCTCCAATGGTAGGATCGCCAGAACCATCAACCACAGGATATTCTAGTAACCAATATTGGGTTACACATTCTCCAGCTGGGATTATTCCAATAGTTCGGGAAGCATCTGTTACATCGCATTCACCTGAATGTTCAAAAGAAAATGTGCCTGAATATCTCGAATAACTTACTGTATTTGTTGGATAAACTCCAGGAGTAGGTCCTGTGAAATCTCCAATATTAACAACAACATTCGAAAGATCATCTGCACCATCATTGCAAACCTCTACTCCTACATAAGCACTCGTTGGGCCACTCGTAGGATCATTTGAATCAACAACAAAGTTGTAGGCTGAAATTACTTCTAATCGCAAATCTCCTGTAGGATTGGCTGCTCCAAGAAAAGTAATGGATAGCATTGAAAGAATAAAAGAAAAGTAGAATTTAATCATTTTTGTTTTAATTGTGTTTATGAAGGATAAAAATAACGAGGAGTTATATTTCTGTACAAGAAATAAAACCAACCATATCAACTTGAGAAAGAGAGAAAGAGAGAAAGAGAGGTGTGTGTGACAGAGTATATTAATTACAAAATTTCCTCCCAAAAGTGTTCCAGAAGAAGTAAATAATATTATTTAATAGTCAATATCTGTGACTAGGAAAAAATGGTGGCAGATTCTTTTTTTTGATTCAAACATCTGATATTTAATTGATTGTAGAATATAAAAAAAAACTCCAGTATTTGCCAGGGTGACAAAGAGGCGATAAAAGGTGATAATTTTTAGGTTTTATTATATATTCTACAATAAAGAATAGGAGGATGGGAAAATGAATTGTTTTTTTTGCTCAAATAGATCAGCAAAAAATGACATTAAAAATTCTAATGAAGAAGTTCAAAAATGAAAATAAATTAGAAGTGCGTATACTAAAATAGGCAAGCCTTAGTGCTCATTTATGTCGAATTAAACTATTAAAAAATATTTACTTGATATTCAATACATAAATTTAATTTTCGATGTTTTCGCCTTGATCTTGTTTAGGAAACTCTTGATCAGCCAACGATTTTGGATCTTCTTGGTATCTAATAACGATTTTATAATTACCTCTTAATTGAGAAATAATAGGAGAGAGCATCAATTTCATCAATTCGTCTGCTTGATCTTTTGCTTTGTCATAAACTCTATCTTCAATAGCATCTCTTCGGAATTCCTTGCGTAAAACATTAAAATTTTTATTAAAATCTTCGTTACTTAATTCTCTCATCCAACCCACATCGAGCTTATCAATTTTAGGATAGACTTCATGCGAGAGCACTTGAGGAGCAGGCAAATTGACATAGATTCTTTTCCGTCCTTCATCCAATTTTATTTCAAAAAACTTATCCAATTTGAATCCTACTTTTAAGACACTAATTGCGGATACTTCGATGTCGGTTGACGATACCGCATATCCCCAAATTTTAGTTTGCAATTGTTTATTTAACCCTTTTCGATCTCTCACCTCCATTGTCGCTAATTCTGCAATTGCTTTTTCTACTTTTTCCTCCAACATACCTTTCGATGAACTAAAATCTTTGATGGCTGCTTTTTGTTCAAGCCGACGAATCATGGGTTTTAAACTTTCCGACAAAGCAATCATACAAGGAGTTTCGACACTATTTCCAGTCCCCGCAATTTTTCCACCTTTAGATATTACCAAGTTCATAATTACCTGATTAACCAAATAACAACTATAATTAGAAGCCACCTCGTTCAGCGCCTCTGTTGCAGAATTAAAATTATTTCCATACCAAGACTCATACATATTGGCGGAAGTATCTCTTAATTTTAGAAAATCATTATAATACATTTGGCGTAAAAAAGGATGTTGCTTTTGATAGGTAGGTTCAATTTCCATTTTTATTGAGTCAGATAAATTCATCCGATTAGCAACATGATTCAACATACTTAAATTGAAATTATAGATCAAATCATTAAACTCCCTCTGATACCTTTCTGGGTTGGTCAAAATAGCTAAAGTAGTTTCATCATCTACATTGAAATCGAATTCTGCAGGAATATATTTTATTTGCATTTCCTTAGGAATACTAGTATAATTTTCTCCATTAGAAAAGGACGAATTTTTAAAATAGTTATAAAAAAGCAAAATACAGCTTCCAAAAAATAAAGTGTAAAGCAAGATTTTGCTTAGTGAAGTTCCTTTGCCGTAAGTATTTTCTGACATAATGTAAGGTTGTAAAAAATATAAATTCGTTTCGTTAAAAAGACGTTTAATTTAAGATTAGTCACTTGATATGACTTGTAAGTTGTTCAATTCAATATTATTGAAATTACTAATACTTTTTTGCAAAAATAAAAAAAACAGACCAAAGGCATATTTTCAAAGGCAGCACTCTCAATTCTTGTAACGTTTCTATTAAAGTTCTTGTTTACATGGCTGTTTTAATAACAACATGTTTGTTTT
Organism: uncultured Saprospiraceae bacterium; assembly: GCA_937981555.1. Classification (GTDB taxonomy): domain Bacteria; phylum Bacteroidota; class Bacteroidia; order Chitinophagales; family Saprospiraceae; genus CAJQQY01. Next base: position 15,862 of record CALJOK010000020.1, read on the forward strand.
TTGTTTTCTCATTGAAAAATGAGAAATAAGACCGCAACAAATTAGGAATTGTTGCGGTTTTTTTATTGGTCGAAGGAATTAGTTTTCCTATTCTTCGATTCGAGTTAGATAGGAAATATAATCTGTTGGCTTAATCTCTCCAAAATCTGCTTGCCTTCCTAAAGTAGTTATTTGTCCACGATGATAAGTAGAATGATTCATAACATGATGAATAATTTGTTGAACGGGAAGAGAATAATCGTTACCTTTAGTATCTTGAAAATCACATTTTAAATCAAAAAATGCTTCCTCTTGATTTTCAATAAATTCCAGAAATTCCGCTGAAACTTTTAATCCCTTTTGAAAAACATTATTTAGGGAGCCATTAAATTCTGGAAAAGCAGTAGCAGATTTTCCTTTCAATCTCATCAACCATATTTTTTCTGCTCCCCATAAATGTTTCATAGTTAATTCTATGGAGGGAAAACTATTGACAATCGGTCGAGTACTAATTTCTTCATCATATTGATTAAGCAAATCGACTGTTCTTTGATTAGCCCAAAGATTATATTTTAGAATATCGATCCAATGATTTTTCATACTTTTATTTTTTAAAAAATTTAAAAGGCTAAAATTATTATATTTTTGGGTAAATGGTTTTACTAAAGTCTAAACAAACAACTTAATTAAATGCTTCATCAAAAATCCACTCTAAATTGTAAGGGTCAATTGGTTAATCTTTCGGAGCCAATTATCATGGGAGTATTAAATGTAACTCCTGATTCATTTTTTGATGGAGGGAAATATGACAATGTAAATGTATTGTTACAGCATGTTGGAAAAATGATTTCAGAAGGTGCAACTGTCATTGACGTAGGTGGAATGTCTTCCCGTCCAGGAGCGGAAATTATTTCCATAGAGAAAGAGTTGAATAGGGTAATTCCAATTATTGAACAAATAAAAGAGCATTTTCCTACGGCTGTTATTTCAATAGATACAGTTCAATCAGAGGTAGCTAGGCAAAGTATTGCTGCTGGAGCTTCCATAATAAATGATATTTCAGCTGGAAATATTGACGATCAGATGTTTAAAACGGTTGCTGAATTAGAGGTGCCTTATATTTTAATGCATATGCAAGGAAAACCAGGCAATATGCAAGAAAATCCTGATTATCAGGATGTTACGAGGAGTGTCTTAGAGTTTTTTATACGGAAGGTAGGAGAGTTAAGAGCACTAGGAGTAAAAGATATTATTCTAGACCCAGGTTTTGGTTTTGGAAAAACTATTCAACATAATTATCAATTATTACAAAAATTTACCATATTTGGAGTTTTAGATTTACCTTTACTTGCAGGTATTTCTCGAAAAAGCATGATTTATAAAGTACTCAATTCAACACCCAAAGAAGCCCTAAATGGAACAACAGTATTAAACACGATAGCACTTGAAAGAGGTGCAAAAATATTGAGAGTTCATGATGTAAAAGAAGCGAAAGAAACGATTACTCTCTGGAAACAACTTAATCACGAACCCAAGACACTATGATTTCCCAATCCGAAAATAACATTAAAAAATCCGCCTTACGATTTTTGAAGATGTATTATAAGTATCGTCCCCGCACCGGGAAGACGGATGTCAAAGTTGATCAATCTACTAGAGAAGGTATTATTGCTGATGGTTTGTTGACTTTTCCTCAAAAAGATGATAATCCATTTATTGCTTCAGTTGAAGCGACGTCATTTGATACCCGTGATGAAGTTAAGTTTAAGATGCAGCATCAATTATTGAGTTGGGATGCATTTATGTGGAGTTGTTTTATAGTTGGTATCGTTGTTTTATTTGGTCATTATTTTCACCTTTTCGCTTTTCAAAAAGGGCACCTTGAATTAACTGCAGGTTTAAGTATTTTATTCCTTTCCACTTTTATTGGGTATCGATATTTTTTTTCCAAAAGAGCAAAGTATAGATACATTTATGCTTTAGAGCAATTTCGACAATACCATGTTGATGAACAATGGGTTGCGATTGGTGATAATGTATTTTATGGAGCAGAAGATCCTGCCTATGATGAACTAAAGGTTCAATGTGTCAGAAATGGATTTGGACTTTTATCAATTGATAAAGAGTTGAATACACATTTGGTTATCTCACCATCAAGAGATGAATTATTTGGAAGCGGTCGGAAAGTTTTAGATTTTATGGGAGGAGATAATCTTATCAAAAATCCTACTTTAACCCGAGCAAGAGGATTTTGGGGAATGGTAAAAAGTAAAATAGGTTGGACAACCCCTGAACAATCTGTTTTGCGGTATCGACGTAGCTTTTATAAACCAATTTTCGCTTCTGTTTTAATGCTAGGGCTTATTGGTTTTGTCGCTTATGAGGATTTGAGACAAAAAGATTTTGATTATGTGAAAAATGAAACGAAATACAACGAGAAACTTACGGAAGCTGCCAAGCATGGAAAGAATCATGAATTTGATCAATTAATTGATTCTTCAGCAGTCGAACCTTATCAAAAGAAAAGACCAGATTCCTACCTTGCCATAGTAGAAAAAGACAAACGTGATGACTTTATCATGAAACGAGCTCCATTAAAAAAGAAAGACCAATTGACGACCAAAGGAGGAACCGAGATTTTTGTTGAGTCTTCTAATAAAGATATGACAGGGTATGATTGCTCACGTTTTTTTAATTTTTATGGGAAAAAGCATTTAGTTCAAGATGGAATCTTTAAGGGAATCGGAGCTGCTGAACGTCGGATGAATTTACTTCGACGGAGTGGGTTTAAAGCTAATGTTCTTTGGCTCGGTTGTTTTTATTCCGATAGTGAAGACTATATAGTTTATATTGAATGGCTTTATGAGGATAAAGAGGAGACCATTCGAGAGGGGATTTCTTATCGAAAGAAATTAAAAGAAGAAGGAATTAAAGAATCAAATTTGAATGTGAGGACGATTGAAAAATAAAATTTAGTCAAGTAAAAAAAAAGGTCAAAACACAGTTTTGACCTTTTTTTTTATTTTTTGAAATAAATTAAATTTGAACCCCTGAGTAATCTTCTTCAATCTGATCTAGTATTCCAAAAACATCATCAGGATTAAAATTGGTCACTAACTTCATTCTATAAGGTTTTATATTTCTAAAACCTCTAAAATAATTAGTGTAATGTCTACGCATTTCAAGGATTCCTAACTTTTCACCTTTCCATTCTATTGAGTGTTTTAAATGCTGTCGAGCAGCAGCAACTCGTTCTTTTATCGTTGGAGGAGGAAGTAATTCACCAGTCTCAAAGTAATGTTTTACTTCTCTGAAAATCCAAGGATTCCCGATGCTTGCTCGGCCAATCATGATGCCGTCTACGCCATACTTTTCTCGATATAATTTAGCTTTTTCAGGACTATTGATATCTCCATTTCCAAAAATAGGAATGTGTACTCTTGGATTTTCTTTGATTTTTCCAATCAAGGTCCAATCAGCTTCGCCTTTGTACATTTGTTTTCGAGTTCGTCCATGAATGGACAAAGCTTTGATTCCCACATCTTGCAATCGTTCGGCAACTTCTTCAATACGAATGGTATTATCATCCCAACCTAATCGAGTTTTTACAGTTACGGGGAGGTTAGTAGACTTTACAATAATATCAGTCAATTTCACCATTCTATCAATGTCTTGAAGGATACCTGCACCTGCCATTTTACAAGTAACTTTTTTCACAGGGCAACCAAAGTTGATATCTAAAACTTCCGGTTTAGCTTCTTCCACAATCTCAGCAGCACGTCTCATTGAATCTTCCTCAGCGCCAAAAATCTGAATCCCAACTGGTCTTTCATAATCATAAATATCTAACTTCTGGACACTTTTGGTTGCATCTCTAATTAGTCCTTCTACAGAAATAAATTCCGTATACATCATATCACATCCTTGCTCCTTACAAAGTGCTCGAAAAGGTGGATCGCTCACATCTTCCATTGGTGCTAACAATAGCGGAAATTCTCCTAAATTTATATCTCCAATTTTTACCATATCTATTTCTCTATTTTTTGCAAAAATACGACTTTTAATGAAATGTAATTCAAACCTATGTATTTAAATTTCGTTCATAGAAAACAAAGGATTTAATCAAATAATTCATCCTTTCTAATTAAATTGCGCAGTTTTAGAAATTAACCTTATCAATAATATATCAACTCAAAAAAGAACAGCAATATGTTTGATAGTTTTTTAGGAAATAGCCCACGTTGGTTTAAGTTAACCATGATTGGATTTCTAGTATTTAATGTAATTTCTTTCTTCCTTTTAGGTGCTAAAATTACTGCTTGGATTTTTATTGGTGAATTTATTTTTACGCTTGCCATGGCCTTGAAATGTTACCCACTTCAATCAGGAGGTATCTTAGCAATTCAAGCGCTCTTGCTGGGTTTGACGCATCCAATGTATAAAACGGATCATGGAACCGTGGTATTAGATGAAATGGGCAAAGCTGTAAAAGGAGGAGTCATTTTAGAGGTGGAACATAACCTTGAAGTGATTTTATTGTTAGTCTTTATGGTGGCTGGAATTTATTTTATGAAGCCTTTATTGATGTATGTTTTTAGTAAAATATTTACTAAGGTGAAATCAAAATTGGTTTTGTCCCTTTTATTCGTATTTCTTTCAGCGGTACTTTCTGCCTTTTTGGATGCCTTGACGGTGACGGCAGTATTGATAAGTGTAATGGTTGGATTTTATGGCGTTTATCATAAAATTCATTCGAGTTCTTCGGATTATGATCAAAGTGGCGTATTAGATAGAAAGGAATTATCAGGAGAAACTTTAGAACAATTCCGTTCATTTTTGAGAAGTTTGGTGATGCATGGTTTGGTAGGAACGGCTTTGGGGGGAGTTTGTACCTTGGTTGGAGAGCCACAAAATTTATTGATTGGAGAAAGAATGGGTTGGGATTTTATTGAATTCTATAAACAAATGGCACCGATTACGATGCCTGTTCTCCTTTGTGGATTGCTTACAACCATCTTTTTAGAAAAAACTAAACTATTCGGTTATGGCGCTAAATTACCTGAAGTAGCCAGAGGAATTATCGAAAGTTATACCAATGAAACCGATGCCAAAAGAACTGATAAAGAAAAATATGCTTTGATGGTTCAAGCCATTTCTGCGATTTTATTAATCATTGGATTAGCAACCCACATCGCTCCAGTTGGATTAATTGGATTAGGATTAATCATTGTGCAAACTGCTTTTATTGGGATTATTGATGAGCATTCTATTGGAAAAGCTTTTGAAGAAGCCTTGCCATTTACGGGACTTTTAGTGGTGTTTTTTGTGATTGTTGCGATGATTCATGACCAACATTTATTTAGTCCGATCATTGCGTGGGCTTTGAAGTTTGAACCTTCAACGCAACCTGCCATGTTCTATATGGCGAATGGAATCTTGTCGATGATTAGTGATAATGTATTTGTTGCCACCGTTTATATTGGAGAGGTAAAAAGCGTTTTTGATGCAGGAGAGATTACCCGAGAGCAATTTGAGAAATTGGCTATTGCCATTAATACAGGAACAAATCTTCCAAGTGTAGCTACGCCAAATGGTCAAGCAGCATTTTTATTTTTATTGACTTCAGCATTGGCTCCATTAATTAATTTATCCTATGGGAAAATGGTAAAAATGGCATTTCCTTATACCATCGTTTTGGGTGGAGTAGGGTTGTTGATGGTGATGTATATTTTAGGATAAATTAGATTGTTTCGATAGAAACAATTCGTCCAAAAAATAATTAATCTCGAATTTTGAGAAAATCAAAATTCGAGATTTTTTTATCAAAAATTACTTCTTGCTTACGGTTCAGAAAAAGAATGCGATGCCTCTACATGAACAACATTTTTAATTGTTTCCAAAAGTTACTTTTTCTTAAAAATTAGTTATGAAATAAAAAAAAACATGAAATTCAAAATCCTACTTATCCTTTCCATTCCTTTCCTAGTTTTTACTTGTAAGAAGATTGATGAAACTTTACTCCATGGCAAATGGAAAGTTGCGTCAATGATCGAAAAAGGTAAATCTACCGATAAAGGTGCTGAAAAAGCCATCTTCAATTTTCTTCCAAATGGCACTTATACTTATAACATTTCCTATTACAAAGAAGCAGGTAAATACAATACCAAAGACGGTAAATTATACACCACAGATACACTTAATTCAGATCGTATAGAAAAGGTTGTAAGAGTATTAAATATTACTTCAGATAGCTTAGTCTTGGAAATGAATAACGCTGGTATTCCTCAAATTTGGAATTGTTATAAATCGGCTAAATAAAATTATTAAATATTTCTATTTCTATTAATTATCAGTTTTTATATTTATAAAATACTGATAATTAGTCATTTATAAATGTTGGTTGGTGTGATGTTTTATTAAATTAATTTTTATTAATTTAATAAAAACGGATGAATTAGAATTTTTGGCAAAAGAATTGCAAAGTGAACAATGTAATTTTATCCCAATTATTTTAATAAAACCCGTGAACATGATAAGTTATAAAAAGGTAACTCGTGTACTTCAAAATCCGCCCTCTGAAGACTTAGTAGATCTTTACAATGAAATAGATTTACGAATTAGTTCTCATGAGTTGTGTGTTAATGAAGATGAGCCTTTAAAATACCTACATGAAACGGATATTCATGGAAATATTAAAGGGAAATTCTGCGTAAGTGCAACAAGTATTCAAAGTAAATATGTTGCATTTGTTTTAGGAAAACATGTTGATGCTACTTTTCCTGAAGATATTATCCAAATGTTTTTTAATGTTGAAAATGACTATAAAATGCAATTTGGAAAAATTAAAGGAAAGAAAATTGATGGGTGCATATGTTTAGTGCATCAAGAAAACAACAACTTTGATTTGCAGAGGATTTATGATTCCATTTACGATTTATAGAAAAATTCTTAAACCAACTATAGCTAAATAAAATTAGCAATAAAATTTGCGTCATGGCGCCGGAATGAAAATTTCGGCGCTTTTTGATTTTATAATATGGAATAAATCTATTTTATGAATTTTGTGATAAAAATCACAATTGAAATCCCAAAAAATATTGATATTTGTTCTACATTTAAAAGCAATATAAAAATGGAAAAACAAGAAAAAAAACGAGGAGTTTTGTCAAGTGTATTTTCGATGAAATGTCCACGATGCCGAGAAGGAGATTTGTTTTATACCCATACTTTTTCTTATTCTAGACCAACCGAAATGCCTGAAAAGTGTGAGGTTTGTAATCAAAGTTTTTCACCTGAACCAGGATTTTGGTTTGGTGCAATGTTCGTTTCATATATTTGGATGGCTTGGTTTTGTCTGTTTTTTGTTGGTGGGGGAATTTTGCTTGCAGGGATGAGTGTCAATGGAGCTTTTGCTTTATTGATAGTAATATGTGCGATCTTTTACTTTTGGATTTTTAGAATTTCAAGATCGATGTGGATTCATATTTATGTGAGTTATGATCCTTTGGCAAAATCAAAGAATAAAGCGAGATTAGCTTCAAAATAAAAAAAAGGTATTTAGCAATATAAGCTAAATACCTTTTTTTATTCTATTTCAAAATAGCATTCTATCAATCAATCACACTAAAAGTAGTTCGACGATTAGCCTGATGTTCTTCCTCTGAACATCTTGAACATAAACAATCAATTGCTGGAGAACTTTTTCCAAAACCTTTTGCTTGCAATCTTTCTGATTGAATTCCTTTTGTAATTAAATAATCAACAGCAGACTGAGCACGTCTCTGTGAAAGAGTTTGATTATAATTAGCCTTTCCTCGACAATCGGTATGTGATGCCATTTGGATTCGAATATTTGGATTTTCCAAAAGTGTATTGGCTAATTCATTCAAGGTCGGTTCTGCATCTCGACGAATATTCCATTGATTATAATCGTAATAAATATTATCTAAAGTAATCTCTTTGTTTTTGAAAATTTTATCCAAAACAATCTCTACTTCAAATTTCTGCACAGGATTATTTTCATCTTGAGCGATACCTTTTGAACTAAATCTAGCCGAATTATTAAAGTAGCCTTCGTGGCTTCCAAAGAAATTATAATCAGTATTTTCTTCTAATTCCAAAGAGAATTTTCCTTCACCGTCAATATTCACCGTTCGCTTTTTTCCGTTAACATTGACTTCCACCTTAGAGTCTAGTAATGGTTTTCTACCTAAAATTTTACTATTGGGATTATCCGCAAACTGATATATTTTTTCCAAAACATATCCGTCGAGAATTAATTTATACACTATAGGTTCTGGGTTTGGTTCCACAGGTTTTGGAGGAGGAGGAGGAGGAACTCTTTTTACAAATCGATAAATATCATCACTTCCTTTTCCGTCAACTCTAGAAGAAGTAAAATATCCTTCATGTAAAATATCGCCAGTAGGTTTGAAATTTGGATCAACGACATAACCAAAATCATCCCACCCAGAATTAATTGGAGCTTTCAAATTAAAAATCGGAGACCATGCATTATCATTTGTTTTTACGGAGCGAAAAACATCTAAGCCTCCCATTCCAGTATGTCCATCTGAAGCAAAATACAAAGTGTCATTATGCATAAATGGAAACTTTTCATCTTTATTAGAATTAATAGTTCTACTCAATGGGCGAGGTGTATCCCAACCATCCGGTGTTCGTTCGGACACAAAAATATCATAACCTCCCCAGCCATCAGGATGATCAGCAGAGAAATATAAACTTGATCCATCTTTTGAAAGGGTAGGATGACCATAATTTACATTCGGCTCCACAAAACCCAGAACCACAGGTTCTGTCCAACTTTCTCCTTCTTTATCACTATGCATTAATTTGCAAAAATAATCTACATCTTCTGAATCATAACATCTAGAAAAATAAATCTCTGTGAAGTCATTATTAAAGGCAATTGTTCCTTCATTATTTGGTGTGTTGATGATACTCGAAAAGGGTTCCACCGTGTTAGCAGTAGTATTGGCAATAAACAAATCTGAAAATTTTCCACCAGTCCAATTGTAAATATCATCGCCTTTCGCACCACTTCGATCAGAGGTAAAAACGATTTGGTTATCTAAATATGGAGTCGGAGCATACTCAGCAGAAGTGCTATTAAATGATGCTTGCGCGATTTCATAACCGGTCATGCCTCCTTGTTTCTGCCAGTCTAATGCAATTTTACAAGCAGTAATTTCTTTTCGATATTCGTAGGGGCTACCAATCTCTAGACCTAATTCTTTGAAGGAGGTCATTGCATCTTCGTACTGCTCATTTTTTTTCAAAGCATAAGAATATTCTCTTAATGCATCTACTCCATATTGATTATCGTAGGCAGTTTTGTACCACGTAATAGCAGAAGAATTTTTGTTGATTTTTTTATAAGATTCAGCAAGAAGAAAAGCGATTTTCCCTTTTTCGACACGACTGTCTGCCTTTTTATATTCTTTGTTGAGCATGTCAACAGCTACGGAATATTGTTTTCTTTCAAAAGCCATTTTTCCATCTGTAATCTTTTGAGTGAATTTGCATCCCAAAATCATGGAAAAAGAAAGTGCTAAAATTGTCCAAGTTTTTAAATTCATAAGGTGGTATTTAGAATGTAATACTACAAAATAAAACGCTTTTTGTAGGAGGTTTGTTGCAGGTTAATTGCTTAGTCAAATGATTTGACACTTTTAATAAATAGACGAAATTTATAGTATGGATGGTTGGAATAATTACAGGTAGGTACAAAAAAATAAAGCTCGGCTTTTTGAGCCGAGCTTAGGAAACGAATCTTACAATTTTTTAACCAAAACTTACATTTACTTCTTATGCAACTTGCGTGCCAAAAAAATATAAAACATATAATAATTAAATAATTATGTGAATCAATAAGAAACCCTTTAAATTAAAGGCATATCCTAAAAATTGAACTCTTTTTTCTTAAAATGCTTTTAAGTGTTAATTTTAAATTGTGAAAGAAACAAACAATGAATAAGAACAACGCAACTAAGCATAGTAAATTTTTAAGTCTGGTCTTGAGGCACAAACCCGAAACTATTGGAATTGAGTTAGATGAACATGGCTGGGTAGATATTGACATTCTAATCCTAAAGATTAATGATTTCGGGAAAAAACTAACAAAAGAAGAACTCTATTTTATTGTAGAAAATAACCCCAAAAAAAGATTTGCTATAAATGAAACGAATCATAAGATCCGAGCGAATCAAGGACATTCAATAAATATCAATTTAGGTTTTGACCCGATCCAACCTCCTGAAATATTATATCATGGTACTGCTCAACGATTTTTAGAGCGTATTTTTGAAAATGGTTTAGAAAAAAGAAATCGACATCATGTACATTTGAGTGCTGATAAAGCTACTGCGATGAGTGTTGGTCAACGACATGGGAAGCCAATAATATTAAAAATAAAGGCCTTAGAAATGTTCCAAGATGGATTTCAATTTTTCTTATCTGAAAATGGAGTTTGGCTGACAGATAAAGTTCCTTGCAAATATTTTAATAAAAACGAAAACAATGATTAAATTGAGCCTTGTTAATGTTGGATTTAGTCCAATATTTTAATTTCGAGATGATCAAATCGAAAACATACTATGTGACCCTTTCTAAAGATGCTGTCTTAATAATTTTAAGGGGCAGAAAATACTTTTATATTACCTATTGTCAAAAGAACTTTTCAAAATAAATGATAGAAACTATCAAAAAACAAAGTCTTAAGTCTCTTCTTAATTTTTTTGATACCACTTTAGATTCGACGGTGAATCAAACTTGGAATGAAACTTCTGATCACTTGGAATCATTAGTTAATGGTGAAGCAAAAATAACTCATCATATTTTAGAATTAGGAGAATTTGTCAAATTGAGTTTGGATGAAAATACTTTGGAATCAAATGAAATTTTGCCAAGTTATATTATTCAATATTCTTGGATGGAAGAGGCGAAATCGTTTTTGGTTTTATGGAGAGATATTATTTTTCAATATCAGAAAGCCTTAGTTTTAGAATCCAATCAAAAGATTTCTTCTGAAAATTTGGAACAACTTCGATTGTCTTCGAAAGATGTTATTCAAAAAGGTGTTACTCATTTAAAAGGGTTTTTAGAAAAAGAGACAAATGAGCTGGCTAAGAATTCTAGTGTTTTAAAATCCAAAATCGGCGATTGGAAAAAGATTAGGAGTCCCTGGGGAACTTACCGAAAACAGATTGAAACGATTAATGAGCAATGCAAAAAATTGATTGAACAAAATCAATCTTTAATTAAATCTTCTAATGTTTTTCAAAGTGTAGAACAGCTTATTCAACAGAATATTACTGCAAGTAAAGTTGAAATCGATCAACTAAAAATCTTGGCAAATGAAGCTATTGAACTAGTGGAAGAACATGTCAAAGATAAACCTGGAAAATTATCGACACTTCTCGAAAACATGGAATCCAAACTGGAGACTAGCCATCATTTGGAATTATTAAATATTTCGATCGACCAAAAACTGTCTTCTTTAGAAGATAACATTCAGGTTCCAATCGAAACAGAAGGTGGATTATTACTTTTTCGAGAAGTAAACTTACGCAATAATTCAAAATTATGGCTGGAGTCAGAGACAACTCCTTTGATATATGAATTCTGGGAGATCAACGACCAGATTCTTAATAGTTTTAAAATGGCCTTGATGAATATTCGGAATCGTGCCATGCTTTTTTCTAATGAATTAAAGAAGGAAAATGCAGCGAGAGAAGAATTAGATCCAAGATTTGAGCAAGAGAAATTTTGTTATCCTTTGAATTCTTTTTTGCAAAAAACGAATTCATGGGAGAATGAATTAAATACCTTGACTGATACAATCCAAGAGCGGTTGTCTAATGAATTTCAGATTAGCGAGATTTACAATACTGAAAATAGTTTCCTTCCTGTTCCTCTGCAAACTACCATCAATCAATATCGACTAACTCAAAATCCTTGGGTGTTAAAGACTCGGAATTGGTTTAATAAGCAAGTTAATCTTTTCCAAAAGTTTAAAAACACGGTCGAAAAAGAAGATGCTTTAAGTATCTCTGAGAAGATCGTTCGCTATGTTCAAAATAAAAAAGCGCCAACAGATAACCATCAATATTCCAATATATTTTTGACCAAAGGATATATGGGGAAATCATTTTGGGTTGGTCGGAAAATTGAAACAGAGCGCTTTAAAAATATTGTAGATCAATGGAAATTAGGGTTCCGAGGTGCTGTGATGTTAAATGGTCAACGATTTTCTGGAAAATCTTTATTTGGTGAATATGTTTCTACTCTTCATTTTCCTCAAAAATCAATTCGTCTTTTCCCAAATGTAACCTTAAAAGTAGGAGGTCGGGTTTTAGAAACAACCTATGATCTTGGTGCAGCAATAGATTTTATTCAAAAGTATTCTGTCAATGATCAATCTTTAATTTGGATTGATGATTTGGAAAATTGGAGTGATCCGAATATTCCACTTGGACAAAATGTGAGAGCGTTGACTAAAGCGATTGATAACCACGGAGGTCGAATGTTTTTTATGGTTTCTATGGGAAATTGGATGACCTCACATTTGGACAAAACGCATGATATTCAAAAGGTTTTTCAAGCAGAAATAAATTTAGATAAAATGAGTGCGGAAGAAGTCAAAGAAGCTATTTTGATTCGACATGGCGCTACCCACAAAATTTTAGTTAATAAAAATAATGAAGAACCTTCACCTCAGGAATTTCAAAAAATGACTACTGGGATTTATCGAAATACTCAAGGAAATATTGGAGAATCCTTATCGAAATGGTCTTACTCGATTCATAAAATGACAGAAGAAAAAGTAGTTTATGAAGCTCCGATTAATTATGCTTTGCCTGATTTTTTAAATCCTGATGTAGCTATAATTTTGACAACATTGATGATGGAGAAAAGAACCAATGAATATCGATTGAGAAAATTATTTGGATCTCCATTTCAAGAAAAATTTAATTTTATTATTCAAAGGTTGATTAGTATTGGCATTTTAACTCGACATATTGATGGTTGGTTGGAAGTAAATGAATTGGTGGTCAATGAAGTGGGGAAAATGTTGGAAGAAAAAAATTATTTGAAGTTTCACCAAATCTAAGATGAACTTTATAGTTCAGGTATCGGATATCTTTAAGGTATCTAATACCTAATATTGGAATTTAATTATATGAAAAAAATATTAGGAACAATTTTTTTGATTTTAAGTGTAGTCATTTTGGGTTTTACCCAACATGAAGAGGAACATCATGTTCCACTCGATTCTACAATAACAAATACGGTGGTAGATACATTGGCAATGCCAGATTCAACCAAGAAGGAATTGAATGAAATCATTTATCAATTCTTTTCAGAAAGTGATAGCGGAAAAGTGAATCTAGCGATTATTAATGTTCCACCTCCAGTACCTGTTATTAAAGAAGAACCAAAAGAAGATTTTTTGGCCAAAAGTTATTTCACTTGGTGGAGGTTATTTTTAGGTTCATTATTCTTTTTAGGTCTTTACTTTTTACTTGAATTTCTAAGTCGAATTTTGACTAAGTATAATTTTTTAGGAAAATATCAAAGTGATGTAAAAAGCATTATCAAACACTCTCTTTTAATTTTTGAAGCAGTTGCTTTGTTGATTTTAGGAAGCGCTTTTGTTTTGATCAATCCTATCTATCATGGTATTCTTGCTGCTATTATTTTAGCCGTCGGATTCAATCATATCAAAAATTATTTTAGTGGAAGAATTGTCCAATTCGATCAATCGATTATTGAAGGGAAGAGATTGAAAACCCTTGATTCACAGGGAGTTATCTTTAAAAAAGGAAGGTTAGGATTGAAATTAAGAACTCAAAAAGGAGTTCAATTTGTCAACTATTCAAACCTGATTTCAGACGGATATACTTTGTTAACAGGAGTAGAAGTTGGTGGTTTTTATGAATTGAAAATTCAGCCAAAAGATCTTGAAACTAAAAAAGATCACCTAACAACTTTAAGAGATTTATTGACCACGACACCTTATTTAGATTTGAGTCATAAACCACAATTGGAAAAAGTGGATGATGAATCTAAAACGATTTTGGCTAGGGTAGAGGTGAAAGAAGAAAGTCATTTGCAAGATTTAGTCACTTTGATTAAAGAACGGAATTTTTCTTGCCAGGTGATTTCATAACAAAACATTTACAAAAGAAATTTTATAAAATAAAAAATATGGATCTTTCTAATTTAAGTACTGAAATGATTTTAATAGCAGTTTCTGCGATTATTATTATTTCATTTTTCTTTGGTGAATTGTCTAGGAAAACTAATATTCCTTCGGTTTTGATGCTTATTATTTTTGGAGTGATTTGCCAGAGTTTTGTGAAAATTGAACAAGAAACACTTCGACCTATTTTAGGATTATTGGGGACAGTCGGACTGATCATGATTGTTTTGGAAGCGGCCTTGGAATTGGAATTAAAGCGAGAAAAATATATTCCTATTGCAAAAGCTATGGCGATTGCACTCATTGGACTTTTGGCGTCAACCTATGTTGCCGCTGAAATTTTGTATTATTTTTATGCTGATGACGGAATGACTATGGATAAGGCTTGGATATATGCTACGCCGTTATCTATCTTGTCAAGTGCGATCATCATTCCGAGTGTTTCAGCATTGAGTCCTGCCAAAAAAGAATTTCATATTTATGAAAGTACTTTTTCAGATATTTTAGGGATTATAGTTTTTTACTATTTGACAGGTCAATTAGCACATGCAGATGATCATGGTGGAGGCTTAGTTGGTTATGGCGGAAATGTATTGTTAACCATCGTAGTTTCATTTATAGCGAGTTATTTAATTATCCTTATTTTCCAGAATATTAAGAGTCATACTAAGTTATTTTTATTGATAGCTGTATTACTTTTGTTGTATGGAGTTGGAAAAGAAATGCACCTTTCTGCCTTAATTGTAATTTTGATTTTTGGATTGATTATCGCCAACATGAAATTGTTTTTCAAAGGTCCATTAGGTCGGTGGCTGCATCTGGAAAAGGCGAACCATATCTATGAAGGATTGCATGTAATAACCATGGAGACGGCTTTTGTCGTCCGAACCTTTTTCTTTGTAATCTTTGGATTATCAATTAATTTGTTATCATTAAATAGTTTGAATGTTGCGATTATTAGTGGATTAATTATCGCATCTATTTATATTATTCGTTATCTCACATTACGACCTTCTATTGGTGAAGATATCGTTCCTCAATTGTATATAGCTCCTCGTGGATTGATTACTATTTTGTTATTTTATAAAATCCCAGAAGCTGCAAAAGTGGATGCATTTAATAATGGTATTTTACTTTTTATCATTATTGGAACAAGTTTAATTATGACAGTTGCTATGATTATGGATAAACGTAAAACTGGTAAAGCAGTCCGTAAAGCAGAAGGTCAACCAATCGGATATGAAAAATGGAAAGCACCATCTATCTCAGAAGTTGTAGGTAATCAAGAAGATAAACATTGATAAATTAATATATTAATAAAGAATAAATGAATTTAAAGAATCTAGCAAAAATTGTTGATGATGCGGCATTGAATGCCAAACCGATTGCTCAACTAAGTTTAGACAATCAATTTTCTGAAAAAGAAGCCTATGAAATTCAAGCGAATTCCATTGCTAGAAGGTATAACAGAGGAGAAAAATTAGTAGGAGTCAAACTTGGTTTTACTAGCAAAGCTAAGATGGAACAAATGGGTGTTCATGATATGATATGGGGGAGATTGACTGATAAAATGTTAGTTGGACGAAATACAAATATTTTGTTAGAAAAATTTATTCATCCACGTGCGGAACCTGAAATTTGTTTTTTGGTAAAAAAAGAAATCAATAAGGAAGTGTCAATGGATGAAGTAAAAGAATATATTTATGGAGTGGCTGGAGCGATAGAAATTATCGACTCGAGGTATCAAAATTTTAAATTTTCTTTGGAAGATGTGATCGCTGATAATTGTTCTTCTGCAGGCTTTGTAATTGGCAAATGGCATAATGTAGATACTCCAATCGAAGATTTAAAAATGGATTTAATTGTCAATGATGAAGTAGTTCAATCTGGTTCTTCTAAAGCAATTTTAGGTAATCCATGGGAATCTGTGGTGGCTGCTTCTAGACTTTGTGCACAATATGGTCAAGTTATTAAAGCAGGAAATTACATCATGGCTGGAGCTGCAACTTCTGCGGTTTATTTAGAAAAAAATCAGACTGTAAAAGTGGAGGTGGACACTTTAGGATCAATTCAATTTACTGTTCAATAGAATCTTTTTCTGAGATAGCATGGTTAGCGATTGAATCGCTAAGAACATTATCCGAAAGTTGATTTATTGACAAGACCCAAAAAAGTAATATTCTTGAAAGTCAAAAAACATATTCCAGGTGTAGATTTACCTAATCTTCACAATAAGGCTTTTGAGTTTGCGATTGTTTCCAATCGGGAAATTTTAGATCATAATATTCCGACCAACCACGATCCATTTCGACCACATCGAATTCATTTTTACGCCATTCTTTTTATTCTTGAGGGAAATGGAAAACATTTCATAGATTTCAAAAGTTACGACTATCAAAAAGGGAGCATAGTATTTATTGCAAAAGATCAAGTTCAAGCTTTTCAAAGTAATGATGATCGGGAAGCTTTCTTTTTATTATTTACCGAAAATTTTATTGAACGAGGCAGCCTTAGTTCCAATTTATTGCAAGAATTAAGCTTATACAATTATCATCTATATTCACCTGTGATTAATTTAGAAGTGACGGAAATGAATATTTTTAAAAGCCTGGTGAATCGAATTAAAAAAGAATATGATGCTCCCGATGATAACTTGACAGAAGAAATTATTCAATCTTCTTTGAAAATATTTTTGGGGTTATCAGAACGAATTAGAAAAAAGAACCAATCCACTTTAACTATTTCAAAGTATCAGATAGAATTTAATCAGTTCCAAAATCTCCTCAATAAACATCTTTTTAATTCTCGCCAAGTTCAATTTTATGCCAATGAAATGAATATGTCTTCCAAGAAATTAAATCGGATCACCCAAGAATTGATGAACAAGCCAGTCAAAACTTATATTAATGATTCCTTAATTTTGGAAATAAAAAGATTCCTTTTAAACACTTCCTTAAGTATCAAAGAAATCAGTTATAAAACTGGTTTTGAAGACCCTACCAATTTTGTAAAATATTTTAAAAAATATACGGAATTGACTCCTATCGATTTTAGAAAAAGGTATTAACTCAGGGTTAATTTAGTATAAAAGTGAGTTAATTTTTTATCAAGTTTTTTTCCCATAATTACCATTTTGTATTCTGGTTAATGATTTCATATCTTCATATTTTTATTTTGTAAAAATAGAAATATGACGAAACAATTAGTCTTTTATTTTGTTGTTGTTACTTATTTGTTTATTTTATTCTTTTTACTTGTGTTAAAGTATAAAATAATCTGTTTTTTAGCATTCCTTCCAAATACTCTTCTTATTTAATTATTTCATGGTTTGTCCCATTTTAACCATTTATCTACTTTGTTTAACCTTTTGTAATTTTTGTTTAATGTTCAATTTTGCATCAGTATTATTCCACATATCTTAAAGAACATATTACATAGAAAAATTAAAGAGGAGAAACATGAAAGTATTAAACCAATATATCCAAATCTTTGCCCTTGTTTTAGTGGCAAATTTCTCTTTTGCAAATCCGAATCCAGTTAATTCAAATAGTATTTTTGATTTAATTAATTATCAAGAAATGCTAGAAGTAGACTTGAAGTTAAACATGGATGAAGTTTTTGGAAATCGAAGAAGTGAAGATAAGCACAAAGCTGTTTTATCATTCAATGATAACAATGGAGTTGCTCAAACTTGGAACATCAAAGTTGCTCTTCGAGGAAAATTCAGAAGAACTAGATGTAATAATTTGGCTCCATTAAAATTACATTTTAAGAAAAATGATTTATATGAAGCGGGATTGGCTAAGTACAATGATTTAAAATTAGTTAATCAATGTATGGACGATTCAAAAGATTTTAAACAACTTTTGGTGAGAGAATATTTGGCTTACAAATTATATAATCAGATTACAGAGGAAAGTTTCCGAGTTCAATTTTTGAAGATTAATTATATTGATGATCAGACGGGGAAATCAAAAACACAGTATGGTTTTGTGATTGAGGATACGGCTCAATTAAGAGCTCGAATTAATGCCTTGAAAATTGAAAAACAATACAATATAAATCAAGAGAAATATAACCAAGATCAAGTGAAATTGATGTCTGTTTTTCAATATATGATTGCAAACCCAGATTGGTCTTTAGGCCGAAGTCATAATGTAAAGGTAATGTTACAAGAAGATAAATTAATTGCAATTCCTTATGATTTTGACTTTTCTGGCATTGTAGAAGCTCCTTACGTTTTGTTGAATGAAGAACTAGGAATAGCTACTCAAAAGGAAAGAGTATTTCTTGGTTTCGAAAGCCACACAGAAGAATTGACTAAAGAACTTGATATTTTTTCAGATAAAAAATCTTTATTAATTCAAACGATTAAAGAGTGCAAAACTTTAAAAGGAAGAAATCGAAGAGAAATGATTAAATTTATTAATTCATTTTATGATGAAACGGATAGCTTCAAGTTACCGTTACAAAAGAATAAAGTTCCAACACTTGGAGAATAGTAAATTAGAAAAACAGAAACACTTATTTAAATACTAGAAAACACATATTTATGATGGAAGTTTTACATGAAAGAGTAATTGTCAAAAAAGAGAAGAAGGAGAAAAAAAAGAAAAGCGGGATCTCAAAACAGACGATTAATATTATTCGTACTACTCAAAGAAACAATATTGATTTAACTGCTATAGCGGATAATAAAGCTAACGTATTGCTTAGTTTGAATGCTATAATAATCGCAGCGCTTATTCCGATAGTAATTGCTAATGTTGATATCGTCTTTGAAAAGATGATGATTATTCCATTAATGATTTTAGCGGTGACAAGTTTTATTACGATATACTTATCGGCAGCGGTTTTGAAGCCTTCTAATTTTGATAGAATGAGAACAAGTGAAAACCCTAATGCAGAATCAAGCCCTTTCTTCTTTGGAAACTTTTATAAAATGGAAGCAGAAGAATATTTTGATTTTATCAAACCTTCTTTATCAGATCCTAAAGATTTGAAAGCACATTTGGCGCAAGATCTTTATTATATAGGAAAACGATTAGGGGAAAAGATGGCCTTTGTTCGTCAAGCGTATAATATTTTTACGATTGGAATTTTGGTAACATTAGTTTCTTTTGGTGCAGTCGTATTTTTCTTTTAAATAAAAAATAAAGTAGTCTATAATAAAAAAGAGCTTCCAAACTTTATTGATTGGAAGCTCTTTTCTTTAGAAATAAATCAACTAAGGGAATTTAGGAAATTTATCAAAATTTGGTTTCCGTTTTTCTAAAAATGCATTTCTTCCTTCTTCCGCTTCTTCAGTCATGTAACCTAATCGAGTGGCTTCTCCAGCAAAAAGTTGTTGTCCAACCAATCCATCATCAATCATATTGAACGCGAATTTCAACATTTTTATCGCCATTGGACTTTTCGCTAAAATTTCTTGCGCCCATTGATAAGCAGTCTCTTCCAATTCGTCATGAGGAATGGAAGCATTGGCCATTCCCATGGCAACCGCTTCATCTGCGGAATAATTTCTGCCTAAAAAGAAAATCTCTCGTGCTCTTTTTTGACCCACTTGTCGCGCTAAATAAGCCGAACCATAGCCAGCATCATAACTTGCTACATCAGCATCTGTTTGCTTAAAAATTGCATGCTCCTTACTCGCCAAAGTTAAATCACAAACCACATGTAAACTATGACCGCCTCCAACTGCCCATCCTGGAACGACTGCAATTACAGCTTTATTCATAAACCGAATTTGTCTTTGAACCTCTAAAATATTGAGCCGGTGAATTCCGTCTTCCCCTCGGTAGCCAGTTTTATCTCGAACTCTTTGATCACCTCCTGAACAAAAAGAATAAACTCCATCCTTTGGAGAGGGGCCTTCTGCGGAAAGTAAAACTACTCCAATTGATTGATCTTCTCGTGCATCAATAAATGCTTCGAAAAGTTCAGAAACAGTTTTTGGGCGAAAAGCATTTCTTACCTCTGGGCGATTAAATGCGATTCGTGCTACACCATTTTTCTTTCGATAAGTGATGTCTACATATTCCTTTGCGGTGATCCAACCATTATTTTCCATGATGTACTGTTTTGAGTTCTAATACAAACCCTTTTTCTAAGTCAATCAAAAATGAAAATCAACTCTTCTTTCAGTCGTTTTTAATTTTCATTTTTGATTGACAAAGGATTTTTATTAGAACGAGTTTATTTTTTTTGAAAATTAATATGAGTTATTTGATAAATCGGAAACAGAAAATTACTGTTTTAGTTCATCAAAATCATCGCAAGAATACGAAATATCTTCCTGATTTTAATTTTCCTCAAGTGCTTTCTGCAATTCAGTTTTGAAAATCAACAGTTCATCCGTTTTTGGTTTCCTCCTGAAGATTCTGCCCATACCTTGCTGAAGTAAACAATACAAATATTTAACCTTTAAAATAAACTCATTATGAAAAAGTCATTCTTGTTTTTAACATTTAGCATTCTAACTTTATTTTCTATCCATGCTCAAAACACATTTGCGCTAGTAAATAACGATGCTTCAAACACAGTTTTAAAGACCTCAGAAAGTGAAATTCTTTCTTCTGAAATAGAGGAAAATAAATTTAAAAAAGTAGAAAAGGAAGTAATCGCAAGATTGCAAAATGAAGTTGAATTCCCAGAACTAGCTTACGAGTATGGAGTGGAAGGAACAGTACTTTTACAGTTTACTTTTGATGGAGAAATTAAGGATGTTAAAGTGACAAAATCTGTAGGTGCAGGTTGTGATAAAGCAGCAATAAAAGCCTTGGAGAATTTCCCGAAATTATATAAAGAAATGGGAGGAGCAAATGTAAAAGCGATTCGGATTACAGTTCCTTTTAGATTTGAAATTTAATGGATAAACGAAACTCACAAGGTGATTCTAAGTCACCTTGTGAGTAAATCTATTTTTTAAATTTTCTTCATCTTAATAGCGTAAACATGAGGGATTTTTAACTCTCTTTTTCCAAAATAATACATTCCATTATCTAAGGAACTCATATTGGGAAAACAGTTGTAAGGACTTTCTGCAAACTCTTGAAAATCAATGAGTTGCATACCGTTTTTCATAAGTGGACGTATGATGTCAGAAAGGGAATGTAACCAGAAATATTCCTTCAATTGGATAGGTGCGTCTCGATTAGCATAGGTGCCTTCTTCGACTTCAGTAAAGGGTTCTCCAATATTAAAATATGGAAAAGTTAATTCGTCTTTTTCCCAATCGAACATAAGTAAAACGGGATGGAAATCTGCAATGAAAAATGTGCCTCCTGGTTTTAAAAAATGACTGATTACTTTCGCCCATTTTTCTAAGTCAGGCAGCCAACCAACGGTACCATAAGATGTATAAACGATGTCAAATTTTCCTTCTAAATTTTGATCTAATTCTAACACATTGCTTTCTACAAACTTAGCATCAAGACCTAGTTCCGTATTTAGTTTTTGAGCCAACGTAACTGCTTTTGGAGAGAAGTCAACTCCAGTAACTTTTGCACCCATTCTGGCCCATTGTAAACTGTCTTGTCCAAAATGACATTGCAAATGTAACAATGACTTTCCGGAGATATCACCGAGTGCTTCGAGTTCGATTTTATTTAATGGATTTTTTCCATTTTTGAAATTTTCCATATCATAAAATTCAGAATCTTTATGAATGTCGGTTTTGGCTTCCCATAATTTTTTGTTGGTGTCGAAATATTCTTGCATTAGATTTCTATTTTATTTTGTAAAAATATGACTACAAAAGTTAGAAGGAAATAATTTCAAAATTCTTAATTTTTTTTAAAAAAAATTAAATACTCCATCTTGCGACAGGTATAACATCTTGTCCCACAAATTCTTTTTTCAAATATTTAAAATACCCAGTTACTGCAATCATCGCTGCATTATCTGTACAATATTCAAATCGGGGTATGTAAGTTTCCCAGCCCATTTCTTTTCCCATTTCTTCCAATCCACTTCTCAACGCTGAATTAGCAGAAACCCCACCAGCTATTGCCAAATGTTGAATACCCGTTTTTTGAGCAGCGACTTTAAATTTTTTCAATAAAATACTTACAATTCGAGCTTGAACGGATGCACAAATATCATTTAGGTTTTCCTCAATAAAATTCGGATTCTCTTTTATATTTCTTCTTAAAAAATAAAGGATAGCAGTTTTTAATCCACTAAAACTAAAATCTAATTCTCCGACTTTAGGTTCTGTAAATTCAAAAACTGGTTTTCCTAGTTTAGCATATTTGTCAATCAAAGGACCAGCAGGGTAGTCAAGACCAAGCAATTTTCCCGTTTTGTCAAATGCTTCTCCAGCTGCATCATCGATGGTTGATCCGAGTAATTCCATTTCTAAATGATCAGTAACTTTCACAATTTGGGTGTGCCCACCAGACACAGTCAGACAGAGAAATGGTAAAGGTGGTTTTGGATCTTCTGCATAATGAGCTAGAATATGTGCTTGCATATGATTTACTTCAATCATTGGAATATCCAAACTCATGGCAAAGGATTTAGCAAAAGAGACCCCGACCAAAAGTGAGCCAATCAATCCTGGACCACGGGTAAATGCAACAGCTGAAAGTTCTTCCTTTTTGATTCCAGCTTTTTGAATTGCCGCATCAACTACTGGTACAATATTGATTTGATGAGCTCGGGAAGCCGCTTCAGGAACAACACCTCCATATAGTTTATGTATCTCTTGATTGGCGATACAATTACTAAGGATCACCCCATCTTGTATCACAGCCGCTGAAGTATCATCACAAGAAGATTCGATGGCTAAAATTATTACACTCATTTTTTTTTATTTATATCTGTTATAATTGTATATTTATGAAAATATTAGATATTCCATAACCTCTTGCACTTAAAAAAAGAAATTTAGCCATAAATTCCTTTTACCTAAGTCAAGGGATTTTTTTTTGTATTTAATACTTTTGAATTATACATACTTACATGAGAAAACAAAGAAATGAAAAAAAGGGATAATTTTTTTTCATCTCACACGTCAAAAACTATTTTTTTTACATCTTAAATTTATAATCTCATGTTTGGCAACAAATCTAAACAAAATCAAAAAACTAATAAGACCGAGACAACTTCATCTTCTAATGGAAACGGCTTAACTTGTATCATTGCACCTGGAACTCGAATTGAAGGAAAATTTACTACAGCAGAAGATATCAGATTGGATGGAACAATCGTTGGTGAAGTAATATGTAAGAAGCGAGTGGTCATGGGACAAACAGGAAAAGTAGAAGGTAATGTTGTGACAGTTGATTCAGCAGTTCGGGGAAATATAAAAGGAGAAATCAAAGTATCTGGGACACTTCATCTGCACGAAACTGCAAAAATTGATGGAACTATTATCGCTCGAAAAATGATAGTAGATTCGGGAGCTTCTTATTCAGGTGATTGCCGAGTGGGTGATCAACATTTTAAATAATGCTCGAAAAATGAAAAAAATAAAGTTTTGGTGAATGTATTACTGATTTTTAGAATAAATAATTACCAATAAACCTTATTTTTTTAATAAAAAATATTAATATTGCGACTTAACAAAATGAAAAAATTAATATTATGAGATTGATTATTAACTTAATCTTGATTGCTGTGGTAGCCCTTTTAGGTTATCTCTTATTTTTTGGAATTAAAGAGCCGATTGCTTTTGGTGACGCTAAAAAAGAACGTTTGGAAGCAGTTACTGATCGACTTAAGCAAGTTCGATATGCTCAAGAATTTCACCGAGACATTACTGGGAAATTTGCGAATAGCTTCGACAGTTTAAAGTATGTATTAAATACAGACTCTTTTACTATCGTAAAAATTATTGGAAACCCGGATGATCCAAATGGAGAATTTACAAGAATTGAGTCTAAGAAATCTGCTAAAGATTCACTTTCATTCCTTTATAATAATCCTAAGAGTAAAGTGAAAATTGTATTGGATTCTTTGCCTTTTGTTCCGTATGGAGGAGGTGCAAGATTTACGATTCAAGCTGATACCTTGACTTATCAAAAAACGCTGGTAACAGTTACAGAAGTTGGTACTCAATGGAGAACATTTATGGGGAAATACGCGGATACAAAATATCAACGTTATGATAACCTCTACTTCCCAAATAATTCAGTAAAATTCGGAGATATGTCAGGGCCGAATCTTGGTGGAAATTGGGAATAATTAATACAAATATCATTGAAGATTCTTTTGCTAAAAAAGATGCTTCCAAATATAACCTGTCCATGCTCATCGG
The DNA here is from genome assembly GCA_937981555.1 of uncultured Saprospiraceae bacterium. Taxonomy (GTDB): domain Bacteria; phylum Bacteroidota; class Bacteroidia; order Chitinophagales; family Saprospiraceae; genus CAJQQY01. Next base: position 40,326 of record CALJOK010000020.1, read on the forward strand.
TATGGACAGGTTTTCTTATGCTATCTTGGATGATGAGAATCATTTATTAGCATTGAAAAGTTATTTGATTAATGCTGACTTAAAAGCCTCTAAAAAATTACATCCTGCACTTCAAGAAATTTTTATTGAGGATGAAATTTTAAAATTACCTTTTCAAAAAAAGACAGTTGGTTTTATCAATAACAAAATCACCTTCGTCCCCAACAAATTTTATCAAGTAGAAGAAGTAGATACTTATTTGGCTAAGCAAGTTGGTTCATTGGAAACCGATCAAATATTTGTAGATGAGGTAGAGTTGATGGGAGCTAAAAACGTTTATGCATTTGATCAAGAAATTTATTTTTTAGTCAAAGGTTATATGCCAAATGCTCGATTTGTTCATAATGCCACTTCTGTTTTGCAAGGTTTTTCTTTTAATCAGAATAATAATTCTGGGAAAAAAGTATATGTAAATGTTAAAGGTGATCATTTACAAATTGCCCTTTTTGATAATCAAGAAATGGTTTTTTATAATTCTTTTGATTTTCAAAATGAGCAAGATTTTATTTATCAGGTCATGTTGGTTTTTAATCAGTTTGGATTATCAACGGAATTGAATCCAGTAATTTTATCAGGACAAATTACCAAAGACTCCAAAATTTATAGAATGCTATTTCGGTATATTAATAAAATTCAATTCTCTAAAGCTCCTTCAGCGATACAGTTAGGTGGAAATTACCATGGCATTCCAACTCATTTTTTCTTTGATTTATTTAGTTTAGGATTATGCGAATAGTAGGCGGAAATTTTAAAGGTCGTAAATTCAATCCTCCTGCGAAAAATTGGCCGACTCGTCCAACTACAGATTTTTCCAAGGAAGCATTGTTTAATATTCTCAATAATACTTGGGATTTTGAAGGGATGAAAGTCCTTGACCTTTTTGGTGGGACAGGTAATCATAGCTATGAATTTATCTCAAGAGGGTGCAATGATGTCACCTATGTCGATAAGTTTGGCGGTTGCGTATCCTTTGTCAAACAAACGGCAAAAGCACTTGATATCGAAGACAAAATCAATATCATCCGAGGCGATGTATTTAAATTTATCGAAACAACTCCCTTGAAGTTTGACTATATTTTTTGCGGCCCACCTTATCCGTTGCCACAATTGGCAGATCTTCCTGATCTTATTTTTAAACATGGATTATTAGCAGAAGAAGGTTGGGCAGTTGTAGAACACAATGCTATTCATGACTTTACAAGCCATGAACACTTTTTTGATGAGCGAAAATATGGAGGAACTATTTTTAGTTTTTTTCGGTAAATAGAAAATCAAATAATAAGAAAAAAATGACCTTACAAATTTTAAAATTTGTAAGGTTTTTTTTGAACTATATAAGTTTTTAACTCCATAGGCTTTTATGACTCTCAGATGCTTGAGGTGGTAAAAAAAAGAGCAATATTTATAGATATAATTTTTCCCGGAAAAGCCCGTTCACATATTGAGCCACACTAAAGTTCCTCTTAAAAATTTACTATTTTTGTATTCTATTTTAATAATTCCATTTTTATGAAAAAATTAATTTGGATCATCTTTCTTTTAGCTAGCTATTCTTCCATTGGACAGGATAACTTAACTGGTTTGTGGTTGGGGAAAATCACACAGGAAGAAGGTGGATTTGCTCCAGATTATACCTTTGAAATTTACATTACTCAAAAAGGTAATAAAATAAAAGGACGCTCATATGTCTACGTCGATGAAATTTACGCCTCATTCGATATTTCAGGAGAAGTTAATAATGAAATTTATTTAGAATTAAAAGATAGCGAGATATTGGATAACAAAGTTAACGATGGGATGGAATGGTGTTTGAAAAAATATCAATTAGTGTTTAAAGTGAAAAAAGGGATTCTAAGTCTAGAAGGATTTTGGCAAGGAAAAACTTCTTTTAGTACTTGCATTCCAGGTAAGGTTTTATTGAAAAAACAGGTTCCAAGAGCTTAAGTTTTTAAATGAAAAAAAATTACTTTTGCGAAATATTTAAAGCATGAAAAATAAGTTATTCATTCTGATTCTTTTCCAATTTTTTGCTGGTTCTATTTTTTGCCAATATCATTTTTTGGAAACTTTAAATGATATATTAATTGGACCACAGAATGTAGATCAGTTTTATCCTGAACAAGTAGAGTTTTATACAAAAAAGTATAACACTATGACCAATTATATTGATGGGTTAATTGGTGGTCATCAAGCTGAAATCCAAGAAATGGAAAAGGCTGAAAAAAAGAAACTTTGGAATCGAAATGGAATTAGACAAAAGAAAGAAATCATTGAGGTATTAGAAATTGATAAAGAGATTATTGAAGATTATAAGATGTTATGGTCATCATTAATTTTAGGTTCGCGTGAAAAAGATTTTGCTAAGACATATGATGAATCCCATTGTTATAGTTTTTTTTCAAACTATAACAATATTTCCTCTCAAGATTGTAGAATAGAATTAGATGAAAGAGATTTTTTGGAGTGGGAAGAATTTTTGTGGCAAAAGGATATTGAGGAAAAACAACATCAACAAATTATTCAACCTAGAGGAATAAAGTGGTTCAAAAGAAGAGCAGATAAGAATTGCCTTTCCAATGATCCAAAAGATTGTATGGTTTGGTGTTTGGTGGAAATCCCAGAAGAGTATCAGGTTGTTAATTATAACAAGGATGCTCCAGAGAATTTCCAGTTGTCTAAAGATAGGGGAGTGTTCTATAGAAAATTTTCCATAGAAAATGCAGTAGAAAAAAAATATAGAATCTTCACCTTGAGAGAAAATTTAGAATTAAATATTTTAGATTTTATAAAAATCAAGTGTGATTAAACATATAAGTTGAGAAATAATTTATGAAACTAAATTTTATAAAAATCAGTTTAGTTTTTATTCAAAGTTTATCATTTAAAATTCATCATTAATAATAATGAGTATCACAGAAATTATCAAAGAAGGGACTGCACTTGCAGTTAAGGAATTGTACGATCATGAGATCAATGCTAACGACGTTAATATTAACACGACTCGCAAGGAATTTGATGGTGATTATTCAGTAGTCGTTTTTCCATATACCAAAGTTGCTCGCAAGAAGCCAGAACAAATCGGAGAAGATCTTGGAAAATATTTAGTGGATAAATATGAAGACTTGACGAATTTTAATGTCATTAAAGGTTTTCTAAATTTAGAAGTGAGCGACAAATATTGGAATCAATATCTCGCAGATGTTGCTGAGAAAGAAACATTAAAAAAACCTTTCCACGGTGAAAAAATCATGATTGAATTTTCTTCGCCAAATACCAACAAGCCACTTCACTTAGGGCATGTTAGAAATATTTTGTTAGGTTGGTCTTCTTCTAAAATTTACGAAGCACTTGGTTACGATGTACAAAAAGTACAAGTCATCAACGACAGAGGAATTGCAATTTGTAAAAGTATGTTGGCTTGGCAAATGATGGGCAATGGAGAAACACCGCAAGAAGCAGGAATCAAAAGCGATCACTACGTTGGAAAATGGTATGTCGAATTTGAAAAACTATTCCAAGCAGAATATAAAACTTGGCAAGAGTCTGCTGAAGGCCAAGCTGTTTTCTCAACTCAGAAAAAGGACGAACAAGAAGAAGTTACTTTTTTTAAGGGATTTAAAAACACCTATTTTAATGAGCACTCAAAAATAGGATCTGCCGCAAAAGCAATGTTATTAAAATGGGAAGGTAATGATGATGAGGTGAGGAATCTTTGGAAAAAAATGAATGGTTGGGTATACGAAGGTTTTGATACGACGTACAAAAACTTAGGAATTGAATTCGATAACTTATACTACGAATCAAATACTTATCTTTTAGGAAAAGATATTATTGATGATGGATTGTCAAAGGAAATTTTTTACAAAAAAGAAGATGGTTCAGTTTGGATAGATTTGGAAGATGCAAAGATGGACCACAAGTTGGTTTTGAGAAGTGATGGAACGTCTGTTTATATGACGCAAGATATTGGTACAGTAGAAAAAAGGTTTCAAGATTTTGGCGCTAAAAAAATGGTCTACGTAGTTGCTGATGAACAAAACCATCACTTCAAAGTTTTGTTTGAAATAATGAAAAGAATGGGTGCGTCCTATGCGGATGGGTTATTTCATTTGAGTTATGGAATGATTAATTTGACTACTGGGAAAATGAAATCAAGAGAAGGTACGATTGTCGATGCGGATGATTTGATGAAAGAAGTGATCGAAGCAGCTAGAGCTAATGCAATAGAAAAAGGTGAGTTGGAAGGATTGGAGGAAGCAAAGAAAGAAGATATTTATAGGAAAATTGGATTGGCTGCCTTGAAGTTTTTTATTATTAAAGTCAATGCAAGAAAGACGATGATCTTTAATCCTGAAGAGTCAGTTGACTTGCAAGGGAATACAGGTCCATATATTCAGTATGCGTATGTGAGGATTCAATCTATTTTGAAAAAGGCTGGAGAGGTCGATACTTCAATCGCTTCAAAATATACTAACCTTGGACCAACAGAAAAAGAATTGATAGGACAAATATACAGACTAGATGAAGTTGTTAAAATGTCTGCGGACCAATTTGATCCTTCTTTCATAGCATCATATTGTTATGATATGGCCAAGTCTTATTCTAGATTTAATCGAGATCATAAAATCATTAAAGCAGAGTCAGAAGAGGCCAAAGCATTTAGAATTAGATTGTGTCAGGTGACGGGGGAAGTGCTGGAATTCGGAATGAACTTGTTAGGAATTGAGATGCCAGAGAGAATGTAATTTTTAATAAAAGATGAAAATATAAATTTTTCACTACAGATAAACACCGATTTTTACAAATTCGAATTTTCAATAATCTGCGAAAATCTGAAGTAAAATAAATAAAAATAGAATGAGCGAAACAGCTAAAGAATCCTTGAACTTTATCGAACAAATCATTACCGATGATTTAGAGACGAAAAAAAATGTAACTGTTCATACTCGTTTCCCACCTGAACCAAATGGCTTTTTGCACATAGGTCACGTTAAGGCGATTGCGATTAATTTTGAAACGGCTAAAAAATTTGGAGGGAAAACCAATCTCCGTTTTGATGATACTAATCCTACAACTGAAAAAACTTTATATGTCAACAATATCAAAAATGACATTAAATGGTTAGGTTACGATTGGGAAGATCGAGAATATTTTGCGTCTGATTATTTTGATCAGCTGTATGCTTTTGCAGTTGATTTAATTAACAAAGGATTAGCCTACGTAGATGATTCTACCCCTGAACAAATTGCAGAAATGAAAGGCGATCCAACTACGCCTGGAAAAAATAGTCCAAATCGAGATAAGAGCATCGAGGAAAACTTTCGCCTGTTTGAAGAAATGAAAAATGGGGTACATCCTGATGGAAGTATGGTTTTACGGGCAAAAGTAGATATGGCTCACCCCAATTTATTGATGAGAGATCCAAATATTTATCGAATCAAAAAAGCAGATCATCATCGAACTGGAGATAAGTGGTGTATTTATCCTTTGTACGATTTTGCACATGGACAATCTGATGCAATCGAGAATATTACCTACTCGTTGTGTTCCTTGGAATTTAGACATCACCGAGATTTCTATAATTGGTTGATTGAAAAATTGGAAATATTCCCTTCTCGTCAAATTGAATTTGCTCGAATGAATGTAGCGCACATGATTACGAGTAAGCGAAAGTTATTGAAATTAGTTGAAGAGAATTTTGTGACTGGTTGGGATGATCCACGAATGCCTACTGTGGCAGGAATGCGTCGAAGAGGATTTCCTGCAGCAGCTTTGAGAACTTTTGTCAATAAAGTTGGAGTAGCCAAAAGAGAAAATACGATCGAGCTAGATTTGTTGGAAAGTTGTGTTCGAGATGAATTGAATAAAACTGCTACGCGAGTGATGGGTGTTTTGAATCCTTTAAAAATGGTGATCACAAATTACCCAGAAGGACAAGTAGAGCAAATGCCAGCTGACAATAATCCTGAAGATGAAAATAGTGGTACTCGAACAATGCCATTTTCAAGAGAGTTATATATCGAGCGAGAAGATTTTATGGAAGATGCGCCTAAGAAATTTTTCAGACTCGGACCAGGCAAAACAGTTCGCTTGAAAAATGGATTTATCGTTTCTTATGAAAATCATATAAAAGATGAAGATGGGAATGTTACGGAAGTACATGTTCAATATTATCCAGAATCTAGATCAGGTTCTGATAACTCAGGGATCAAGGCAAAAGGAGTTTTGCATTGGGTATCGATAGCGCAAGCCGTAAAAGTGGAAGTGCGAGATTACGATAAATTATTTACAGTAGAATCTCCGTTGGCAGATGAGGAAAAAGATTTTATGGAATTTTTCAATCAAGATTCATTGAAGGTGATGGAACATGTATTTGTTGAGCCAAGTTTACAATCTGCGAAAGCAGGTGATCGTTTTCAATTTATGCGAAAAGGATATTTTTGCATGGATCATGAATCAACGGAAGACAAATTAGTTTTTAATAAAACGGTAGGATTGAAAAGTTCATGGAAACCGAAGAATAATCAAAATAAAAACCAAGGGTCCAATCAAAAAAAATAAATGTATCACGTGGTGGTCTGCATTAGATGACTTGAAAAAAGAGCGAAGCGATTTTTTCTTGCCTCTTTAATTTTTTTCAGGTCAGTTAAAGCAGACTGCTACGTATGACATATTGTGTTGTAATTTTTTATAAAAAACAATTAACTATGAAAAATATTTTAACATTAGCATTTATCTTATTTAGTTTTTTCTCTTTTGCTCAAGATGGCAAAATGGCGCAGACTTCACCTGCTGAAATTTTACAACAAATAAAAATTGACGTGGTCTATCTTGCTTCTGATTACCTTCAAGGTCGAGGTACCGGAACCATTGGTGAAGAACGAGCAGCAGATTATATTGTTCATCGTTTTCAACAAATAGGCTTAAAACCAAAAGGGGAGGATCGAACTTGGTTTCAAGAATTTCCATTTTTTGAAATTACTAATCCTCATGCAACGGATAAAGGAAGAATTGAAGGTAAAGGAAAGAACGTTATCGGATTTCTTGATAATGGAGCAAAAAATACAATAGTTGTTGGTGGTCATTATGATCATTTAGGAATGGGCGGAAGTGGATCATTACATGCTGGCGAACCAGAAATTCACAATGGAGCAGATGATAATGCCAGCGGAATTGCAGCGATGTTTCGAATTGCAGAGTATTTAAAGAATTCCAATTTGAAATCAAACAATTATATGTTCATTGCTTTTTCTGGAGAGGAAAAAGGATTGTTTGGTTCAAAGTATTTTGCAGCAAATCCTACCATTGATATTAAAAGTATTAATTACATGTTTAATATGGATATGGTTGGAATGCTAAATGAAGAAAAAGTTTTAGCGGTACAAGGAACGGGAACTTCACCTACTTGGAAACCAATTTTGGAAAAAAAGAATGCACAAGGTCTTGATATCAAAGGAAGAGAATCAGGTGTTGGGCCAAGTGATCACACTTCATTTTATTTGAAAGATATTCCAGTCTTACATTTCTTTACCGGACAGCATTCTCATTATCATAAACCATCTGATGATTCAGAAAACTTGAATTATACAGGTATTGTTACCGTTTCAGATTTTATGATTAGTTTGATCGAACAAGCAGGTGACGATAAATTGAGGTTTACCAAGACTAAAGATTCTTCTGAGAAGAAAGCAGCAGCTTTTAAAGTGACATTAGGAGTTATGCCTGACTATGTTTATACTGGAAAAGGAATGCGTGTAGATAGTGTTATAAAAGGTAGAGTAGGAGATAAGGGCGGATTAAAAGATGGTGATGTCATCATGAAAATCGGCGATGTTGATGTGGAGGACATTTATAAATACATGGAAGGTTTGGCGAAGTTTAAAAAAGGAGACTCTGCGGAAGTGGTTGTTTTAAGAGGTAAGAAGATGAAAGAGAAAAAATTGAAAGTTACCTTTGAATAAATTTTAGTTAATGAATTACGAAGGACTTATTGTAATATTTTTTAGTACGTATTTATATTGGAGAATAAATTATTCTCTAATTTCAAATCCTGCCATAATGGAATGGGTTTCCAAATATAAAAAGAGGATCAACATTGTTGCAATGCTTATTTTTATTTTTGGAGTACTTCAATTATTTAGATTCATTTAAAAGAAAAAGGACTGAAGATGAAAATTTTCAGTCCTTTTTTCAATTAAATTCTTAAAATGAAATACATATTATTTGTAACCTGCTTGATAGGTTTTGCATTTTATGGAAATGCTCAAAGTTCCTTTTTCGAAAAACAAAAAGGTGTCAAAAGAATCAAACACACTAAGCGAGCTGGAGATATAAAACGTCCTCAGTTTTTCTATGAAAGCGAAGAGTTTTTTGATAAAGAAGGAAGTTTAAAAAGAGTACATCGAGGTCCCAAATCTGAAGTAAATTACATTTACCGAAATGATACGATTATTCAAGCTTCAACTGTAGCAGATTGCAGAAGTGCTTGGTTTTATCAGAATCAAGTAGCAGGAGATACAACTTATTCCAAAAATGGAAAATATCTAGGAAGCGGTTATTGGGGAAGTGCCTGTGGTGAACAATATGATGCTATAGATTATCCAATAGAAGGAACTTTAAATTTCAATGATTCATTTTCCTATGTGGTTAGAACGGTTGGTTTGGCGGATGATTCTTATAACTCCATTTCTATTGCTGAATATAAAAATGATAGTGCAATTATTTTAGGTTACCTCTATGATTTGGCCAAAGATTCAAGTCAATATGAGTTGTCATCGATCAGCTCGCAGAAAAAGATTCATGGAGAATACACTCTTGTGCAGATTTTTCGAATTGAAAAAAGTGGTGAACGAAATATCATTTTAACTTATCAAGCTATAAGAGATCAACAGAATAGCTACATTAATTTTTTAGATAAAAATAAATTTTACCAGCCCCCCAATAAAATTGATTCAAAGAATAAATATGAAGTTGATGAAAAAGGAAATTGGATAAAAAGGACTTTGATTAATCCTGAATCAAATCGAATGGAGGAAAGTTATCGGGAGTATGAATATTATTAGGAAACATTCCCATTTACTTTTCCATTAAATCTTACATATCAAATCAAAAAGATGAATTTATACATTACTGACTTTAAAGAACAATTTTCTAGTAAAAAAGAAGATCTTAAAAATGCGAAGTATATCACATTGACGGATTCTGAGATGACCCCGGATCAGTATGATATGGTTTTTAAGGAAGCAACTCAGGTTGCTAGATTACAAATTACTAATCATAAAATTAAGTCACTTCCAAATCTAAAGCATTTAAATCAACTTCATCATTTTGATTTATCTTGCCCAAATATAGAGTCTCTTCCTGAGCAAAATTTTCCTTCTACTATTTGGCAATTTAATTACAACGCTGGGAAATTACATCAACTGCCTGATTATATTTGGAAATTAGAAAACTTAACCCAGATATGGATTAAGAATGAGGAGATCGTAGAAATGAAGATACCTAGCGGTTCTCTGATAAGGTCAGTTTACATCATCACGCCAAAATTAGGAATATTAGAAATTGGGAAAACACAAACAAAGCTTGGACAATTAGAAATATCTTCCCGGTCATTAAAAAAAATAGATAACAGTTTTTCAAATTTAACCGAACTCTATACCCTCAAGGTAAAAGCACCAATAGAAGAAGTGGATTGTGATTTTTCGCAAGTAACAGGCCTTAGTGAAGTGAGACTAGATGGTTGGAATTTAGAGGACTATGGTTTTATGAATACCATTCAAAAAATGTATTTTTTAGAAATCTCCAGATCAAAAAAGAAATGGAAAAACTTACCTGATATTAAACAATGGAAAAATATAAATCGACTTTGGATTTCAGATTGTTTAGATACCACACTCACCGATTCGGAAATTGAAGGTCAGTCTTTAATCCAATTATACATTCGAAATTCCAACATTAATTTCGAACCAAAGTTTTTTAAAAATTGTCAAAGATTATCGGATGTTCAGTTGGAAAATATTCCACCTGTTAATTTTGCAGAGTGCATTCGTTATTTACAAAGTTCAACGGGACATATATTTTTAGGTGAAATAGAGTTAAAAGATATTGATAATATTCCAGAAGGGATAGAAGCAGATTGGTCTTACTTAACTTTATCAAAAAATAATATCGAGCATAATGATTTAAACTTCTTAGATCATTTACCCAAATTAAAATCATTTAGAACTTGGAATAATCCAATTTATTCTACTCATGTATTTTTGAAAAATAGAACAGTACCTATTGAAAAAATGCCTGAAACCCTTGAAGGTTTTAAATATAAAAATGTAAAGCAATTTTGTAGCCTTTGCTCTTCGATTGAAAAGTCAGGTTTGCCTCAAGAGGACAAAGAGTTTTTTGTCAATTATTTGATGGGACGAACTAAGTTGGACGTGAACAAAACTTGGAATTGGGAGACGATATTAAAAGCGACCAATATTACCTTGTTGGCCTTTAGGAAAAAACTGATGGCATTAATTGATGAAAAAGTAGAAGCCGTAAAATTAGAAAATCCTTTGAGCGAAAACTCAGTTCTGTATATTTCAGGTAAGCCCAATATGAAAATTACCGAACTCAAAAAACAAGTCAAAGAATTAGGACTTCAATTAGAAACTAAATATTCTGATCAAGTGACTCATGTAATCATTGGAACGAAATCTCCAGATTACCATTTTTTTGCTGACAAAAAATTCACTCCAATTACTGATGTTGATTTGCAAAAACAGTTTGCAGATTCTCAACCACAATTTTTAAAAGAGACTTTAGAAAAGCAAGAAGGTGCTGCACCCGAAATGTTGGAAAATTTAGAACGCTTGTTGCAAAGCAGCGATATCATCAATGTAAAGGTAGGATTGGAAATGATAAAAAATGGAGGAATGCCTCCACAGATTTTTGATAGTTTACTTCTTGTACAGAAAACTACGTCAGATCCAAAAATAAGAAAGGCTGCTAAAGATATGTTAGAAATACATGCTGATGCAGAATGGAAACCTTTAGTTCGAGATCGACTCTCTTTTAAAATGGTTAATGATCCTAATAAATCTGAAATTGATATTCGGCGACAATTTAAAGCGATCGCTAAAAAATTGACACCGACTTTGGCAGGTAAATTTTCTATGCTCATGTTTCAAAAAATAGGGAAGGGGCTTCGCTATTCACTTACCGCGGGCTTGAAAAAAGAGATTAAAATGGAAGCTTATCAATTGCTTCTGACCGATCACCATTTTGATTTTTCCAAAGGATTAGGATTTAGTGAACGGCCAAAAGATCCAAATAGTTATGATGAATATAATTTGCCCGAGATGAGTGTGGCGTTGCCAGTTTTAGTATTAGAGTTGGGTGAAATTCATTCGTTGGATTTAACCAATTGTCGATATAATAACTTGAGTCAAAAGATTACCAAATTTAAAGATCTTAAACATTTAAATTTGTCGATCAATGAAATGTCAAGTTTGCCTGATCACCTTGGTACTTTGCAGGATCTTGTAACAATAGATTTACGGGAGAATAAATTTAGGTTTTTTCCAGAAGTTTTAGGTAAATTTCCAAAATTGAAAAAAATAGATTTTAGAGGAAATAAAGATATAGTTGTTCCTGATTGGTTTTTAAAAACAAATCATGATTGTGAAGTTTTAATATAAGATAAGAAAACGACTTTAATTGAAAAATAAATAACAATATAATTACATGGAGAAAAGTAACAGAGGAGTAAGATATTCTATTTTAGATTTAGCGCTAATTTCACAGGGAAATACGACAGCTGAAACCCTACAAAAAAGCCTTGCTTTGGCTCAGCAGGCGGAAGAATTTGGATATCATAGATATTGGTTGGCGGAGCATCATAATTCTATTAGCATCGCCAGTTCTGCCACTTCAGTTTTGATTGGATATATTGCAGGTGGAACAAAAAAAATTAGAGTTGGTTCTGGTGGAATTATGTTGCCAAATCATTCCCCACTCATCGTGGCAGAACAATTTGGTACGTTAGGTTCGTTGTATCCTAATCGGATTGATTTGGGATTAGGAAGAGCTCCAGGGACAGACCAAGAAACTGCTTTTGCCATTCGTTCGGACAGGATGAATTCGGTGTATAAATTTCCGGAAGAGATTCAGAAAATCCAACAGTATTTTTCCAATAACAATAGCGATGCAAAAGTTCGCGCTAATGTTGCTGAAGGAGTAGATGTTCCAATTTACATTTTAGGTTCGAGTACAGATAGTGCTCATTTGGCTGCCAAGAAAGGATTGCCTTATGCTTTTGCGAGTCACTTCGCAACTACTCAATTAATTGAAGCGCTTAATATTTATCATAATGAATTCCAACCGTCTGAATTTTTGCAAGAACCATATGCGATGGCTGGAGCTAATGTGATTGTGGCTGATACTGACGAAGAGGCGGAAAGGTATTTCACTTCTCTAATTCGAGGTATCATCGGAATCCTAACTGGTAAAAGAAATTTTTTACAAGCACCTACCGAGATGACTCCCGATTTAGTTGAAGTAAGAAAGCATCCTGCTGTGGAGCAAATGTTGAAGTATTCTTTTGTAGGAAGTAAAGATACCGTAAAGAAGAAAACAGAGGAATTTTTAGCTCAAACTAAAATCAATGAATTGATCGCAGTTACTAATATTTATGATGCAGATAATCGAGTGAATTCGTATCAGATGTTTTCTGAAATTATGAAGGAAATTAATAATTGAGGTGATATGGAGATAAATTTTTCAAAGAAATTTTATCTTTATTTTTACAGAATTGTAAGATCAATCACTTTTAAATATTAGACTAATATCTCACAATCCTTCATCGCATTTCGAATTTCAGCATCAATTATTATTGGATGAATTGTTCCGTTAATTTGATTTTTTCTAAAATCGACCAACTTAAGATTGGGGAAATTAAACAACTCTTTGGGGAATTCTTCGAAGTTATTCATTTGTAAATCTAGGTGTTCCAATTGAGTAAGTTTTATAAATGATTTTGGAAATTTTTTAATAAAATTAAAAGACAAATCTAATCGCTTTAAATCTTTCATCTCACCTATTTTTGCAGGTAGTGAATTGAATTTACAATTATGAAAATTGGCAGATTCAATTAACGGGACATGATCCACAATATCTATTGGGAATTTTGCAATAGCTTTTATTGACCAAAGTTGAATGGCCTCTTGACCTCTCTCTTTCCAGTTGGTAAAACCTAAACCTGGAGCAAAGTTAAAATGTGTTCCTTCCATCATCGCAAGTAATGCATCTGTTCTTTCTTGACAAGGTTTATGGAAATGATAAAGAATGTAACGCAATCCTTTCTTATATCTTTTATGAAACAATAATGACATTTTAGCGGCAAGATTCCTTGAGCTGTTTTTTGCGATTTTCTCCAATTTTTTATTGATGTCTTGAGCTTTTGAATTAGCATTGATTCCTGTAAATCTTTGAGTGTCATTAATCAAAGGCAACAACTCGGCAGGAGCATGTTGAAGCAATATTTTTTTTGCCAAACCTCTAGCTTTACTATCAGGGCAAGTTTTGAAAACAACCAAAAGTGGTTCAATCAAGTCTTTTGGGACTCCACCATTTTTAAGCATTTCTAAACCAACTAAAACATTTGGAATGTCATCACTATTGATGAATTGCAAAATATTATTACTGATAGAATCATCTCCTTTTGAAACTGCTGCTTCGATAAAACCTGGTGCATCCGCTTTAAATATTTGATAAAGTGCTTGCTCGGAAACTAGCTGTAAATTTCTGTTAACCAGTTTCTTATAAAGTTTTGGATTTTTACATATGATTAGATGAGTGATGTCGTCATCTGGCTTGTCGGTGAATGGAATATTTAATTCTTTGAGTTTTTTCTTGATTTCAGTTTTACTTCGGCTAGGATTTCCTGCGATATGTAACAATGACTTTACATTTAAAGTAGAGATGCCATTTTCTTTTTCACAATGGTCATCTAATTGAGTTTGAATAGCATTTCTTAACGCAGCAAAATTGACATTCATCAAGGTAATTAATTCATGGAAAGGTAGTTCTTCCAGTTTCTTAAATTGCCTAACACCAGTAAGTTTTTTAAAATAATATTCTTGTTCCTCGATAGAAAGAATAGATTTACCTAGGGCGCCTGCAAGTCCTAAGGCTTTATTCTGATCTAACAAAAATGCTTTTTGATAACCTGTTCCTTCTGTATATCCTTCCCTTGAAATAAATTGGATCGTACCTGATATAGGAACAGTTTTTTTTCTTAGGAATATTTTAGGATTAGATAAATAGTGAGACCCTAAGGAAATATTTTTAAGTTTAGGGAGAGTGTCAATAAAATTAAAATCCTTAAAAATATAATCGTGTCCTCTAAAATTAATTTCTACTAATTCTGAGAGGGAGCTCCAATCTTCAGGGAATTCCATCTCTTTTGAAAGTTTGAAATTTAGATTTTTTAGAATAGATAATTTAAAAATATAGCTAGGGAAGATTGTTGGATTATAGTTTCCGTCTATCAGTACTTCCTTATATTTTTTTGTAAAAATAATAGTTGGAAGTTTATCTGATTTTAAATATTCTAAATGCAAAGATTGGTATATCGGACTATTGTTTTTAGTAAAGAAATGTTGAACATAAATTTCTATTTCATGTGGAAGTAATCCTGGGATTCTTATTCTACTAGAGTTGAACTTCGATTCCTCCAAAAATAATTTAAACATATTCCTTCGTTCAGAATGCGAACCATCATCTGCACATAAAAAATCACGTAAAGCTTTTCCTGTTCTTTTAAAATAAGTATAAAGAATATTAGCACAAAATTGATGAGGGAAATTATTTTTCAATGAATAGAAATATAGGTTGTCATAATTTGTATAACCATTAATGTTTCTAAGAATAAGAGCCTTTTGATCTAAAGATAATTTTGACTCAATGAATAAAAGTATATCGTTAGCGAAGAATTTGTCATCACTTGTCAGAGCAATTGCAACTAAGGAAGGAAAAAACACGTCATCAGAATCCAAATTTTTAATGATCTCAAAAGCTATTTTATCATTGGGCAATGAGTTAGAATAGATAAGATTAAATATCTTTTCTTGATTTGAATTTGAAACAAATGAGTCCATGTAAATGTATTGTTATTTTTTTAAAGAATTTCTATTTTGATTTTACATCTTCTGCAACAGCATCATCGCCACTTCAGGATCTTGCATCACCGCTTTTAATGCAGCATTAGTAGAACTCACCAAATCTTGCAACATGGACAATCTTAAATCATTTGGAATAATATCCATTTTGATAAATGATTGCACATTTTTTATTTCATCTTTATTGGGTTTTATTTCATTTAAAGTGAGATAATTGACTAGACGTGTACACATTGTTGCAATAATATCTACTCTTAAAACTTCCTTCTGCACGATTCCTTTTAGATGTTTGTACACGTCATTTTCAAAGTTTTTGGTTTTTAAAATTTGCTCAGGTTTAACTAACTCTGAAAGATTTTGTTGGACAAAAGAAATAAACGAAACGATAGTCGCTTCATCCAAACAAGACGAACCTAGCATTTGAATCAATGGAAGTTCTTCAGAGAAATTTTTAATACTTTCTATACTTTGAAAAAATTGAACGAGCGAACGAGGAGTTGTTTGTTGGCCATGTGCAATTTCTGGATAAGTTAAAACAAAGTTGATGCACCTCGAATCTACTCCAGATTTTTCTGCCCACACCGCCCAAGCTTTTGGATCAAAGTTCATGGTGATATGCATCATCCGAGTGAGCATAGCATTGTCCATCGGAGTGACAGAATAATCTCCACCATCAGGATTTGCAGTCAAAACGATTTGCCAAAACTTAGGTAATTTCCAACTTACTAATTCATAGTTTTGTAGGAGTTGCATGATGCCTCGAAGGATTCGATCATCTGCTCGGTTGACATCATCAATCAATAAAATCCCTGGACCTTCCTCTGTCGGAACCCAATCAGGACTACTGAATATTGTTCGTCCATTTTCGACAGAAGGCATTCCAACCAAGTCGCCCATTTCTTCAAATTGAGCAGGAGCGATGTATGCCCATTGGTAGCCAAGCGTATTGGCAATCTGATTTACCATTTCCGTTTTCCCAATTCCATGTGTTCCCCAAATGCAGATGGGAGATTTTTTATTTCCTGATTCTTCAGCCGCAATATTGGTTTTGATAATATGTTCTACGAAACCTCTTACTTCATTAGCGTTGGATTCCATTCCGTAAAAAACATAATTGTGTTTTTGATCACTCATTTATTTTTATTTTTTTAACTGTTTTGCCTTGTATTTCAAAGCCATTTTTTAGTTAGTCATTTTTAATTTTTTGCCTGGTAATTTATTCCAGATATCGTCATTTTCTTCAATTCCATTCGAAGTGACAATCCACAAAACAGGGTAGCGAGTAGGCATACTCGGTGGCGCAGCATAACCATCTGTAAAATAAATTAACGCATCGGGATGAAATTTTTCATTACCATATTTGATGGGCGCATCGAAAGAAGTTCCACCTCTGCCATGTACTTTTACAGGGGTGATTCCTTTGTAATTATAAGTATGATGAATATGGGTATCACATTCTACGATTTGAATTTCTGCTCCTTGTTTCCAGATGAAATATATTTCCGCAAAAAATTCTACCAAGTCATTATTCGGAACACTTCCTGAGGTATCAATGGCGAGTAACAATCTATTTCGTCTTTTTACTTTTACGCCAGGCACCGTTCCATATCGCTTGGAGGGACGACGAATCGTATTTTTTATAAAAGTACTATTGCTCGAAGTGGCGAACAATCGGAGAAGTCTACGCCAATTAAATTTCGGTTTCATCTCCGCCAAAATTTGTTCTAATTGCTCAGCAAGACTTCCAGGGAGGTTGCCGTAATTTTTATATTTATGTTTGACTCGGTCTGCCGTTTGTTTAATCATTCGGTTGGCTTGGTACTCTGCAATTTTGCGTTCACCTTCCGACATTTTTTCAATTTCTGACCAAAATTTATGTCTCTCTAATTCGATATTTCCGCCAGACATCAAACCTGAAATATCTACTTGAGACTCTCCTTTACTTTTATCAGCGCTTGTGTTATTGACTGCCTGTCCAAAACTCATCAAAGACGGTGTCTTAAATATTTTACCCAAATGATGATAATAATATCCAACATCTTTGTCTTTTTCCAAATCAATATTATACATCGGTAAGAGGTAGGCAAAATTTTCTAACAATATTCCTCCGTCTGGCAATTGCTTACTTTCGATATATTGATTAACGACAATGTCAGCAGCAATGTTAAATAATTTTTTATTGGGAAAACCTTTCATCAAAAACAAATGCTTCAAAACAATATGTAACATTTCATGCTTGATGAGACCATACCTATGTTGATCATTTAGCGAATCCCAAAAATTTTCATTGACTATTAATTTGATGCTTTGTCGATTCATTAATGCAACTGCTGCTGTATCTGTCTGTTCTGAAATTTCTTTAGGTAAGCCCATCATGAAATGACCATAGAATGGTTCGGTGAGAAGAAGTTTGACGCTGGTCTTGCTGATGGAATCTATAGATTTCAAATAGGTATATTTTAATTTTAGGATTAAAAATGAAGATTAAATTATCTATCGTGTTTAAGGTAGGACAACTAGTTTTTGAAAAACGAATTGTTCTTTTATTATTATTCCCACCCAATAGATTCCAGCTTTAGCTCCTAATTCTTGAAGTTGTATTTCTTCTAAAGAATTTGAGGAATTAATTTTTTTTAAAAATACAACTTTCCCAGTTAAGTCAATAATTTGTAAATCAAATTCATTTGTAATTTCATGGTTAAATTGAATGGTGATTTTATCATTTGTTGGATTTGGAAAAACTGAAAATTGAAAATCATTCTCAATGTTTGAAACACTTGTCGTAAAAGTAACCTCTATACTATCTGTAAAAGTACAATCATTTGAGTCAACGATTACTACTGTATACATTCCTGCCTCCAAATTATTGGCTGTATTTCCATTTTGAATAGGAGAGGAGTTCCAGGTAATAGAATATGGTGGAGTTCCACCTGACGGTTCAATATTAGCAGAACCCAAGGTCATGTCGACTTGGGGCATCATAGTCAAAATCCCAGAAATTAACGGTGGTTCAGTTAAAATAAAAGTGTGTATATCCGTTTGATTAAGTCCATCATTTATGGTGACAGAATAAGTTCCTGCGACCAAGTTTGAAAGAGATGAACCAGTAAGCAAAGGGTTATTCCATGTGTACGAAATCGGCGGAATGGCTGAAACAGTTATGTCGATATTTCCATCTGTATGACCAAAACAAAGAGGATCATTAATCACATCATTTGTAGTGATGTCAAAGGAATTAACTAAAGTATTTAAAGTTGTATTTGTCAAAATTGGAGAGTTGAAATCGAAAAAAATATTCGCTTCGTTTTCAATCATAGTTCCTTCTGGTAAATTAACCTGAGGTGTTATTTTATATTTTATAAAACCATGACTAAGCGCTTCGTTAACAATACTATCAGGTAATAATATATTTGGAAAATGAAAATTGAGGGTTCGGTTTTGTTCATTTATACTCGGTTCCATTAAGTGACTTGATGCAATAAGCTGGAATGAGGAAAGGTCTAAATCCGAATCTAACACATCCGTAATTGTAACATTAAAAGCGGTATCTGTTCCAGTATTTTGAAAACGGATGGTGTATTCTAATTTTTTTCCCATCAATGTATAATGTTCATCAAGCAGACCTGCTGGAATTACTTGTTTGTCATTTGGATCGTACGCGCATGCTATTTCAGAAGCAAAATTGAAAGTTTGAGATAATGTAAATGTATTGTTAGATTCTGCGATATAAGCATTGGCAGAAATCCTAACGCTATCACCTAAGAAGCTTGCGTCAAAGATTTGATAATCTAATTTAATGGTCGATTGATGTGTCGGAGGGAGAGAATTAATATGCCAAAACAAAGTGTCATTGGAGATAGAATCAGGCGCTGGGGTGGCAGAAATAAAAGTTGCGTGATCATCTACATATAACTCAATTAATCCATCCTCTATGGTCGTGCCATCATTTTCATAAGTCAACCAAAAAGGAACGGTGAATCCACATCGCGTAGGGGCAGAAGATAAATTAGGAGAAATAGAAGGTGTCAGCACAGCAGGGTAGTATCCAAACATTTTATTAATTACGGTGTCTTGAATAAAGTCAATAACGCAATTAGCATCACCTGTTGTTAAATTCCATCCTGACATCGGATGAGAATTTAGCGTATAGGTGCCTTCATTTACAAAGAAAAATTTCTCTTCATTATTGGTAGCAAAGTAAATCGTTTCATCAGGAGTTAAGTTAAATTGAAAATGATTTAGAGTTGGCTCATCAGCATCAAAATCACCATTGTTATTTTTATCATAAAATGCATTAGCAATGATTTGCCCATTAGCAGAGATATTTATTTTAGTATACAAAGAATAGTAGTCTTTATAAATCATATCCAAGTCCGTGTCATTATCTAAGTCATGAAAATATAAATGAACATATCTGTCTAGCCCGCCATCAATAATTTGAGAACTTCCGAATATATTAACATCGTTGGTGTTTTTTTGCCAATATAAATTTTCATCCTCTTCTCTATAAACTAAATCTTTGTAACCATCTAGATCATAGTCGATTAAATAAATGGAACTATAATTAATCGAATTAGAAATTTCTACAGGAGGATTAAAGCTCAGGTTACCTATATTTTTATAAAAACTACATGTACTAAATTGGAATAACAAAATGTCTTTTAACCCATCATTATCTAGGTCGTCAAATATAAGGTCATTGTGCCATATATCATTATCAACTATCATCGTCCAAGGTTCAAATGAAGTACCATTGTTTTTTATCCAACCTAAGTCTGTGGTATTATTTAACACAGGAAAAATATCTATCCATCCATCTTCATCGACATCTGCAAAAACTATAAAATTAGTAGCAGTAGTTTCTAAAGTTTCAACAGGATCAAAACCACCATTCGTAGTTCCTTGATTTTTAAATAGAAAAATTCCATCACCTGAAAAACTACCACTAGCCAGAATAAGATCTTCCCATCCATCTCCATTAATATCCTCTGTAAAAAGTTTAGTCTTATGATTAACACTTGGGTAGGTTAATGTATTTGCAGGTAAAAAATTTCCTGATCCATCATTGAGGTGCCAATATATAGTATTGTTATTACTTCCTGATTGTGTGTAAATTATATCTTGAACACCATCATTATTGATATCAATAAGATCCATTTTTGTGGCGTATGTTTCTGTTTCGAAAAACCTTGCTTGCTCATAAATATTAAAATCAGGATTGAATCTTAACCAAGTTAAAAAATCTCCAGAGATGACAATGTCTTGGTAGCCATCGCCATCAATATCTCCAAAATGTTCATTCTCTCCTCCGAAGGAGCTAGGAGGACTCATGGCAAAAGATTGATCTAAAATGAAATTACCTTGTCCATCTGTATTTTTAAAAGTGGAGTATTCTAATAAATCTTTTCCTGAAAAAGCAATATCCAAATCATTATCATTATCTAAATCCACCACAGATAGAATTCCATCTGGAGCAAAAATAAAACTCGTCCAAACTATAACTGGGTCTTCATAATTACCTAGTCCATCAATGTTTTTAATATAGCCCATATCATTAAAAGCGTGCGAAGAAAAGACTATATCCAAATCTCCATCATTGTCAATATCTGCAGGAATAATATGTGTGACACTATATTGTAAACCAAAAAGAGATTGTGGAGAATCATCAAATACACCACTACTAGTTTGCGAATACCATTTGACACCAACGCCTCCATCTGATCCGACGCAAATATCTTTAGTTCCATTTCCATCAATATCGATCAGGGCAAAGCCTAAAAATTCACTAGTAAGAAATGGCGTAAAAAGAAATTCAGGTGTATTAAAACCATTCCCATTATTATTTTCAATTAATACAAATTCAGAATAACTATTCAACTGAACTATATCTATAAACCCATCGAGATTGATATCCTCTAATTGGATTCCACGAGGATTATTAGCCGTTGCGTCAGTAAGACCAATTCCATCGTTAAGATTTCCTTGTCCATCATTAGTATATAGAAGCAGTCGATTTGTTAACTCGTAGTTTGAACTAGCAACGGCCAAAATATCTTGATGTCCATCATTATTGAAATCAGAAATTTCAATGGCAGTTCCTAGGGTAGAGTTGATACTAGATGGAAAAGAGTCAATGGATATAGGAGAACTGAAATTAAAATTTCCCTCATTTCTAAACCAGTTAATATACATCATTGAAGTAGTCTCATCATTTCTTCCTATTTCTATAATATCCATCCATCCATCTTCATCAAGATCAACCACTTCAATATCTCTAAATTCTAATACGAAATTTTCAATTAAAACATTGGTACTCCATTTGTCATTACCCAAATTTTTTGACCAAGATAGATGACTATCAAAACCAAATACCATGTCTAATAAACCATCATTATCGAAATCCGCATGTTCCAAACTTCTGATTGGAAATGGTGTGTCCGTGTGAATAAATTGAGGTTCTGTAAATTGTGCAGATAAGGATAAAGAAAGCAGGAAAAGGAAAGATAGGAGTTGTAGTTTCATATTATTTTATAGCTTTTTCAATTAATGAAATGGAGAGATAAATTTCTATTTACAAAAATAGAAAAAACCAAAGTTATAATGATAAATGACTAATAAGAATTTGTAACTAGAATTGATTATCCTAGAAGGAATAAGTCTAATTTTTAATAAACTCTGAAGGGGTGATACCATATTGTTTTTTAAAACAACTTCTAAAATATTGTAAATCATTAAAACCTACTTTGTAAGTAATTTCGGAAATGGACATTTCTTGTTGTGATAGTAATAATTCTGCAGCTTTCTTTAGTCGAATTGTTCTGATAAACTCATTGGCTGATTGTCCAATAATAGCTTTCATTTTTCGATATAATTGACTCTTACTAAATCCAACTTGTCGGCATAAGTCTTCAATTTGAAAATCTGAATTTTCTATATTTTGAATGACTATTTTTTCAATATTTCCAATAAATAATTCATCCTTTAAAGTAATTTTAGATTCACTATTTTCATTTTCAGGTTGTGGCGGAGATACAGGGAAATTAGTTTTTAGATTAGTTAAGATTTGAGTTCTATAGTTATTCTTAATATTTAAAATATTGTTAATTCTTAGTTCTAAAGATTTTGGATTAAAAGGTTTAGTCAAATAATAATCAGCCCCATACTCAAGACCCATTTCTTTACTTTCATCTGATGATTTTACGGTTAACATTATAATTGAAATGTGATTTGTTTTTTCATCATTCCTAATTTTTTTACACATTTCAAAACCATTCATTTCTGGCATCTGCAAATCAGTAATAATAATGTCAGGAATGTTTTGCATTGCCATTTTGTAACCTTGCTTTCCATTTTCTGCTTCGATGATTTGGTATTTAGTTTTAAGAATTGATTTGGTAAATTCTCGGAGTTCTGGATTGTCTTCTACAATTAAAATTAATGGTTGATCACTACCTTCAGTAGTTATTTTTTCAACAAACCCAGGTACAGAAATATTAAAGTCATTTAGCTCGATTTGGGAATCTTCACTCATCCTGTGAGGGATTCGCCCAGACTCTATTTGTTGAGGCGAAAGGTGTGATTTCCCCAGAGGAAAGGTAACATTAAATTGCGTCCCCTCACTTTGTATACTATTTACTTCGATAATTCCTCCGTGTAATTCCACTAACTGTTTGGTTAGTGACAACCCTATGCCTGTACCGCTTGTCTCGTTATTATTTTTTGCTTGATAATAACGATTGAAAATACGGTCAATTTGATCTGATGAAATACCAATACCTGTATCTTTGAGGGAGATAATTACCTGTTTTTCTTGAGGTGTAATGGTCAGTTTTATTTTACCATATGTAGGTGTATATTTAAATGCATTGGAAATAAGATTGATCAGTATTTTTTCCATTTTATCTTTTTCAAAATAAAGAAGAATAGGTTCTTTGGGTAAATCTAATTCGAATGCAATAGATTGTTCTTCTGAATATGGATGGAAATTATTCGCCATGCTTTTAGTAAATTCTACAATGTCGAATGGAGTTGTTTTTAATTCAGTAATGCCGGATTCTAATTTTGATAAATCTAAAATTTGGTTTATCAAGCGTAGCAATCGTTCAGCATTTCGAAGCATGACATCTACTTGGTTTTTGTTTTCAATCTTTTCAAGTTTTTTTTGCATAGCCTTTAACGGACTAATAATTAGTGTTAAAGGAGTTTTAAACTCGTGGGAAATATTAGCAAAAAATTGAGAACGGATTTTATTTAATCCTTGCATTCTTTCCATTTGAAGATGCTCTACTTTTAATTCGTTTTTCAGTCGATCTCTTTGAATTAGGCTTTTATTTATTAAAAATAAACCACCAAAAAAAAGCATGCTATAAATAAGGTAAGCCCACCAACTTTTAAACCATGGATTTTTGATTTGGATATTTATAATGGTTACCGATTCGTTCCATATTTGATCGTTGTTAGATGCTTTTACTTTGAACGTATAATTACCAGGTGGAATATTGGTATAAGAAGCACTAGTAATATTTTTAGCAACTCTCCAGTAGTTATCATAATTTTCGAGTTGAAATGCATATTGGTTTTTAGTTGATTGAGAATAATTAAGTGCAGCAAAATTTATTCTTAAATCATTTTCATCTGATTCAAGAATGATACTCTTGGTCTGCAATTGAGTTTTTAATTTTTGCTTTAAGTCTTTATCATTTTCTTTGTTTGGAATTTCAACTTTTGTAATAAAGACAGGAGGAGAGAAATAATTCGTTTTAATTTCTTTAGGTTTAAAATAATTGAATCCATTGATTCCTCCAAATAAAAATGTGCTATCACTAGTTTTAAAAGAAGCTGATTTATTAAATTCTTTTGCTTGTAATCCATCAGCAAGGTCAAAAGATTTTATTTCATTAGTTTTCAAATTGATGGATGCTAAACCTGCATTAGTACTTATCCAAAATATAAAAGGGGTCTCTTCAAGAATGCCATAAATTACATCGCTAGGAAGTCCATCCTTTTTTGAGATTTTTTTAAAATCATCTTTTCCATACTCTTCCAAGATATTAATCCCTCCTCCGTCTGTAGCCACCCAAATTCTGTTTTTAGAATCAAGGTAGAGATTATTGATAATGTTGCTTGATAAACTTGATTTATCTTTTGGTAAGTTTTTATAGTTCTTAAAACTTATGATTTCTTTTTTATCATTTAATTTTATTCGATCAATACCTTCTCCTTCTGTTCCTATCCAAACATATTCATTTTGATCCTCAATAATTGATGATATTTTATCGCTTGAGATCGAATTTGATTTTGAAGAATTATTAAAATGATAAAATTGATTTATTGATGGAATATATAGATCAAGTCCAACTCGGTGAGTCGCAATCCACATATTCCCTTTTTGACCTTGATTCACCGTCATTACAAAATTACCTGATAGCGAATTTGAATTTTTTGGATCATGAGCTAAAGATCTAAATTTGTTGTTTTGATCTTTTATAAAAAGACCTTCCCCCCATGTTCCAATCCATAATTGGTCTTTTTCATCATGAATCATGCAAACGATTTCTTTACTCTTAAGACCATTAAAATCGTTTGGAATAAAATTTTCCATAGTAAACTCAAGCTGACTTCGATCAATGAAATTTAAACCTCCACCATCGGTTCCAATCCAAAGGTTATTATTTTGATCTTCTGCAAAAGAACTAACTAATCCATAACTTAAATTAATCTTGGATTCTGGACCATCGGAGATATGATTAAATTTTTGCTCAAAAGGGTCAACTTTATTGATTCCATTTTTAAACAACCCAATCCAAATAGTACCTTGTTGATCTTCAAATAAATTCCAGACAGAATTATTTTGAATACTATAATTCTCTTTGGGGTTATATTTGAATTGCTGTATTTTTTGAGTTTTTAAATCGTAAAGTATTAAACCATTATTCTCCGTACCAATCCAAAGTCTATTATTCGAATCTTCTAATATTGAAATTATGACAAACTGGTTTAATTGATTTTTAAATTTTTCCTTATTAAATTTTAACTGACTTTGTCTAAGATCATGGTTTTGATCAAACTCAAAACATTGAACACCTTGTTGTGTACCAATCCATATCCTGTGTTCTTTACCTATATGGATTATTCTGACAATATCATTATTAAGTTCTAATTCTGTTTTTGTATTAAAAACAGTTAGCTCTTTTTTTTCTTTGTTATATCTACATAATCCACCTCCCCAAGTTGCAATCCAAATCATTCCATTTTCATCTTGTTCAATATTGCTAATATGATTTAAAGGAAGACTATTTTTCTTATTTTTATCCTCCACTAAATGTTGTAAAGTGGTGGTCTTTTTATTCCAAATGAATATTCCACTATTTTCAGTCCCGAACCAAATATCTCCGTCTTTGTCTTCAAGAATAGAAAATACATTTTCATTAATTAATGCACTTTTTAGTTTAGGATGTATCCTTTCAAAGTTTTGATCTTTGACATTGTATAAATTGACCCCACCTCCAAATGTACCCACCCATATATTTCCCTCCTCGTTAACAAAGAGAGATTCTATAGAGCTATTGGTTAAACTCGTGGAATCATCTGAATTATGTAAAAATGTTTGGAAAGAAACCCCATTATATTTATTGAGACCATATTTGGTCCCAAACCACAAAAAACCCTCTTGGTCTTGGACGATGGAAGTGATAGAGTTCTGGGAAATATCACCGATAGGGCGATAGAATTTAAGGGTTTGACCGTTAGCATAACAGGCAAAAAGTAAGAAAATTAATAGAAAGTATGTTTGTTTCCTCATATTTATATCTCTTCTCAAAATCCTAAACTCTTTTCATTAGGTGATATATAAAAGGTTAACAATGAAAATTTGAGATTCGTCTAAGAACTAAAGATCATTATTTAGGCAAAAATAGAAATCCTTAAGCAAGAATTAAATAATTATAAAAGAATAATAATTAAAAATATTTCCCATATCTAATTTTGAAAATTTGTAATTATTAAAATATTATTTCTTTTGGTTAAAATAATATTAGAATTCCTACTAAATGATTGAAATGTCATTGGTATTTGAACGATTTGTCTTCCTTCTAAAAAAGACAATCCTCCTACATTTGGTTTGTTGTACTATTAATTTTTTTAATAAAACAACTACCTAATTTATATGATTATACCATCTAAATTAGATTTCCCTTGAATAAACATACAACCAAAATCTAACTTGATATTCCCTTATTTTAGGTGGTGAGAACCCTTTAATATGCCAATCAAGATTGATTATTATCTTCATTTTTTCTTTAAGTTTTTAACCGCAAATCAATAAATAATTGTCATGCTGTCATTGCATGCAATTTTTTATATATGGTGTAATTGAGCAATTTATACTGATTGCTTTATTTTTTAATTTCTAAAACAAATCGAAAAACGTATGAAATTTAAACTTTACGACTGCAAAAACCTTTTGGTACTTCTAGCCATGCTGATTTCAGTAGGTGTGATGGCTCAAAGGGAAATTACAGGAACAATTCTCGACGATTCTACCGAAGAGACGTTAATTGGAGCTTCTGTTCTTATCAAAGGAACAGATACAGGAACTACTACCGATGTTGATGGACGATTTACTATTACAGCAAACACAGGAGATATATTATTGATCTCTTACACAGGATTTGAAAGCCAAGAAGTACCTGTAGGTGTTTCAAATGTGCTTGAAATTAGAATGTCTGAAGGTTTGACTTTAGAGCAAGTTGTAGTTACAGGTTACTCTATTGATACTCGAAGAAGTACACCGGGATCTGTTTCTACGATTAAAGCGGCTGATTTACAAGTAACGCCTTCTGGTAACGTTGAGCAACAACTACAAGGTAGAGTTGCAGGTGTTACGGTGATTACAAATGGTCAACCAGGTACAACTAGCCAAATCCGAGTAAGAGGATATGGTGCATTAGGTGGTAACGAACCACTTTATGTAGTAGATGGAGTACCAACTAGTTCAACAGATTTCCTTTCTCCTGGAGACATTGAGACAACAACAGTATTGAAAGATGCAACTGCTGCATCTATCTACGGTGCTCGTGCTGCAGGTGGTGTTATTGTTTACACAACTAAAAAAGGAACTAAAAAAGGAAAAAGACCACTAACAGTTACATACAATGGAACTGTAGGTGTAACGACTCCAGGTACTGGAGCTGGTGTTTTGAATCCACAAGAACAAGCTGATTGGACTCGTGAAGCAATTCGAAATGCTGGAATTCAGAATGGAGAAGATCTTTCTGCTATTGAATATAACCATGATCAATATGGAAGTGGAATAGGTGAAAGTTATACACCTACACTACCTGAATATCTTTTGGTTGGAGGTGCTAATGGTGTAACAGGAGGTGTAAACCTTGCATCTGAAGAAGCTAATTATAATGTAGATCCTGCATTAGGTGGTATTTACCAAGTAGTAAAAGCAAACTTAGATGGAACAGATTGGTATGATGCAATTACAAGGAATGCAGCGCTTCACCGTCATAATCTTGGATTTTCAGGAGGTGGTGAAGGTAATCGATACTATGTAGGCTTAGGAATGCAAGAGCAAGATGGTATCTTATTACATCAAAAATTTTCACGTTATAATATGCGTGTAAATACAGAGTTTGATTTATTTCCAAATTTAAGAATTGGTGAAAATATCCAAGTAACTTACCGATCAGCTAGAAACCTTATTGGTAGTAATGGTGGATCAGGATCATCTGATGATGAGAATGAATTTTTGGCAGCATCTAGAATGTCTCCAATTATTCCAGTTTATGATGAATTTGGAGGATATGCTGGTACAAGAGCAGGTGGTTTTAACAATGCTGCAAATCCAGTAGCAAGTTTGGATGGAAGACAAGATAATCGAGCATTTCAAACTTCTATTTTTGGAAATGTATACTTAGAGTTTGAACCAATGGAAAACTTAGTACTTAGAACTTCTTTCGGAGGAAGTCATAGTTCTGCGAATTCTAGAGGTTACTCTAGAATTACTTATGAAAATAAAGAGAACAACTCTTCATTTGGATATAATCAATTTTCTAATTTCTCGACTGATTGGATTTGGACAAATACAGCTAACTACAAAGTTAACCTTGGAGAAAGCAAATTGGATTTCTTAATTGGACAAGAAGCTTTAAGTAGCAGTAACTCTTTTAGTTTAGGAGGATCAGGTATTAATCCATTCTCTCAAAATACTAACTATGTTAGTTTGAATACGATACAAAATCCAAATGTTTTTGGAGGACCTAGTAACCCAGTTAACTTTGCTTCATATTTTGGTAGCGTAAAGTATGACTTGATGGATAAATATATTTTTTCTGTGGTAGTACGTAGAGATGGATCTTCTCGTTTTGGTTCAGAAAACCGATATGGTGTTTTCCCTGCATTCTCTGCAGCATGGAGACTTTCATCAGAGAGTTTTATGGCGGATCAAACATTATTTGAAGATTTAAAAATTCGTGGAGGTTATGGTATCATGGGTAACTCTAATAATGTGAACCCTGTAAACCAGTACAACTTATTTGGTACTAGCTTAGGGAATTCAAGTTATGATATTGGTGGAACGAATGGATCTGCACAAGCAGGTTACTTTAGATCTAATATCGGAAACCCATTCGCAAAATGGGAGAAAGCAGTTACTTCTAACATTGGTATTGATGCCTTAATGATGAATGGAAGATTAGATGTTGGAATTGAATTTTGGAGAAAGGATACTAAAGACTTATTGTTTCAAGTACCACTTTCAGCTCAGTTAGGTTACCAAGCAAATGCTCCTTCTAAGAATGTTGGAGAAATGAGAAATCAAGGAATTGATATTCAAATAACTAACAAAGGACAAATTAATAGCGACTTCAGTTATGAGGTAACTCTTAATGGAGGATTCTTGAAAAACGAAATCGTTTCATTAGTAGATGGAATTGAAACTTTACCAAATCGAAGTGCTGATTACAGAGGGGTATCTCCAGTATTAAATCAAGTTGGACAACCACTTTCTGCATTTTTCGGATTTCAAGTAGAAGGACTTTTTGCTAATCAAGCGGAAGTTGATGCAGCACCTACGCAAGAAGGAGCAGCACCAGGTCGATTCAGATTTGCTGATATTGATAGTTATGATGAAAATGGAGACTTAACAGGACAGCCAGATGGAATTATTGATTTAGCTGATAGAACTGTTTTAGGAAGTCCTGTTCCTGATTTTACAGGAGGATTAACTATTAAATTAAATTACAAGAACTTTGGATTAGAAATGTATTCTTTTGCTTCTATTGGAAATGAAACTTACAATATTTCTAAAGTATTTACTGATTTCTACCCATTATTTCCAGGAGCTGCAATTAGTGATCGAGTGAAGGATTCTTGGACATTTGATAACCCTACAGGTGATATTCCAATTTTTGAAAACGTAGCTAACTTCAGTACTATTCAACAGTCTAATTCTTTTTACGTTGAAAATGGTTCTTACTTTAGATTACAAAATGTTACCCTTTCTTATACTTTACCATTTGATATTATCGAGAAGTGGAACATCGGGAAATTCAAAGTATTTGGAGGAGTTAATAATTTATTGACTATTACAGGTTACGATGGATTAGACCCAAGTGTAGGTGGATCAGCTGATACTAACTTTGGAGTTGATTTAGGAAATGTGCCAATTACACGAAGTTGGACATTGGGTGTAGATGTTGAATTCTAATCTTATTATTAAAAGAAAATAAAAATTTCATAAATATGAAAAATATTAAATTATATGTATTGCCGTTCCTAATCATTTTGATTTCGGTTACAGCATGTAAAGATGATTTCTTGGATGAAGCTCCAAAACAATCATTAAGTTCTAATGAACTTTCATCTTTAGCAGGTATTGAAGGTTCTTTAATTGCCTCTTATTCTATGTTATTAGGAAGAGATGGATTCTACTCAGATGCTAGTAATTGGCTATGGGGAAGTATCAGAGGTGGAGAAGCAAATAAAGGAACAGATCCTGGAGATCAAAGTGTAGCTAATCCAGTTGTGGCTTATAATGTACCGACTAATAATGGCCCTACACTTTCAAAGTACAGAGCATGTTATGAAGGTATTGCAAGAGCGAATGCAACACTTGGATTAATAGCTGTAGCTCAAGAGGGTGTTCCTGACGATGCAAAAGTAAGAATCGGAGCTGAGGCAAGATTTTTAAGAGGATACTATTATTTTGAGTTAAAAAAGAACTTTAATAATACACCTTACATAGATGAATCTTGGGATGAAGTGACTCCAGTTTCAAATACAACAGATTTGTATGTTCCTATTGAAGCAGACTTAAAGTATGCTTACGAAAATCTTCCAGAAATGATGGCAGATGCAGGTAGAGCTAACAAATGGGCAGCAGGTGCAATGTATGCGAAAGCATTATTGTTTCAAGGAAAAAATAGTGAAGCATTAGCTGTATTTAATAAGGTTATTGCTGATGGTGTTACGGCAAATGGTACTCCATATGGATTATTAGACAACTATGCTGATGCATTCCGATCTTTAACTGACAACAGTAAAGAATCAGTATTCGCATCACAAGCTGCGGCTAATACAGGTACTATTCAAAATGCAAATCCTGCATTGGTTTTGAACTTCCCTAATGGTGGAGGTCCTGGAGGATGTTGTGGATTTTTCCAGCCTAGTTTTGATATGGTTAATTCATTCCGAACTGATGGAAATGGATTTCCTTTGGTTGATGGATCATATAATGATGCAGGTAATGCAGTAGCAAATGATATGGGAATTGAGGCAGCAGATCCTTTTACTCCTGATGCTGGTAATTTAGATCCTCGTATTGATCACTCAGTTGGTCGTAGAGGTCTTCCATATTTGGATTGGGGTGATCACCCAGGAAAAACTTGGATCAGAAATCAACCATATGCAGGACCTTATGCTCCTAAAAAATTCATTTATTATCAAGGAGGTATTGGTGTTGAAAATGATGGTAGTTCTTGGACTCCTGGTTATACTGCAGTTAATTACAATATCATCCGTTTTGCAGATGTATTGTTAATGGCAGCTGAAGCTGAAATAGAATCAAATGGTGACCTAGATAGAGCTAAAGATTTAATTAATCAAGTTAGACAAAGAGCAATGGATTCTCCAGTATTAACTGCTGGGGGAACTCCTGCTGCTAACTATGTTATTGGAATGTATGCTTCTTTTGGAAGTCAAGAAGAAGCTCGTCAAGCACTTCGATTTGAGCGTCGAATGGAACTTTCAGGTGAAGGTCATAGAATGTATGATTTGAATCGATGGGGAATTTCAACAACAGAGTTGAATGCTTTCTTAGCACATGAAGATGCATTTTTAGGAGGTGGCCCTTACCAAGGAGCATCTTTTGATGCTGGTAAAGATGAATTTTTACCAATTCCACAAGATGAGATTGATTTGATTGGTGCTGATGTATTGAAGCAAAATCCTGGATATTAATAGAAAATTATTAATGTTAATAATTGTTTTTATACAGTTTTAATTAGAGAAGGCAAGAATTTTACTTCTTGCCTTCTCATTTTTCTCTTGTGAAAAATCACTTTAAATATATTTTTATTAATATATGAACAAGCCAATATTCTTTTCCGTGTTTGTAATTATCTTAGCCTCTACCTTATTTTTTTCTTGTGAAAAAGAAAACTCCACGGCTATTAATTCTAACAATACAATTACAAAAATATTTCAGCAACTCTCTCCAAAAGAAAGCGGACTTACTTTTTCCAATAATTTAAAAGAGGATTCCACTATTAATTATTTTACCTACCCATACATTTATATGGGAGGAGGTGTTGCCGTTGGTGATGTCAATAATGATGGATTGCAGGATATCTATTTTACTGGGAATATGGTAGAAAATAAATTGTACTTAAATAAAGGCAACTTAAAATTTGAAGATATTACTACCAAAGCAAATGTAGCAAGTGACGATAGATGGGTAACTGGAGTTACGATGACTGATGTAAATGGAGATGGCTGGTTGGACATCTATGTAAGTGTTTCAGGAAAATTTACCACCACAAAAAACCAATTATTTATTAATCAAGGAGTAGAAAATGGTATTCCTGTTTTTACAGAAGAAGCTGAAAAAAGAGGAGTAGCAGATGAGGGGAAAAGTACACAAGGAACCTTTTTCGATTATGACAAGGATGGTGACTTAGATTTGTATGTTGCAAATTATCCAGCTACAGGATTTAAAACGCCTGCGTATTCTTACGCAATTTTTTTAGAAAAAAAAGACCCAATAAAATCTGATAAATTTTATCGCAATACCGGCGATGGCACTTTTGAGGAAATAACCAACGAAGCAGGTTTGCTTAATTTTGGATTATCCTTGAGTGCCACCGTTGGCGATTTTAACCAAGATGGTTGGGAAGATATTTATGTTTCAAATGATTTCGCTTCGCCTGATCATTTTTATTTTAATAATGGCGATGGCACATTTACAGATAAAATAAAAGAGGTGACTCAGCATACTGCTTTTTTTGGGATGGGAACGGATGTGGCTGATTTTAACAACGATGGACTCTTGGATATTTTGCAAATGGATATGACTCCTGAAGATAATCGACGGAATAAAGCCAACATGGCGAGTATGAATATTGCGGGATTTTGGGAAATTGTTAATTATGGATTGGGCTATCAATACATGCAAAATTCAGTTCAATTGAACAATGGAATTGGCGAAGATGGTTTGCCTCACTTTAGTGATATTTCTAGAATTACTGGAATGTCTTCAACTGATTGGAGTTGGGCTGGACTGTTGGCCGATCTAGATAATGATGGATGGAAAGATGTTTTTATTACAAATGGAACTCGACGAGATATCAATAACAAAGATTATTTTAACAAAATAGAAAAAGCAACTTATCAAGAAAAAAAAGAATTTGAGAATCTTGACTTGACTTTAAATATGCCTTCAGAAAAGGTAGATAATTATGCTTTTAAAAATAATGGAGATCTTACTTTTTCTCCAGCAATAAAAGATTGGGGATTAAGCTTTGAAGGATTTTCTAATGGCGCATCTTATGCGGACTTGGACAATGATGGCGACCTGGAAGTGATTGTCAATAATATTGATGCACCTTCAGTTATTTATCAAAATAAAACAGTTGACTTAGGAAAAGGAAATTTCCTTCGTATTCATCTGCAAGGGAATAAAAAAAATCCGTTAGGACTTGGAACTAAAGTTACGTTAAAAAATAAAGGTCAAACTCAATATCAAGAATCTACTATGACTCGTGGTTTTCAATCTTCAGTAGAACCAATGATTCATTTTGGAATAGGAAAAGAAGATTCGGTGGAAGAATTAACCATCACTTGGTCAGATGGAAAGGAGGAAGTTTTAAAAAATATTTCTGCTAACCAAGTTTTAAAAATAGATTATAATAATGCTCAAAAAATAAACGCTCCAACTACAGGGTTTACTTCTAAATTATTTAGCAATATTACTTCTAAATCAGGGGTAGACTTTTCTCATCTTGAAAATGAGTTTAATGATTATAAACATGAAATATTATTACCTCATCGTTATTCAATGAATGGTCCAGCACTTGCGGTTGGAGATGTCAATGGAGATGGCTTAGATGATTTTTATGTAGGTGGTGCGATGAATCAACGTGCTGCACTTTATCTGCAAAATAAAAATGAGACGTTTGATTTAACTCCTCAAGATATGTGGAATGGAGAAGCTGCTTATGAAGACATTGGTGCTTCTTTGTTCGATGCAGATCTAGATGGAGATTTGGATTTGTATGTGGTAAGTGGTGGGAATGAGGCGAAGGCAAATACCAAACATTATCAAGATCGACTTTATTTAAATGATGGTAAAGGAAAATTTGAAAAAAATAACAATGCTCTTCCAAGTATTTTGGTGAGTGGTTCTAGAGTGAAAGTTGGAGATTATGATGGCGATGGCGATCTAGATTTATTTGTAGGTGGAAGAATAGTTCCTCGGGCTTATCCGAAGCCTGTGAAAAGTTTCATCTTGAAAAATGAATATAAAGAAACAGGAGTTTTAAAATTCACAGATGTCACAGAAGAAGTAGCGCCTGAATTATTGGAGGCTGGGTTGGTGACTGATGCTGTATGGCTAGATTATGATTTGGATAAAAAATTAGATTTGGTAATAGTAGGAGAGTGGATGCCAATCACTTTTCTAAAAAACAACGGAAGTAGTTTTGAAAATAAAACAGAGAAATATGGATTGGATAAATCTACAGGATGGTGGTATAGTATTGTCGCTGATGACTTTGATCTAGATGGAGATGTAGATTTAGTCGCAGGGAATTTAGGGTTGAATTATAAATATAAAGCTGACAAGAATGAGTCCTTTGATGTATATGCAAATGATTATGATAAAAATGGAAAATTAGATATTGTCCTTGGATATTATCATGATGGGGTGCAATATCCTTTGCGTGGAAAACAATGTTCTTCCGAACAAATTCCTGCCATCAAAGTGAAATATAAAGACTATAATACTTTTGCAGATGCTTCATTAGAAGATGTTTATTCGACACAAGATTTGGAAACCTCATTACATTATCAAGCTTGGAATTTTGCGAGTAGTTATATTGAAAATAAAGGAAATGAGGAATTTGAAATTCGTAACCTTCCAAATGAAATTCAGCTGTCTTCTATTAATGGAATCATTGCGGAAGATTTTAATTCAGATGGAAATTTAGATTTATTAGTAGCAGGGAATCTCTATTCTTCTGAAGTGGAGACACCACGAAATGATGCGAGTTATGGAAAATTATTATTAGGAAATGGGCATGGTGATTTTACTCCAACATCTTTTTTTGAAAGTGGTTTTTATTTGAAAAAAGATACAAAGGATTTAGCGAAGCTAAAAACTAAAAATGGTGTAATCATAATTTCAGCAAATAATAATGCTGCGGTGGAATTATTTAAACTGGAAAATAAAGATCTAATTCAATAGGTTTTACTTTATGACCTTCCTTTAAGGTTATACTTTTAATAAAAAATAATTATTGTCAAGTTGACTTGTTGGTAGATGTTGTGAATGGACAATTAAAAAATAATAGATCAAATAATTTTAATTAAAACAAAACAAAAATCAACATAATATGAAAAATGATCGTAGGAAATTTTTGCAAGTATCTAGCACTTTGGCGGCTGGCTCTTTGATTCTCCCTAATTTTGGATGTGCTACTTCAGGTTCTGAAAAAGGAACAGCGGAGAGTCCTGCTGTAACGGAAACGGTGAAACCGAGTTTAGATAAATTTGGAATTCAACTTTATACCTTGCGAGATGATTTGCCAAAAGACCCAAAATCAGTTTTGAAACAATTGGCAGGTTTTGGATATAAACAAATTGAAGGATACGAAGGAGATCAAGGATTGTTTTGGGGAATGGGAAATAAGGATTATAAAAAATTCCTTGACGATCAAGGAATGAAAATGGTTTCTGCACATTGTAATATTCATGATGATTTTGAAACTAAGGTTACACAGGCTGCTGAGATAGGGATGGATTATTTAATTTGCCCATGGGTGGGACCTCAAAAAACGAAGGATGATTGGAAAAAGATTTGTGATCTATTTAATTCATGTGGAACAATTTGTAAGAAGCATGGAATTAATTTCGCTTATCATAATCATGCTTATTCGTTTAAGGCATTTACAGGAATGATCCCTCATGATTTTATGATGGACAATACAGACCCTGAATTAGTAGATCATGAAATGGATATTTATTGGGTGGTAACTGGTGGAGCCGATCCTATTCAGTATTTAGAAAAATATTCTAATCGATTCAAACTTTGCCATGTAAAAGATAGATTGAAAGATGCAGGGGAAGAAAGAGAAGCTTCTTGTAATCTTGGTACAGGGTCAATTGATTTTTCAAAAATATTAAAAGTAGCGCAAGATAATGGAATGAAATATTTCATTGTAGAGCAAGAACGATATGATAATTCTACTCCAATTGAGAGTGCTAAAATTGGGGCTGATTATTTAAAGAAATTGGTTTTTACTTAGCCAATAAAAAATATGAATAAAAAAAAGCCTCAATTGAAAATTTCAAATTGAGGCTTTTTTTATTCCAGACTAAAATTTTTACTTTAAGTTTTTCTTAAAAAAATCAATAGTTCTTTTCCAAGCTAACTGCGCCATTTCCTTATCATATCGTCCAGTTGTATCATTATGAAAACCATGATTGGCATTTGGATAAATAAATGCTTCATACTTTTTATCATTTTTCTTTAAAGCTTCTTCAAAAGCTGGCCATCCTTCATTGACTCTTTTATCTAATTCTCCCAATTGAACGAGCAAAGGTGTTTGGATTTTTGGAACTAATTCCTCGTCAGGTTGTCTGCCATAGAAAGGTACTGCTGCTTTTAAGTCAGGTAATCGTACAGCCATCATGTTTGAAATCCATCCACCAAAACAAAAGCCAACTACACCAACATTGCCATCACAATTTGGGTGATTTTTTAAATATTCAAAAGCAGCAATAAAATCTTCGAGCATTTCTTTTTTGTCTCGTTTGCGTTGCATCGTACGACCATCGTCATCATTTCCAGGGTAACCTCCAAGTGGTGTCAATGCATCGGGAGCTAAGGAAATAAAACCAGGTAAGGCTGCTCTCCGTCCAACATCTTGAATGTGTGGATTTAATCCTCGGTTTTCATGCACGACAATTATTCCGGGTAATTTTTTCTTCACTTTTGCTGGACGAGAAAGTAAACCTTTGATTTCTCCTCCTCCTTTTTCTGAATTATAAGTAATAAATTCCGTTGACAATCTAGAGTCATCATTGGAAATTTGTATTTCGTTATAGTTGGGCATCACGCAACTTAGTAAGTTACTCATGGTTAATCCACCAACGGCATAAATGGATAGTTTTTCCATAAATTTTCTACGATCAATTCGATTATGAGCGTATTCATCGTAGAGGTCAAATACTTCTTGATTGATGTCTTCTTTTTTAATTTTTTTCATGAGTAGGATTTTTGGTGAAAATTATTTTAAAAAACGTGCGGCAAAATTTTCTTTAAAAGCACGACCAATCGGAATGATGATTTTTTCATTTAGAAAAACTTGATTACTCACCACTTTTTCAATTTTAGAAACATTGATGATGTAAGATTTGTGGACTCTCATAAATTGATTATTGTCCAAGTTTTCCAACCAATATCGAAGTGGTTCAGATGATAAATGTTTTTTATCTTCCAAAAATATTTCAGTATAATCAGCATCTGATTTGATGTAAAAAATATCGTCAATTATTACTTTGATATGTTCGTAACCTGATTTTATAAAAATTTCTTTTCTTGTTTTTTTATCAATAGCCTGTCCAGTATTCTTTGTTGGCATTTTTGAAATAGCTTTGACAAATCTTTGAAAAGAAAATGGCTTCAATAAATAATCCAC
The DNA here is from genome assembly GCA_937981555.1 of uncultured Saprospiraceae bacterium. GTDB lineage: Bacteria > Bacteroidota > Bacteroidia > Chitinophagales > Saprospiraceae > CAJQQY01. Next base: position 77,947 of record CALJOK010000020.1, read on the forward strand.
CACATTGAATTCATAACTTTCCAAAGCGTACTCCGAGAATGCTGTCGTCAAAATAACAGCGGGAGGATTAGATAACGATTTTAAAAAATCAATCCCTGAAATTTTCGGTAAATGAATATCCAAAAAGATGACATCTATTTCTTCCGTTTTCAAAAAATCCATTGCTTGAATAGCATTTGAAAAAGTAGCTTTCAATTTTAAGGTGCCAATATCTTCAATGTATTTTTTTAAAATTCTTTGAGCAGGTGGTTGATCTTCGATGATGATACAATTCATTTTTATACTTGGGTTGCTAAGTTAATTGTCAATCGAACTTCGTAAATATTATCGTTGTTTTTAATATTTAGTTGGTGAGCATTTGGGTAAGTTAACTCCAATCTTTTTTTGACATTTTCTAAACCAATTCCATGAGAAAGATTATCTGTATTTGATTTTGGTAGGAAAGAGTTTTTACAAATAAATTGTAAATTTCCAGAATCCGAAAGATTCAAATGCACGTCAATTAATATATCGTCCGCTTGACTTGCTGTGCTATGTTTAAATGCATTTTCAATAAAAACAATTAAAATTAAAGGAGCGACTTTATAATTAGCTTTAATATTTTTAGTGGAAAAATTTACGGTTCCTCTTTCCTCAATTTGCATTTCACTAAGATTGATAAAGTTTTCCAGTTGATTCACTTCCTTGTTGAGTGGCACAAAATCTTCTTTGCATTCATACAACATGTATCGTAATAATCCTGACAACTCTAAAATAATTTTAGGCGTTTTGGGAGATTGTTCGATAGCGTAAGAATACAAATTATTTAAATTGTTAAAGAGGAAGTGAGGATTAATTTGAGATTTTAAAAATTGTAATTCACTTTCTTTAACTGCAATTTTTAACTCATCTACTTCTTGTTGTTTTCCAAAAGCATCCCAAGCAAATTTGAATCCCGATAAAATAGTAATGATGGGTAAGATTTGAGTTAAGGTTCTCAAAACTCCTCCAAAAGAATCCGCTCGATTACCTTCAAAATAGATTTTTTCCAATACCATTTCCTCTATCAATATCACTCCTATAATTGCTAACAATACAAATACAAAAAACTTAACAGTCTTTTTCTGATAATAAAATCGAGGAAGGAACACATAATTAATGAAAAATGCTGCGAGCGCATAATTAAGAAAAAATGCCACTTTGTGTGCTTCAATATTAGGTTGATGCTTTTCTACAGAATAAAAGAGAAAGACCAAAATGTGCAATACGATTTGGAAAACCACTTCTTTAGAAGACCATTTTATAGTTTTGTTTTTTTCGGTCATGATTTCAAAGATAGTGGTTCAAGTGGATTTTTGGAAATGTTATCTTTGAACAGCGGATTTATAGGGGTAAACAACAGGACAGATTTTTATTAATATTTCCAAAGTTTATTACTTCTCATTTATCTTGTCGTTCACCCCCCAACTTCTGCCGTTCAAAGAATTGATTTCCAACTTCAAAACAAGCCCCATAATATTGTGTTACAATTATGTTTAGTCTAATAATTTGAAAATCAAATCAATTTAAAAAAGTCACAGAAAATGAGATATTTGAAAATCCTAATACTTATCCTTACCTCCTCCAATTTCCTCTTTGCTCAAAATCAAAAAATAGAAATCTCGGGAACTGTTTTAGATAATAATAGCCAAAGCCCAGTAGAATTTGCTACGGTGATGATTGGCGATAATACGACTAAAGCTGCAATTACAGGAGTCACCACAGAGTTAGATGGAACATTTAAGGTGGAAACTAATGCCAAAGATTTTTTTATTGAAATTAGTTTTATTGGGTTTTCTAATAAGATGATTACAGAGTTTTCAATTATTGATGGAAAGGTAGATCTTGGGAATATAATGATGAGTGAAGATAACAATCAACTCGAAGAAGTGGTTGTCCGTGCAGAAAAATCTACCACAGAATTTAGATTGGACAAACGGGTTTTTAATGTAGGACAAGATTTAAGTAGTACAGGAGCGAGTGCCTTGGAAGTTTTGAATAATGTTCCATCTGTCAATGTTGATATCGAGGGAGCAGTTAGTCTTCGAGGAAGTTCAGGTGTACAAATTTTAATCAATGGCAAGCCATCTGTCTTGGCAAGTGAGCAAGGGAATGCGCTTGGAACGATTACGGCGGATATGATTGAAAAGATAGAAGTGATTACTAATCCTTCTGCTAAATACGATGCGGAAGGAACTTCAGGTATTATTAATATTGTCATCAAAAAAGAGGAAAGAAAAGGAATCAATGGTTCGGTGTCGATCAATACTGGGATTCCGCATAATCATAGCGTTGGATTGAGCCTTAATCGTCGGACAGAAAAATTTAATCTTTTTAGTCAAATAGGGGTTGGTTACCGAGAGATGCCAAATGATTCTGAAAATATCAATCGAGACTTGGTCAATGGAACAACTGTTTTTTCAGAAGGGAGAGAATATCGAAATGAAAAATTTTATAATTTGATCTTAGGTACCGATTACCATATCAATAAAAACAATGTTCTTACATTGTCTGGGAGTTTTGCTTATGAAGTGGAAGAACAACCTTCTTTAACTAATTTTAAATTGGAAAACGCTGCCGGAGATATCATCAATGAATGGAACAGAACCGAAACGACGGAAGCAAATAATCCAAAATACCGTTACGAGTTACAATATAAGAGTAATCTTAAAGGTCATAAAGATCATGCCTTATTAATAAGTGCATTAGGCAATTTTTTTGGAAAAGATCAGTCTTCAGAGTTTTTTAATAACGAAACTGTAGGAAGTGAATCGTTTGCGGATCAACAAACAGCAACTAATTTTCAAGAGGGAAAATATACATTTAGTCTTGATTATACGAAACCATTTTCAGATAAAATAACTTTAGAAACTGGTGCACAATATGTGATTAATAATGTAAGTAATGATTTTGAAGTTAGCAATTCTATCAATGGAGAATGGATTGCTGATGCTAGTTTAACTAACTTATTTGAATACGATCAAAAGGTACTTGGTTTGTATGGAACAGGTGCCTATGAAGATGATAAATGGGGAATCAAGTTAGGTTTAAGAATGGAAAATACAGATCTCAAAACATTGTTGGTAAATACAAACCAGGATAATGAGATCAACTTTACGAATTTTTTTCCAACACTACATACCTCTTATAAATTGACTGATGCCTTTTCTCTTCAAGGAGGTTATTCTCGTAGAATTTTTAGACCAAGACTTTGGGATTTAAATCCTTTTTTCAATATTAGAAATAACTTTTCAATCAGAACTGGAAACCCTAATTTGCTTCCTGAGTTTACCGATTCTTACGAAATTTCAAGTATTTATATTGCAGGAAAAACCTCCTTGAATTTTAGTGTTTACTATCGCTATACAACTGATGTGGTGGAACGAGTTTCTACTTTTGAAAATAATGTAAACACTACGATGCCTATGAATATCGGAACTAACCGATCAACAGGTCTAGAGTTAAATGCTAAATATACGGTGAGTAAGAAGTTATCTTTTAATGGAGATTTTAATTATAATTATTTTAATCGACAGGGAGAATTGGAAGCGACTTCTTTTGACTTTAATGCAGATCAATGGTCATCCAAAATAACTTCTAAGATTAAATTTCCTGCAGGAATTGATTTTGAAATCACAGGGCAATATCGTTCTAAATACCAAACTGTTCAAAGTGAAGTGTCAGGAAATTTATTTGCAGACATAGGTTTGAGAAAAAAAATAATGAAAGGTAAAGGAGTTCTTAATTTTAGTGTAAGAGATTTATTTGCTTCAAGAATACGAGAAAGTGAAACGAGTCAAGCTGATTTTTATACTTATAGTTTTAGACAGAGAGGAAGATTTATAACGCTTGGATTTAGTTATGGTTTTGGAAAAGGAGAAGCAATGGAGTTTTCTGGAGCGAGAAGAAGACATTAAGCATAAATTGTAATAAATCTAGTTCGAAAAAGTCCCAAATATCTAAGAAATTAGATGTTTGGGATTTTTTTTGAAAAAAGATGAAAAATTTAAAGTAAAATTACAACTGAGTCGTCTTCCATAAAGAATGAACAATATTTCAATCATTCTTTGAAAAAAAACTAAGACATTTATGTCTAAATCAATGGCGGAAAAACAAGAAAAAAATATCACAGGAGTTGTTCAAGAATACAGCACTAAATTGTTTCGATTTATTCGAGGCAAGGTTTCTACGAATGTGGAGGCAGAAGATATTTTGCAAGAAGTTTGGTTTCAATTAAGTAAAGTAGTGGAGTTAGATTCTATAGAGCAATTGAGTGGATGGTTATTTCGAGTAGCGCGAAATCAAGTAACAGATAATTATAGAAAGAAAAAACCGGAATTGATAGAAGATTTCGCGTATGAAAATGAGGAAGGTGATTTGTTTTTAAAAGATATTTTGATGTCAGATTTTCCCACGCCAGAAGAGGAAAATTTGAAAGAATTATTTTGGGAAGAATTGTTTAAGGCATTGGATGAACTTCCTGAAAAGCAGAAAAACGTTTTTATTTGGAATGAATTGGAGGATCAAACCTTTCAAGAAATTTCAGATAGAACTGGTGATAATATTAAGACGTTGATTTCGAGAAAAGGATATGCAGTAAAACATTTACGAACTAGAATGGAAAGTTTGTACAAAGAATTTTTTGAAGATGATTGACAGTTTTAGAACTTATTTATTAAACGTTGAAAAGTCAACGTTTTACTTTTTTTTAGAAAAATCAATCAAATTGACAAAAGCAAAATTTACTAATCATGTACAATAAAAATTTTAAAAATAAGAAATTTCACCCACTCAAGATGTTAGGTATAGGAGTGATGGTGGTGTTATTTGTTGGAGTAGCAGGAGCGGTGGTGATGTTTTTGTGGAATGCGATCATTCCAGAAGTAACGGGTTGGAAACCACTAACTTATTGGCAAGCGGTTGGGTTATTAGTTCTTTTTAAAATCCTTTTTGGAGGTATTGGAAGAGGATCAGGAAGACATCATCGTAGACGATCTCGATGGAGAGAAATGAAAAATAAATGGAAAGGAATGGATCCAGCGGAAAGAAAAGAAATGAAGGAAAAATGGATAAATATGGATGCGGAAGAAAAGAAAGCGTTTAAACAAAAATGGAAAAATTACTGTAAAGGGAAAGGAGAGGAGTAAGGTTTTGGATATCCAACGCATATTAAGGAATGTCCAATATCCAACTTTGTAAGATGAGAACTATTTTGAGGAAAAGTTGGATATTGGATTTTCAAAGTTCTTTTACACATCGAAATCCCGTGTGATTTAATCCTGTATCAGGACTCGAACCCATGCGACGCGCATTTCGATAACCAGAACAATAACCATCATTACAAAGAAATGATCCACCTCTAATTACCTTTTCTTGTTGGTAAGGATTATAAGGATTAAAACCTACAGAGGGACCTTTAGTATTGGTTTTTGCAGCAAGTGATTTTTTATAAAATTCAATATCTAGCCAATCAGAACACCACTCCCAAACATTGCCCGACATATCAAAGAGACCAAATTCATTTGGTGCAAAAGACTTAACAGGAGCCGTTGTTAAATATCCATCACTCATAATATTTTTAAAAGGAAATGATCCTTGCCAAAAATTAGCTTTAGGTTTTCCTTCATTGACATTTTCATTTCCCCAAGGATAAATCGCATTTTCTTTTCCTCCTCTTGCTGCCCATTCCCATTCGGCTTCGGTCGGCAATCTTTTTCCAGCCCACTTTGCATATGCCATGGCATCTTCCCACGAAATATGAACAACAGGGTGATTCATTATATTTTCCAAATTACTTTCTGGTCCTTCAGGATGTTGCCAATCAGCACCAATTGTCCATCGCCACCATAAGGCTGGATTATTCAAGGGAACTTGTTCTGTTAATTGATGAAAAACCAATGCGCCAGGTTGTAGCAAACTATCAGCAGGTTTAGGAGTATTAGGAGGTAGCGTTGATTTTATTTCTTCCCAATTGACAGGTCGCTCTGCTATGGTAAGATAATTAGTCGCGTTAATAAATTCTTTAAATTGCTGATTAGTTACTTCCGATTCATCCATCCAAAAGGAATTAATTTCAACTTGATGTTTTGGGAATTCATTTGCATCGGCTTGATCATTATCGCCTCCCATATTTAAATTACCGCTTGGTATCAAAACCATTCCATCTTTTTTTTCAAGGACAGTTGATATCGAATCATTGGTGCAACTAAAAAGAAATGTTAGACAAAAGAAAAAAAAACAGTATTGAAATTTGAAGAATGAATTAGAAAACGTCATAAGTTTAAATTGAATTGGACTTGAAAAAAATCTTTGACAAAACTATAATTTTAATTCAAAATAGAGGTGTAATAAATTTTTTTAAAAGAGAAAATTTTTTATTATTTGTGTAATAATATATTCGATTTCTATTTTCATAAAAATAATAAAAATGCTAAATGCCATCACTCGATCTATCAGCCCAAATATGGGCGATTGTGAACTTACTCATTTGGAGCGAAAATCAATCAATATCCAAAAAGCTATTCAACAACATAGTGAATATGAAATGACTTTGGAGAAATTAGGATGTAAGATGAAAACTGCTTCTGCTGCACCTGATCTACCTGATAGTGTTTTTGTGGAAGATTGTGCAATTGTTTTGGATGAATTGGCGATCATGACACATCCTGGAGCTGAAAGTCGAAGAGCTGAAGTGAAAGGAATAGCAGAAGTTTTAACACCTCATCGGAAATTATTTTATATCGAATCACCAGGGATTGTCGATGGGGGAGATGTTCTAGTAATTGGAAAAAATATTTGGGTAGGACTTAGTAATAGAAGTAATTCAAATGCAATCGAACAGCTGCAAAAAATTACTGCTCCATTTGGATATTCTGTAAAAGGGGTAGAAGTGACGGAATGTTTGCATCTTAAATCTGCAGTTACTCAGGTAGCAGAAGATACTGTTTTGTTAAATCCAAATTGGATCAATGTTGATATTTTTAATGATTATAAAATTATTGAAACACATCAAGATGAAATGAATACAGCGAACGCTTTGCTTATAGGAGAGGTGGTACTTTATCCTAAAGCTTATCCTTTGACTGCTCAGATTTTAAAAAATAAAGGAATTCAAATAATGGAATTGGATAACTCTGAAGTTACAAAAGCGGAGGGTGCGTTGACATGTTGTAGTATTATTTTTAAGACATAAATTCTTCTAAAATTGAAACTCAAGCGATGTTAGCGCTTCGAGCGCTAACATCGCTTCTACTTAAAAGTTAATTAGTTACTCTTGGAAAACCAAGGAAAAAACATATTGACTTGCTCTTGGTAATTTTTATAATCTGGTCGTTTTTTCAAGGAGTAATATTCAGAGGGTACCGCTCCCGTCAGATATACCAAAGACAAATACATGACTCTGGAAACAAACAATAATCCTACACCCAATAAAATCCAAATGGCCATATGTTCTGATGATTGAAGTGCTAGCCAGGATGGAATTGCAGCAATAACTAAAGCATTCCAAACCATCCATTCTGCAAAATAATTCGGGTGCCTTGAGTACTGCCAAAGTCCAACATTGCACACTTGATTTTTTTTGCCTTGAGCTGACATCTTTCTAAGAAAACTCAATTTTTGTGCATCAGCTGTCGCTTCTATAAAGAAAGCCAGCGCCCATAAGATCAATCCAATAATTTCAAAAATAGAAATATTGGGATCTGGATTGGAAGCAATAATTAATGCAGGAAGTGCCAAAAATGAAGCATTCGCTAAACCTTGAGCTAAGGCATCAACTTGCATCGCTAAAGCAGTATTGGTTTTGCCTGCTCTTTCCCATCGGCCACGTTGATATTGGTATCTTGGAAATTCTTTTTTCATATAACCTTTTTTCCAAAGCATCAATGCGCCCAGTCCCATCCTCATTCCAATAAAAATATAAATGCCAGCGACAATCCAAACTCTCCAATAATATCCTTCTCCAAAAATAAACGTGAGCACTCCTATCACAAAAAGTCCCCACGGCCAACCAATGTCAACGTAACTTAATCTACCCGTTTTCCAAATTGGCCAACAGACGACTAGTCCAAATAAAACTAATTGGGCGAGACCATTTAGTAAGGGTAAAATATTAAATGAAGTGGTTAGCAAAAGGATGATCCAACCTAGGATAAAAAGGAAAAGTGGTTTTATGTATTTCATTAAATTTTAAATAAAGTTGATTCAGTTTTAAAAAATATCTTGGGTCGAAGATATTAAATCTTTTATAAAAGAATTAGCAACATTTTTAAGGGTGATAATAAATGATTTTTTTATAAAAGTTATTTAGAAGCAACATTCCAAATGTTTCTTTTTGCTAAACTTTCGTTTAATTAAAAATTAGAATTCACAACCAAAATAAAATTTTTGACGTCTATCCTTTTATAGTCGAATTCTTATTTCTCCATTTTCTATTAAAAAAAAGCATATGAAAAAGATTATTGTTCTTCTCTTTGCATTTATTATTTTCAATCAAATTATGGCTCAGACGGATGAATTTAAAACCTATTCGAATGACCTAATTTATTCTAATAATACAATGAGTCAACTTTCACACATTGTTGATTCTTTAAATTTGAAATATAAGTCTTGCGATCTCAATAAAACTTTTCGTTCTAAATCTCAATCCGTTGGTTATTTTGTTGAGATTAACGGAAAGGAGATGAAAGCTGCACAACAGGATATGAAAAATGGAATTAGTCTGGAAAACTTTCGGAAAAAGTATCCAAAAGCAAAGGTGATAGAAAATATGCTTGTCGTTCGATTTGAATATAAAGACTATAATGACAAAGACGTTATTGAGTTTAGTGAAATGAATCTGGAATCTGGTTCTGGTTACGAAATTGGTTTTTCGGAAAACTTAAAAAAGTATCGAAAGGAATTAAAAAACACATGGATATATGACAATAGAGAAAGAAGCAAAAAATACAAATATCCCTTTCAAGCATTTTATTTGCCAAAGGGTTTTTCCTCACAACCAATAAAAGAAAAATACGCTAGAATGATCGGTTATGCAGATTGCTTAATTGATACTTCTACTTTGAAAATTAATAAAAATGCACAACAAGGTTATGTTAATTTTCCTACCGATTGGGAAAAACTTTCTAAAATTAAAAAAGAAAGATTACTCGAAAAAATGAGAAACACGCGAGTCGTAGGGTCGTGCAGTCAAGATAGTAGTCCTCGAAATCATGCAATTAATATTGCGCAACTTTCTGCCGAGACTACTAATTGGGAAGTTTTTCTTCGAGCTCATTTGGATATTATGAATGATCGATTTGAAAGAGCGAGTGATGGATCTTATGCATGGGGTGCTCGTAAAACTTACATCAAAGAATTAGAGGAACTAGATATAAATGTTTCCGATTTGATTTTTGGAATTTCGCTTCGACTGGAAAATCCTGCAAAGAATCATTACTATGGCAGCATTGGTAGAGTAGGTCGAGCTTTATCAGAAACTAAAGATCATCAAAGTATCGCTCAAGCTATGCTTAATATGATCGAGGATTCTGAGTTAGATGATTACAATAGAGTCCTTTTTTATTTTCTTTTTAGAAATTATAATCATTATATCCAAAATGAAGATTTGAAGAAAGAGAATTTGGAAAATCTAAAAAAATCAATAACTGCTTTACCTAGTTATTTGCAAGAGAAAATAGTTTTAGAAGATTAATAGTGAAAAATAGGATAAAAGAATCAGCCAAGAATGTAAATCTATTATTGAACTATATCTTACCTTTGCAAAATGAGTATTACACTTCTATCTTCGCCCTTGCAAGGGTTTACAGATTACCGTTTTAGAAATGCTTTCCACAAATATTTTGGAGGGATAGATACTTTTTTTGCGCCCTACATTCGCTTGAATGGCAAGATGGTAATCAAGACAAACTATGATAAAGACATTCAACTCAAAAACAATAATACTTTAAATGTCATTCCTCAAATCATGACGAATGATGCAGACGAATTTATTTTCGTTACCAAGTTTGTTCAAAGTTTAGGTTATAAAGAACTTAATTGGAACCTCGGCTGTCCATATCCAATGGTGATTAATAAATGCATGGGTTCTGGTTTGATAAATGATCCAGATAGAATAGATCGAATTCTTGACCGAGTTCATTCGGAAACGGATATTACTGTTTCGATGAAAATGAGAATGGGGTATGAGCATAGCGGAGAAATAATTGACACCTTTCCTATCCTTGGGAAATACCCTTTAAAAAATATTGCTATCCATGCAAGGATTGGAAAACAACTTTACAAAGGTGGAGTTGACTTGGATGCATTTCAACGATGTGTCGATCATAGTCCACATAAACTTTATTATAACGGAGACATCACAACGGTAGCGAGCTATCGAGAGATGGTCAAACGTTTTCCTTCCATCGATCATTGGATGATTGGGCGAGGATTAATTGCCGATCCATTTTTGCCAAGTATGATAAAAAATAATACCGATGAATATCCTGAAGATCGATTTGAAATTTTTAGTAAATTTCATGACACGCTATTTTCTGCCTACGAGCAAAAGTTGACTGGTGATAAAATGATCATTATGAAGATGCTTAGTTTTTGGCAATACTTTGCTACACCATTTTCTAACCCGACAAAAATTGTAAAAAAAATAAGGAAGGCAAAAACTATAGAGGTATATGATGATGCGGTTGCTGAGATTTTAGATAATGAAAGACGGTTTCATTATTCGGATATTTCGTATTGATATTAGGCACCACAATTTACTTTCACTTGAAATATAACTTTGTTTAAGATATTAGGAAATTTAAAATTGAAAGGAAAACCATGAGTAGTAAGGAGCGGGTGAGGATCGGCGAAAAATGAGGGAGCGGGAGCTTGCCTTGAGTTAAGCTATTTTTTCGCCTAGAATTTTTTGGTCCTTTTTTTTTCAATGAAAAAAAGGACAATGCTCAATTCGTCCACCAATCTCAGAATTAAAAATAAAGTTAACCAATGTCCACATAAATATGACGTAATTTTTTTTTGCCCGATATAAACTTAAATATTGTAATTATTCATTTTCGATTTTATAAATTAAATGTTGAGGAATACCTTTTTTGATAATTATTTCTTTTGGAGAATTTGGGAAATAGACATAGTTATAATTTATATCTTCAATTAAAATTATATCCTCATTTTGGCAGGATCGTAAAAAATTGAGTGTCTTCGAATTCAGAACTGCTCCTTGGTTAATAATTATAGATTCATTACTTCCTTTTCCAATTGTTCTGATAGAAAATGATGTGATTATAGGTTGAACAAAATAATCAAAATCAAGAAGATGTCCTTCTAATTTATAGGTAGAATCTAATTTAGATGTATTTAATTTGTATGACTCTTTCTTAAAAAGCCAAAATGTAGGCTCCGGAAGTTTCTTTATTCTAATGCTAGAAGATCTAATTCGTTTTTCATTCGAATATACCTGAATGTCTAACATACCTATTTCTGAACAATTCAATAAATATCCAAATTTTCCTTTGGTTAAATTTCCTTTTGAGGATCGAACTGCCATATTATCAATACCGTAAGTAATTATGTCTAAATTATTGGGAAAGCCTTCATAACAAATATTCATTCTTGTGGGGAAAACGTTAAAGAGGATAAACTCAGATTTTGATTTTGGTTGATCAGTTGGTTTTTCCTTTTTTGAATTGGTTTTATGTCTTTTGGATTTAGTACTAAGTACTGTCATCAAGCGTTCGTTACAATTTTTATTAAGCATTTTTTCAACCTCAGACCTATCCTCAACCTTTAAACTTAAGATTTCGTTTTCTAACAATGTTAAGCAAATTTCAAAATTTCTTTCATTAATTGTATCAGGTAGATTTGTTATGCATTCAACTACCTTATTGCAAATATCTTCTGCATTATTTTCTAATTGCGTCTGGGCACTAATGTTACAAACATTTATTATTAATAGAAATAGAGTTAATTTTATTTCGGATTTAACCTTTTTGATTTGAATCATTTTTAACAATCTATTTTTCTTTTTTCTCTAACATATCTAACGCCACATCAATAATCATATCTTCCTGACCACCCACCATATTTCTGTTCCCCAACTCCACTAAAATAGATCGAGTATCTAAACCGTATTTTTCCGCTGCTCTTTCTGAATGTAAAAGAAAACTAGAATAAACTCCTGCATACCCCAATGAAAGTGTTTCGCGATCTACCCGAACAGGTCTTGATTGCAAAGGACGAATCATATCATCAGCAATATCCATCAATTGATATAAATCACAATTAGGCTCTTTTCCCATTTTTTTAATTACGGCAATTAATACTTCCAAAGGAGCATTTCCTGCACCTGCACCCATACCCGCGAGCGAAGCATCTAACCGGTTTGCACCATGCTGCATCGCTACAACTGTATTCGCCACACCCAACGAAAGATTGTGATGGCAATGAATTCCAACTTCTGTTTCTGGCTTTAAAACATCTCGATAAGCTTTGACTCTTTCGATCACTCCATCCATCAAAAGTGCTCCCGCTGAGTCTGTAATGTAAACACAATCAGCTCCGTAGTCTTCCATCAATTTAGCTTGTTCCGCTAATTTTTTTGGTTCGTTCATGTGAGCCATCATTAAAAATCCGCCTACATCCATTCCCATTTTTTTAGCAGCTTCGATATGTTGTTGAGAGATATCTGCTTCGGTACAATGCGTGGCAATCCGAACAGATTCGACGCCAAGATCTCTTGCTCTTTGCAAATCTTCAATGGTAGCAATACCAGGGAGTAGGAGTGTGGTAAGTTTAGCATGCGTCAATTTCTCCGCAATGCCTTCCAGCCATTCCCAATCTGTATGAGCACCAAATCCATAATTAAAACTTCCACCTTTGAGTCCATCACCGTGTGAAATTTCGATAGCATCGACCTTTGCTTTATCGAGAGCAAGTGTAATTTCTTGAACTTGTTCTTTTGTATATTGATGACGGATAGCATGCATTCCATCTCGAAGTGTTACATCTTGAATATATAATTTGTGATCCATTATTTCTTTTGTAAAGTCAAAAAATTAAGAATTTGCGAAAGCTAATTTTGAAAGTTTTTCACCTGTGGCAAGTGCGGCACTTGTCATGATATCTAAATTCCCAGCATACTCAGGCAAGTAATGTCCTGCTCCGACGACTTGCAAAAGTACCGTAGTTTTTAATCCATGGCGAAGTCCAAGACCTTCTATGAAAACAGGTTTGTCTTCAGGGATTTCTTCAAACTGAACTGCTTGATGAAGGGAATAACCAGGCACATATTTTTTTACTTCATCAACCATTTCATGAATGCTTGCTCGAATTAATTCAGGGTCTACATTTTCACTCAAAGTAAAAACAGTATCACGCATCACCATTGGAGGCTCCGCAGGATTTAAAACAATGATTGCTTTCCCCTTATCAGCACCACCCACTTTTTCAATCGCTTGAGAAGTGGTTACAGTAAATTCATCTATGTTTGCTCTAGTTCCAGGCCCAGCAGATTTGGAAGCTATGGAAGCGACGATTTCGCCATAATGCACCTTTGCAATTTTGGAAACGGCTGCGACTATAGGAATAGTTGCTTGACCACCACAGGTAACCATGTTGACATTTTTGACATTGATGTTATCTTCAAAGTTGACTGGAGGAACTAAAAATGGACCTATCGCAGCAGGAGTCAAATCGATGATTCTCTTGTCTTCATATTTTTCGATAATTGAATTGTTGAAGATATGAGCCTTTGCGGAAGTTGCATCAAAAACTAATTTAATGTCATTCCATTCTGGCATTTCGATCAATCCTGAAATTCCAGTTGCGCAAGTTGCGACACCCATTCTTTTTGCTCTGGCCAATCCATCTGATGCTGGATCAATTCCGACCATGACTGACATTTCTAAAATATCGGAAGTCCTTAAAATTTTAATCATCAAATCAGTTCCGATATTTCCAGAGCCGATAATGGCTACTTTTATTTTTTCCATAAAACTTATTTTATTTTTATTCTTTACCAAAAGAAACTGAAACAGAACCAAGTCCTTCAATCTCTGTTTCAAAGTGATCACCTTGTTCGCCAGTCACCATTGGGCCAAGAGCACCAGTTAAAATTACATCACCAGCTCGAAGAGGCGTTCCATTTTTTATCATCGTTTTAGCTAACCAAATGGTAGCATTTAAAGGTGAGCCTAAACAACTCGCTCCTGAACCTTCAGATGCAATTGTCCCATTTTTGGTCATCTTCATTTTGCATTTGATCATATCAAAATTTGATAGTTTGGTAGGTCGATGACCAAGAACATAATGACTAGCTGATGCATTATCTGCAATGGTATCAGTAATCTTTATATTCCAATTTTCGACTCGACTTCCTACTATTTCAATGCAAGGTAAAGCATAGTCAATAGCCGAGATTAACTCATGAGAAGTGATCGTAGAATTAGTAATATCTTTTCCCAAAACAAAAGCAATCTCAGCTTCTGCTTTTGGTTGGTGCAATTCATGCCAAGGAATTTCATTTCCATTGAGCACTTCCATCGTATCAAGCAAAGCACCAAAATCTGGTTGGTCAACACCCAATTGTTTTTGAATGACTTTGTTAGTCAACCCAATTTTTCTACCTACGATTCGAGCACCTTTGGCTACTTGAAGATTAATATTTTGAGTTTGAATTTGGTAGGCAGCAGCTAAATCTTCCACACCGATTATATCTCTGATGGGAGAAATAAATTCACCAGTTAGGCTAGCGATTCGAAGTTGTTCAGCAATTGATTCGAGAGTGGATGTATTTACCATTTATGGAATTTTCGTTTTAATTTAATTTCCACAAATTTAAAAAAATGAAGGTAAAACTTTGCTTTAATTTGGAGTTAATAAAAACCCGAATTTGAAATGCTCAAATTCAGGTTTAATAATTTAGGATGGAATTCTACTTTTAATAAATTTAATTTGACCATTGTGATTAGATTCATGTTCGACTACATGAAACCATTTACAATAATTATTGGTGGGCTCGTTCCACATCCAATTTGGGTCAATTTTTAATAGCCATTCATCATCAAAATCAGCTAACTTCTTGAGAGAATGTTCTCGCACTCTATTTAATTTTTCTAGATAAAAATCTAAACTATTTCCTTTGATCATTGCTCGACCTTTATTGCCCAGACTCATTGCAACATTAAATTCCTCCTTATCCTCTTTCTCCCAATTTCCCCATCTTTTACCTTCAAAAGTATTGATTTGGTAAAACCGTTCCGTTGCAGCTAAATGCCAAAGCATTGCTCCAATTGAATTCGAATTTTCATCATGTAAATAATCTAAATCTTTAATTGACATCCCTTGAACTGGGCCAAGGATGGTTCCTCTCATCCAATTCATCATGGAAACCAGCGTTCCAATTTGTGGAGTATAGCCATCTTTTGGGCCAATATAATTGACACTTTCATTTTGGGAAATAGTAGGAATGTGCCTGGCATTACTCGTCTGTGATAAAGATAAAAGTGAACCAGTTGCCAAAGTTAAGGTGGCTGATTTTTTAATAAATTTTCTTCGGGATGTTGGATTGATTTTCTTTTGCATAATTTTATATTAAAAGTTTTTTAAAAAAAGTTTTTAAATTTAGTCAAAAATAGAGGAAAGGTTATACTTCAAAATTGAGTTTAACAACTTCTATTCTTATATTCATTTTTTGTAACTATTAAGCATGGAGTATGTACAGGCGAATTCATTCGCCCATAACTATTAGTTTAAACTTTAGGATTTATTAGGCGAATGAATTCGCCCGTACATGCTCCCTTGCAGAATAGCTACCATTTTTTTTTTAATAAAGTAAAATATGAGTTTATCAAAACAAATCGCCAAGCACGTTAGAGATATTTATTTTGGTAAAAATTGGACCAACTCAAATATTAAAGAAAAGTTAGAAGATGTCGATTGGCAGCAAGCGACTACTCAAGTTAATTCATACAATACGATTGCAATGTTGGTTTTTCATACCAATTATTATTTAGCAGGAATTATGAATGTATTAAAAGGTGGGCCACTTGAAATTCGAGATAAATTTAGTTATGAATTGCCGCCCATTGAGTCCGCAGAGGATTGGCAAAATTTAAAAAATAAAGCTTTTGATGAAGCTGAGGAATACGCCAAATTAATTGAGGAAATGCCAGATGAGAAATTTTGGAAAAATTTTGTCAAAGAAGGTTATGGAAATTATTACCGAAATATTCATGGCTCGATTGAACATTTATATTATCACTTTGGACAAATTGTTTTGATCAAAAAATCTATTTTGGAAGCAGAAGAATTTGTGTGAATATACATAAAGAGTTGTTGTCGCTCAAATCGCTAACACCCTACGCTAATACCTCTACTTGAATTTTTATCTACAAACTTCTTCCAAAGCCATTTCTTAAAAGAATTTATATTTTAAAAAATGGTTTTTTCACCTCTTTAAGCAATCGTTCTGTACCCATCTTTCGCTTAGCCTTTTGATACATTCTATTGTCATTATCAGAACCTACAATTAGGTCGGCTGCCATCAAACCATAGGCTAAACATCCTTTTGCACCAATGCCAGACATACCGCCGACAAAAACAATGTTGTTAATAATTTGATTGTCCTTAGTAACTAGATTCGTTACGTAAGGAATCTCTGTTTTGGAAACGGAATAAACGCAAGTGTTGATTTCCACTAATTTGATATCTCGTTTTCGAATTGGGATTTCCAGCATCTCCATATATTTTTTAAAATGCTTTCGATTCCATTTTTTAGTTTTTTTCCTTGGACGTTCTTGCCAAACAGAATCAAGATTGGGAACATTGCCACGAAGATAATGTCCACCAACTTTAAAAATGGGAGAACCTTTTTTGTCCATTTTCTCAATCATGGAAAAATACATTTTTCCATTTTGATCAAAAATTGGATGAGCTTTCTTCAAAACTTTTTTGTCCCTCGAAGTTAATTTTTCGAAAACCTTTTCTTTGATTTGGAAATAAGAAAGTAATATTTTTTTAGGCATAACGAGTCGCTTAAAATAGGGAGCCATTTTTTTGACTAAGGGCATCGAATATGCACCAGCAGCAACTATGATATTTTTAGATTGGAGGATAAAGGTTTTACCCGAATTAGTATTTTTTATTTTGAGTTCGTAATGATTGTCTTTTTTAGTAATTCGAATTACACGACAATTGTATTTTATTTTATTGTTGTGTTTTAAAATTCCTAACTGCATTTTAGCAATTAGTTTTTTTGGATTTAAAGTACCGGAATATTTTTTTGACTCTCGAATTAAAAGATGTGAGTCAGGAATTGTGATTCCAAATTTTCGAAAAGCAGCATCTCCTGAAGCTTTTTTGTAATACTTTTTTTTGCTTTTGAATTTTAGCTTTTTATATTTTTGTGGATGGTTTTTATTGTAAATATAATTGACAGGCGACTTGGAATAAATGTCACTCATCTTATGTTTTTTAGTTTGATCTAAACCATTTAGATATTCTAAAAGCTTGCGAGTTTCATTTACCGTTGTTTCTTGGACAAAGGAAAAAATATCATTTTTCGTTCCAAGGTTTCTAGTGATTCTTGATTCTCCAAAACTAGAGCCTGTTTGATATTTTGAATCTTGTTGTTCGAGTAACAATACTTTTTTTCCGTATTGAGAAAGTTGCCAAGCTGTTGAACTGCCCATTAGCCCACCACCAATTACAATTATATTTTCCATTTATGTTTAATTCAAAAAGAATGAAAAAACGAATTGCAATTTTCCCTTGCAATTCGTTTTTAAGAAATAAATATTAAGAATAAATTCTAATCACTTGACCAGTTCCTCTTCCTTGCACGCTTCGCACATAGCCCATCATCATTTTGTCCATGGCGATTGGCGGATGGCCTGGGAAGTAACTTTCGTACTTTGCATAAGCATCTTGTACTACACCTGAAGACACGACATTTACTCTAATTCCTTTTTTCAATTCTAGAGCAACTGCTTGTACAAAACTGTGAATTGCACCATTGACCATAGCAGCACTTGCAGTTTGGTAAACAGGATCGTCTGCCAAGACTCCAGTTGTCAAAGTAATAGAACCATTTCGCTTTAGATATTTTCTACCAATGCGAACAAGGTTAACTTGCCCCATCAATTTACTCCTCAATCCAATGTGAAAATCTTTTTCAGAAAGTTGATCGAAGGGCGCCCATTTAGCTTCTCCTGCGGCGCAAATAATGGCATCAACTTTTCCTGTTTTTTTGAAAAGTTTTTTGATAGATTTTGAATCAGCAATATCTACTTTATATTTTTTTGAAGTTCTTCCTGCGATGAGAACTTCATTGCCTTTTAGAAAATGTTCCACTATTCTTTTTCCAATAGTTCCCGTTCCTCCAACAACTAATATTTTCATTTTGAAATTATTTATATGGTTTTAAAATATGATTTTTGTTACGATTTATTGATTGAAATGTTTTTGATTATAAATGACTCTTGAGGTGAGCAATATACTTTTTGATTAACTTTTCATCTCTTTTATAATAAGTCCATTTTCCATGTCGAGTCAGAATTACCAATCCAGCTTTTTGCATCATGGATAAATATTGGGAAATGGTTGATTGGGATAATCCCGATTTTTCGCCAATGTATTGTACACAAACGCCATCTCTAAAATGTTTTAATTCTTGATGTGGCGGGAAATGCTTTTCAGGTTCTTTAAGCCAAAAGAGAATGTTCATCCTGGTTTCATTGGATAAAACTTTATTTATTTCGATTACATTCATGCGGCGAATATATCTACATTTCGGTAATTATCAAAATGTTATTGTTGGTTAATCTAGAATCATCCTTAATGTTTAATTTAGTTTTTGCCAGAAATTTACATAAATTAGTATTATTCAATCTCTGATTTTAAAACACCATTTCAAATGATTATTTTCTATCCTAAATTTTCATTTACAAAAAAAAACTATGGATTATGAATATTAAAATTGCACTCGGATTTTTTATCCTTTTTACTTTTTCTCTAAATTTTAGTTCAACAGCACAAAGCATCATAAAACCCAAAAAAGGATTTTCACCTCAAATAGGAACCACCATTTCAATGATGGAAGATTTGAAAAAAAGAGTAACCAATAGTGTTAGAAGATTAAGTCCTGAGGATTTAGATTTTTTATTGGATGAAAATGCTAATAGGGTTGGAGCCTTGATTTTACATTTGGCCGCGACTGAAAAATATTATCAAGTCTATACTTTTGAAGGTCGAGGATTTAATAAAGAGGAAAAAGCAAAATGGGAAATGGCTCTTAATCTAGGTGATCTTGCTAGAGAAAAAATTGTCGATCATCGAATAGATTATTACTTGGATATTTGGGATGAAGTGAGAAAAGAGACTTTGAGATTATTGAAAACTAAAGATGACAAATGGTTTAAATCTAAAGTGAAAGATAAGAAAGCAAATATGAATAACCATTGGGCTTGGTATCATGTGATGGAACATCAAGCGAATCATATGGGACAAATTAGAATGATTATTAAGCGGATTGATTAGACGTTGAATGTTTGTTCATACAATTTTATTTAGAATAAATTATATTCGTTTTGGTGTTTTCTAAAAATTTTGAATTTGATATTCAAATTAAAAGAGCTTCTAGATATTCATAATCTAGAAGCTCTTTTTTGTAAATTTTAAATAAAGTTACAAAGGAATATTCCCATGTTTTTTCTTAGGTAATGTCACCGATTTATTTTCTAAACTAGCAAATGCTTTGATCAATTTTCGTCTAGTATTTTTTGGTAAAATAACTTCGTCGATAAATCCTCTTTGGGCTGCTCGATAAGGATTCGCAAATTTTTCAGCATACTCTTTTTCCTTTGCTGAAAGTTCTGCGTCAGGATCTTCGGCTGCTTTAATTTCTTTTCGGAAAATAATTTCACTCGCCCCTTTGGCACCCATGACAGCGATTTCGGCATTTGGATAAGCAAAGTTCATATCTGCTCCAATATGCTTTGAATTCATCACATCGTAAGCACCACCATAGGCTTTTCGAGTAATCACAGAGATACGAGGAACCGTTGCTTCACTTAGTGCATAAAGTAATTTTGCTCCATTGGTGATAATTCCATTCCACTCCTGATTGGTACCTGGAAGAAAACCTGGAACGTCAACCAAAACTAATAATGGAATATTAAAGCAATCACAAAAGCGAGTAAACCGTGCTGCTTTTTTTGAACTCTCCACATCTAATACTCCTGCTAAACACATCGGTTGATTGGCAACTATGCCTATACTTCGACCTGCCAATCTTGCAAAACCGACTACGATATTTTCAGCATAGTTCTTGTGGATTTCAAAGAAGGTTTCTTTGTCAGTAATGCCTTCGATCATATCTCGCATATCGTAAGGTTGGTTGGAACTTTCAGGAATGATATTCTCTAATTCTTCTCGAATCTCATCTCCCATCTCGTAAGGCAAGCGGGTAGGAGTGTCCTCACAGTTTTGAGGCATATAGCTTAAGAGTGCTTTTATTTTTTCGATACAATCAATATCATTTCCTGCTGTTAGATGAGTGACACCTGACTTGGTAGAGTGTGCACTTGCACCTCCTAATTCTTCAGAAGTTACTTCTTCGTTGGTGACAGTTTTTACCACGTTTGGTCCGGTGACAAACATGTAACTTGTGTTTTCGACCATGATAGTAAAGTCAGTCATGGCTGGAGAGTAAACTGCACCACCCGCACAAGGTCCCATAATCGCGGAGATCTGAGGTACAACTCCAGACGCCATCACATTTCGGTAAAAAATATCTGCGTAGCCACCAAGTGATCGAACTCCCTCTTGAATTCTTGCGCCACCACTATCGTTGAGACCAATTACTGGCGCACCAACTTTCATTGCAGTATCCATGATTTTACAAATCTTCTCAGCATGAGTTTCAGAAAGTGCTCCTCCAAAGACAGTAAAATCTTGTGCGAAAACATAAACTAACCGTCCGTTGATTGTTCCGTAGCCAGTCACGACTCCGTCTCCATAAAATTGTTGATCTTCCATTCCGAAGTCAGTAGTTCTATGAGTGACGAGCATTCCGATTTCTTCAAAGGAACCTTCATCCATTAAAAAATGAATTCGTTCACGAGCGGTTAGTTTTCCTTTTTTATGTTGTTTGTCAATTCTAACTTGACCGCCACCGAGGTGAGCTTCTGCTATTTTTTGATTTAAAATTTCTACTTTTTTAGACATTATATTTCTACTTTTTATCAAATTTGAATTTGCTTTTTTTATTTCTGATTATTCGTTTTCGACTTTATTTACGGGGATTAACAATTCTTCGATTGAATCTTGAAAGCTACATTTCGAAAGTAACTCATTCATTATCTTCAAATACTTTGATGAGTTATTCGATAATATATTTGTTTTATTTTTTGTAGGTATTATTGCTAGAATAACTTCAGTTTGTTTCTTTTCCTGAAATAAATAATTTCCAGATTTAAACTTATTTGAAGATAAATGTAAACTTAAAGCTAAGTCATTTTCAAGTTTCAACACTCCTTGATACCACTTTGGAAAATGAGCATGCCACATGTACTCATTAAGTTTACCTGGTTCATCTGTATAATTTTTTTCAAATTCAAAATTCAATTTTAACTCCAATTCTTTTTTTACCTCCTCAATTGAAATATTCTCTTTGAATCCAAAGTAATAATGACTAGCCTCATAACCATAATACATTAACCCATTTACAAATTCATCAAAATTATTTAATCGAAGATATTCTTTAAAGTCATCATTGAAAAAACAAACTTCAGGTTCTTTTTTTATTTCTTTTTCGTTCCAACCATAATCGAAACACATAAATGAATGTCCATCCATATGTGAAATTATGATTAGTCTTTTTAAAAAATTATAATCTGTATCTGAAACTAAATCTATTTCCTCTTCGTCCATCCATTCGGAAAGAACATCAAGCATGTTTTCATGACCAAATGGTTCTGGGTAAATATGATCTATCATTGCTCCATTGTAAATTAATGATTGAAGAGTTTTATTATATTCAAATGCGGTCTTTCTTATGAAACCACCATTTTGTATTTTCATTAACTCTCGATAGGTATTTGGAAGTTTAAAACCAATTTGTTCTTCTCGTGTTTGAATCTCCTTTTCTGTGCGGCCTATAGTTTTTTCAGAAAACTCTTTTGTCGGTTGTTTCCAAAATGTATTTAGATTCATTTTTTTTTCAATGATTTTGGTCTTTGTAAATCTGTTTATTTTAACAGAAGGTTTATTCCCTTCATCTTCGAAAATTTCTTCTTTTACAATTTTATTTTGACCTTTACAAATTGTAAAAAATCCAATAATTAAAAGTAGTGTTAATGTTTTTTTCATTTTAATCTCTGGTGCTATCGCTTTGTGGTAGTATCTAGCATTTATTTAAGCTTTGCCAACTATTGAATTTATTTTGTATTCAACTGAAGTCAGAGTCTTCTTGAATGATTAACACTAACGCAGAGTGATAGCGCCAACGGGTTTGTGCTATTATCTCTTTTTCAATTTCTTTATTGTTACCATTTCATATTTTGTTACTGAACTGTGATTTGATTCTTTATCCTCAAACTTGTAATTGAATTCTTCTCGATCAGTAATTTTTAAATTTGGAGTAGCTGAAATTATTGAATTTAATATTTGTAATTTATTTCCAATACTCTGTATGCAAATGGTGATTAACGAATTCGGTTTTGCAAAATTGAAAATCTTCTTTAATAATTCCGTTTCCGTTTCTTTTTCTCTTTTACCAAAGTGAAACATACTATCCAACAAAATAAAATCAAATTCATCAAAATTTGAGAATTCATTTATATCCCCGACGATTCCTTTTATTGGCAGATCATTCTCATTTGCAATTTGGATTAATTGCTCAATTCCAACTTTTGAATAATCAACTCCAGTAACATCATATCCTATTTTTGCTAATGCAATAGAATCTCTTCCTTGGCCACACCCTAAATCCAATAACTTTCCTTTGTTCTTAATTCCTGAATAAAACTTCAATAATTCTGGATAGGGTTCTCCAAATAAATTTTCGGTTTGGTAATATTTATCGTATTCGACTTTCAATTATATGGATGGTTTTATTTTTTAATTTTATATCCTATTTCAACTCTTTCAATTTTACCATTATTTTCTAATACTCTGAGGAGGTTATCCAATTTTTCAATTCTTTCTTTTTGTTTATCCAACCAATTTAAATCTTCTATTGGAGCACCAACCAATTTCATCATACTCCTTGGTGTAAGAATTTGGTTTGGTTTTTCTTTTCGTACAGCTTCAATAAATTGCTTGACTAATTCGAATGTTATCTCTTCAATATTAATTTTGATTAATTCTGGATAAATTTCCCAATATGGCATTCTTCTCTTACTTTCTAAAATTTCACTTTCTTTTCCGATTGACTGAATTCCTTTTAAGATATCTTCATCTTCAATGAAAAAAACTTCAGGGCAAGCATTTTTAGGGCGCGTTGCAATGGTGATTATTTGCCCTAATCTTAAATCTGGATTCTCTTTCCAAATTTGCTCAAGTTTATTGAGTATTTTTGGTATTCGATTTTTATCCCTCATTTTGATTTTTCTATGCTCTTATTTTTTCTTTTTACAAACTTCTAAATATAAACATGTTTTCAAACCGTCCTTCATTCTGCTTTGTGATAAAGAAAAATAAATTACCTATTTACTTCCTTCAATCATAATTTCCAGAATCTGCGAAGCCGCCTCCGAAATAACCGTCCCTGGACCAAAAACACCAACCACTCCCGCTTTAAATAAAAAGTCATAATCCTTTGGTGGAATCACCCCACCAGTAATGACCATGATATCTTCCCGATCTAATTTTTTTAATTCCTTGATGACTTGTGGAACCAAAGTTTTATGTCCAGCAGCTAGCGATGAAATCCCTAAAATATGCACATCATTTTCTACTGCCTGTCTTGCTGCCTCTTCTGGAGTTTGAAATAATGGCCCAACATCAACATCAAAACCAATGTCGGCAAAACTAGTCGCAATCACTTTCGATCCACGATCATGACCATCTTGTCCTAATTTGGCAACCATGATTCTTGGTCGTCGTCCTTCTAGTTTGGCAAATTTTTCAGAAAGGTCTCTAGCTCTTTTGAAATCTTTATTGCTAGAAATTTCATTGGAATATGCTCCCGAAATTGTTTTGTTATTTGCTTTGAATCGTCTGAATTCTTTTTCCATGGCATCTGAGATTTCACCAAGAGTAGCACGTAGTCGAGCAGCTTTGATGGCGTAATCGAGTAAGTTGCCTTTGCCTGATTTGGCGCAAGAAGTGATTTTTTTTAGTACAGCTTGAACTGCTTTTTCATCCCGTTTGGATTTTATTCTTTTAAGTCGATTGACTTGTGATTTTCTTACTGCAGAGTTGTCAACTTCTAAGGTATCTAAGATAGCATCTTCATCGTGTTGGAAAATATTGACGCCAATTATTTTGTCGACACCACTATCAATACGAGCTTGTTTTCTAGCAGCAGCTTCTTCGATTCTAAGTTTTGGTAAACCATTTTCGATCGCTTTTGCCATGCCACCCAATGCTTCGATTTCCTCAATTAATTTCCATGCTTTCTCTGCAATTTCTTTGGTCAAATATTCTACATAATAGGAACCGCCCCAAGGGTCAACTACATCAGTAATATTACTTTCTTGCTGTAAATATTTTTGAGTGTCCCGAGCAATTTTCGCAGAGAAATCTGTTGGTAATGCAATCGCTTCATCCAATGAATTGGTGTGCAAAGATTGAGTTCCACCGAAGATCGCTGACATTGCTTCAATTGTTGTACGAGCAATGTTATTAAATGGATCTTGTGCAGTTAAACTCCAACCCGAGGTTTGAGAATGCGTTCTCAATGCCATTGATTTTGGATTAGTAGGGTTGAATTGTTTGACGATTTTTGCCCACAACATTCTAGCTGCACGCATTTTGGCAATCTCCATGAAATGGTTCATTCCTATTCCCCAAAAAAAAGATAGGCGAGGAGCGAATTCATCGATTTTTAATCCTGCTTTTAATCCTGTTCGAATATATTCTAATCCGTCGGCTAAAGTATATGCTAGCTCAATATCTGCTGACGCACCTGCTTCATGCATGTGGTAACCGCTGATGCTAATTGAATTAAATTTGGGAATGTTTTGCGAAGCATATTCAAAAATATCACCGATGATTCTCATGGAGGGTTGAGGTGGATAAATGTAAGTATTTCGCACCATGAACTCTTTTAAGATATCATTTTGAATTGTTCCACTTAATTTTGATTGTTCGACTCCTTGTTCTTCTGCTGCAACAATAAAAAATGCCATGATGGGTAAAACTGCTCCATTCATAGTCATGGAAACGGACATTTTATCCAAAGGGATTTTGTTAAAAAGAATTTTCATATCCTCGACGGAATCAATCGCAACCCCCGCCATTCCAACATCGCCTGTCACTCGTGGATGATCTGAATCATATCCTCGATGGGTTGCCAAATCAAAAGCAACTGATAATCCTTTTTGTCCTTGTGCTAAATTTCTACGGTAAAATTCATTACTTTTTTTTGCTGTTGAAAAACCTGCATACTGCCGAATCGTCCAAGGTCGAACTGAATACATCGAACTATATGGTCCTCGCAAATAGGGTGGGATTCCAGCGATATAATCGAGGTGTTTTACATTTTTGATGTGGTCTGCATCAAAATGTAAAGGTATTGTTATGCCTTCAGGTGTCTTCCAAGGAGTTGCTTTCTTTTTGGAAGAAGTGGAAGCTGTTTTTCGTTGATATTTTATTTTCTTGAAGTCGGGTTTTTTCATTGAGTGCTTTTTACCAGATAGTTTTACTAGATAAAATTTGTACAACATCTTTTTTTGCATATAGGGAACATAGAATTAAGATGCGATATTACAATCTATGTTTTCTATGTGTCTATGTGGTGAAAAATCAAATCCTAGATTTTTTCCAATTCGAATCCTCATTTTCCACCACCTTCAATTGCTCTTTTCCATTCAAGAATAATTGCAATGCTAATGCTGCTGCAATTTCTTGTTCTTCTTTTTGATCTTTTAAAAGTTGCTCAGGTGAGAAGTAGTTCTTGACAAAATGAGTATCAAATTTACCACTTGTAAATGCTTCATGTTTGCAGACAAATTTCCCAAACGGAAGGGTAGTGGCTACACCTTCGATTTGATAATCTTCGATTGCCGTTAACATCAAACCAATTGCTTCTTCTCTAGTTTTTCCATAAGTAATTAATTTTGCAATCATCGGATCATAGTAGATTGGAATATCTTGTCCTTGCTCGTATCCATCATCTAATCGTATTCCTTCTCCTTCTGGCCG
Source organism: uncultured Saprospiraceae bacterium (assembly GCA_937981555.1). Lineage (GTDB taxonomy): Bacteria > Bacteroidota > Bacteroidia > Chitinophagales > Saprospiraceae > CAJQQY01. The sequence goes on from CALJOK010000020.1 coordinate 104,329, forward strand.
AATATATGTTTCTAATGTTCCTACATTAGGCAGGAAATTATTTAGAGGATCTTCTGCATAAATCCTTAACTCTAGAGCATGACCTGTAATTGATAAATCCTCTTGTGTGAAAGATAATTTTTCTCCTCTTGCTACTTTAATTTGTTGCTCTACCAAATCAATCCCTGTGATCAATTCTGAAACTGGATGCTCCACTTGAAGCCGAGTGTTCATTTCTAAAAAATAGAAATTCATATTTTCATCCAATAAAAATTCAACTGTTCCTGCACCAACATAATCACAAGCTTTGGCAACCTTGATGGCAGCATCTCCCATTGCTTCTCGAAGTTCAGGATTTAAAACAACTGACGGTGCTTCTTCTACTACTTTTTGATGACGCCGCTGCACACTACATTCTCTTTCAAAAAGATGCACCACATTGCCATGGGTATCTGCTAAGACTTGAATCTCGATATGTCGAGGCGAGGTAACATATTTCTCAATAAAAACTGATCCATCGCCAAATGCTGAAATGGCTTCTGAAATCGCTCGCTCCATTTGTTCTGGTAACTCTTCTTTATTTTCAACGACACGCATTCCTTTTCCACCACCTCCAGCAGAGGCTTTTATTAAAATGGGAAAACCAATTTCACCTGCGATCTTTTTGGCTAATTCTACATCTGTGATCGCTTCTTCGATCCCTGGAACCATTGGGATGTTGTAAGACTTAACTGCTTCTTTGGCCGCTAATTTACTTCCCATGACTTCGATGGCATGAGTTCCTGGTCCGATAAAAGTAATGTCATTTTCTTCGGCCATTTTTGCGAAGGCAGAATTTTCACTTAGAAAACCGTAACCTGGATGGATCGCATCTGCGCCTGTATCTTTGGCGGCTTGGATGACTTTTTCCATTTTTAGGTACGACTCGGAGGATGGTGCAGGGCCGAGTAAAACTGCTTCATCTGCAAAGCGAGTATGTCTGGCATTTCGATCTGCTTCGGAATAAACGGCGACTGTTTTGATGCCCATTTTTTTTGCGGAGCGCATGACTCTTAGTGCGATTTCTCCTCGGTTGGCTATTAGTATTTTTTTCATTTTTCTTTTTTTAGGTCAGCTAAAGTAGACCATCACGTGTTTATGAATTTGTGAATCTGCTCCAGGCTGCTTCTGCTAGGTCGTCGGTTAGTTTTTCTAAGTAGTAACTTCCTGCTGCTGGGTCTTGAACTTTATCCATGTAACTTTCTAACTGCATCAAATGTTGAGTATTGAGTGCAATTCTTTGTGCATTTTTTGTTTCTTTTTTGAAAGCATCAGATGGATAAATGTATAATCGATTCGTTCCTCCAATTACGGCTGACATCGCTTGCGAAGTAGCTTTTATTTTATTGTAATTTTCGTCTTCGGTTTGAGTCGTGGTGGTTAAATGTGTTTCTATTGTTATGATTGGTTTAAATGAACCCTTCCAACTTTTAATCACTAAACTCCAAAGGATTTTTAATGCTCTGATTTTTGCAATATTTAAAAAATAGGAATCGTCGAGTTGAATTGAAAATTGAAAATTAGCAATTAGATTTTTTAAGTCTAAGTCTTTTTCATTCCATTTTTCTAAATAGGCATTTGCTTTTGAAATCGTTTGCACCAATTCTTCGACTACGTTTTCTTGACCTTGATAAAAGTCACGTGCGTTTATTGTTATAAAATTGCCAAGCGGAAGTTGATTGGAGAAATCTATTACAGATTGGTAATCAGCAGGAGGGATAGTTGTACCATCTTGAAATTGGAAAGAACAAGCTACTTTTTTTAGATTTAGATTTTTGTCTTTTAATATGGAAAGAAAATTTTGTACGATCCCTTTCCAAGTTTTTTTGGGAAAAATGAAGTGGGTCGAAATCCATTCATGATTAACTCCTTCGAGTAAAGTTTGCAATTCTTTTTTTGTATGATTTTTCTCCAATTTAAAACATAAAGCTTCTGCTCCTTTCTCTAAAAGAAAGAGTGCTTCCTTGTTCGACTTTTTTATATTTTTTACAATAATTCGAACACCTTTTTCCCACTCATTGGAATTTCTATTTTCCAAAAGTGGTTTGGGAAGTTCTTTTAAATCATTGGAATGAGCAAAGGGAGATATCACCAAATCTTCATTGATTTTCCAATTCAAATGCTCAATTGGTTTTCCTTTCAAATCCTTTTCAACTTTCGCTAGCCAATCTTTCTTTGATGATTTTTTAAAATCCTTAAATAATGATTTCATGAAATTTATTTTCAAATTTTGTGAAAATTCGCTCAAAGATATTCAAACAAAACAAAGGCACAAAGTCTGCTTTCCATTTTCTGGGAATCATAGAGATTGTTTTAATTTTATAGGTAAAATGTTGGGAAATGGGAAAGATTTAGATAAATTTCGTTTCTTTTTAAAAACGAAAAAACAAAACGAATGCAACTATCAACTTTAGACTGGTCTATAGTGGGAATTTATTTTCTCATTGTCCTCTCAGTAGGTTTATATTTTTCCAAAAAATCAAGTTCGAGTTTAAACGAATTTTTCCTTTCAGGGAGAAATATGCCCTGGTGGTTGTTAGGAGTTTCGATGGTTGCAACTACTTTTTCATCTGATACGCCCAATTTAGTGGCTGGACTTGTTAGGGAAAATGGAGTTTCTGGAAATTGGGGCTGGTGGGCTTTTTTGGTAACTGGTATGTTGACCGTTTTCGTTTATGCAAAACTATGGAGAAGATCCGAAGTTTTAACCGATATTGAATTTTATGAATTAAGATATAGCGGAAATGCTGCGGCATTTTTAAGAGGATTTAGGGCATTATATCTAGGGTTGATTTTTAATGTCTTAGTGATGGGAACCGTTTCATTGGCAGCGATTAAGTTTGGAGAGATTGTCCTTGGCTTAGAAGGTTGGAAAACGCTTTTGATTGCAGGAACGATAACTATCTCATATTCTACTTTAGGGGGGTTAAAGGCGGTTATTATTACTGATTTTGTTCAGTTTACTTTGGCGATGGTTGGTTCAATCTGGGCGGCAATTTATATTGTTAATTTACCAGAAGTTGGCGGATTAGATGCATTATTGACTCATGTTAATGTTGCACCAAAATTATCAATGTTGCCTGATATGTCGAATCCTGATGTTTGGGTTCCAGTATTATTAGTACCGTTAGCGGTGCAATGGTGGGCATCTTATTATCCTGGTTCGGAGCCAGGTGGTGGTGGATATATTGCGCAAAGAATGTTCTCAGCAAAAGATGAAAAAAATGCAATTGGAGCAACCTTACTTTATAATGTAGCGCACTATGCATTGCGTCCTTTTCCATGGATTTTGATTGCTTTGGCATCCTTGGTGGTCTTTCCTGAATTAAGTGATATTTCTTCTGTTTTCCCAATGTTATCTGAAGATAAGGTCGGACATGATATTGCTTATCCTGCAATGTTGACGAAATTGCCTTCGGGACTTTTAGGATTAGTAGCAGCAAGTTTGATTGCAGCATTTATGTCAACGATGAGTACGCAAATGAATTTAGGAGCGTCGTATTTAGTCAATGACTTTTATAAAAGATTTATCAAACCTGAGGCAAATCAAAAAGAGTTAATTAATGTAGCTAAAGCATTTACTGTGATCAGCGCAATCTTAGGAATGGGATTGGGTTTGATATTGACGGATGCGACACAGGCATTTAATTTACTATTATTATTAGGAGCTGGAACAGGTGCGATTTATATTTTGAGATGGTTTTGGTGGAGGATCAATGCGATGACGGAGATTGTTGCGATGGTAGCTTCGTTGATTATTGCAAGTTATTTTACTTTTGCTAATCATGGATTAGAAAGTTGGCAGACAATGGTGTTAGGAGCAATTTTGACAACTATTGTGTGGGTGGTATCTACTTTTGTAACTGAACCAACAGATGATGAAACGCTTCGTAATTTTTATAAAAAAATTAGACCGAGCGGAAGTGGTTGGAATCATGTCATTGAGAAAGCGAAAGCTGATGGAATTGATATTAGAAAAGAAAAGAGTCAATTGCCATTGGAATTATTATGTTGGTTAGTTGGATGTGTGGCAGTTTATTCAGCATTGTTTGCTACTGGAAATTGGATTTATGGAAATACAGGCCTTGCAACGATCTTAACAGTTGTATCCGTTTTAGGTGGTGCATTTTTGTTTAAAGCATGGGGAAGTTTACAGACGGATTAGATTGGTGGTTGATTAGATTCAATAGATCATTTTTTTGATAAAAAATAATTGAAGTATTGACTATTACTAAAAGGTTAAATACGTTTTGATAAAAAAGATTAAAATGGGATTGGTATCAAATGAATTCATTTGATACCAATTTTTTAATAAAAAAAATTAGAAAAATATGAGTTATAAATGGATTTTAGGTTTAGTTTTTTTGATGGGATGTACGAGTGCTAAAAATGTAAGGGAACAAAAGGCAGTTGAAAAACTTACCATCGAATTAATTTCTTCTACCAAAAAAGGGGAATACTTTGATTTTAATTTTGTCATAAAAAATAACACCAATAAACCTGTTACTATTTTAAAGCATAAAGGATTAGATGAACGGAAAAGAAATGATATGGTTATTTCTTCTGCATTTTATCAGATGGAATTTTTCCCTATCGAAGTAACTTGTGAATCAGAACCTATGTTTATGGATCAAGAAATAATGGATAATAAAGTATTTAAAATGGATGGTGACTTTGTGACTATAGCCTCCAAAGAGAAATATTTATTTGATGTAAAATCGGAAGACTATATACTTGGAATATGTAATAACAAAATTGAAGATTTTAAAGTAGTTTTAAAATACGAACCTAGGAAGCAATATTTCCAAAAAGAGTATTTTGAAAGCAATTATAAATTTGCTAAAAATACGCAGCAATATTTTGAAAAATTGGAAAATACGTTTCAATCAACTATTGTTTCAGATACACTTATTATCAAATATTAATTAGATTATTTTGGAAATGAAAAAGAGTTTAATATTTATAGTTCTATTTTTTGTAATGTTTTTTGCTAATCATACGCAGGCTCAATTGGATTGGGTTTCTTGGTCTTCCGTTCAATTGAATTATAAGGCAGGTGAAAAATTTACGGTAAAACTAAAACCCATCTGGCGACAAAAAAATGATTTGTCGGAATATGATAATACTTCGATTGATGTGATTTTATCTTATAAAATAAATAAGCAATGGTCTGTCGATATTAATAACCGTCATTGGTTTCTTCCTAAGGATGGTGATGATCGGGAGTTTTGGTTTTTTGATTTGAATCACAAAATTCCGCTGTCCTCTAAGTTTGTTTTTTCTAATAAATTAAGATACCATTTAGGTGTAGATTGGAACCGTGAGGATACGGATTTTTTAAGATGGTTATCCAAAATTTCTTGGAAAACAGGAAAGAAAATAAATCCATTTATCGGTTGGGATTTCTTTTATCGATTTCCAGATGATTATGTTTTTGCAAGGTTGAGATATAAAGTTGGCGCTACTGCTACTTTGTCGAATAGAACAAAGTTGACGGTGGAGTATTGGAGACAATTTAGTTTGACGGATAAATTTAATGAGCCGGAAGCGAACTTTTTAGTAGTTAACTGCAGTTATAATTTGAATTAAGGATTCTTTATTACAAAAATAATAAGATATGAAATTAGCTGAAGCGCTTCTTCTACGCGCAGATTTACAAAAAAAAGTGGATCAACTAACCAACCGACTTAAGCCTGTGATGATAGTTCAAGCAGGAAAAATTCCTCAAGAAGATCCTGTTAAACTGATGGCTCAACTTAGAAATTCTATCAAGAAATTGGAAGAGATCATTGTAAAGATAAACAAAACTAATATTTTAACTGCTCTTCCTGATGGAAGACCAATTATGGAAGGATTGGCACAAAGAGATTCGTTAAAAACCTTAATTGCTCAATTAAGAATACTTCGACTATCTGCTCAAATCCCAAGTTATAATGCGAATAGTATGCAAAATACTATTCAGGTAAAAGATCTTCAAGTTGAATTGGATCAAACGGGTAGAGCCTTTCGAGAAATTGATACGCAAATTCAAGAAATAAACTGGACGACAGAATTGAAAGATTAGACCTTCGGGTCGGGATGATCGGGGCGTGTACCAGCCCCTTTTCTTGGGGAGGTTTTCGGGGCAAATTGAAAACTCTCCCACTCTATGGCTGCTAGGGGAGCGGCAACCTGTACATTTTAGCCCCCAGTACTCCTTACTTTTTACACGAGTATTTTGTATAACTTACTACCAGGTGCAGACCGATCGTCTTTTTTTTAATTCTTATAAAATATTTGCCTCAAGTTATTTTCCAACGCTTACGTTAATACTTTTCCAAAAAGATTTAATCAGCGGAAGATGCTTTTTTTGTGAATCTTTTTTTCCAGTTATGATAAATTCGTAATGCTTTCCACCAATTTCCATTACCCTATATTCTAGAGATGCTTCCTGTGTTTTGCTTGCTTTGCAGGTAAACATTTGCGTAGTATAATTGAAGTTATTGTAAGTCCCCGTTTGCTTTTTGGTTGGATCAAATCCTCGATATTGTTCTTTGATTGCTTTGAATTTCATATCAAATGCCACTTGTTCCATTTTCATTCTATCATCTCCCTTTGGCCTCTTTTTAGTGAGTTCTAACATCTTTTCCATGTTGTCATCAATCGTGATATGCAAGCTTCTTTCAAAACTCAATTTTGCTAAAACGTCAGAGTCATTGGTATGATTTTTCATTCCTTCAGGAATGGTAAATGAAAAAGTAGGTAGACTAATCTTTTCAATTTGAGCAGTAGCAGAAAGGATAAAAAGGAACAAAAGTCCAACACTAAAAATATATTTGTTGCTCATAAAAATGCTTGATTAAAATTTTCTAATTGCTCTCACTTTAGCCTTATTATTTTTAATCCAAGTATAAGATTTTCCATTATGAAAACTTCGGTAATAAACATCTTGGCTACTCATTTCAGTTGAACTCCAATAATAGGCAGGTTCAAGTCTTTGTGCTCTTGGTACTGTTTTGTTATATTCATACAGTAAATCCAATTCATCTTTACTCGGCAAATACCAATCTTTATATCCATCAAACTCAAAATTCTTACACAATTGAGCTGGATGATTTTTCTCTTTAAATTTGGCCACTAACAATTTAGTATTCTTTTCTCCAGCATAAATTTCAGTATCGGTTGCAAATGCTTTTCCTTTCGTTTCAGTAAACCAATCAATTGGTTTATCAGATTGATCGCCCTTTGCCTTAATTAATCCATGTTGTCCTGTTTTATCAATATAAAAGATGATTCCTCCTTCAAAACTTTTTCCCAGAACTATGTTCTTCTTTCTTTCCGCTGCCTTTTTTCTATCTGCTTCTTCTTGTATATTTTTTGCAACTTCCTCCGCTTTTTCTTTCTCTTGCTGTCGCTTTTTCTTGTCTATTCTAAGTTGTTCCTGCTTTGCTTTTTCTGCATTTTTAGTTGATTTCTTCATGCCAAAAAATGCAATCATTGCTACTAAAAGAATTCCAATAGTTCCTCCGATAAGTAATTTACTTTTAGAATTTCCTTCGGATTTGGGTTTAGAAATGGGAGCAGGGGCAGGAGTTTGTTTTATTGTTTTTTGAGTAGGTGGAGTAGGAGTTGGATCTTCTGTAACAGCAGGAATTTCTTCAGCAGGAACATCTTTAATTTCTTCTACATTTTGATGTTTACCTATTTTTTCGGCCAGAGCCAATAACTCAACATTGATAATATTAAGTCGACGTTGAGATGTTTCTTCATCAAGGATACCTAAGGTTTGATCCTCTTTTAGTTTGGAGTATCTACTATTGATGAGGATCAGTTGTTTGTCTAAGGATGATAATTGTTCTTTGGCGAGTATCTCGAGCGCTTTATTCGTTTTATTTTTTCGAATTAAATCTTTGACTTGGTTTATTAATTCTTCGTAAGATTTCATTTTGATTATTTGTAGATTAAATAAAAAGTTTACCAATATAAGAATAATCTTATTGGTTGCTTTATTATTAATGAGATTTTCTGATAGACTTGGTATCATTACCCAGGCTAAATTCTCTTGCTCCAAATTTATCTTCTTAATGTACTAATTGAAAAGAGCTATTAACTATAAAAGTTAGTAGCTCTTTTTGAATTGGTAATTTGATTTACCATTTTGTTTAAACCTAATGTTGAAATTTGTCTTTGGAATCAGGAGCAAAAGTGAACCCGCAATATAAAATATTGACGGGTTCAAATAACTAACACACGCCTTAATTTTTTAGTGTTTCTCTATAAGAGATATCATTGTGTTTAATTTCATTTCTTGTATAGTTTATTGATTTCACAAAGTTAGTGCAAGAAAAGAGAATATTATAAGACTAATGTTGCAAAACCTCCTAATTACGTTGTATTTTATGATAAATCTCTTGAAAAATAATTATTTCAGCTCTGTTGGGAGTTTTCCAAATTCTTCTTTAAAACATTTAGCAAAATACGATGGAGAGGAAAATCCTACCTTATAAGATATTTCACTAATGTTTCCGTCGCCAGTTTTTATCATTTTGGCAGCTTCCTCCAACCGTACTCTTTTGATAAATTCATTGACAGTTACTCCGGTTAGGGATTTTGTTTTTCTATATAATTGACTGCGACTCAAAAAGAAATGGGCTGCAATAGACTCTACCGTTAATTTAGATTGACCGATATTATCATTAATATGCTCTACCATTTTTTGGATAAAAACATTGTCTAGTGAAGTTATTTTTTTAGTGGCATCTTGGTTGATTTCAATTCCATTTTTAGCATATTTATTTAATAAAATTTGACGACTGGTTAATAATTGCGTTAAAGTAGATTTTAATAATTCCATTTCAATAGGCTTACTTAAATAAGCATCAGCTCCAGAATTGATCCCTTGCAATTTATCTGTTGACATTGATTTAGCCGTAAGCATCAATAGAGGAATATGGCTCGTCTTCAAATCTCCTTTAATTTTTTTACATAATTCTAAACCATCCATGATTGGCATCATCACATCTGTAAGAATAATATGTGGCGTTTTTTTAAGTGCTAGTTCAAATGCTACCTTACCATTTTCAGCGAGCAGAATATTGTAGTTCTTTTCCAATTCCGATTTTAGATAATTTTTTAGATCTAAATTGTCTTCTACGATCAATAAGGTATGCTCTTTTTTAGTATTCAGATTAATAGTAGAGTTTTCTGTTTTTTGATTTTCTATAGCAGGAATGGTTTCTAAAGTCGGTGGAACCTTATCTTCTTTTCCGTATTGATAATAGTTATTCTGAAAAGAAATTTCTTCGCTTGTGAAATGTTCTTTGCCTAATAAAAAGGAAACAATAAAATTAGACCCTTTCCCAACTTTACTAAATACTTTTATTTTTCCTCGATGTAATTCCGTAAAAGCTTTGACTACTTCCAATCCAATTCCTGTTCCTCCGTAGTAGTTGTTTTTGGTTTTCGTCACTTGACTGAATCGTTGAAATATTTGACTGATTTCACTTTGAGTTAATCCTCCACCGGTATCTTTTATGGATATTTCGAATCCTTCTTTTGATTCTTTAAAATTTGATTTGGGAAAATAGATTTGCTTCTCTTCAATAGAAAGAGAAATTGTTCCTTGGTTAGGCGTTACTTTAAAAGCATTAGACACCAAATTAAAAATAATTTTCTCCAACATACTCACATCAATCCAGGCAATTAAATTATCAGTATTGGGAGTGAACTCAAGTTTAATATTTCTTTCTTTTGCCTCTTCATTAAAATAACTTAAAGTCTCTCTAATATAATTTACAACTTCAACCTGGTCTGCCTGAATGGTCATTTTGTGAAATTGAATTTTTCTAAAATCCATCAACTCATTAATCAACCGATTGAGTCGATGTGAGTTTTTATAAATGATTTGATGTTTTAATTTTAATTCTTCAGGTAAATTCAGGTCTTTATTTTTTATGATATCTTCCAGAGGATTGATGATAAGGGTTAAGGGTGTTCTAAATTCATGAGAAATATTCGTAAAGAATTCCAGTTTTTGCTGACTTAATTGTTCTTCTTGCAATCGTTTTTCTCGTTCGATTTGAATGACTTGTTTTTCATTAATTCGGCTTCGAAATGTTTTTTGAAATAGATAAATGGAACTAATGAAAAGTATGAAGTAGGAGAAATAAGCTAAATTAGATTTCCACCAAGGCGGTAATACTTTTATTTCTAACTCTAAAGATTCTTCTGTCCACAATCCATCATTGTTGGTTGCCTTTACTTTAAAGTTGTAGGTACCTGTTTTTAAATTAGTGTAGGTTGCTTTTTGTTCATTGCCCACGTATCGCCAATCAGGATCAACTCCTTCTAATTGATATGCATATTGATTTTTTTCGGGACGAGTAAAATTGATTCCTATATAATGTATGGTAAAAACACTTTGGTCATGATTTAAGGAAATTGTTGATGTTTTAGAAATGACCTTTGAAAGGGGAGAATCTTTTTGATGCGGTGTAATTTCTTTATTAAAAATTTTAAAACTGGTGAAATGTAATTTTGGAGGATCGGTGTTAAATTTTATGGTTTCTGGATTAAAATAGTTCAGCCCTAAATCGTTGCCATAATAAATGGTCCCATCCGAGGCAGAACAAACAGAATTAACAAAAAAGTAGTTGCTTAAAAATCCATCATCTTTATTGTAGATGACTACGGTGTCAGAGTCTAATTCAAGGTTGACAATTCCTCTAGAGCCACTTGCCCATATTGAATTATCAGCACCTTCTACTATTGCTCCAATCGTCTCTTCAAAAAAATCCGTATTATCATAATGTCTAAATCCATCCTTGGGATCAAGAATAAAAAGTCCAGCACCTTCCGTACCAACCAAAATATTTTTATTTTTTGTCAGGAATATGCTACTGATACTATTGGTACTTGCATGATTATTACTTATTTCTAGCATTTCCTTTTTGAATGATTTTAAATCAAAGGAAGGATTGCCCAATTTATCAAATTCAAATGTTGCTTTAAATAAACCAGTCGTACTTCCCAGCCAAATATTATCCTCCTCATCTACTTTTACTGAACGAATTTGGGTATCCAGTAATCTGTTATCCTTAAATTCTTTGGTATTACAATGAAAAAAAGAATTCTTTTTGGGTTCGAAGTAAATTAAACCACTATCGAAAGTTGCTATCCAAATTCGCCCACTAGAATCTTCAGAAAAACCATATGATCGATTGGAAGTAAGGTTTCCTTTTGTATTTTCTTTGGTATAATTGATAAATCGTTTGGTACCTTTTTTTAGAAAGTACATTCCCGCTCCCCAAGTACTTACCCAAATGTTTCCATGGCTATCCATAAAAATATTAGTGACATCATTACTGGTCAATCCTGTATATTCAGATTTATCAACAGTATTTATAGTTTGTAATTGTCTTGTTATGGGATTGAAAATATCAATTCCTGCTCCATCTATTCCTATCCAAATATTTCCAAGTTCATCCTCCATAATCCCAGAAACTGCTCTACTTTGTAAAGAATTATTATTTGGAAGATTTGCTATATCATTAAATTTTGTATGTAATTTATCATAAACACTTACCCCTTTATTAAAGGTACCTGTCCAAACTCTATCCTTGGAATCGATATATAAAGTCCAGATAGAGTTACTATTTAAAACATTAGAACTAATTTTCTTGAAATTATATTGATCTTCTTTTTCATAATCCTCTAGCACGAAAAACAACCCATCATTTTCTGAACTACAAAATAAATGGTTTCCTTTAAGGGCGACCAGAGATAATATTCTTTTTTTGGTAAATGAAAATTGCTGTATGTTGTAAATGTTATCTTGAGAAGATACTTTGAATAAACCTTTCCTTGCTGTTCCTAACCACAGATTATTTGCTTCATCAATAGCAAAGGATTCGGTTGAATATGGAATAGTTTGCATTCCTTCTTTTGTCGAAAATGCTGCCATCTCAAATAGCTCTTCTTCATCATCATATACCACCAAGCCCTTAGTAGTCATAGCGTATATTTTTCCAGAATAACTAGCTAGACACCTTACATCAATATTTCTTTTGGGAAATGTTTTAAACGAAACGAGATCGGCTTTATAAGTTTTTAGATTAAATTTTATTACTCCGTAGTCATTGGTTCCTAATAATAAGTGGTCTTCATCTAATTGAAGAATAGCTCTAATTCTTAATTCTCCAGTTGAGTTTAATTTATTAATTTCATCAAACTGCTTAAATGTACCAAGCTCTTCGTTATATAGATTCAATCCAAAATTAGTACCTACCCACATTCGATTTTCACTATCAATGAAATTGGACAAAACGAAATTTCCATTAATAGAAGTAGAGTCTCCATTTTTATGTATGAATTGTTTGTAATTACTTCCATCAAATCGGAAGAGTCCTGCTCCATCCAAACCGAACCACATAAATCCATTTTTATCTTCTAATATGGAGTTCACTCCTCTCTTTGGAAGACCTTCTTTGATAGGGATAAATTTGATTAGATCAAACTTATTTTGTGAAAATCCAATATTGGTTAAGAGGAAAATAAAGAAGAGTTGGATTGAAAATAATTTTTTCATTTTGTACGATTGCCATTGATAAGTAACACTTGTTACTTATGTCTTAGGTTTTATGGCTGAAAGATAAGGACTTCCCTTTTATTTTCGGAGTTAGAATTTAAAAATGATAGATAGGCTAATCAAGTGCAACATGATTTTTAATAATCGCATCATGATTACCATTGTGCGCCTAGGTTTATTCAGTAATTAAAAATGGATATAATAGCTTTTTGCAAAAAAACTGGATCGGCGGCAGAGGAGTAAAAAAATCCTAATCCCGATATTATTAATTTTACCACAGATTAGATTACACTCTTTGCATTTGTGAAAATCTGTGTAACCTGTGGTGAAATTAATAGTATTGGTTTACAATAGTGTATTAGGAATCTCCGTCAGATTGCTGCGGAGTAGTTCAATCATTAAAACGAGAATTAATTTTTAATAATTTTCTTTGTCCATTTATCATCAAAAACAAAGAAGTAACTTCCCGATTCAAAAGAAGAAATATCTAAGGTGTAATTATTTGATATGACTACTTCTTGTATTTTCATTCCTAACAGGTTGTATATACTGCAATTGGATTGTTCGGTAATTCCTTTAATGATAACAAAATCACTTGAAGGGTTTGGGAAAATGGAAACACTTGGGATTTCTAGCGCAACAGTTGAAACGATCTGGTCAGCATATTTTAGAATTAAACCATTTTGTACATCAGAAACATACATATCATTTCCTACAAATGCGAAGTCACCTGCATGATAACCATCGTCGATAAGTGTCACACTAGGTGACGGAGAGTTAATATCTAATTGGGCAATTTCATTACTGGTTACTTCAATAAAATATAAAACAGTATCTATAATTACCAGACCGCCTAATGGTCCTTGTAATCCAGAGATCACATCAGTAATGATTGGTGTTGCACTAGTTAAATCAATTTTAGAAATACTATTCCCCAAATATTCAGAGAAATATAAATCATCGCCATTGATTTCTAAACCATAAGGGGTAAGTAATCCAGAAAGTATAATGGTTGGAGTTGGATTACTTTGAGTAATATCAATTTTAGAAATCGTCCCTTGGTTATATTCTGTAAAGTAAAGATCATTGCCAGATATGACAAGATCCTCTGGGGTTTGAACTCCTGAAATTACGACGATTGGAGTTGGATTACTTTGAGTAATATCAATTTTAGAAATCGTTCCTCCGTTATATTCCGTGAAGTAAATAAAATTATCCTTTACTACTAAATGGTTAGGTCTGTCTAAACCATTTACAACTGTAATTGGAGTGGGGTTGGCAGATGATAAATCTATTTTCGAAATTTCATTGTCATCAGCTTCTACGATATATAGAAAATTATTGCTTTCTACAATACCTAATGGCCAACTAACATCGGTTACGATTTCTACTTGTGCATGAATATTAAGATAAGCAATGGTAAGCAGAAGGAGTAATGTTTTTTTCATATCAATTTTTTGTTTAAGTACGATTTATAATTTTATTCTTTGTCAACTTCCAATAAAATAGAATTAGGTTGAAGGTATGATTCAACCATTTTTAAATCTCGAAATATCTTTAATAATTTCATGATCATCCCTATTGAATTTTTTTAACTCCTCAACAATTCGAGGTTGTTTAGCAGCAGCTTGAGCAATTAGTTCATATCCAATATTTTTCAAATGTTCTTGCAAATCTCTCTTGGTTTTAAATTCATGTTGAATCACTCGAAGGAAATTCATTTTATTTGGTTCAGATAATTTTTGATGATAAATATAATCATATTGATTTTTTAAAACCTTTGAATCTGAAATATTGTCATAGTATTTTATTAAACAATGGTAGCTTTCAAAATTTTTCTCCCAACCTTCTAATAAAATATTTTGTGCGCCATCTAGATCTTCAATTTTATTTTGGAAAACTGTGGCAGCATTTAAATATTGATTTTTACTCATCAACTTCTCTGCAGTCTTTGTAAAATATTGATTCGCTAATGCTCTTTTTTTAAGCGTCAAATATAAATCTCCAACCTTAGAAAAATTTTCTATTTCTTCATACAGTTCAATTGCTTTATAGGTCATGTTTCCTTTTTCATAACATTCCGCTGCTTTAACTTTATTATTTACATGCTTCAAATAAATAGCAGCAGCTTGCTTATATAACTTTCCATTTTCTAAAGTTTGTGCAGCTTGATAAGGGTTTTTAAGCAACTTTAAATATACGAAAGCTGCTTTCTCATATTCCTTTTTTGCGATCAACGCCAAAGCTGTTTTTCGATATTGTTCCTCCAATTGAAAATAACTATCCCCCATATCGATACTTCCACCGCCTCCGCCTCCAGACCAATTTCCAGTTCCAAAAACAGATAAGTCTCCCCATCGTTTATTCCAGGTAAAGGAACCCTGAGAACCACCTCTTGATGAATTATTTGGATCAAGAGGAATCGCATATTTTAAGGCTTCTTCTGGATTCTCATCTAGCATTTTTAATAATTTATCCAGTTGCTTTTGATTTCTTTCTTCTAAGTTTTCGTAATCCTCTTGCCAATCTTCAATGGTGTTATTTTTTTCTCCAGAAAAAGAATTTAAAAAGGAATCCACTTTTTCTCCAAATGCTGTTTTCTCAGAACCAGTCAATTCTTCTCCTTCTTTCTTTGTTGAAAAGAAATTTTTATAAAAAGCGAGTCTTCCTTTTTCAAAAAAGTTTAAGGGCTGATTGGGTAATTTTTCTCTTTTAGGAACGGTGTTCTTTTCCAAGTTTTCCAAAACTTCTTCCTCACTTTCTGGCTTGATATAAAAACTTGAAATTCCTTTTGGATGAAAAACAGATGCTTCTGGTCGACTAATTTCAATCGGGTTTTCAATTGGAGTTAAAGTCAATTTTTCAAAATCCACTTGCTCTTCTAACTTGACTATTCCAAATTCTGGATGGAAAATATAAATTCCTTCAGCAAATAAAAGCGCTTTATCTGAATCATTTATGTTCGGAAGCAGCGTTGATTTTTCTGCGATAAAAAAGTTAGAAAATACGGTTTGGCAAAGTTGATTTTTTCCAACTTCATTACTCTTTAGATTTTGATTAGAAATTACAAAGCAACCCCAAATCGAGTTTGCGGTAGTATCAGGAATAGGAAATACTTGAACTTCTTGCAAAGAAAATTTTAATCGTTGCAATTCCAAAACCCATTCTTTTGCCGAAGTATTTCTAATGAGAAAACTTCGAGTAGGGTAGACATTAACCTTGGAAGGTTTAAGTTTAAGTTCCATTATTTAAAATCGTTTGGATAAAAGGTTTTACATATTCTGAAAAGAAATTTTGAACAGGTATTTCATCTTGTCTCTTGAAAGCTGGATTAGTTTCAATTATTTCGACATCCGCTCCATTATCCATTAATGCATATCGATTCAGACTAGCTTTTTTTGAAGTAAAGAAAGTTTGTAAATTATGTGGCGTTTCATCTGCTATCTTTTTACATTCTTTCAGACCAAATCCAGTAATTGTTTTAATAGTTTTGACCACTTCCAATTTTGATTTTTCACCACCATCTTTTAAATTAATTTCATAAAGTGGTTGACTTCTAAAATATTCATTTCCAGCAAAACATTTTTGATTAGCAATTCCACTCGACATATTTAAAACGGACGGAAAATAAAACGGATAATTTGCTTCGTCACTACTCTTTAAAATAAACAACCCTGGATTGATTAATTCAACGGTACTACCATCTGGAAATTGAAAATAATTATCATCAATCATTTTCGCAGTTGCAACATGTTTAACTGTTGAGTTATGTTCTAACTTAATATGAAATCCCGAATTTACCACAAGCTCATGCTTATTAAATATTAATCGACCATCCTCACTAATGCCTACCGATTTTAATTTCTTTAAAAGATTATGATAAAAATGAACCTTAGTTTGATTCTCAAGATCCTCTTTTAATTTTTTATCATACATAGTTCTGTATGACTTATCAAAATCAAGTTTCACTATATTTCCCTCTATGTCAATTTTCCAGGTTGGATTATCGTAATTAAAACCAACATGATAAAAGGAATGATCCTTAAAAACAAAACTCCTTCTTGGAAGCTTTCTCCAACTGTCAAAATAAAACTTCTTTTCCTTTTTAGTAGTAAGGTTGATGATCCGAACTTCTCTATTTTGAGGATTAAAAGTTAAGAGAATATATTCCCCGTTATGCATGACACCGACTTCAAAGTCTGTACTAGAAATTTTTAAATTCTCATGAACAATTTCCCAACCTTTGGAACCTTTGCCTTTATTTTTATCAAAATATCGAAGCAAGGTTCTATCTTTTGTAATTAGAAAAATTTCCCCGTTTTCGGTTTTTATGATACCTCTACTTTCCTGTGGAGGTTTAATCAAAATAGGGTAGAAGTTATGTTTTTCTCTAACGCGAGCAACTATTTTCCTTTTAGGTTTTTTCTCCCAAAGTCTGCGCAAAGGAATTTCTAAATGTTGAATATGCTTCTTACTTCTTTTTAGTTTTTTATAAATATCGATTTGACCAGTTGAATCATTGAAGATCAAATAATTAATTTGCTCGCCATAATCTGATAATGCTTTGGACATTTCATTTTGTAATGGAACTGATTTTTCAGTAATCAAAAAGACTTCTCGATTTTTATTGGAAGGAAATAAGCTAAAATATTCCTCGATTCCTTTGGCTGAATTTAAAGTCGCTTCCACTTTTTGTAATCCATGAATTAAATCATGAACTGATTCAAATTGGATTGACTGAACAGTATCTCCAATAGCAAAGACTTCACATTCAAAATCAGACTTTGGATGTTTTGCAATCGCGAGCATTGTCGCATACGCAACCGTTTTTGGTGTTCCCCAATTTCGCATAGAAACATCAATCAAAATGATTCGCTTTAAATCATTCGAAGATGGGGGAGACTCTCGATTTAAAAACAACGCCTCATTATTCGCTAGCCTTGACAAAAAAGTCAAATCATCATTCGCATATTCTGAAATCAAAAGTTGATCAAAGTTTCCTTTGTTCGTCAAATCAGATACACCTCCAATTGGCATTTGGCTAGGGGAGTTTTTATGAAAAGGTAAATTTAATCCTGACCAAATTTGTTTGACCAACGCACCTACTTTAAAAGTCCTTGGATCATTAGAAAGATTTTCAATTAGATCTTCTGATTTATTTGGTTCCTCTAAAATGATCGGATCTTCCTGCACGGGAAGGTCAACCATTTTTTCAATAATGGATTCTACCGTTGGGAATTTTTGATTGATGATTCCTAGCGTTTTTATGGTTTTGCGAAACCCAGGAGGAACTACCGCAAATTCTTTTTTTTCTAAAAATGCTTGTGAGCTGTCGATATATAATGCTGCAATTTTATAAGAATCTCTAAGGCTCAAAATATTATGGCAATCAAAAAAAATTGCTTTCAGTAAAATTATTTTGTTCTTACCCGATTTATATTTTTTATCAATCTTTTGAAGTCTTTTTAGGAAATCAAATGAACCATGTAAATTCTCATCTGCTGAAAATTGAGGTTGAGATTTACTAAACCTATGAGCTATAATATTTTTTACCATCTCAATATCTTTATCCCCATTCGGATTCAATGCAATCAAAGACAAAATCAATGCACCAAAAGGAGGAAGTCCTTGAGGAGCTAATTCTTTGACAATGTTTAAAATAACCATCCGATAAGCAATCGTATTTCCATTTGGAATACTGATCACTTCCGCAGCATCTTCCCATTCCCAAAAATAATTATGATAAGATTGGTAATATTCAATAGACATTTTTATTAGACTAATTTTTGTTTAGTTTTTCTAAAAGAACTTAAAGTGAGTGGCATCAGCTGACTTTTTTCTAAAGCAAAGTAAGTCGCATTTTTAAACCAAATGACCCAAGCACTTTTAGTTGTATTAATTTTTTTGTTGATCGTTTCACTTATTATAGCAAGCTCAAAATTATATCCTACTGGAATGATCGCTTCTTGGTTTTTCCAAAAAACAGTTCCACTAATCGGTAAAAGCGGTTTTCCAAAAATCAATACTTCCGAAGTTCCGATAACTACCCAAGTTAAATTTTTTAATCTAATGGCAGGAGCTGTATTTAAGTAATTTTCCAAAGTGGAAATATCAGTCAATAAAACTTCCGCTGCTCTTTCCACTTCCTCCTGAACTAATTTTATCGCCACCTTTTCTTCAATTCCAAAATAGTTGAAGTTCGCATTTTTGATTTCCAAAGGAAAGGCTCTTTCGATTGGTGTCCACAAACAACTTGGTTCATTTCGATCTGGCAATAAACTATTGAGTAAAAACAACTTAGATTCTTTTCGATAAAAAATAGTTTTGTACGGAACACTTTTTACTTCTATCGATTCGATCTGATGATGCTCAAAATTGGTGATCCAAATTTGATCTTTATCAAAAGCTACTTTTAGATTACTCCATTTTCTTAGCGGAGCAAGATCCTCTTGATTGATTTTATCCATCAATAAAAAGTAGGCTATACTGCTTGAAGAATCTTGTGCCATAACGTTTCAATTTCTGTGGTCAAATGTTGTTTGTGTTCTTGGTTTTTTATCCAACTCGCCCGAGTCTGCACATATCGAAGTTTATCCTTAATTACATTTTGCTCTTCAAATGAGAGTGTTTCATTTTCCCATTTAGCTTTTAGCAAATTAACCTCTTTCATTAATTCTTCCGCCTTGGGGATTTTATTAAATAGTGCTTGAGGATGTGCATCAGGTTGTTCCTCTTTTTCGATAATAGAATCGATGACTCCTGCTAAGATTTCAATTTGTTCCTCTGTATCCCAAATATATTTTAAGACCCAAAGGTCTGACAAGATCGCTGATTTTCGATTACACATAATCGCACTTGCCGCTATCAAGTTTTGAATTTTTACGGCACGTCTATCAGAAACCTTTACGCCAGTATTTCTTAAATTATGAATTAAGTCAACATATGGTTTTCGAATAGGAGCTAAATCAACCGTTCGAGTTTCTTGTTGGATGGCAATAATTTCTTTTGGGAAAATCATAGGACGCTCCGTGCTATCTTGATTTTCTAATTTCCGACCTGCCAACAAAACATCTTCCAATAAATCAGGATTAACATAATCACACCGTACTCTTACCAGAAACCTATCAAGCAAAGCATTTAAGGATTCATCTTCGGGCAAAAGATTACTCGCACCGACAAACATCAAAGCAGGAATTTTTTTGGTTTCTCTTCCTCTCCGAAAAGTTCGTTCGTTCAATGCCATCAAAAGACTATTTAGAATCGCACTATTGGCATTAAAGATTTCATCCAAAAAAACCATAGATGCTTCGGGAAGCATTCCTTCGGTATTGGTTTTTAATTCTCCCTCTTTTAATTTTCGAATATCAAATGGCCCAAAGATTTCATTAGGCTCCGTAAATCTGGTTAACAGATATTCGAAGTTTTTTCCTTCTTGAATACTTTGAGACAATGATCGAATGATCGCACTTTTTGCAGTTCCTGGAGGACCTAACAGAAAGGCATTTTCTTTGGCAATTAAACAAATCCCTAGCAAGTCAATGACTTCATCTTTTCCGACAAAAGAAGATTTGATATGATTTAAGACTTGATTAAGTTTTTCAATATTAGTATTAGTCATTTACATTTAGTGTTTTAAAATTTGGCCAAAACGTTTCTTCAAAAATTCCAAAATTAGCTTTTAGCAATTGATTTATTTTTGGCAGTTTTGCTAGTGGAATATTTTTATGTGTGGTAATTCGGTTGAGATAAAGTTGTTGCAAACAAGGATTTGAAAAAATAACTTCTAGCTCTATTTCCTTAAAATCTAACGTATAATTGATCCCTGAAAAATGCCATGTTTTTAAATACTTTTCTAAAATAACAATAAGCGAATCTTCAGCGTCGATCAGCGACAACTGCCGTAGCATATCAGGAAGAAATCTAAAACAAAGATCAACGGATAATATCGTAGCTGGCGTAACATCAAATTGGAATGATGGAAAATAGTCTTCCATTTTTGTCTCATCATTTTCTCTAAACAAAATAAATTGACTCGCATAATAAACAGTCTCCGCAGCCCAAAGTGCTGCTGCTGAATCAAAAGCTGGTGGAGTAAATGGAAAGTCTAATGCTTCAGTTTGATACTCATCTTCTAGAAAAAGAATTATGTTTTCTTTTTCTAGCGCACTTATGGATAAAATATTTTTATATAAAATAATTTCTTCCTTGGCTCGAAGCGTTTGTATCATATCCAAAAAGAAAGTATGCGTCATAGCAGAGCGTAATATTTAGAATTAGTTATCATATTGGTTATAACCATAAATTATTTTGTTGAGTTCCAAAAGTAAGTGGTTAGATTTAATTATTTTAGAAAATTGGGGTTTAAACTTATTTTGAATAATCACCAAATATCAGGAAGACAGAAAATAATCCCATGATTAAGAAAATCCAACTCCAAAATTTTTCAGAATTCCTTAGCATTTTTATTCTGATCAGACTGATGTAATTTTTGTTGTTATGATTCAATTGATAAATATTAATCTTTTTCCAATGGAAATATTTTGTCCAAAACGAAGGCTCCTTTGTTTGTAATAACTTGGTTTCTAAAATATATTTTTTTACACCTATTTCAATTTTTTCGCCTTTCCTTAGTTTTCTTAAGATTGATTGGTTAGTTGCATCATATTGATCTCCTGCAATTCTAAATTCAAACTCCGGATATTCTTTTGTCAGTATTCGAATATGCTTATTCTTATGTCGTCCTTTACCTCTTTCAGTTTTTGGATTGGCTAAAAGAGTGATTTGAGTTGATTGCAAATCATTTTCCAAGTGGTCAATATTTTCTAATTGTCTATTGGTAAAAATCCCTAAAAAAAGTAAGGAGACAAAGAGAAAGAATATTCTGATAAATAAGGTTTGTTGAAAATCATATCGTTTAAAATTATCGTCATTTAATCGCTGATAATTTTCATTTACAAAACCGAGTACTTCATAATAATTGGGATACGAACTGGAATCAATAACGAGGAAACCTTTTTTGGTTTTAAATATTAGCTTTTTTACATATTGATATTTTCCACTATAAGATCCTTCTTTATATCCTTGGATGTTTTGGTAGGTTTTCTTTTTAAATCTATTTTCCTTGGTAATTCTTTTTTTAGAAATGGTGATTTTAGTTTGATTAAATAAATAGTTTAGGCAGACTAATCCAAATACTGAAAACCCTAAAAATGTTATTAACCCAATCGCATCTATATAGCTATCATTGGAAATATCGTTGAAGGACATGGCCATAAAGAACACAGAAAGTAATGTCCCAAAAATTAATGTTTTTTGATAATGATTTGAACTTTCAGTTTTTACCCTTTGAATCTCTTTTTTCCTTTTCTTGTGATGCATGTTTTTTTAGACTGGTGCTTTTAATTATAGAAACTCGTACGCTTGAGATAACGATTAAAGGTAATAATAATAGGTTAAATAAATCAAGATTGATGAGTTCGGCACTCGGTCGGTAAAGTATTTTTTTGATACGGGGTTTTTCTATAAACTTAAACTATGCTTTGTAGGTGCCTATGTGGTGATTTATATTAGTAATAGCGTTTTTTTTACCACATAGGCACATAGAGAACATAGGTCAATTGCGGGGTGTGCTATCTGCTTATATGGTGAAAATAAAAAAAGAAGTCAACAAACAAAAACCCCTTCCGCCTAAAAGCGAAAGAGGTCTGTTGTTTTCTTAAGTATTGTTTATTGATTGTTTTCTATTTGGCAATTTTGAATTTAAAAACGAAATGATATTAATTAGCAATTGGTAAAGCAATCGCTGAATCAAATATTCGTGTTTCTATCGTTGCAGACCAAGGAGTCTCATGGTCGGCATTACGGTATCGTAACTGTACATATATAGTTACCTCTGGTGTCATGTTATTGACGATAACTTTAGAAGTATAATTGGTAGTCGTTGTCCAATTCACCTTATCGATAGATGTTCGCACATCATACAATTTAGCGGCTTTTGCCACTTTGCATCTTACGATAAGTTGACGAGGAGTACCATTGGCGCTCATCGAAAGAATGACTGGCATCGGAAGTTCGACGGGAGCAGAACCTCCAGCAACTTTCATAATCTCAAATCCTGATGATTCCAATTTAGTCAAAATATTATCTGACTCAAGCAAGACATAAAACCCTGCTTTTTGCATCCAAAATTTCACTATTGTTCGCTTGTTGTCCTTGATTGTAATTTTAGCTGTACTCTTGTCGAGCTTAGTTGGAATTGCTGCTAGATACTCATTGACGGCAGTAGTCAATTCTGTCAGTATTGGAGCAATGTTAGGAAAGTTGGGATTGTCGGTGAGACTAGCGACTACGCCTTGGCACAATGGCACAAAAGTTTTATCATAAACCTTTTTATAACCTAACCTTAGGTTATATTCTTGATAGTTGTCTATCATAATTTAATTATTTAGAGAATTAAGGAATATTGCCAAAAAAGAAAACAAGAGTGTTAGCTTTTAAAACACTCATATTATGATTTTTTATATGCAATAATTATTCCAATTTCCTTGCAATAACTATATTGATATAGGAAAATAAATATTTTTTAAAATAATAATAATATAGGGTGGGGGATTCCTATTAATTATTTTAAAAAAATAAATAAGGGGATGGGTTGCTTCTTAATTGTTTTAAAAAAATAAATAAGGGGATGTATTACTTCTTAATTGTTTTGGGAAAATAAATAAGGGGATAGGTTGCTTCTTAATTGTTTTGGGAAAATAAATAAGGGGATGGGTTGCTTCTTAATTGTTTTGAAAAAATAAATAAGGGGATAGGTTGCTTCTTAATTGTTTTGGGAAAATAAATAAGGGAATGAGTTGCTTCTTAATTATTTTGGGAAAATAAATAAGGGGACGGTATGCTTCTTAATTATTCTGGAAGGATAAATTATTTTTTTTTGGGAAATTTGATGGAGTTGGTAGTTTT
>CALJOK010000021.1 GCA_937981555.1 uncultured Saprospiraceae bacterium
TGCTGGAACTAGATTACAATCAACCGTTACATCTGCAGGAATTCCTGCAAGAATTGGGTCTTGTGTATCTTCAACTGTGATGATTTGAGATTGTGAAATCTCATTTCCACATGCATCAGTTGCTGTCCATGTTCGAGTTAATGTGTAAGAATTTTCACAAGCTCCTGGAGTTAAAATTTCTCCAAATGAAACTAGTGGGTTTGTATCACAATTATCTGTCGCAGTAATATTAGTTGCTATTTGAGGAACAGCATTACACTCAACTGTTACATTAGAAGGTACATCGATCAAAGTAGGATCAGTCGTATCTTCAACTGTAATTGTTTGAGTATGAGAAACTGCTGTTCCACATCCTGCATTCGTAATCCATGTTCTTTCGATTGTGTATCCATTTGCACAAGCTCCATCAATGATCGTTTCAGAGAAATCAACTTGTATAGTTGGTAAACAATCAGATGATGCAGTTACTGTTGCTGCCAATGGAATGTTATCACACTCTACAGTAATGTCTGTTGGTAGACTTGATAAAACAGGTGCATCAGAAGTTACTGTTAACGTCTGAGTAGCAGAAGCTGTGTTACCACAATTATCTATCGCAGTCCATGTTCGAGTGATAATAAATCCACAACCATCTGCAACTGATGTTTCAGCAAAATCAACATCAACATCTGTATCACAATTATCATTTGCGATTGGTGTTGCTGGTGCTGGTACACTATTACAATCAATTGTTACATCAGCAGGAACTCCTGCGATAGTTGGATCTTGCGTATCTTGAACAGTAATGATTTGACTTTCAGACGATTCATTTCCACATGCGTCAGTTGCTGTCCAAGTTCGAGTCAAAGTATAAGAATCAGTACAAACTCCAGGTGTAGTTGTTTCATCAAATGAAACTAAAGGATTAGTATCACAATTATCTGTCGCAGTAATGTTAGTTGCAATTGCTGGAACTGCATTACATTCAACGGTAATATTTGTTGGTACATCTACTAAAACTGGTGCACTTGCATCTCCTACAGAAATCGTTTGCGAAGCAGAAATTGAATTTCCACATGCATCAGTTGCTGTCCATGTTCGAGTAATGATTGTTGCATTAGCACATGCTCCTGGAGCAGATGTTTCTGTGAAATCAATCGTTACATTAGTATCACAATTATCAGTAGCGGTTACATTTGCCGGAGGCGCAGGAACACTATTACAATCTGCTGAAGTATCCGTAGGAATTCCAGCTAAGATTGGTGATTGTGTATCTTGAATTGTAATGTTCTGGATACCAACTGTTTCATTTCCACAGTTATCCGTTGCAACCCAAGTTCGAGTTAAGATGTAAGAATTCTCACATGACCCTGGAGTTGTTGTCTCTACAAAACTAATATCTACATCCGTATCACAATCATCTGTTGCAGTTGGATTTGCTGGAGCAGGAATGTCGTTACATTCAACTTCAAGGTCAGCAGGTACTCCTACTAAGACTGGTCCAGTTGCATCTCCTACCGTAATGACTTGAGTTGCTTGTGTTTCATTTCCACAATTATCAGTAGCCGTCCATGTTCTTTTTAAAACATAAGAATCTTCACAAGCTCCATCAATCAACTCTTCAAAGTATTGAATGTAAACATTTACATCACAATTATCAGTAGCCGTTACAGATCCTGGAGTCGGAGCAGCAGGAACACTATTACAATCTACTTGAGTATCAGCAGGAACTCCACTCAAGGTTGGAGGAGTTACATCTGAAACCGTAATATTTTGAGTAGCTACCGTAATATTTCCACAGTTATCTGTTGCTGTCCAAATACGTTTGATCGTATAAGAATCAGCACATCCTCCTGGTTGGATTATTTCACTAAATGTCGCTGCAACATCTGTATCACAATTGTCAGAAACGATGATTGTTCCAGCCGCTGGTGCAGCAGGTACTTCATCACACTCAGCAATCAAATCAGCAGGTACTCCTGTGATTGTTGGAGGCGTTGTATCTTCAACTGTGATGATTTGAATTTTCACATCTGTATTTTCACAATTATCTGTTGCAGTATAAGTTCTTACAATCGTATAATTATCAGAACATGATCCAGCGAAAATCTCTTCTTGTAACACGATACTTACATCTGTATCACAATTATCCGTTGCTGTAATATCTACTCCAATTACTAATGGTAAAGGAATCGCATCACACTCAACTGTTACCGTTCCAGGTACTCCTGAAAGGGTTGGATTGGTAGTATCTTGAACTGTTATGATTTGCACTTGAACATCTGTGTTTCCACAATTATCAGTTGCAGTCCATGTTCTTTCTAAAGTATAATTGTCAGTACAGTCTCCATCAATTTGCACTTCCGCAAATACAATAATAACATCTGCATCACAATTGTCAACTGCAGTTGGAGTTGCTGGTGCAGGAACTGCATCACACTCAACTGTTACATCAGTAGGTACTCCTGATAGAATTGGATCAGTTGTATCCTGAACAGTAATCACTTGAATTTCTGTCGTTGTGTTTCCACAATTATCAGTTGCAATCCAAGTTCGAGTCAATGTATAATTATCTAAACAGTTTCCATCAGTTTGAACTTCTGTGAAATCCAAATCAACATCTGCATCACAATTATCTGTTGCAACTGGTTGTGCTGGTGCAGGTACTGCATCACATTCAACTGTTACATCAGCAGGTACTCCTGAGATAGTTGGATCTACGATATCTTGAACAGTCAAAGTCTGAGTTTGTGAAACTGAATTTCCACAATTATCAGTTGCTGTCCAAGTTCGAGTAATCGTGTAATTATCTGCACAACTTCCGTCAGTAATATTTTCATCAAAAGAAATCGCAACATCAACATCACAATTATCAGTTGCGGTTGGTTGTGCTGGTGCTGGAATATTATTACAATCAATTATTGCATCAGCAGGTACTCCTACTAAAACTGGATCAGTTGTATCTTGAACTTCAATTACTTGAACTTGAATATCTGTGTTTCCACAATTATCCGTAGCAGTCCAAGTTCGTGTTAAAGTATAAGTGTCAGGACAAGTTCCGTCCGTTCTTACTTCTTCAAAAGTAATATTAACATCTACATCACAATTATCAGTTGCGGTTGGTTGTGCTGGTGCAGGTACTGCATCACATTCAACTGTTTCATCAGCAGGTACAGCAACCATAATTGGGTCAGTTGTATCTTGAACTTGAATTACTTGAACTTGAACATCTGTGTTTCCACAATTATCTGTCGCAGTCCAAGTTCGAGTTAAAGTATAAGTGTCAAGACAAGTTCCGTCTGTTCTTACTTCTTCAAAAGAAACATCAACATCAGTATCACAATTATCAGTTGCTGTTGGTTGTGCTGGTGCAGGTACTGCATCACACTCAACAGTTTCATTTGCAGGTACACCTGAAAGAACTGGATCAGTTGTATCTTCAACTGTGATGATTTGAACTCCTTCTGTTGTGTTGCCACAATTATCAGTTGCAATCCAAACTCTTATAATAGTATAATTATCAGTACAAGATCCTGGTGTAATATTTTCCAAAAATGAAATATCAACATCAGTATCACAATTGTCAGTTGCCGTTGGCGAAGCTGGTAAAGGAATCGCGTCACATTCAACTGTCGTATTTGCAGGCACTCCTTGAAGCGCTGGATCAGTTGTATCCTGAACTGTGATTACTTGAACTTGCGTCGTTTCATTTCCACAATTATCAGTTGCAATCCAAG
The DNA here is from genome assembly GCA_937981555.1 of uncultured Saprospiraceae bacterium. Lineage (GTDB taxonomy): Bacteria > Bacteroidota > Bacteroidia > Chitinophagales > Saprospiraceae > CAJQQY01. The sequence continues at coordinate 3,717 of CALJOK010000021.1, forward strand.
TTCGAGTTAAAGTATAATTGTCATCACAAGAACCATCCGTTCTAACTTCAGCATAAGCTAAGTCAACATCTACATCACAATTATCAATAGCAGTTGGTTGTGCTGGTGCAGGTACTGCATCACATTCAACTGTTACATTTCCAGGTACACCTTGTAAAGTAGGATCAGTTGTATCTTGAACTGTAATGATTTGAGTTTCTGAATAATCATTTCCACAAGCATCAGTTGCTGTCCATGTTCTTTCCAAAACATAAGTATCAACACATGCTCCATCTATTCTCACTTCGTTAAAAGTTACGATTGGATTTGGATCACAATTATCTTCTGCAGTTGGATTTGCCACAGCAGGAACTGCATCACATTCAACGGTTACATTCGCAGGTACACCAATCAAAGTTGGATCAGTTGTATCTTGAACGGTGATGTTTTGAATTTGAACATTTTCATTTCCACAGTTGTCTGTAGCTGTCCATGTTCTAATCATCGTATAACTATCAGGACATGTTCCTGGAATAATTTCCACTTCAAAAGCAATGTTTACATCTACATCACAATTGTCAGTTGCAGTTGGAGTTGCTGCTGCAGGAACTGCATCACACTCAACGGTTACATCTGCAGGTACTCCTGCTAAAATTGGATCAGTTGTATCTTGAACTTGAATCACTTGAACTTGTACATCTGTATTTCCACAGTTGTCGGTCGCAGTCCAAGTTCTTGTTAAAGTGTAAGTATCTTCACATGCTCCATCTGTTCTTACTTCTTCGTAAGCTATTGTAACATCTGCATCACAATTATCAGTTGCTGTTGGAGTTGCTGCTACAGGAACTGCATCACACTCAACTGTTTCATTTGCAGGAACTCCTGCAAGTATTGGATCAGTTGTATCTTGAACTGTAATAGTTTGAGTTCCTGAATCTGTGTTGCCACAATTATCAGTTGCTGTCCAAGTTCTTTCTAAAGTATAATTGTCTTCACAATTTCCATCTACTCTTACTTCTGCAAAAGTGATTGCCACGTCATCATCACAATTATCATTTGCGAAAGGTGCAGTACTTACTGCAGGAATCGCATCACACTCAACGGTAACATTCGCAGGAATGTCATATATCGTTGGAGCACTTGTATCTTGAACTGTGATTACTTGAACTTTTGTATCTGTGTTTCCACAGTTGTCCGTTGCAATCCATGTTCGTGTTAATGTATAAGAATCAACACATTGTCCATCAGTTCTAATTTCGTTAAAAGCAATGTCAACATCTGCATCACAATTATCAATTGCTACTGGTGTTGCTGCTGCTGGAACTAAATCACATTCAACTGTTACATTCGCAGGTACTCCAATCAACTCAGGATCAGTCGTATCTTGAACAGTAATAATTTGTGTTTGAGAAACATCATTTCCACAATTATCTGTTGCTGTCCATGTTCTCTCTAATGTGTAATTGTCTTCACAGTTACCATCTATTCTTACTTCTGCAAAAGTAATCGCTACATCATCATCACAATTATCATTTGCAAATGGTGCTGTACTTACTGCAGGAACTGCATCACATTCAACAGTTACATTTGCTGGTATATCATAAATATTTGGATCAGTAGTATCTTGAACTGTAATCACTTGAACTTGAACATCTGTATTTCCACAGTTGTCTGTTGCTGTCCATGTTCTTGTTAATGTATAAGTATCTACACAAACGCCATCTGTTCTAACTTCTACATAATCAATAGTTACATCATCATCACAATTATCATTTGCTTCTGGTGTAGCTGCTGTTGGAACTAAATCACACTCAACTGTTACATTCGCAGGTACTCCAATTAATTCTGGATTAGTTGTATCCTGAACTTGAATCACTTGAACTTGAACATCTTCATTTCCACAATTATCAGTTGCCGTCCATGTTCGAGTCAAAGTATAAGTATCATCACAGGTTCCATCAGTTCTAACTTCTTCGTATGCAATTGTTACATCTGCATCACAATTATCAGTTGCTGTTGGAGTTGCTGCTGCAGGAACTGCATCACACTCAACTGTTTCATCAGCAGGTACTCCTGCTAAAATTGGATCAGTTGTATCTTGAACTTGAATCACTTGAACTTGTACATCTGTATTTCCACAGTTGTCTGTCGCAGTCCATGTTCTAGTTAAAGTATAAGTATCATCACAAGTTCCATCAGTTCTAACTTCTTCGTAAGCAATTGTTACATCTGCATCACAATTATCAGTTGCTGTTGGAGTTGCTGCTGTAGGAACTGCATCACACTCAACTGTTTCATTTGCAGGTACTCCTGCAAGAATTGGATCAGTTGTATCTTGAACTGTAATAATCTGAGTTCCTGAATCTGTGTTACCACAATTATCAGTTGCTGTCCAAGTTCTTTCTAATGTATAATTGTCTTCACAATTTCCATCTACTCTTACTTCTGCAAAAGTGATTGCCACGTCATCATCACAATTATCATTGGCGAAAGGTGCAGTACTTACTGCAGGAATCGCATCACACTCAACGGTAACATTCACAGGAATATCATATATCGTTGGAGCACTTGTATCTTGAACTGTGATTACTTGAACTTTTGTATCTGTATTTCCACAGTTGTCCGTTGCAATCCATGTTCGAGTTAAAGTATAAGAATCAACACATTGTCCATCAGTTCTAACTTCGTTAAAAGCAATGTCAACATCTGCATCACAATTATCAATTGCTGCTGGTGTTGCTGGTGCTGGAACTAAATCACACTCAACTGTTACATCAGCAGGTACTCCAATCAACTCAGGATTAGTTGTATCCTGAACAGTAATAATTTGTGTTTGAGAAACATCGTTTCCACAATTATCTGTTGCTGTCCAAGTTCTCTCTAATGTATAATTGTCTTCACAGTTACCATCTACTCTTACTTCTGCAAAAGTAATCGTTACATCATCATCACAATTATCATTTGCAAATGGTGCTGTACTTGGTGCAGGAACTGCATCACATTCAACAGTTACATTCGCAGGGATATCATAAATATTTGGATCAGTCGTATCTTGAACTTGAATCACTTGAACTTGTACATCTGTATTTCCACAGTTGTCTGTTGCTGTCCATGTTCTTGTCAAAGTGTAAGTATCAACACAAGTTCCATCAGTTCTAACTTCTACATAATCAATCGTTACATCATCATCACAATTATCAATTGCTTCTGGTGTAGCTGCTGTTGGAACTAAATCACACTCAACAGTTACATTCGCAGGTACTCCAATTAATTCTGGATCAGTAGTATCTTGAACTGTAATTACTTGAACCTGAACATCTGTATTTCCACAGTTGTCTGTCGCAGTCCATGTTCTAGTTAAAGTATAATTATCTGCACAATTACCATCAGTTCTTACTTCTTCGTAAGCAATGGTTACATCTGCATCACAATTATCAGTTGCTGTTGGATTCGCAGGATTTGGAATCGCATCACACTCAACTGTTTCATTAGCAGGAATTCCTGCTAACATCGGATCAGTTGTATCTTGAACTGTAATAATTTGAGTTTGTGAAACATTGTTTCCACAATTATCAGTTGCTGTCCAAGTTCTTTCTAATGAATAATTATCTGCACAATTACCATCTACTCTTACTTCCGCAAAAGTAATCGTTACATCATCATCACAATTATCATTTGCGAAAGGTGCAGCACTTACTGCAGGAATCGCATCACACTCAACTGTTACATTTGCAGGAATATCATAAATGTTTGGATCAGTTGTATCTTGAACTGTAATCACTTGAACTTTTGTATCTGTGTTTCCACAGTTGTCCGTTGCAATCCAAGTTCGAGTTAAAGTATAATTATCTGTACAGTTTCCATCAGTTCTAACTTCGTTAAAAGTAATGTCAACATCAACATCACAATTATCAATTGCTGCTGGTGTTGCTGGTGCTGGAACTAAATCACACTCAACAACTACATCTGCAGGTACTCCAATCAATTCTGGATCAGAAGTATCTTGAACAGTAATAGTTTGAGTTTGTGAAATATCATTTCCACAATTATCAGTTGCAGTCCATGTTCTTTCTATTGTATAATTATCTTCGCAGTTACCATCTATTCTTACTTCGTTAAAAGTAATTGCAGCATCCACATCACAATTATCAGTTGCTGTTGGAGTTCCAATTGCAGGAATCGCATCACACTCAACTGTCACATCAGCAGGTACATCAGCCAAAATTGGATCAGTTGTATCTTCAACTGTAATCACTTGAACAGCCGTTGAAACATTTCCACAATTATCTTCTGCAGTCCATGTTCGAGTTATTGTAAATGTATTGTTTTGACAATCAGCAGTATTACCTGATTGAGTAGATGTTTCTACAAAAGTGATCGTAACATCTGTATCTAAATTATCAGTTGCAATTGGAGTTGCTGGTGCAGGAATTGCATCACACTCAACTGTAGTATCAACAGGTACTCCTGCAAAAGTTGGTGCTTCATCATCTCTCAATCCACCATCAATATCAGTAACGATCAACCCACTTGTAATTGTAATATCACCAGTAGCTCCACCATCAAAGTCAGAATCAAAAGCATCATCTCCTTGATTGGCTATAGTGAAAGCGTAACCAGTAGGAATTGTTGGTAAATCAATTGTCAACAAATATACTCCTGGAATCAATCCGTCAAATTCATATTTTCCATCAGCATCAGTTGTAGTCGTTGCTTGAACAGCAGCTCCAAATCCATCTGTTCCAAATAGTCTTACCACTACTCCTTCAATTCCTTCTTCTCCTGGACTTTGCATTCCATCTTCATTACAATCCAACCAAACGAAATCTCCAATTTTTCCAAACACATAATAACCTGCGTCATAAGTCAAATTAGTTTCGCCTGATTCTAATACTTCAAAATCAGTCATTCCTGTGATCGGATCAATATCTGAATCCAATGCATCATCACCACCAAGATCTTGGTTAGTAGTTTGATAAACTGGATCAGCTGTAAATGTTAATTTGTATACACCTGGTACTAAATTATCAAACAAGTACTTTCCATTTGCATCCGTTTGTGTAGTCAAAGTTACTGGAGTATTATTTCCTGTAAATCCTTCTAACAATACAGTTACAAATTGAATACCTGGCTCACCAGCTTCCATAATTCCGTTGGCATTAACATCAACGAATGCCATGTCTCCGATCTTAGCAGGCTCATAGTAACCAGCATCTAAGGTTAAATTTTCTTCTCCACTTTCGATCGTTACAAAATCAGTCATGTTAGTCGTAGGATCAACATCTGAATCTGCTGCATCATTTCCACCTTCATTTGGATAAGTTGTTACAAACCCTGTTGGTGTATTAAAAGTCAATTTATAAGTTCCTGGTGCAAGGTCATCAAAAATGTATTTTCCATTTGCATCAGTTGTTGTAGTCAAAGTAACAGATGTTCCGTTTCCAGTTGTTCCTGTTAAAGTCACTTCAACATTTTCAATTCCAGCTTCACCTAAGTCCATGATTCCGTTGGCATTTTTATCAACGAAAACCATGTCTCCAATTTTTCCAGTTTTGAAAAATCCTGCATCATAGGTAGGATTATCTTCTCCACTTTCCAATGTTTCAAAAACAGTCATTCCTGAAATTGGATCAGCATCTGAATCTAATGTATCATCTCCACCTTCGTTAGCATAAGTTGCTTTGAAATCTGTTGGTGAAGTGAATGTCAATTTATAATCTCCTGGAACCAAGTTATCGAAATCGTAATTTCCATTTCCATCTGTAGTTGTTGTCAATGAAACTGTTGTTCCATTTCCAGTTGTTCCTGTTAAAAGAACTTCTACACCTCCAATTCCTGGCTCACCTGCATCTTGAATACCATTTGCATTTTTATCTTCGAAAACAAAATTTCCAATTTTTGCATACTCGTAATATCCAGCGTCCAATGTTTTATTTTCTTCTCCACTTTCGATCGTTACAAACTCAGTCATGTTAGTCGTAGGATCAACATCTGAATCCGCTCCATCATCTCCACCTTCATTTGGATAAGTCGTTACAAAACCATTTGGTGTTGCAAAAGTCAACTTATAAGATCCTGGTGCAAGGTCTTCGAAAATATATTTCCCATCTGCATCAGTTGTTGTAGTTAATGTAACTGTTGTTCCATTTCCAGTTGTTCCTGTTAAAACTACTTGAACATTTGGAATTCCAGCTTCACCTAAGTCCATGATTCCGTTAGCATTTGTATCAACGAAAACCATGTCTCCGATTTTTCCAGTTTTGAAAAATCCTGCATCATATGTATCATTATCTTCTCCACTTTCCAATGTTTCAAAAACAGTCATTCCTGTAATTGGATCAGCATCTGAATCTAATGTATCATCTCCACCTTCATTAGCATATGTTGCTTTGAAATCTGTTGGTGAAGTGAATGTCAATTTATAATCTCCTGGAACTAAATTATCAAAAACATAATTTCCATTTCCATCTGTAGTTGTCGTCAAGGTAACAGGTGTTCCGTTTCCAGTTGTTCCTGTTAAAAGAACTTCTACACCTCCAATTCCTGGCTCACCTACATCTTGAATACCGTCAGCATTTTTATCTTCGAAAACTAAGTTTCCGATTTTTGCTAACTCATAGTATCCTGCATCTAATGTTTTGTTTTCTTCTCCACTTTCGATTGTTACAAACTCAGTCATGTTAGTCGTAGGATCAACATCTGAATCTGCTGCATCATTTCCACCTTCATTCGGATAAGTCGTTACAAATCCTGTTGGTGTTTCAAAAGTCAATTTATAAGTTCCTGGTGCAAGGTCATCGAAAATATATTTTCCATCTGCATCAGTTGTCGTAGTTAATGTAACCGTTGTTCCGTTTCCAGTTGTTCCAGTTAACGTTACTTCTACATTTGGAATTCCAGGTTCCCCTAAATCCATGATTCCGTTTCCATTTTTATCAACGAAAACCATATCTCCGATTTTTCCTGATTTGAAAAATCCTGCATCATAGGTAGGATTATCTTCTCCACTTTCCAATGTTTCAAAAACAGTCATTCCTGTAATTGGATCAGCATCTGAGTCTAATGTATCATCTCCACCTTCATTAGCATAAGTTGCTTTGAAATCTGTTGGTGAAGTGAAAGTCAATTTATAATCTCCTGGAACTAAATTATCGAAATCGTAATTTCCATTTCCATCAGTAGTTGTCGTTAATGAAACTGTTGTTCCATTTCCAGTTGTTCCTGTTAAAAGAATTGCTACACCTCCAATTCCTGGCTCACCTGCATCTTGAATACCGTTAGCATTTTTATCTTCGAAAACTAAGTTTCCGATTTTTGCTAACTCATAATATCCAGCATCATAAGTCAAGTTAGTTTCTCCACTTTCCAATTCTTCAAAGTCAGTCATGTTAGTCGTAGGATCAACATCTGAATCCGCTCCATCATCTCCACCTTCATTTGGATAAGTCGTTACAAAACCATTTGGTGTTGCAAAAGTCAATTTATAAGATCCTGGTGCAAGGTTATCGAAAATATATTTTCCATCTGCATCAGTTGTTGTAGTCAAAGTAACTGGTGTTCCGTTTCCAGTTGTTCCAGTTAAAACTATTGGAACATTTGGAATTCCAGCTTCACCCAAGTCCATGATTCCGTTGGCATTTGTATCAACGAAAACCATATCTCCGATTTTTCCAGTTTTATAAAAACCAGCATCGTAAGTATCATTGTCTTCTCCACTTACCAAGTTTTCAAAAACAGTCATTCCTGAAATTGGGTCAGCATCAGAATCTAATGCATCATTTCCTCCTTCGTTAGCATAAGTTGCTTCATAACCTAAAGGCTTGATGAATGTTAATTTATAATCTCCAGGGGCTAAATTTTCGAAAGAATATTTACCATCTGCGTCAGTCATTTGCGAAGCGAAAACAGCTTCTCCATCTGCAGTTGTTCCTGTTAAATTTACGATCACTCCTTCGATACCAGGCTCGCCAGCATCCATAATTCCATTTGCGTTGATGTCTTCGAAAACCATGTTTCCGATTTTTGCATCACACAAATCAACTATAACTTTTGCACCAGCTACATCCAAAGATCCACAAAGCAAACCGCCACCTTGTTGTAACAATGCATTTACATCGAAGCCAGTTGTCGTTCCGATAACTACTGTAGATAAATCTAAGTAGTTAGGATCATTTGCATCAGCAACATATATTAAAGTATGAATCGTGTAATCACCAGGTGTCAACGCGGTGAAAGTTGGAGTTGAGTTTGTTTCCTCAATCACTAATCCATTTCCTTTAGTCAAAACATAAATCACACTAAAACCAACTGGCACATTTGCATCGCCATTTGGTGTAGCTGAAATATTTCCATTTCCAGCAGGAGCTAAACAAACAAGTGAATCGTCAATGTCTAACGTTCCAGCTTGAGGATCTAACTCAACTGTAATAGTTTGAGTTTGAACATCTTGGTTTCCGCAATTATCAGTTGCAGTCCATGTTCGAACTATTTGATAAGAACATCCTTCGCCGCTAGTTTCTACAAAATCAATAGTTACATTTCCATCACAATTATCTGTTGCCGTTGGATTGGCAACAGCAGGAACTGGAAGTGCATTAACTGTAAGACTAGCAGGAATATTTGCTAAAACAGGATTAGTAGTATCCTGAACATTTATTGTTTGAGTGTATGTATCTGTGTTGCCACAATTATCAGTAGCTACCCAAGTTCGAGTAATTACATAAGTGTCATCAGTACACGCACCATTATTTGTTTTTGTTGAAGTTTCAGAAAAAGTGATGTCAACATTTCCATCGCAATTATCATTTGCAGTCAAAGTTGCAGGAGCAGGAACATCATCACACTCAACTGTTGCATTAGCTGGTAGATTTCCTAAAACTGGATCCGTTGTATCTTCAACTGTGATTACTTGTTGTTGAATATCTGTGTTTCCACAGTTATCAGTTGCTTTCCAAATTCGAGTTAAAGTGTAAGAGTTACTATTACAACTTCCGTCAGTTGTTTGATTAGTTTGCTCCGCAAACTCAATCAAAACATTCGTATCACAATTATCAGAAGCAGTTGGATTTGCTGGTGCTGGAATTGCACTACACTCAACTGTTGCATCAGCAGGAATTCCTGCCAACTCTGGAGAAGTTGTATCAATTACCGTTACTACTTGAATAGCTGTGGTGATATTTCCACAAGCATCAGTTGCTGTCCAAGTTCGGATAACGGTATAATTATCTGTACAAACTCCTAATTGCATTTCTTCATCTAAAGTAATTGTTGCATTAGCATCACAGTTATCAATAATTTGCAAAGTTGGAGCAGGTTGAAATGCATCACACTCAACTGTTACACTTGCAGGTATATCCAAAATTTCTGGACCTGAAGCATCAATCACAGTCAATACTTGTTCATCACTTGAAGTGTTCCCACAATTATCAGTTGCTGTCCAAGTTCGAGTTAAAGTATAATTATTAGGACAGTTACCATCAGTTCTTACTTCAGCAAAAGTAACCGTAACATCATTATCACAATTATCATTTGCTCCAACCGTAGCTGGTGCAGGTACATCATCACAAAGTACTGTATCATCAGCAGGAGCTGAGATACTTGGATTAGTTGTATCTTCGATAGTTGCTACTTGAGTGTAAGTAGATTGGTTGCCACAGTTATCTGTTGCAGTCCAAACTCTTGTTAAAGTATAATTATCTGTACAAGATAAGTTTGTTCTATATTCTTCATTTAAAATAACAGTTACATCAACATCACAGTTGTCAGTAACTACTGGATTTGGTGGTGTTAAATTATCACTACATTCCAAAGTTACATCAGGTAAGTTGGCAAACACAGGAGGTGTTTGATCAGCTACCGTAATGATTTGAGTTCCCTGGCGTGTATTACCACAGTTGTCTGTAGCAATCCAAATTCTTTCTAATTGATAATTATCATCACAAGTTCCATTAATTCTATTTTCATTAAAACTTACCGAAACATCATCATCGCAATTATCAACTGCAGTTGGTTGAGCAGGTGCAGGCACCTCATCACATTCCACAGCCATATTCGCAGGTACTCCACTTAGTACAGGTTTAGTAGTATCAACATAAGTTACCATTTGAGTAGCTGTTCTTTGATTACCACAATCATCTGTTGCAGTCCATACTCTTTCCATTGTGAAATTATCATCACAAAGACCTGGAATCATATTTTCATTAAATGAAATATCTAGGTTATTATCACAATCATCAGAGAAAGTAGGTACAGCTATAAGATTTGGATTTTCATCACACTCTACTGTAATATCATTAGGTATGTTAGTAACGGTAGGAGCTAGATCATCATTAATAGAAATGGTTTGAGTAACTGTAATTAAATTTGGATTGTTAGCACAATCAATTGCTTCAAGGTTTGTAAAAATCTCTCCACAACTTCCCCAAGTTCCTTTAGTCCAAGCAGCCATACCATATTGACTACTTCCATCATTTCCAGCACCATTGGTCAAATGAGCAGACATATTACTTCTTGTAGAAATAGTAAACGTTTCACCGTTAACTGTAATAGTACCATTATAAGTAAGATAATGAACTTCTGATCCAGATAGATAACTTGTATAGCAAGCATCATCATATATCGGACCTGTTGAATTTTTATCAGTAAATTGAATATTTACATGACCTACATTCCCATTATAGGATATGTCTCCAACCATTAAAGCTGTATTATTTGAATATTCATAAAATGTCAAATTATTTTGAGCTACCCAATATTCAAATGGGTTTCCACAATCTTTACGGTAAAAAGCTGCATTTCCATTAGCACAATCCGAATTAGAATTCTTAACCTTATAAAGATTAACTATGCTAGCTGAAGAATTTGAACAATAAGGATCATAAGTCCAAGTACGAGTAATTATTTCCGGACAATTACCACTTTCAGTATCTGTAAATGAGATTCCAGTTTCTTCTTCACCACATAAAAATGGATGTCCAGTATTAGATGGATTAGTAGAAGCATTACAACTAATTGAAATATTAGCAGGAGCTGTCAAATCATCACAACCACAAGTTCCAACAACTTCAACCGCACCAGCCAATACATAAGATTGACCATTTACAGTTTGACCATTTTGATTATGTCGAGTATCTATTTCTAAAGTTACCACATTAGTAAGTGCTGGAACATTCGTTAATGTCAATTGTATAATATCCAAACAACATCCTAATGTTGAACTAGGCCCATAAACTATTTCTTGATCAGACACTCCCCCCGCAGTAGCACGCAATAATAAATATCGACCATCATCTGTTAATTCAGACATTGGAACATTTACAATAACATCTCTTGCTACTGATGAAGCTGGAATATTAAAATCCATTGTTTCATAATCATTATATCCACTTACATATGTAAAAACTCCCGTTTGCTCAGATCCTGATGCAGTATTTCTAAATAAATACGCCACCATAGTTTGAGCATGACTTTCATTTGAAGATTCATAGTAACTTACTGAAGAAGCATTAGGAAGAATTGCACGATATACCCACACATTAGAACTTAACCCAGAAGGCTGTTCTCGATTTGCAATATATGGAGTCGCATTATTATCATATACGGTGATAGTACTTCCAGGATTCCCTCCCTTATATACTACCTCAACAACAGCTTCATAAATATTAGAACTATTTGAAAAATTTAAAGTAGCTGGAATTTGATTATTAATTCCCATTCCTACTATTTCTACACTTTTTCCACTTTCACAACTAAAATCCCAACCAGTAATCTCAGCTGGACAATAAGAAGGATTCAAATTCCAAGTTTGATTTGTACATCCAGAAACAGTAAAATGCTCATCATACAAAAGGTTATTCCAATCTGTAGGAGTATCTATAGCTCTCCACATTGCTCCATCTAAAGTGGTAATTGTTTGACTTTCTCCAGGTGCGAGCATAGCAATATCGATATCCCCATTCGGAATCCATTTAAGGATTCTCGCAGGGCAGGTACCATTATTATTAATCGTCAAATCAGAATTACAAGCACAATACATTGGATCGACATTCCATGTTTGATCGTTACAACCAGTTACGGTATAACTTTCATCAAATACAAGGTTACTCCAATTACCATCGTTTACTCGCCACATTGCACCATCGTGCGTAGTTGTGGTGTAGGTATCTCCAGATTCAATGTCTACTTTATAAACATCTCCGCTTGGTAACCATTCGTAAACTTCTAGATGACAATGACCTACATTTCTAATTGTCAATTCAGGATTACAATTCACTTGCCCATCAAAAAAAGCAACATTTGATTCAAACACTTCACATCCCGCAGCCTCCCTGATACAAAAGAAGTAATAAACCCCTGAGATAGTAGGTACATGGGTAAGCGGTGTTGAATAAGACCAACTTGATCCTGGAGCAGGGCTAGTTGTTCCATTATCATCGTACATCCAAAGCCCTTCGTAATTCACGCCACATATACTAGGTGCTGTAACAGCTACTGTAGTAGTGCTAGCAGTAACTGTACCTGGAGTAACATTCGTACAAGTACAATTATCTGATACAGATGTTTCCGTTACCTCTCCATTATTAGTACCTAAGTTATTAAATAGAGAAAAATCTTCATTATTAGATGAAGCATTAAAATAACCTAGATTTTTAATACCAATAGATGAATCGTCTTCTACATTGCTTAGATTGGAAAGCCCTGACTCATCTGATTTAAAAGATGTCAAGGTCATAAAAGAGCAACAAAGAAAAAGAAGAGAGAAAATACTCCATCTAGAATAGAATCTACTTGAAGAGCTGTTAATTGTGTACATGTTTGGAATCATGATATTAAATAGTTTGGTAAAGAATTGATTTATATTCTAAAAAAAATTGTAAAATCTTATTGTTAGTATTTGTTCTTTGGAAGTAAAAATGGAGGAGGAAATAATCTAAAAGACTAAAAAAAGTTAATTGAAACAGGGGATGTTCCGAATTAGTTAATTATTTAAAGCAAATCTCTTTTAGAAAAATATAGGAGGAAGAAATAGTTAATAAAAAATAAAAAATAGCCATTTGTTTAAGGAGGGAATTGGCTAATCTCGATGTCACACATTGTGAAACAACTTACTTTTCAACCATAAAAATAAACCAATTCCAGATCTGTAACAAGCTTATTTCTATAATTGGGGAGAAGAAAAATTATGATCATATTATTACTTTTTAAAAGGCATTACTTTAAAACATTCAAAAACAACCACTTATAAATATTTATATTTATTAAATTGATAAAAATAAAATGTATACTTTTTATAAAATAATCTCATTTTGTGATTGCATTACGGTGAACTGAAGTAATCAACCTAATCTATCAATGCAAAAGAATAGTAACTCTTGATCAATCTTACTAGTCACAAATCAATCCAATTCAAACTATTTTCAATTTTTATGAAAAAAAATAAACTATTGTTTTGCTTACTCCTTCTTTTTCCTTCTTTTTCTTGTAAAAAACATAAAGTTAATATTCACTTGGAGAAAGGGATGATAATTTCGGAATCGGTGACAGTTCTAACAGACACTTTTAGAATTGATGGAAGTAGCGATAATCCAGCTTTAACAATTCAAGGAGATAATATTGTGGTTGATTTCCAAGGAGCAGTTTTAAAAGGATCAAATAATAAAAATCTGCCAAATGAATATCATGGAATTGGGATTTTAGCAAAAGGAAAAAACATTGAAATCAAAAATCTCCATCTCCAAGGTTTCTACCTCGGAATTCTAGCAACTCAAGCTGATAGTCTAAAAATCAACAATTCGAACCTTAGCTATAATTTCCGTTGCGAAAATGGAGATAAAAATAAAATATATAAATGTTCACAACCGCTTGATAGTAAATTTGGGAAAATCAGAGCCGCTGGTTTAATGGTAAATCAGAGTCAAGAAATAATCCTAGAAAACAATCAAATTACTCATAACAACTCCGGAGTAATTTTAGAATCAGGAGTAACTGGTGAGATTTACAACAATAAAATAACTTTTAACCTAAATGCAGGAATTGCCGATATGGGGAATCGGGATTTAATTTTAAAGCATAATTATATCAATTGGAATCGAGGACCTGGTTTTACTTGCTCTTCTAACAGTCGAGACATTATTATAGCTTATAATTCTATGGAACAAAATGCTAGCAACCTTTTTTGGAAAAATATTAATTTCTCCAATAATCTATTTCCCCAAACAGCAAAAGATCGAAATATAGATTCTTTACAAAAAAAATATCCTCCTCTTTCTAGCTCACAGAATACCACCTTGCCCTTACTCCCTTATAAAGGAACAGAATATTGGTTCGATTCTGATTGGGGTTTTTATGATTTCGAATATCCCGCCATCTGGCTTCGAGAAATCAATGATGACAAATACACCTTCGCCATTTTCGGTCCAGAAGGAAATTGGAAAATCGTCAATGGAAATGGTTTCGTTCAAACTTCTCGTCAATCAGGAAGTATTCCTGCCACCATCGTTGCAACAAAAGAAAAGAATGCAAATCCAAAGAATCTATCGCTGGAATTAGAATTTATTGGTGTAGAGTTTACAGATCAATTTGGAAATATAAATCCTAGAGGTAAAACAACTAAGTTTCAATTTAAAAATTAAGCCACATTGTCTTTTTTTACCATTTGTATAAAAGTCATTTTTTTTTGTAAAAACAATGTTTTTACTTACATTTAAAGTTCAAGAAACCGAAGAAAGCAATCCCCTTTTATTTTAGCCTTCTTCTCGAAATTTATTTTGTTTAAAAAAATAAATTTCCCCAAACAAATTCACACAACAACACATTAAACATTTTTAATCATTGAAGCTTTCCATAAGTTCAATGGTTACCTGAGAAAACGCCATACCCAGAAGGGAAATATTTTTTAATAAATTATTTCCTAAACATTTATTTTATGGCGGACATATTTTTAAGCTATGGTCACATCGACAATGAAGACCCCGAAGGTTGGGTCAAAGAGCTTGAAGAAAGATTAGAAAAAAGACTAAACTCTCTTTTTGGTAAAAGAGATAATCGCATCTATATCGATAACGAACAAGATGGAACTAAGATATTAGATGATATGATGAAGTCTAATATTGACGATGCTTCCATCTTCCTTACTGTCGCATCTCCTGCTTATTTCCAATCCGAATATTGCCTCTACGAAATCGATTATTATATGTCGAAATTGGATACAGAGGATTATTCTCCCGAAGAAAAAGAAGCACTTCGCAAAAAGTTATTATCTCGAATTGTAATTGTTAGAAAACTCGATACAGAGTTTACTCACGATGCATTGACTAAGCAGATTTACATTAACTTTTGTGATGAAGAATCCAATCGAGAGCTTACTAGTAATTACCAACCTGATCAATATATTTCTCAAGTTTATGAGTTGGCAACGATCCTCTTTAATATTCTCAAAATAGCCAAGGAGGAAACAAATGAACTTCAAAACCCTGACGATATAAAAGTCGAAGCTCATCAAGCAAAACCTAAA
This sequence comes from uncultured Saprospiraceae bacterium, assembly GCA_937981555.1. Classification (GTDB taxonomy): domain Bacteria; phylum Bacteroidota; class Bacteroidia; order Chitinophagales; family Saprospiraceae; genus CAJQQY01. The sequence goes on from CALJOK010000021.1 coordinate 19,207, forward strand.
ATATTCATCGCAGAACCTGCGCCTGACAAAAAAGTATATGCGCAAAAATTGGAAAGTCAATTATTAGTGGATGGATTTGATGTGATAAAACTTCCAGCCAAACAACGAATCGCTGACGAGTGGGAAGAGCAAACTAAAGAATATATTATTGGTAATGATTGTCAAACGGTTGTTCACATTTTAGGTAAAAATTTACAATACCAAAATGATACTTCTCTCCAAGAAATTCAATACGAAGCTGCCAGAGAAGAACGAGACAATATGGAATTTAATCAAATCGTATGGATTCCAAAAGGAAGCGACAATGGCAATAAAATCCAAAATCAATTTTATAAAAAACTTCGAACGGAGCATAGTAAAGTTAGTTCGAAAGGTGGTCAGGCAGAGCTCTTAGAATCTAATTTTGAAAATTTTAAAAATCATTTATTGAAAACTTTAGACTCCATGGATATCCAAATGGAGGATGAGGTTGCCATGAATATTTCTGACTTAGAAACTAATCAAGAGGAAGAAGAAACCTTGATTGACATCTACTTCCTTTTTCCTTACAAAATTCAAGAGCAAGCTATGGCTCTTTTACAAAATATTAAAAATAAATTTCCACAATACCGACTTCGAATGGTTCCAAATGTCTCTGCTATCAAAGATATGGTTCACCAAAGTTTGTTAGCCTCTAGTAGTGCTTATTTAATTTTCCCAGGAGGCAATGATGATTTTTTAGATAAATCGGCAATGGATATTACTTCTAATTGGAAAAAGAATTTTAATGATAAGGAAATGTTTGCTGAACAATTCAATTATCAAAACAATGATCTCATTCTTATTTATCCAACAGCAGACCCTGAAATCGCCGATCTTATTTCGTTTTTCTAGTATAAAAACAACCTTGTCTCATTATTTATAACAACATATTTACAAGTTAACTACATCAACTCAAGACATCAATGAATACGGATTCAATACTCAAAAAAATACTTAATAAATCCAAACAAGATATTAACCCCTACCCTGGCTTACGTCCATTCCAAATGGATGAGCATCCCTACTTTTTTGGCAGAGAAAAACAAACTCGTGAACTAATAGATATTTTAAAAAAATCTAGATTCATCTCCGTTATCGGAACTTCTGGAAGTGGTAAATCATCTTTAGTTCGAGCTGGAATGCTTCCTTTTTTATACAAAGGAATGATGTCTGATGATGCAGCTGATTGGTCGATCTGTACGTTCCGACCAGGTATCGCCCCTATTGACATTTTAGTAGATAAACTTTTTGAGCTCTCCAACAAAAACGAAAATAACAATACACTTACAAAAAATAAAGACTTCGAAAAAAAGTGGATTAAGAAAACCATTCTTGACAATAACGAAGGTATACTACATGCTTATCAGCAACTCAATCTTAGTGGGAAATTATTATTAGTCGTAGATCAATTTGAAGAAATTTTCAGGTATAAAAATGAGGCTGATGATCAAAATGAAATGGCTCGTGCATTTGTCCATCGACTGATCAAAGCTAGTCGTCAAAACAAAGAACAAATTTATGTCTGCATCACCATGCGATCTGATTTCCTAGGAGATTGTTCTGAATTTTATGACCTACCAGAAGTCATTAGTAAAGGCATGTATTTGGTTCCTCGACTAGATAGAAATGAATTACGAAAAGCAATTACTGCTCCTGCCCTATTACAAAATGCAACAGTCGATCCTTCTCTAGTTGACCGACTGATCAATGACCTCGACGGACGACAAGATCAACTCCCATTGCTACAACATGCCTTGATGAGAACCTTCGAAATATGGAAAGACCGAAATGATCCAAAGTCTTATATTTCCATGGTTGATTACAAAAAAAGTGGCACGATGGACCGAGCACTTTCCGACCACGGGGATAGTATATTAAAAAAAATAAAAACAGATCATCCAGATGAAATACAATCTGAAGAATTTTTAAATATTGCCAAAAAACTTTTTCAATGTATCACTCAAAAGTCAGGAGAAAAAGGAATTCGTAGACCTGCTTCTTTAAAAAAAATAAGCAGAACTATTGGCGTCCCACAGGTTAAAGTCATCAAAGTCATTAACTATTTTAGAGATGAAAAAAACTCACTCTTGATGCCACCGATTGATAAATCAAAACCTCAAACGATTGATTTAACACCAGAATCTATCATTGATATTTCACATGAAAGTTTGATGAGAATTTGGACTCGGCTAAAAGACTGGGTCGAAGAAGAGGAAGAAAAAGGACGAAAATATAAACGTGTTTATGATGCTTATCAGTTGAATGAAGAACAGTTAGCCTACAAAAAAAGTAGTTACCTCGTAGGTAGGAAATTAAAAGTATTTCATAACTACTTAAAAGAAATAGAACCAACTAATGAATGGGCAGAAAGGTATGGAGGAAAACTAGAACAAGTCACCAATTATATTGAAAAAAGTTACCGTCGAGTACATAGACAAATGGCTACCTTTTTTGGGTCACTTGCACTTATAGCTATTTTCTTATTCATTAGTTACATTGCGAGTAATCAATACTTGAGATCTTTTATAGAATGTTATAATACCGAAATTGAAGCATCGAAAACGAATGACCATACCCAATCTTTTATTTATTCATCCAAAACACTTACCACTTTAGGAGATGCAAATAATACCTATGGGAAGTTAGTTTTTGAGTTTAAAAACTGGATTTATGAGTTGTTCTCTGGCGACGAAGACTATGGAAAAATCTCTACTACAGAAATGGAAATTCGTGCGCAAAAAAAATTAATTTCTGCATTTAACCATGGGGCATTTTATAGTAGAAATTTTGAAAAAATAAAACAGTTTGCTTTCTCCAATGATGAGAATTATTTATTTACTATCGATAATAAAAACATAATAAAACGTTGGAATATCAATAATAAAAATGCGGAACCTATTCAATATAAAATTCCTAACATAGGCTCTAATTCTTTACCAACTCAAATGATCGTTACAAAAAATAATTCAACAATTTATTTAAGTTTTAAGTCGCAAAATAGTTTGGATGTAGAATTTCGCGCTATTGATATTTCTCGAATAGAAAATAGATTAACAATGAAGGAAAGGTCTCAATATAAAATTGAAACCAAATCTAGATATAGTGAATCATTTTATTTGAGTGATGATGAAAAACTACTTTTCCCAGATCGAATAACTACTGACATCAGAGAAGTAGCAAGTGGTAAGCAACTCGAAGAAATCAATAAGATTCAAAAAGATTCCATGAATTTGTCTTTTTATAATTTTTCTAAAGACAGAGAAATCTCAATATTTGGAATTAAATCTAATTACTATATTAACGCAAAGGATGAAAAACTACACAGACTATTAAATAAGGATACTACCAAATATACGACCTATGAATATATAGAATTAATGGCTAATGATAAAATTCTAATTACTTACTCTTCTGATAAAACCAAAATTTGGGATATCAAAAATCTAAAACTATTGGAAGAAAGGAAGGGAAATTTAAATTATATGGCTAATGATCAATATTTAGTTCTTGAAGGAAAAAGAAAAGAAACGGTAGAGATATTTGACCTAAAAGACTTAACTCAACCAATGGACAATCTAAAGTCAGAATTAAGGATAAAAGGTTTAAATAAGAAGATTGGATTCCCTTCGGTTCAGGCATGGAAAGATGGTTTTGTATTAGTTGCAAATCATTCTAATTCTCCTCAGTCAACATTATATCAATTACCAATTAAAACAAAATATGATCTTGGAGAAGTTATTGACAACTCTCTTTTTAAATTTAAAACCGTTCAACATTTCACTCCTAGAATAGGTCAAAAAAACATAGGATATATTAATCAGGAAAAAGGGTTTATTGAATTCGGAAAAGATTTATCAGACAAAAAGTCGATTACAAAATATAGTCCGACAAAAAAGGTTTTTGGTCACCTTGCTGAAGAAGGACAACTATTAATTTACCAATTAAAAAATTATAATTCCGACGCAAATAATATCAGCGGACACCTCTCTAGTAATTTTTTCCTTGCTGGGTTTAACAAAGATTCACTTATTGCATATACTCATCAAGGTATATATTCTTTTAAAGATTCTTATTTACAAAATGTTCCAAATGATTATGGTTTTATCATTTTCTCAGATGACATGAGTAAATTAATTGGCTTACAAAGAGATTATAAAAAATTGGATATTATCCCAATAAGTAAAACCACTAATGAAGCAACCACCATAACTTCTAGATACAATATAGATCAGTTTGTTTTGAATAATGATAATAAGAAAGTTGCACTTACTACTTTTTATAAAAAATCTGCGAAGTTAAGAATATACGAAGGCAATGAATTTGATAAATCCCATACCGTAAATTTTTATCATAAAATTTCAGAGTTAGGATTTTCAAAACAATCAGATGACTTAGCTGTAGTTATAAAAGACACTTTACTTTTTATTCCACCTGATTTCAAAGGAACGAAGTTCGAAAGAATTTCAGATTCATTATCCTTTCTAAAGGTTATGGAAAATAAAACTGTCTTAGACACCATCTCTCCTTTAACTTTTCCAACAAAAATCAATTGCATCAATTCTTTTATCAATGAACAGAAAAAAGAAATTTGGATGGTTGGATTAGAAAATGGAGAAATCCACACTCTAAATGAAAATAAAGACTCAGTTATTCAAATTTTCCATTGTGGAAATTATCCTATTAATGAAATTCAACATAGACGGATTACGTTAAAAGATGAAACAGAAGTTGATGAATTCATTATTTCCGATGAAGGGACAATTTATATTTTTAGACAAAAAACACCTACTGATAATTTCGAACTTTTCATCAAATTAGAAACGACGGTTCCTGTTCGATCTATATTATTCAATAAAGAATTGAACTCATTTTTCACCGTAGGCGAAAATGGTTTTATCAAGAAATGGTCAATTAACTATGAAGACATAATTGAACAAATTGATAATGATTTAATCTATGGAGATATTTATCATCCTATCTCAAAGAATTAAAATAATCGTAATCTAACCAACTCTTGACATTTCTAAGATAGAATTTGAGTCATTTTAATTTATATTTGTGTTATAACATTTTAAATTATAATGACCAAAATCTATCTTAGTTACGCCTACGTGGATAATCAAAATTTCGAAGACAATGATCGGGCTTGGGTGAGTGCGTTCAAAGATGATTTAGAGAACGAAATTTCTTTTTTATTGGGAAAAATAACACCCATTACGATCTTTCATGACAAACAATTTGACAGCCCTAACTTATTGACTATCAAATATATAAAGGCAACTGACATTTTCATTTCTATTGGAACTCCTGCTTATTTTCTTTCTGATTATTGCCAAAAAGAACTGAATCTTTTTTTGAAGAGAGAAGATATTAGCCCTACTCTTCATGTATTTTTAGTTGATAAAAGACCATTTGAAGAAGCCACTCTTCAAGCCTCCTTGCCATTAAAAAACTTTATCCCATTCTATGATCTTTCCAATAAAAATGAATGGGATAGAAAAAATTCTGAGGAAAATTATTTTGCACAAATTTCTAATTTGGCTAGTCAGATAAATAACATCTTATCCTAAAAGGAAATACCTCATCTAGTCGTCTGCTTTAGTCGATTTAAAAAAATTCTTTTAGATAATCACCACATAAAAAAAGCCTCGCAAGTCAAGACTCACGAGGCACGGATTGTAGTTCAAAAGGTTTTCTTATTTCATCAAAATCATTTTCCCTAAGGATTGATTTTTGGAAGTTTCTAGTTTGTAATGATATAAACCAAAATTTGGCAAATTAGTTTCATCAATCCGTATTTCATTTTCACCTTTTTCAAATATTTCTTCTAGCTGGTAAACTTGTTGACCATTCACATCAAAAATTGATAAGGTCACTTTCTCCGATTCCATCAAGTTAAAATCAATTATTGTAAATTCATTAAATGGATTAGGGTAATTAGAAGTTACTTCCCATTTCTTATTTACAAGTTCAAACTCAAAAGATTTTTTATTTTCTAACAATATATTTACATTCAATGATTCTCCATCCTTAACTGCTGAATTAGGAATTCGATCTTTCTTAATTTTTAAAAAATCACCTTTCCATTTTAATCCATTTTTCACTCTAAACTTTAGACTAAAAAGTGATTCATCTTTCGAGGAAATTACTTCCTCACTTTGCCCTTTAGGGTTAACCCAAACTATTGGTAAAATTCCTTTTTCCAAAAATCGTACTCCAACATTATTTTTATTAAAATTAGGAATAGCCGCCATTTCTATTTTTTCAAAAACTAGTTGAGCAGGATCAAATTCTAAATCCATTTGCCACGCAAGTAAACTTTCATGAACCTCTTCAGATTGATTCTGATTTTTTAATTTAAAATCAACTATCAAATAATTACCATTTTCAACATCTTGATAATCAACTTGAAAGATCAGATCTTTAGATGGATCATTGTTTAAACTTGGAGTTGCATTCAAGTTAACATCTCCAGTTTTTATTGCTATGAAATTTTCAGTCAACGAATCTGCTCCTAAACTATATAGCGTAATTTCTTCTGGAAAACCTGGACTAAAAGGATTCATCGGATCTGGAAAAACATAATCTTCTGGCACAAAACGCCAAGAAGTATTATTTGGAAATGAAGTAGCATTTCCAATAATAACATTTTGAATTGCAACTAAATCTAAGGCAGTAATTGAACCTGAATTATTTGCATCTGCTGCAATGATTTTATAAGGTGAACTTAGAAAATTAGTTCCTAAAATATGTTGTTGCACTAATGCCAAATCTAAGGCAGTTAATCCATTCTCTGGTGCATCATTTTTATATGGAGTAATCGTATAATCTCCTCCTTGTGGTAAATCCAAAAACTCATATGCTCCAGTTGTGTTGGTCATATAAATTGGGTTAGGCGCTGCCAAACAAGTTACGTCAACATTAGCTACCGTTTGACCAGTCTCTTTAATAATCAATCCTGCAATCTCAACTGTATTTCCCATTCCATTAGTGACACAAACTTCTCCTCCTAAAACATCAACATTGATATTTACATTTGTTCCATTGATATTTTGTACTGCAAAAATTGGCAATGGATTATCATCAATAACCATTAGAGAGCAATCAATTTTAAATAAAAGCTTAATAGCCAATTCATAAATAATTGTTCCATCAGCTACCGTTTGTCCGGTGGAAGAATTAGTTATCCAGTCAGCCGTAATTGTATTGTTAGAAATAGTAAAATCTGTCGCCGATAAATTTGACAAATTCAAATTCGTAACTCCAATAAATTGTGCCACAGTAGTATCCATCATTTGAATGGATTTTTGAAATGAAATTATATTTTCAAAATGCTCTACCGCTACTCCAACATAAACCGTATCACCTGCCTCCCCTGAAACATCAGATAAATCAAATACCACATTATCTGGTTGACTTACAGTTATCGTTTCACAAAACATATCATTGCTACAAGTATTTGAAACAGTTAAACAAACTTCAAAATTTCCTGACGAAGTATAGATATGAGTCGGATTAATTTCGGTGGAAGTATTCCCATCCCCGAAGTCCCAAGCATAGCTCGTCGCTGCAACTGACATACTCGTAAAGTCAACCGTAAGTATATTGTTATTATAAGTATAACCTGCGTTTGCAGGATCCCCAATATTCAAGATTGTCACTTCCAAATCTCCTGTGCAACCATTGTTATCAGTAATAGTTATCGTATAAATCCCCGCAGTCAAATTCATAGCCACATTACTACTCGAAGGTCCATTGCCAAAATCATAGGTGTAAGGCATTTCTCCTCCAGACCCAATCACAGAAATCGCTCCGTTCATCTGACTACATGTTTCATTGAAAGCTTCCCCTAACAATAACGATGGTGAACTAGCTCCTTCAATCGTTATATCATCAATGGCTTGACAACCATTATCATCTGTGACTGTAACTACATAATTACCTACCCCAAGATTTGTAAATATATTGTTACTAGTTACTCCATTTCCAATATCAAAATTGTATGGTGCAACGCCACCTGTTACATTTACTGTAAATCCGCCATTCATCTGACCACATGCTTCGGATTGAATATCAGAGAATGAAATGTTAATCGAACTAGTACTTTCTATCGTCGCAGATTGGACATCAGTACATCCATTTGCATCCGTAAGTGTAATGTTATAAATTCCTGCTGAGAGATTTTCAAAAACAGGATTGGATGTATTTCCATTTCCGATATCAAAAAGAAATGGGGAGGTTCCTCCTGTAACAGATACAGTTATACTTCCATTTGAAAGTCCACAATTTGTATTTTGAGTTTCATCAATATTTAGAGTGACCGTATTTTCAGGTAAGTTAAAAACTTGACTAGCCGTACATCCCGCTACATCTGTAACCACAATGTTATACCCAATTGCATTCAGATTTGTAAAAATTGGATTGGCTACTGTTCCTAAACCAATATCGTAAGTATATGGAGTCATTCCTCCAGAAGCAGAGATTTCAAAACTTCCATCCCCTTGTCCACAATTTTCATTCATGACATTAATGATGGAAAAAATAGGAACACCCGTTGACAAAATTGCTACCGATTGATCTGCTACACAACCATTTCCATCAGTTACTGAAATTGAATAAGTTCCTCCTGCTAGGTTTTCAAAAACTGGATTGGTCGAAGGCCCGTTTCCTATATTAAAAATAAATGGTGCAGTTCCTCCTGTAGTCGAAACAGTTATACTTCCATTTTCCAGTCCACAAGTCGCATTGGTAATATCATCAATATTGAGAGTCATCTCATTTTCGCCCAGATCCAATATTTGTGAAGCATTACATCCTCCAGCATCTGTAACTATGACCATATAAATAGCTGAATTTAAGTTTGAAAAAACAGGATTTGATGTTGCCCCATTTCCGACGTCATAAGTATATGGAGCAGTTCCTCCTGAAGCTAGAATCTCAAAACTTCCATCACCTTGCCCACAGTTTTCATTCATGATATTAATGATGGAAAATGTTGCTGCTCCTGAACTCAAAACAGTTACTGATTGATTGTCTGTACAACCAACTGCATCTGTAGCTGTAATGTTATAAGTGCCTCCTGCAAGATTCTGAAAGGTAGAATTTGTAGCCGGACCATTTCCTATATCAAACAGAATTGGCGCAACGCCTCCAATAGATGACACCGAGATACTTCCATTAGCAATGCCACAGTTTGCATTAATAACTTCATCAATTGTCAAACTAAGTCCGTTTTCTCCAAGCGTAAAAACTTGGGAAGTGGAGCATTCATTTGCATCTGTAAGTATGATGTTATAAGTTCCTGAGTTTAAGTTTGAAAAAACTGGATTGGAGGTGTTCCCAGCACCTATATTAAAGGTATATGGAGACGTACCTCCAGAAGCCGAAATTTCAAAACTTCCATTATTTTGTCCACAACTTTCATTAACAATATTTATGATAGAAAAGAAAGGAGATCCTGAATTTCCAATCTCTACATTTATCGTTGTATTACACCCTGCAAAATCAGTAACCGTCACTTGGTAATCGCCTCCTGGTAAATTTGTAAAAGTATTGTTATTTGTTGATCCATTTCCTATATCAAAACTAAATGGAGCTATCCCTGAACTAACAAGAACTTCAAAAGAACCATTTGACAATCCGCAAGTTGCATTGGCAATATTCATTGCAAAAGCAAGGATCGGAGGTGCATCAAAAATCACTACCGAAATAGAATTAGAACACCCAAAATCATCTGTGACAACAACTGTATAAAAACCATTACTCAATCCTGTAAAATTAGGATTCCCAGTAGGTCCATTTCCAATATTATATAGAAATGGTGGTGATCCTCCAAAAGGAATAACTGTAAATGCACCATCAGACATGTTACAATTTTCATTCATAACATTAGCTACCGCTAAAAGCGGTGCTTCAATATTTACCAGCGTGACTTCAATAGAATCTTGGCATCCAGTAGCATCCGTAAATATGATAGGATATATACCAGCTATAAGATTTCCGAAGATAGAATCAGCTTGCGGTCCATTTCCTATATCATATAAAAAAGGAGGAGTACCTCCAGAAACTGATAAAGTAATTGATCCATTCCCCTCTCCACAACTTTCATTTAAAACTTCTACCACACTCAAAATCGGTGAATTAATAGATAATATTTCAATTGAATCCATTAATTCACAACCTGAATTATCGACCACAGTAACATAGTAAATCCCTGCACTCAAGGTATCTAAAATCGATTCACTAGTCGCCCCATTTCCAAAGTCAAAAACGTAAGGTTCAACTCCTCCATTTGAAACTACTTCAAAACTTCCATTTATCAATCCACAAGTTGCATTTTGTACATTCTCAAAATTTAAAACAAAAGTATTACAACTTATTGCCACACTTAAACAATTTGAAAATGGCGAAGTATTTAACATCGAATCCGTAGCAGTTGCTGTAATTATTCCTCCACCAAAAACCGATGCTCCACTTGGGTATGGACTATTTAAATTCCATAAACTATCAAGTGTAACAATGGTTGTTCCTAGAAAAGTCTTCCCTTGACATTCTGCACTTGTACACCCAGTAGTATCATTAATAAAAACCTCAATTAAATCTCCCGGAATTCCTTTTCCTAACAATACATTTGCAGAAACGGAATCAACCGTTGGCGCTGCTTGAAATTGATTCCCATTCCCCCATAATTTGATTCCTTCATCATTACAGTACATACTGTTTTGTTGAATCCGACAAAACTGCGACGAAGCACTTATTCGTACCGCCAATTGATTATTAGCGATCACATTTCCTTCTCCTACTCCATCACCTCCGATCAAATTTCCTTGACAATTACTTTGAACAATTACTCCACAATATTCATTTCCACCTATACTATCTTGCGCATAATTTGTCCCAATAAAATTTCCTTGCACAGTACAGAAAGAAGCTCCTAATCTCATCACAACACCACATCCATTCCAAGGTCCGGTATTTGGTAAACCAGGGAAGAAATCAGTTTCGTAACCATTACTATTAATAACGTTTCCTTTATTAGGTGCTCCAATAATCGCAAAATTAGCCGCCGTCACATCAATACCATCATCGGGAAAATTAACGATTTCCAATCCATAAATTTCACAATGATTTCCTCTAATCCAAATTGCATTAATTGGTATATTCCAATTATTTTGACTCCCATCTAAAACAATCTTAGGAGCAAAATCAGTTACACCAAACCCCGGTTGAGTTGTCGCATCAATAATTGTTTTTTCATCAAATAAGGCAGGTAGTTCTTGTCCTGTTTGAGAGCCTATATAAATCCGATGTTGAATTATCGAATCAGGGATATTGAATTTTATCACATTTGGTTCCAAATCATCATTCGCACAATTAATGGCTGCACGTAAAGTTCCTGGACCATCATCATCAGTATTGGTAACCCAAATAGTTCCATCATCATCAGCGCAATTAATCGCATTTACCGCTATTCGACATTCAGCAAAAGTAGAAGTTGTTCCATCAGTTGTAGTGGCTGTGGCGGTAATTTTATCCCCTGGTTGAATAGAATAATTACTACTATTGATAGGTAAATACCACGTTCCATTTACAACGGTAGCACTACCCAAATATATTTTTCCTTGACAAGGTGCATCTTCACAATTATCTTCATCTACCACAAAAACATCAATAGCATCACTTTCGGGAGCAGATCCAGAAATATAATTTACTTGTGCAATATCAATAATTGGTGGTAATTTTTCAAAGTTCGCATTATTCAAAAGTACTATCGCGGTGGTATCATTACAGTACATAGAATTTTTCCGAATAGAAATTTTATAAGAATTATCTATACGAATTCCAGTTGGATTATTAGCGATTACATTCTCCTCCCCACTATTTAAACCTCCTATTTTTAAATCCAAACAAAAGTTTCTCACGATGATTCCACAATATTCATTTCCAGCATCCATCGTTTGGTCAAAGTTAGTTCCGATTGTATTACCTTGAATCCAACAGGAGTCAGAACCACTTCGAACTACGATTCCACAACCTTCCCAAGAACCGCTAAACCCAGGAAAAATATCTTGATAAATTCCATTAAAATAAATTACATTTCCTTTTCCCGTTGCTCCAATTCTAGCGTGATCCGCATTATTCAAATCAATGGCATCATCTGGAAAATAACGAATCGTCAATCCATAAATTTCACAATAATCTCCTAATAAATAAAGTGCATTATATGGCCCATTCCAAATAGTCTGACTCCCATCCAAAATGATCAACGGATCTCCCGAAAAACCGCTTTGAGTACTTCCATCGATCACCGTTCCATCATCTATCAAGTTAGGTAAAGGCTGACCAGTTGAAGAACCTACATAAATAATATGAGGACTGTTTTCAGTTATATCAAAATGGATTTCTTGTGGACCAAAGGCTTCGTTAGCACAGTTAATAGCTTCTCGTAATGAACCTATTCCTGCATCATTGGTATTCGTTACAGTTATAATTCCACCAACTACTTGGCAAGAAATCTCTGCTTTAATTTTTGAAGAAAAAAGAAAAAATACGGAGAAGAGACAGCAGTAAACTGCTGTTCGAGGCTTATAATATGTCATAGTTTTTGAGAATTTTAATTTTAAAGTATGCTTAAGTTATTAACTAACTAAAACATACTCATATATTTCTATTTGGCATTTGACAGGATTATTCTTTTCATATAATCTCGATTAAATTATATAAAATACTGACTACAAGGGCATTGTAAAGTATACGTATGATAGTGATTTTTGTAAAAATCAGAATTAAAGTTATATGGATTGTTTTTGCTAAGGGGAAAATTCTAGCTAAGGTTAGTAGTTGGCTTTCTAATTGATTAAATCAAAGATAGGGAAAAAATGCGGTAAACTAGATTGATTTATATGGGAAAAGTTTTCAATTTATTAAACTTTATTTTGTTAGTAAATTTATTACTTCTGCAAAATCACCTTCTCTTGCAAAATCTAAAACTGACTTTCCATCTTCTGTTTTGGCATTTTTATCTCCGCCATTTTTCAAGAGTAATTCTACAATTTCAATTGCTCCATTATGTGCAGCTGAATGTAAAGCAGTAACACCACTTGATTGCTTGGCATTAACATTAGCTCCATTTTCCAATAAAATATTTACAATTTCAACTTGGCTAATTGCAGCAGCAGAATGTAGTGGTGCCACTTTAAAATCATTGTTCGAGGCTATGTTTGGATCAGCTCCATTTTGCAATAAAAAATTCGCAATTTCTTTTTGACTAAAAAAACAACTTAATCCTAAGGCAGTAAAACCATCAACTGCATATTGATTTAAAATCTCTGGCTGATCTGCCAAATGTTTTTTTACAAAATCTAATTTTCCAGCAGCGGCCGCTTCAAAAAAATCAAATTCTTTTTTACTTCCTAACAATACATTTACAATATTATTTTTCCGATAATACATTGCGAGTAAAAGGACGGAAAGACCTTGCTCGGTTTTGGTATTTACCAACAAAGGATTTTCAGAAAGTCCAGATTTGACGATTTCAATATTTCCTTCTTGAATCGATTGGATAAAAGTATCTTTGGTCATATGTTTTATTTTCGGCCGATTTTAGTCGACCTTTTCTTTTAGATCTACTAAAATATATCGCTACGTAAAACTAAAATAAAACTATATTTTGAAATGAATGTTATATTCAATAAAATTATTTCCAAAATAAATTGTTATAAAATCATATGTCCAAAAGAGACCAAAATCTAAAATCCCTCCGTCCACTTATTCCAACTATCTCCGAAGAGAATATCACTACCGATTCAGAGCATTTTCAGAATGTAACTTTACGTCCAATTTTGAAATTACAAGATGACTTATTGGTTCAGATTTTCCAGCAATACACAATCCACCGTAAGAACGTTTTCCAAAAACTTTCTCTTGAGAAAAAAATAGAATATATCGAAAACAGTATTCGTAAAGATTTAACTTTTAGGAGTTTATTGATTGGAACTGTGGTGGGACATTTTACGACTGAGGAATATCAAACCTATACTCAAAACGAAACTGAGCTACGAAAACGATTGATTAATATGCTAATCGAAAGAATCAAAAGTCATTGGTAACTATCCAACAAATCACACACACCAAACCAACTTAGATTATCATCTAACAATCGTATTTTCAACATAAAATAAAATTCCAACATTTATATAATGAGTTATTTAGAAATCCTTCTACTTATCCTAGTCAGCATTTTGCCCTTTTATATTTCTATAAAAAAAGATGCTACCATCAATAAATATTTTGGAATATCAACTATCGCAATTTTAATTATACATGGAGTAATAAATGGTTTTAGATGGCAAATGATTCCGATTTATTTTTTGAGTTTGCTCCTCATTTTATGTCTTTTTAATAATTGGAAATACTTTAAAGGCAATTGGTTGAGAAAAATAGCAAGTGGTTTATTTTTATTTTTACTGCTTGGACTAGGATTTTTGTTGCCAACGATTTTGCCTGTTTTTGAATTACCAACTCCATCCGGAGAATATCAAGTAGGTTCAGAATATTTGCATTTAGTGTCAGATGAAGATGAGAACCTCACCGAGGAAACTACCGATAAAAGAGAACTCATGATCAAGGTCTGGTATCCTGCAAAAATCAAAGATGAAGAAAAAGAAACCTATCTCAACGAAGGAGACCGGCAAGGATTTGCAGTAAAATATGGATTACCAAAAACCATTTTCAATTATTTAGATAAAGTCGAAACCCATACTTTTCAAAATCCAACGGTAGCTGATGGCAAATTCCCTGTGCTTATTTTTTCTCATGGTCAGTATTCCAAAGCAAGTGGATATTATGCCTTGATGGAAGAAATTGTGAGTCATGGATTTATCGTTTTAAATATAAATCACACTTACGAAAGTGTAGGAACCTTATTTCCTTCCAAGGAAATTAAATTTTATTCAAAGGAATATGACCGAAAAAATAACAATGAGGAAATGGCTAGTATGGTCTGGGAAGCAATGGAAGTGTATAAAAATGCAACAGATGAAAACAAAAGAATTGAATCGGTCAATCATGTTTTAAAAAATTATTTTGCTGCTGAAATAACTCATCGTTGGGCAAACGATATTGATTTAGTCGTTAACCAAATTCCAATTTGGGAAAATGCTACCTTCTTATCTAATCATATTGACTTATCTAAAATTGGTGTATTTGGTCATTCTCAAGGTGCAGCTGCTGCTGGTCAAGCGACCTTGAATAATCCAAAAATAAGTGCGGGAATAAATATCGATGGAGCACAATGGGGAAATATGATAGACACTTTTCTTTCCAAACCTTTTCTATTATTATCATCTGACTGGCCGGAGGATCATCCTAATTTTAACAAGTATGCTTTTAGAAATGAGAGTGCTTCGGATTTTTATCGAGGAAAAATTAAACATTCTGGACATTCAAGTTTTATGGATATTCCGTTTATGATTAATTCATCGCTGATTAATGAAGCTGGAGAAATTGAACCAGAACTGGCAATTGAAATTACTTCAAAAGTGGTCGTTGATTTTTTTAATAAATATTTAAATCTTGAGAAAACTAATTTATTAGAACTAACAAATCAATACCCTGAATTAGAAATGAAAAAATAAGGAAAATAAAATAACAATCAATTGGAACTAAAAAAGCAATCTCTTCTTTATGATGACGATACATTGATATTAGAAATAATTCAATAAATTATTGCACTAATAGCAAATAGAAAACTTTAAATCAAATGCTAGAATTCCCACAACTTGAAACAGCTAGATTAGTTTTAGGAAAAATCCCAATCGATGATATCTCTAAAATAATTGAATATGCTGGCAACAAAAAAATTGCAGAAAACACTTTAAACATTCCTCATCCTTACGAAGAGAAAGATGCTGTTTTTTGGATTAATAGTTCGAATCAAGGGTTTGAAAATAAAACTCAATTCACTTTTGCAATTCGATTAAAATCTACAAATGAATTTATTGGTGGTATTGGATTAAAAATAAATACAAGATTCAATCGAGCTGAATTAGGATATTGGATTGCTGAACCATTTTGGAATAAAGGATATACTTCAGAAGCTGCACGTGCAATATTAAATTTTGGTTTTCAAAAATTAGATCTGAATAAAATTTATGCAACACATTTATTTGAGAATCCAGCATCTGGAAAAGTGATGATCAAGAATGGAATGATTAAAGAAGGGGAATTAATATATCATTATAAAAAAGGTGACACCTTTAAAAGTGTTATACAATACAGATTAACTAAAAGTGAATTTGAGGAAAGAAATGGCGCTGTTTAAATTAAAAAATCTGATGTGGATTAGAATACCCACATCAGATTTTTATACTTATTTATTAATCTCTCACATTTAAAATAAATCCAACTTTAAATACATTTTCAATACTAATCTTTGGATCTTTTTTTAATAATTTTCTAATTCGAGAAATAAAAACATCGAAACTTCTTCCTAAAAAATAATCCCGTTTTCCATAAATCTGTTCGACAGCTTCTTCTCTTTTTAAAATCCGATTTTGGTTGAGACATAATAATCGGAGCACTTCGTTTTCTTTTTCCGTAATTCTTCGAGGCTCATTTTTATAGGAAAGCTCTTGGCGTTGATAATCAAAAAAGTAATCGCCCAATTCGAACTGAGTCGGTAATACTTCAGTTGGTTCGTCTTTTTGATGTCTTCTTAAAATTACTTTTAATCGACATAATAATTCTTCCTCATCAAAAGGTTTGGTGACAAAATCTTCTGCGCCAACTGCGTAACCTTTTAATTTATCTTCCTTCATTGAACGAGCTGTTAAGAATAAAAACGGAGTATCTTTTTTCTCCTTTTGAATTTGACTCGCCAAATTAAAACCATCCATTTCAGGCATCATCACATCTAAAATACAAATATCGAAATTATGCTTTTTAAAACTCGTCAAACCTGATGCACCATTTCTACAAAGTTTTACATTAAAATTTTGAGACTCTAAAAACTCCGACAATAACATTCCCAAATTAACATCATCTTCTACTATTAAAATATTTTGATTTGACATGTAGTATTTTTTTATTCTTAAATAAATTTAAAACCGCATAGGTATATGACACCTACCTAACCTAGATCAAAACTTTCACCTAAGAAGTATTTTTTGATGGTAAAAACAAATCGAATCGAGTTCCTTTATTTATGTCACTAATCACTTTAATAAAACCTTGATGACGTTCCACGATCATTTTTACATACGCCAATCCTAATCCAAATCCTTTCTGATCATGAACATCTCCATTTTGTACTCTTTGGTATTTTTTAAAAACACCTTGTTGCTCTTTTTTACAAATCCCAATTCCGTTGTCTTCAAATTGAAAAAGAATTCCTTGGTCTTCCTTTTTCATTCTGATTTTAATTTCGGGAGTAGCGGAAGAATATTTCAAAGCATTATCTAGTAAATTTCGGAAAGCATTTCCTAAATGAAATTTATCACCCTCCAATTCTATATTTTCTTCATTGGAAAAAAACAATACATTTGCATTTTTTTCCTTGATCTGAATATCCATTCCTTCGATCACATTTTGCATCAACTTTTTAGGACACAAACTTTCTTTTTCCAATTGGTATTCTCCATTTTCTAATTTCGCTAAATGCAATACTCGTTCAATCTGATGTTTTAATTTCCCACTTTCGTCCTTGACTATATTAAGGTATTTTTGATGCGTTGGGTCAGTTGTTTTTTTTGCCAAAAGATTTCCAGCTAAAGAAATATTGGTCAACGGCGTTCTAAATTCATGCGCCATATTATTGAAAAATTCTTTATTGATTTGCGCCATTTTTTTCTGCCTTAACAAAGTGTAATTAGCAAAAATAAAAACAGACGTGATAAAAAACAAAATAAGGATGGAAGAGAAAAACATGAATTTTATTTTCCCAAAAATATAATCTCGCTTGTCTGGAAAAGTAATACTCATCACATAATCATCCGATTTTTCCAAAGGATTCAAAGCACATTGATAAGTGGGAAAAGTACCAAAACTATTGAAAGTTGTTGTTTCAATAATCTCCAATTTATAATCCATATCTATCGCATAAAATTCAAATGCTACCGCCAACGTACTATCCAAAGTGGTTCTTACAAAAGGTGTTTTTGATTCTACTTTGAACTCATCGCCATCTTGAAAAAAAGGAACACAACCTGTTTCTTGTAGCAGCGGAGCACAACTCTTGGGAGATGTTGATGGACTACATTGTCCAAGAGGTTCAACGATGATATTTCCCGCTGCATAGCATAACGCTAGGCGAACCTTTTCATCAAATTGTTCTTCGATTAATCGTTGCGAATCCGTCAGCCATTTGACTTGAAATGCGATCAACGCAATCAAAACTAAAGTAGAAGCGGCGATGACGTAAGATGTTCTGCTCGACTGCATTAAGTTTATCTTTTTGAAAAAAATTAAAACTTCGGTAGGAGGATTTCAACTAATTCTTCTACAAGAAAAGGATTATTCCTCTGTGATATTGGTGTTTAACAGCTTTTTAACAAGTGAATAACAGGTAAAAAACAGCTTGGCGTTAGTCTTGCGAATAACTTTGTTGAGTCATTTATTTTGTTTCGAAACATAATTTCCGGTAGCTCAGCGATTCTGAGTGTAACAGACTTTATTTCATAATCTAAAAGATAAAGTCAATAAATTTTATTCTTATGAAAAAAATATTCATCGCATTTACGTTGATTTTCTTGACTGCTAGTTTCTCTAATCAACTTCTCGCTCAGACAAAAACTTGTACACCTCAACAAATGGAAGCTTGCAAAAAAATCTGTGGAACAACGACTGTTGCTAATTGCACGACTGCTCAAAAAGCGGCTTGTCAAAAAGTTTGCAACAAATCTGCAGAAGCAAAAGTCGCTTCTTATGATGGTTTAAAAGTTCCAGCAATTACAGTTGCAAAGACTGCTACTTGTCAAAAGAAGATGGCTTCTTGTTCTCCTGCTTCGTCAGTTAAATTGACAAAAAATGAAAAGGCAAGTTGCATGAAAAATAAAACTAAGATAGTTAAAAATGAAGAGGAATTGGTTTCACCTGTTGCTCAAAAAGTTGTTTTAGAGGCTACGGCTTCTAATAATTAATTAGTAATTTTTGAAGTTTTGTCAGCCCATGTCGAGTTAATTGACATGGGTTTTTTGGTTTTAGAGCAGCGTGTATGTAGTCAGCCTTGTCATTTTTCTAATCGAGAAAAGAAGAATCAAAAAATGCTAGACGAAAAAACACTTTGCATCTAATTTTTATTTTTTTTGCAAAAAAAAATCGAATCAAAATTACAGAGTAATAATTTTGGTTCGATTTCTTTTTATTAAAAACGCCGCAAGTATTTTGTCTTATCTCAAGATCGTCACTCCACCTTTTAAAATAAGTCCTGCTGCAAAATCTAAGCGAAGAATATAATAATAAGTTCCTTCAGGAAGAGGTTTTCCATTTTGATTTGTTCCTCCCCAATCGTTGCTATAAGGTTTTGCTTCGTACACCACATCGCCCCATCTATTGAAAACGACTAGTTCATTATTGACATAATCGTTCGGGTTTTGAACTAAAATATCAAAAACAAATACATCATTTAATCCATCATCATTAGGTGTAATCGTGTTAGTATTTTGTTGCAACAAACTATCGATTGGCAATGGATCTTTTACATTAACTGTAATCGTAACTAATGAAGTATCACAGGCATCCAAACATATGTCTGAGCAAAATTCATATTCAAAAATTTCCGTTCCGATAAAATCTAAATTAGGCGCGTAATTAAAACCTCCGCCACCAAGATTACCAAGTGTTCCATTTGCCACACTTGTCAAAGCGGTAAATTGTCCTACTCCAACTATATCATTTATACTCACATCAAAATCCAACACTTCATTTTCTAACATGGTGTAGGTATCATCATTGGTCACAGAAATTTCATCAACTGAAATAACCACCGTGTCAGAACTATATTCTGGACAACCCAAAGCAGAGAGTGTCCAAACAAAAATATTGGCGCCACTTTCTAAATTAGTTACTTCTGTCGTCGGACTTGCAGGGTCAGTTGGAATCGCACTTCCAAGACTCAACCAAATTCCAGTAACATCAGTTGGTAAATTTCCTTCCAAATTAGTAGTCGATTCACAAATAGCTAAATCATCTCCAGCAGCTGCAAGTGGAAAAGAATTATCGAAAATAACTTCCACGTCAGTAGTTGCCGTACATCCCGTTTGATTATCTGTAACTAATAATGTATAAGTTCCAGGAGAAGTAATTTGAGGCATTAATGTATCATCATCCATATCAATCATTCCGCCATTAGAAGCAGTCCAAAAGTAGGTAATGGTCGGTCCGGTTGAAGAGCCTGTTCCGTCTAAAAGAATTGAAATAACTCCACAATCTAAGTTAACAGGAGTAACTGCGATAGCATCAACAGATAGACTTGATATGACATCGACTTGAGCTGTAGAGAAACATCCATTCGTAGTATCTGTAACGGTCAAGATATAGGTTCCAACTGCATCCACTTCAGTATTAAGATCCGTTTCAGTTCCTGTAACAATTGATCCAGTTCCAGTTGTTGTCCAAAGGTAGACGAAATCATCTCCCATTGAGGAACCGGAACCATCAAGGAAAATAGAAGTAGCAGTACAAGGTAATTCTATTTCCATTCCAGCATCGGCAGTTGGAGTTTCTGAATCATCTATTATTTCTAAACTAATCGTATCCGTACATCCTGTCACCGTATCCAAAGCAACGAACTCATAAATCCCTGCTGCATCAGCCTGAATCATTAATTGAGTTGGATCGGGAGAAGTAATATTTCCTCCCATCATTGCTGTCCAATTATAAATTACATCCATCGTTGAAGCATTAACTGATGCTTCAAGGTTAACTAAGTCGGTCACACAATCAATATTCCCATCAGCCATGGCACTCGCCATTACCAAACTTGAATCAACTAAAACCAATGCCCCATCTTGGAATATACATCCTGTAATCGTATCAGTCACCCTTAAAGTATAAAATGCTTGTGCATTTACCATTGGCATAAATCCATCAGTTGTTCCAGGAATATAATTTCCATTCGGCCCAGTCACCCATTCAAAAATTTGATTTGGTAAAAGTATAGTTCCAGATGCGTCAAGAGTAACGATTGGATTACTACAAGTAATGTTACTGGTAAGGTCTACATCTAGAATCGGAACGTCATCCATTTCCTCAACAAAAACAGTAGCAGTATCTGCACATCCATTATCAATATTCGTAACACACAACATATACGTTCCACCTATGTTGGCTTCCGCAATTAATTCATCTTCTCCAGTAACAACATTCCCATCTGTTGTTTTCCAAAAATATTCTACTCCCGCAGTTGTCGATCCTGTTCCATCCAGCATTACAGTTTCTTCGTCACAGTCAAATTCAACGGTATCCTGAACGACCATTGCGACTGGAGGAGTATTGTTAGAAGAAACAAATAATTGATCCGTAGCGGAACAATTACTATTAAGATTTGTGATCGTTAAAATATATGCACCAGGTTCATTCACCGTAGGCATTAAAGTATTTTCATTTCCATCAATTACTACTCCTGAACCATCAGCAGCCACCCACTCAATTAAATACTCAGGTCCACTTGAAGAAACTAAAGACGCGTCTAAAGTAACTTCTGGATTGGTACACGTAATTGTTCCATTTGCTCCCGCTTCTACAATTGGATAGTCATCACTCTCTGTCACTAGCACCGTATCCATATTCATACATCCATTGATTGTATCAGTAACTATGAGTAAATATTCACCCGTCGATGAAATGGAAGGAGTAAGTGTAGTTGGATTCCCTAATGCGTTTCCAGAAAGCGCTGTCCATTGATAAATGTAATCAGTTCCAGTTGAAGAACCAGAACCATCTAAGTCAGTTGAAGTTTGTCCACAATCTAACACAATGTCCTCACCAGCATTGGCAATAGGTTCTACGATGTTTTGAAGGACTTCAATACTTGTCGAATCTTTACATCCATTATCATTATTAGTAAGTGTCAGTTGAAAAGTTCCTACTGCATTAATAATTAAATCACCTTGAGCATTAGCTCCTGCAATTGTTCCAGCAATTACATCCCATCCTAGAGTAATATTATTTCCGACAGGTGTTCCCTGTGATAATAAGATTTCAGGAAGTGAACAGGTCAAAATACCAGAAGCAACTGGATTAGGAATTGGAGCAATCGTATCCATCATAACTGTCATCGAAGAAGTCGCTGTACAATTATTGATCGTATCTAAAACTTGCAAAGTATAAACTGCCCCAGCATCAGCAAATGGTGCTATTGAAGTAGGATCAGTTGTAATATTCCCAGGAACTGTAGTTGTCCATAGATATTTGAATTCAGCTCCTATGGAAGAATTTGATCCATCTAACTGCACACTTAAAACATCACATGTCAATGTTCGATCTGGACCGGCATTAGAAATAGGAAGGTTTCCATCTTGAGTAATTATTGTAGTATCACTAGCAATACATCCGTTAATCGTATCTGTTACGGTTAAGATATATTCACCTGCAGTTGTAACAGTAGGCGTTAACGTAGTTTCACCCGTTGCAATATCTCCACCATTTGTTATCCACAAATAAGTATAGTCTCCAGTAGATGAACCTGTGCCATCCAACATTATAGAAGGAGTAGTACAATTAATTTCATCGTTCATATCAGAAACTACTGCAGTTGGTTCTACTAGATTTGCTCCCACAACTACCAATGCTTCATCAGTACATTGACTATAAGTATTTGTTACCGTCAAAATATAAGTTCCTACAGCATTAACTGTTGGCATAGTTGTATTTCCATCAGTTATCGCTCCTGGCCCTGACCAAGAGTAAGTGATAAGTGCCCCTGAAGAAGAAGCACTTCCATCCAAAGTTACAATTAGATTAGCACAAGTAATATCTGGACCAATAGCAGCACTTGCTGAAGGTGTATCATTATTTTCAGCAATCTCCACCGTATCAGTTGCCATACATCCAGTTCCATCCTCCATTACGGTTAAGATATAAGTTCCTGGTTCGTCAACAGTAGGATTAGGAATGGCTTGCCCCGTTGTAAAGCTTCCTCCTATCGTAGTCCAAGCATAAGTATAATTTCCAATAGGATCAACTGATCCATCCAATTCTAGCTGCATCATTCCACAATTCAAGGTGTCAGGTTCTCCTGCATCCACAAGTGGAGGAACCACATCTCCTTCCACAAAACTAAAAGCTGTAGCAGAACAACCATTTGAAGTATCCGTCACAATCAAATTATAACTTCCTACTGCATTCACAGTTGCCATTAGCGTATTTCCTCCCAAGATGGTAGCTGTCCCTGGAACATGAACCCACTCATAAATAATATCTGTTCCAATTGATGAACCAGTACCGTCTAATACCGTTGTTGGTTCAGCACAACTAATTGTATCTAG
The DNA here is from genome assembly GCA_937981555.1 of uncultured Saprospiraceae bacterium. Lineage (GTDB taxonomy): Bacteria > Bacteroidota > Bacteroidia > Chitinophagales > Saprospiraceae > CAJQQY01. The sequence goes on from CALJOK010000021.1 coordinate 42,711, forward strand.
AACTTCAGCCATTGCAATTGGGTTTACAAAATTTCCAAGAAGATTAAAACTAGATGAGAAAACATTTGCAGGCATACTCGAATCAGTAATCGTAACCGTGTAACTTCCTACACCTAGTCCAGTCAAATCTTGGGTCGTACTATCATTGCTCCACAAGTAGGTATAAGGCCCTGTTCCTCCAGCAACTGAAATGTTGATTTCTCCTCCATCTGCATCGGTGCAATTAGGTTGAGTTAAAGTATTATTTGTTATAAATATGGTTTGTTGAATATTGATTTTCCCACCCTCTGATTGTAAGCCTAAATTATCTGAATTACCAAATTGGATTACTTCAATTGGAATTGGATTATCATCAAATAAAATGCACGTCATGTCATTTACATTTCCAATTACGGTGAAACACATTTCAAAAATAATAGTTCCATCCACCACCGTCACACCATTAAATGCATCATTATCATTATCGTTCCATGAAAAACCAATCAAACCTGAACCGGCATTACTAATTCCAAAAGAAGAAATATCTAAGTCTGATAAACTATCTGGTAACCCAAATCCCGTTATAGAATCATATTGCAAAACAGAAGCATCCCAATTTATCGAACTCTGAATACTTTCCAAATCATCAAAATTAGTTACACTTACCGGTAAACAAAAGGAAGCACCTGGTGCTTGAATTTCATCAGGCATTGTAAAAATTAAAGGCGTTGGAACCGTTACATTTCCACCTTGAGTTACTAAATTCATTGGAGTAAACACCCCATTGATAATCGCAAGAATATCTATTGAAGTTGGTGTTCCTGTAAAATTAACTTGAGTATTACTTCCTCCTGGCCCTACTACTGTAAAGCACATACGAAAAAATAAATCTCCATCAGGCATACTTACACCTCCTGGCGAAGCTGATGAAAATGCAAAAGTAGAAATGCCCGAAGCACTTCCTGACGTGTTAATATTCGCTCCTGTAAAACTGGGATTTAATGCATCAATAGAAGTAAGTTCCAAAATCGTTTGATCCCAATTAATGGAAAATTGTAATGCATTTATATTCATCAAGTTCTCGGCAGTCACGTTCATACAAAATGAACTTCCTACACCCGCTGTTTCATCTTCTAAAGTAAAAACAGCATCTTGACTTTGAACTTGGAGAATTGTAGTGAATAGAAAAAATCCTGTAACAATGGTTCTAATTATATTTATCATCTTCTAGAGTTTGATATATTATTGGGTCTTGTCTTTCGACAAGTCAGATGTTTAATTCTATTCTTAATAAAAATTAAACACACAATTTTTGTCCTTTTTTTTAAAATTAAATATTCGCAGATAATTCTAATCTGACTTCTAAATTTATTTATTTAGAGAAAATGCCAAATTGATTTCATGAGAACTTCCTACTGCTGGTCCGAAAGTATTATAGGAATAATCGAATCCATACCCTATTTTAAAAATATTATCCCAGCCTAAATTTTCACCTAAATTAAATCCAGTCTCTAAATGAAATGTTCCTGCAGTAGAGAGTCCCGTTCCAAGCCACATGTTGCTTGGAAATTGGTAACGAACATTAAAATCAACTGATACTGGAACATTGGGCGCATACTTTACCCAAACGGAAGGCTCTAAATATCCATCATTATCGAAATAATGATACAATCCTAGAAGTCCATAAAAATGTTGAATCCTTTTAGTAGAAAAATCACCATTTTCATCTTTAAAATCTAAATTCAAACCAAACACTTGAGGAACAGAAATACCAGAATAAAATAAATCATCCGCTAAGATTCCTGTTTCAAATGTTCTATAATAATACACCCCCAATCCTACATCAGGAAATATTTTTGACTGATCTTCCATACTGACAATATCACCCGGATCTCTCACAAATAGTTCAGAAGAATTCACCCGATATTGAACAACACCAGCAGTCAATCCAATTGACAATCCGCTATATTCAATATCATCTGAAATGATTCCAGCGATTCGACCATAAGCTCCAGTAAAGCCTGTTGGTCCAGTTTGGTCATTAATTAAATATCCTCCAAACATTAATCCTACTCCTCCTGCATCCATCACATATTCTCCTCGAATAGTTTGAGTCACAGGATGAGCATCAAATCCAACCCATTGGGTTCGGTAAGAAATACCAAAGGAAAGATTCTGTTCTGAAGTATGAAAATCACCATTAACCGCAGCTGGATTAAGGAGGCCAACATTCTGGCGATATTGAGTAAATAATGGAATTTGCTGTGCAGATAATGCATGGCAGAAAAGAAACAGGGCTACTGTTAGGTATAACCGATTCATGGGGCACAATTTGTTTTTATTAATGCGCAAAATTACTTAAAAATACTCGTCGTGAGTATTTTTATTCGTTAATTTTTTGGATAAAAATTAGCAATTATTGAATGAGAATTCTAATGAATATAAGGATTGAGATTCAAAAAAAGAGGGAAATTTATAAATAATAAAAAACAGTAATACAAAGGTAGAAAATAGAAATCACTTTTTGCATTTTTCAAATACAAAAAGTGATTTCTATGTAATTAAAAATTTTATTTCTTGACAAATGATTCTGTTTGAATTCCATCCGCTGTTTTTAAACTTAAAAAATAAGTCCCTGCAGGAAATTCACCAAATCCGATTTCTAGCAATAATTCTTTTTGATCAAAATCTTTCGAAAAAACTTGTTGTCCTAAAATATTGATAATCGAAATTTCAAAATTCTCTTCGTTTTCTAACAATGCTTTTACGTTAAGATTATTCTCGACTGGATTTGGAAAAACTTGGAACAATTCTAAACCAGAAGATATATTTGCTATTCCAGTTATGCCTTCTCCATTTACATAATCACTTCCTACGATAAACAACTCATTGTCTATAGGATTTTGCCAAACGACTTGAAGTGGAATAATTTCATCAGTAAATGATAACACTTCGGTTGCAGTAGAAACATCAGACAGCGCTTTAAATTTTAAAGTCAAAATTAATCCACCATTTGGTAAATTAGATGGAGGCAAAACAACCAACGAAGGAAGTAATCCTTGAGATAATTCCGACGTACTTACCTCTGCAGAAACACCTTGTGCAGCAGAAGTTGAAATAGTCTCGAATTCTAAAATAGCTGGATCCCACTTAAATGTTTGTTGAAAACCAACAATATCTAAGAAATCTTCGATCGTAATTTCAAACAGAACATCATCGCCTGCTTGAAACATTTCATTTGAAATAGTAAAAATTGGAGCAGGCGCACTAGCAGGTGCAGGCATATGATCGGAATCAATTGCAACATCTCCCCTTTTGATGGCAATAAAATCTGCATCAATAATATCACTCATTATATTTGAAATACTAATTTCACCTGGATTTGTATTTGGCATCAAAAAATCATAATCCGCATCAACACAGCTCCACATATTTGGAATGCCATCATCTACATGCAAAATTAGTGGGTACAATTTAACGACATCCAACGCAGTAACAGATTCACTATTATTTACATCTGCTGCCCAGTATTGATATTGATTCAGGACATCAATTCCCAAAATAACTTTCCTCATAATCGCAACATCCAAAACACTAATGCCATCAAACTTATCAAAAAATCCAGTAGCTGTCATTGCGCAAGAAGAATCTAGAGGTACATCTGTAAATTCATAATTTCCGCCCGAATCAGTTGTAACTGTTTCAATGCAATTGACTTCAATATCAGGAACTGGATCACCGTTGTGTCGTTTTACTTTTCCTGAAATACTAAATTGAGCTGGCAATATGGTAGGAAGCAAGAATAGCCCTACCATTAAAAAGAAGTAACTTTTTTTCATGGGTATTTAGTTTTTAGTTTAAAAAAAATTAGCTTTTTATTTTTTTACAAATGATTCTGTTTGAATTCCATCCGCTGTTGTTAAACTTAAAAAATAAGTTCCTGTGGGAAATTCGCCAAAACCTATATTTAAAAACAATTCTTTTTGAGCGAATTTTTCAGCATATATTTTTTGTCCAAGAACATTGACAATCAAAATTTCGAAATCTCCAGCATTCCTTAACAATGCTTTTACATTTAAATCATCTTCGACTGGATTTGGAAAAATTTGAAAAGATTCCAAACTTTTTGGAGCATTGGCAATTCCAGTTGTTCCTTCTCCATTTATATATTCTGCGTCTACGATAAATAATTCAACGTCAACTGGGTTTTGCCAAACGACTTGTCTCTGAGTTATTTCATCTGAAAATGAGAGCACTTCTACGGGGCTAGAAACATCTGCTAAGGCTTTAAAATTTAAAGTCATAATTACTGCTCCATCTTGCATTTGATTCATGATCGATCCTGACAAAGAAGGAAGTAATCCCTGGGCTATTTCTGCATCATTTACCTCTATATCTATTCCTAAAACACCATCAGCAGACTGAAACTCTAACACACTCGGATCCCATTTAAAAGTTTGTTGAAAGCCAACAATATCAGAAAAATCTTCAACAGTCACTTCAAACTGAACATCATCGTTTACTTGAAACGCTTCATTTGAGATAGTAAAAATTGGCGAAGGAGCCTCCGGAGGTGCAGGGATGTAATCGGAACTAATCGCGGGATCCCCGCTTTTTATTGCAATAAAATCGGCATCAGTAATCGTATCTGTTACATTCAAACTAATGTAGCTTTGAGCAGATAATGGATTTGTAATAATTAAATCTGCATCAACGAATTTCCAATCTTCAGGAGTACCACTATCGATTTTCAATGCTAGTTGTAATACTTTGACCAAATCTAAAGCAGTAACTGAATTATTATTATTTATATCACTAGCCAATAATTGATAGGAATTAGCAGTAGGATTGATTTGCAAAATATATTGTCGCATCACTATGGCATCCAAAATGGTCACATCTTCAAATTTATCAAAAGTTCCAATTGGAGTTAGGTTACACATAAAATTTAGAGGTACATCGATAAACTCAAAATTACCATCCGTATCAGTTGTAACATTTCCTCCGCAGTTAACTTCAATGTCAGGCACAGGGTCACCATTGTGTCGAGTTACTTGTCCAGAAATAGAAACGGTTTGAGAAATTAGAATAGTGGGTAAAAGGAATAGTCCCACCACTAGGGTAAGGTAGATTTTTTTCATGTTCATGGTTTTTATAGTTTTCAATTAATTATTTACTCAATAAATATACTTTTTTTATAATAGAAAATAAAAAATCAAAACTATATTAACAAAAAAAGCGGTCAAGAAGAATAATTCTTCTTGACCGCTTTAATTTATATTTTCAGCAAAATATGCTGTCTTCTTTATTTAAACTCTTTAATCAGTTCTCCTTCGCTTGTTTTTAAGCTAATGAAATACTTTCCTTTAGGAAGGTTGGAAAAACCCATTGCAAGGTTTAACTCATCAGTTTGGAAGGATTCTTCGTAAATGCTCAATCCATCTTCATTATAAATATGCAATACAAAAGTTTCTTTTTCTAAAAAAGAAGCAACAACTTTTACATTGTTTGAACTTTCTTGATCTAACAATTCGAATGTTTTCAGAGTGCTCAACTTTGGATCACCTTTAACAGTCTGGAGGTCAGTATTACTGATTTCCGCTTCATAATTAAGCGCAATATCATGACTAATATCCATCGAATCTTGAGAAATAAGAATTTGCGGAACCAGCATTAATGCCATCGCAATGTGGAGTATCGATTTCTTCATGGGATAAAGTTTTCTAAATAAATTACTTTTCTGAATGTTTGATATGTGTTCAAGTACCTCAAATATATGCTTTTTTTTCATAACAAAGGGGATTAAATGTTAAAATTTGACATACTATGGATACTATTACAGACGTAAAAACGGTAAAACGTCACACGTTTAAACAATATTCAATTCGTCATTTTTCTTGAATCGGTTCTTGGTGAGTAGGTTCAATTGGAACCTCTTGGGTAGAGTAACTGTAAATCACATAAGTGGATAAAACAATGAGAACAGCTAATGAAATAAAGGAAAATTTCCATCCCCAAATGTTTCCGAGATATTCTCCATCATCGTAATCATCGAGGAAATGAGGCTTTTTGTTTTTATTGTCGCTCATTCGAATATTTAATTAAATTTTGAAAAAAAGTGAACCTTTGAGGTTCTGGTCAGTTAAATTACTGCTATGACTTGTATTTGACAAAGTTATTTTCTGAGGGCGAAGTTATTGAAAATTAAGTCATCCTAATATTGATTCTTTGTTGAATATATAAGATTTCATCCCTATCTTGGTTTTAATATGAATATTTAAGTTTTCCCAACAATTACATTCCTAAAAATATGAAAAGAACTGGATTTTTAATTTTATTAGTTTCTGTGGTAAGTTCTTTCTTTACCGTGATGATTTACAAATATTTTGACTCTCCTCAACAAATCATCATTCGAGAATCTTCTCCTGCTAAATATACAAATTATACCGATCGACTTTTTTCTGATGTGGCCAAACGGCAATTTCTTTCCTCTGCTCCAACTAACTTTACATCTGCGGCAGGAGTCGTTACGCCAGCTGTAGTTAATATTCGAGCTACGACAGAAAATGATTTTGATCTATGGGGGGGATATGGAGGTTCAACTGGTTCAGGAGTGATTATTTCGCCTGATGGATATATTGTAACCAACAATCACGTGGTTGAGGATAGTGATGATTTAGAAATCACTTTATTTGATAAAAGAAAGATGGAAGCGAAAGTGATTGGAACTGATCCTTCTACAGATTTGGCTTTGCTTAAAATTACTGACGAGCGAAATTTTCCTTTTTTACAAATGGGAAATTCTGATTCACTTTTAGTTGGGGAATGGGTGCTTGCTGTTGGAAATCCTTTTAATTTAGAAAGTACAGTTACCGCTGGAATTATTAGCGCTAAAGGACGAAATATTAATATCCTTGAGGATGATTATTCCATCGAATCTTTTATACAAACTGATGCTGCAGTCAACCCTGGAAATAGTGGAGGTGCATTAGTCAACACCAATGGAGAATTAGTAGGAATCAATACTGCGATCATCACTCGATCTGGAAAATACGAAGGATACTCATTTGCGATACCAGTTAACTTAGCTCAAAAAATCATTCGCGATTTAAAAGATTTTGGAGTTGTTCAGCGTGGCTTTTTAGGGATTTTTCCAGAAGAAATTACAGAAGAGACTGCCGAGAGTTTAGGGTTAGCTTCCTTGAATGGAGCTTATGTTTCTAGAGTAAATGGAAATAGCGCTGCTGAAGATGCTGGACTCAAAGCAAAGGATGTTATCGTAGGAATCAATGGAAATGATATAAATTCAGTTCCTGAATTACAAGAGCAAGTGGCTCGATTTAGACCAGGAAATACTATTACAATAGTATATATTCGAAATGGGAAAAAACAAAAAACAGAAGTAACCCTGAAAAATAAAAGTAATACCACTTCTCTAATTGGAGCAAGGGATGATGACTTATTGATGCGTTTAGGATTTGAATTAAGAGAGATGACTGATCGAGAAAGAAAGAAATTGAAAATCGGTTCTGGAGTTTATGTGGTAAGTATTTTGCGAGGAAGTGCCATTGAAAAAACTCAAATGGATCCTGGATATATCATCACTAAAGTAAATGATAAAAGAGTCAGTTCAGTCGATGAAATTATTACTGAATTTAAAAATACAAAAGGAACCGTGATGCTCGAGGGGTTTTATGAAAACTTCCCTGGTGAGTATTATTATGCTTTTAAAGTAGAGCAATAGATGCTTAACTGTTTTGATTGTTTAATTGTTAGTCTGTTTTGACTATAACAATTAAACAGTCAAAACAGATTTACAACAATTTAATTTATCTCCTCGAAAACTTCCACCTCCTCTGCTTCAAAAACTTTCACTTTCAAATTAACCATAAAAATAGATCCAACATTTTCTACCGAAATTAATTCGATATAGCCTCCATGGTTCGACACTATTTTATTACAAATAGCTAACCCAACTCCTGAACCTTGATATTCAGATTGGTTGTGTAATCGTTTAAAAATTTCAAAAATAGTTTTATGATATTCTGAGTTGATTCCAATTCCATTATCTTCTACTTTCAAAACCAAATACTCATTTTCTTCGAATACAGAAATCGTTACTTTTGGCTCAGATGAATTATTATATTTCAAGCCATTCTCAATTAGGTTTTGAAAAAGTTGAACCATTTGATGATGGTTAGCTTCGATCGTTGGTAATTTTCCATATTTGATATTGGCCTTTTTTTCTTCCAAATAATGCGATAGATTTTTTTCTATTAAAAATAAAATCTGATTCATATCAACCGTTCCTAATTTTACTGTCTCTGATTTCACCAAAGAATACTCCAAAATTTCTTCAATTAAATTGTACATACTTTGCGCATTCGATTGAGCAATATTGATGTAATCATTGATATCCGGATCTGAATTATCCTTTAATTTTCTTTTGAGTAGAGATAAAAAACTAGTTACATTTCTTAATGGAGTTTTTAAATCATGTGAGGCTATATACGCAAATCGTTCTAACTCTTGATTTTTATTCTCCAATTCGTCATTATAATTTTTCAGTTGATTTTCTTTTTCTACCATGAAAGTAATATCCATAGCAACAAAGGAATAACCTGTATGATTTTGTTTTCTAATAACTTTTGAAGTCACCAAAAAATAGTTTTTCTCTTCACCATTAAACATCAAATTAAAATAGCTTTCTAATTTCCCATCTGGCTTAAGTTCTGCTATTTCTTTTTGAAATTCATAAAGGTCTAATCCTTTTGAATGTTCCAACAATTCAATCATATCTGTATTTGTATTTACCTCCTCATCTGTAGGAAATAAAATATCTTTGGCCAATTCATTTTTATGCTTTACAATAAAATTAATGTCAGTTATGATCACCAAATTTGAAACAGAAGATAATATGTCATCTAGTGCATCATGTGGATTTAATTCAAATAATTTATAGTTAGAATAAACCCAAGTTAGTACCCCAATAATCACAACTAGGAAAGGTGAGATCTCAAAATTTGACGGAGTAGCTTGACTTGGAATGATTAAAAATTTGATAAACATAAATAAAGGAATGAAGGTAAAAGTAACCAACAATCCCATTTTCCATTTCCTCTCTCTTTCCAATTTCGCCTTTCGATAAAAATAGAAAGATCCACTCATGATAAGAATCACTATTAGAAACCAAACCATTTTTAACTGCACATATATATTATCTTTTTCTAAAACATACATCCACTTTCCATCTAGTTTTTCAGGCAAAACGGTAACTGTACCATTAGTGATATAAAGCATAGCTATACACGATAAAACTAAACCACTAGCTAATATTTTATTATATAAATTCCCCTGAGGATAGTTCTTAAAAGGCCGAGTATAATAGACTACACAGATGCATTCCATGAGTGCGATAAAACTAATTAACAAACTTCTTTGAATATTAAAATTCTCTACATCATAAAGATGCCTAGCATTAAAAATTGACATTTCGGTAAGCACCAACCCTGCACATAATAACAAGACAACTGTATGAATTCGACTAAATATCTTTTTATCATGAATCATGTAAAGATGAGTAGTCAATACGATCAAAAGTGTAAAAAGACCAATAAAAATGGCATTATTCATAATTATAAACAATTGATTTTCAATTAGTTATGCTAAAAAATAAATCTAAAAAAAATAAATAGAAGGGAATTACCTTAATCGTATTGCAATTTCTATGCTCAATTTTTCAATCTAAAAATGTTTTTTGAAAAAAATCAAAAATCAAATAATAGCTCAATCATAACGAATATTCGATCATTCTAATCGGATACACATACTTCATTTTTTATGGAGAAAAACAGCCGCATCTTACGACTGTAAAAACGAAAAATATTTATTAATCAAAAAAAAGTCAGTCATGAGAGCATTATCATTTATCATCATTATACTTATTTCAAATTTCACTTTTGCAGCAAATCAACTTGCGATGATCCATCCAAATTTAGAGGTCAATGGCGAAGAAGAATTAATTTCAAAATTGGTTTTTAAAAATAATATTACTGATTTGGGAGAGGTAAACTTTGGAGAAGAATACACCCATTCTTTCGAATTTATCAATGAAGGAAATGCCACTTTAGAAATTGAGGGTGCTTTTGCAAAAAATGAAAACGCCGAAGTATTTAGTTTTTCTCCAATTATAGAACCAGGTAAATCAGGTTGGATTCGTGTTAAATTTGAATCAAAACTTTCAATTGGAAAATTTGAAGAATACTTTTTTATCCGATCCAATTCAGGTGGTAAAAAATCTCTTTCGAAATTAAAAATTAAATATGAATTATTTGAATATTTGGCTATTGGTGGAGATAATGTAGAAGCAACTGATAAAATAAATATTCGAGAACAACCCTTGTTAAATAGCCCTGTAGTTTACACTTTGACTCTAGGAGAAACTTGCAAAATTCTTGGCGATGATCTCGGAGATTACGTGGAAAAATTTGATGATTCATTTTGGTTCAAAGTAGAATCAGAAGGTCGAGTGGGCTGGGTTTTGAGTGCATTAACAGAGTTTTGATTTTGGTGATCGGGTGATCGGGTGAAATATTTTATTAAAACCTGATTACCTGATTAATCAACCATTTCCAAATACGCTTCTACTTTAGCAGACTGCAAGGTAAAATAAAAAGTTGTCCCTGATATTCCATTTGATTTTATCCAAATTTCACCTCCATGCCTCTCCACTATTTTTTTACAAATGGAAAGTCCCAAACCTGTCCCTTGGTATTCTTGTGAACTATGTAATCTCTTAAATAGGGAAAAAATTCTATCATGATATTTTTCCTCGATACCTATTCCATTATCTTTTATGGCTATGCAAAACTTATCTGCTTTTTTCGAAACAGAAATTTCAATAAATGGTCTAGCATCTTCCGAAATAAATTTTATCGCATTGGCAATTAAATTTTGAAAAACCTGAAAAAGTTGAATCTGGTTTCCTAAAACGATGGGGAGTTCTTTATATTCAACAATTGCATTTTGCTCCTGAATATTGACCTCCAAGGTTTGCAGAACTTTAGTGATTAATTCATTTAAGTCAATTGGAATAAAATCAACCTTTCCTTTTTCTACATTAGAATAGGATAAAACATCATCTAATAATTGATGCATATGACTAACTCCTTCAGTAACTAATTTCAAAAACTCTAATCCATTTTCATCAAGAACATTGGCATATCTTTTTTCAATCAAACCGGTGTAGCTCATTACAGTTCTTAAAGGTGCTTTCAAATCATGTGAAGCGATATAGGCAAAATTTTCCAACTCAACATTGGCAACTTTTAGTTTTTCATTAGAATTATGCAAAGCCTTATTTTGCTCTTCAATTTGATTTTTTTGATCTCTTAATTTAAAATTATAATAGTATTGCTTTTTATATAACCAACTTCCAATTCCAACAATTCCAATCAAAATTAAAAAAACTATGTATATAAAAATATTATACAACTTATTCAGCGCCTTATCTTTTTTCATCAATTCGAGTTCCTGTTTCTTCTGTTTTAATTCGAAGATAGAACTTAAATTTGCCAACTCATTTTTGGTAATAGCTCCTTCTATGGAGTCTCTTAGTTGGTAATACTTTTCTTGAAAATTATAGGCAACCTTATTATTTCCACAACTAAAATTCACCTCAGAAATTTTCTTATACACATCTCGACGAACTGGCGGAACTTTATTTACTATAGGATTTTCCAAACATTGATTTAATATATTTTTTGCTTGAGAACATTTACCTGTGAGCATTTTTAATTCCGCTAAAGCAATCTGAGTTTGTACCATTTCTTCCTTTTGATTGGACTCCTTCCGAATTTTCAAGGCAGCATTTAAATACTCTAATGCTAAATTATGATCATCTAACTTCATATAAATCAATCCAAAACTATATGCGCAATACCCCTCATGATATTGAGATAAAAGTCCAAATTTAGAACTACATGCTAAATTTTGATAGTTAAGCGATTGATTATAATCCTTTAATTGATAATAAATATTACTCAGCAAATCGTAACAATATCCAACATCATCTAGTCTACCTAGTGATTGATATAGCTCAAGTGATTGAGAAATTCTTTCCTTAGCTTTCTCATACTCCCCTTGTTCGTTATCTAACTCTCCTAAAGCATAAAAACTATCCGCTTGCCCTTGAATGTCTCCTCTCCCCCTATTGATTTCTAACAATTTCATTCTATAGTGATAAGCTTTATTCACTTGTCCCATGTAGTAATAAGAATTCCCAAAACCATTAAATAATGCTGACGTATCTTTCATCGTCATCGAATATGAAGTACTCCTAAAATCCAAAGCTTTATTGTAATAAACCAACGAGCTATCGTATTCAGATTGCCAAAAGAATGAATGTCCCAGACTTAATAAACTATGAAATCTTAAACTATCACAACCTGTAACCTTAGCAACTGCTAATGATTGAAAATAAAAATCTGATGAAACTTCATATTTTTCTACTAGGAAATAAGCATCTCCTGTCTTAAATAGTAAATTGCCATAAGGTTTCTCAAACTGAGAATAAGGATAAGATTGTAACGCACTAACGCAACTATCAACAGTAGTTTGATTGGAAAAACATGGTAAGTTCCCTAATAAAATAAGGAATAGTAAAAGACTTTTTAGTTTTATCGGTACTTTCATGGTAAATTATAATTACCTGTTTAATATTGCGAAAAACGAGCCAGTTTTGCCTTAATTATTCCTTTCCTTTTTCGTAAATTCGTTTTTTTAACAAGTTTAACTTTGTAAACAATTTCTGTATTACAACTGTATTATTGAAAGAATTTTTATTGACAAAAAAGATAATTTATGACATCCAAAAAAGAGTTGGAAAAAAGACAAAATGAAGATGCTTATAAAATGTTAATTTCCAAAGTTAACAGCCGATTGGAAAAAATCTATCAGGGAGGAGGAGAAAAAAAAATAGCTAAACAGCATGACAAAGGAAAATTAACTGCACGGGAAAGAATCGAACATTTGATTGATGAAGACAGTAATTTTTTAGAAATAGGAGCTTTCGCTGGTTACGATATGTATAAAGAATATGGTGGTTGTCCAGCAGGAGGAGTAGTAACTGGCATTGGTTATGTGAAAGGACGGCAATGTATGATTGTGGCAAATGATGCGACGGTGAAAGCTGGTGCTTGGTTTCCTATTACTGGGAAAAAGAATTTACGAGCCCAAGAAATTGCCATTGAAAATCGCCTACCAACTATTTACCTTGTCGATTCTGCAGGTGTATTTTTACCGATGCAAGACGAGATTTTTCCAGACAAAGAACACTTCGGTCGGATGTTCCGCAACAATGCAAAAATGTCTGCAATGGGGATTCCTCAAATTAGTGCAATCATGGGAAGCTGTGTAGCAGGGGGAGCTTATTTGCCAATCATGTCTGATGAATCATTGATTGTGGAAGGAACAGGTTCTATCTTTTTGGCAGGACCATATTTGGTAAAAGCTGCGATTGGAGAAGTGGTGGACAAGGAAACCTTAGGTGGTGCAAAAACTCAAAGTGACATCTCTGGAGTAACGGATTATAAAATGCCTGACGACAAAACTTGCTTGGAAACCATTCGAGATTTAGTAGATAAATTTGGGAAATTTGAAAACGCTGGTTTTGATAGAGTCGAAGCAAAATTACCTGCCGAGTCACCTGAGGAGATTTTAAGTATTTTCCCAGAAGACCCTGCCAAACCATACGAGACCAAAGACATCATTAAGAGAATTGTGGACGAATCGAAATTTACAGAATACAAAAGTGGTTATGGAAAAACCATTACTTGTTGCTATGCTCGTATCGATGGCTGGGCAGTCGGTATTGTCGTTAATAATCGAAAAGTCATCAAAACTGAAAAAGGGGAAATGCAATTTGGCGGAGTAATTTACTCTGATTCTGCAGACAAGGCTGCTCGATTTATTATGAATTGTAATCAGAAAAAAATCCCTTTGGTTTTCCTTCATGACGTAACTGGATTTATGGTTGGGACTAGAAGTGAGCAAGGTGGAATTATTAAAGATGGGGCAAAAATGGTAAGTGCAGTTTCCAATAGTACTGTTCCAAAGTTTACTATCGTGATGGGAAATTCTTATGGTGCTGGAAATTATGCGATGTGTGGAAAAGCCTATGACCCTCGATTAATCGTTGCTTGGCCTACCGCAAAAATTGCAGTAATGGGTGGTTCGCAAGCAGCTAAAGTTTTGACTCAAATTCAAGTTGCTTCGAAAAAAGCAAGAGGAGAAGCTCCTTCTCCTGAAGATGAAAAAGCTTTATTTGAAAAAATAAAAAATCGCTACGATGAACAAACCTCCCCATATTATGCAGCAGCAAGATTATGGGTGGATGCAATTATCAATCCTTTGGAAACAAGGAAAGTAATTTCAATGGGAATCGAAGCTGCGAATAATGCACCGGTAGAAAAATTTAACGTAGGTGTAATTCAAACGTAGGTCGACTATCAAAGTCATTTTCCAAAAGTAAAAACCATGAAATACTCTTTAATGATTCTATACCTGATTATTTTTTCAGGTTGCCATAACAATACAAATCATTCTACAGTTAAAGAGGAATCTGTTTTTAATTTTGATTTGAAAAAAGATTTTAAAATCACTTCTTATCAAAAAATCATTGAAACATATCCAAAATCTGATCTATCAGCTTGCGAAAATTGGACTATTGAAAAACAAGACTTGAGAAAAATAATGCAATCCATGAAAAGTATTCAAGGAGAAGAATGGCATCATTCTTTTGACCATTTACCTTGCGAAATAACAGGAGAGTTAATTCAAAATAATAATATTTTTAAATACTCAATCAATTCAGGATCATGGATCTCAATTTCCACATTAGATACAACGATTTGGTTTGGCGATGTTGATAAATTAAATGAAGTAGTTTTTATGAATCCAATTTTAGACATGGAAAATAAATAACATTACATTTACAAATGAGTAAAAAACAAAAGAACGAATCAACCCACGACTGGCTCAAACGAATTGGTTGGGCTGGAATTTTGTTTTTCACTATCAAAGGAATTATCACTACTTATCTTTTATTTCAAGCTGGGAAATGTGCACTAGATTAATCTTTTCCAAAAATAAAAACCATGAGTTTCGGCTCAACAAACATAAAAAATGAAATTACTTTCAAAAACAGTTACAGGATTAGAGGAAATTTTAGCCAAAGAAATTGAAGACCTAGGTGGTCAAAATATTCAATTACTCAAACGAGCAGTTAGCTTTGAAGGTGATTTAAAAACTCTTTATCGTACTAATTTAGAACTGCGAACTTCGATTAGAATATTAAAACCGATCTATTCATTTCAAGCTAGAGACGAGAATGAATTTTATGATAAAATCAAAGAGTTAGATTGGTCTCAATACATGTCTAACACCGATACGCTCGCTGTTGACGCAACCACTTTTGGAGAATTTTTTACACACTCAAAATATATTTCTCTCAAAGCAAAAGATGCCATCGTTGACCAATTTAGAGATAATACAGGTCGTCGTCCTAATGTAAATGTGATCTCCCCTACCATTCGAATTAGCATTCATATTCAAATTGACGAGGTGATTGTTTCCCTAGATAGTTCTGGCGATCCTTTATTCAAACGAGGTTATCGAGTAGAAAGAATGGGTGCTCCAATGAATGAAGTTTTAGCAGCTGGAATGATCTTATTATCAGGTTGGGATAAAAAATCTGACTTTATGGATGGTATGTGTGGCTCTGGAACTTTGCCAATTGAAGCAGGATTGATTGCTCGAAATATGCCTTCGCAATGGAACAGAACGAGTTTTGGTTTTCAAACTTGGAAAGATTTTGATGAAAAAACTTGGCAAGAAGTGCGTCAAGAAGCTCAAGATAAAATTGTTCCTTTTGAATATAAAATATCAGGTCACGACCGAGACTTTAAGGCAATTAGTGTAAGTCGGGTCAATATTATGAAAGCAGAATTGGATGATTTAATTGAGGTAAAAAGAACTACTTTTGAAAAACTGGAAGCCTCTTCTGAAAAAGGAATTATGATTCTCAATCCACCTTATAATGAACGATTGGAAATCAAAAATATCAACGAATTATACAAAATGATGGGTGATCAATTCAAACAACAATTTAAAGGTTGGGAAGTATGGGTGATCTCTTCGAATATGCGAGCTTTAAAGTCTATTGGTCTTCGTCCTTCCAAAAAGATACACTTGATGAACGGGCCTTTGGATTGTAAATACGTTAAATTTGAAATGTACGATGGAACGAGAAGAACTTCTTTTAAAGAAAAAACAATCGAACCGGAATCAGAAAAGTAATTTTGAAAAATAGAACATAATGAAAAAAATATTTCACCTATTCCTCTTTTTGAGCTGTGCAAATGTAATGATAGGACAAGTTGGTTTGCGAGTGGAAGGCACTCAATTTGCCAAGGAAAGTCAAGTCGACTGGGAAGATAGAAAAGAATCGGTGAAAGTTTTTTTTACTAAAAAAGATCAATCACAAATCCCTGCAGATTTAAAAAAATATTTTTTATCCGATAATATTTCAGCTAATTCGTCCAACATTTTCACTCAAAAAAACGAGTCCAATGAATTAGCTTTTTTTTGTAGAATAGAAGAAAAGATTGAACTCAAATCTAATATCCCAGTTAGATTTCGGCTAGGAGAAGTTCAAGCGGTCGATCAAAAAGAAGGAAAATGGAAACAGTTTCAATAATTAATTTTAATTCATTTCCATACTTAAACCTTCCTCAGCTGGTAATTCTAATCGCATAGGCGTCATTTCGGTTTCGATATTAAGTGTAAAATAGAATATAGCTCCTTTGCCCAATTCTGATTCTACCCAAATTTCTCCATTATTTTGATTAACGATTTTTTTACAAATAGCAAGACCTACCCCTGTTCCTTCATACTCATCCTTCCCATGTAATCTTTTGAAAATCTCAAAGACTCTTTCTTTGAATTCCATATCGATTCCAATTCCATTATCTTTCACATAGTACACTAAATCGTTACCTTGAAAACGTTCTTTTACTCCAATTTCCACTTGAGGATTTTCTTTATTCGTATATTTGATACTATTACTAATAAGGTTTTGGAAAAGTTGATTTAAGTGTGATTTATGTCCTTTTACCTCTGGTAAATTAGCCACCTTTATATCAACATTATGTTCCATTATTTTTCCTTTCAAAGTTTCGACTACCGTATCTACCACTTCATTTAGAGAAACTGGTTCTTCATAAACTTCTTCATTTTCCAGTTTAGAATACATCAAAACCTCATGCAACAAATCATACATTCTACTCACATTAGTTGTGATAAAATCAATATAATCATCAGCATCAGCTCCTAATTGCCCTTTAAACCTTCGCTTTAGCAAAGTCGCAAATGATCCAATATTCCGAAGTGGTTCTTTTAAATCATGCGAAGCAATATATGCAAAACGTTGTAGTTCGTCGTTTTTACGCTCCAATTTTTTATTTTGAATGAGACTCTGCTCATTTTGTTCTTGAAGTAATTGATTGGTTTCGATTTGTTTGAGGTGAGCTTTTTCTAGCTCCATATTTTGTTGTTGAATCTGATGTTTCTTTTCCGTTTGTATTTTATTATGTTCCGTTTGAGTTTTGTACTTAGAATGTACTTGCCAAAGGATAACCATTAAAGCAAGTAAACCTACAATCAAAAAATTTCGATAGGTACTTTGTAATTCTGCATCTCTTTTTAAAATGTCTTTTTCCTTTTTTGTAATCTCATACTGCATTTTAGTATCAGACATTTTTTGAAGCGTGGCTTCATTTCTAAGAGAGTCTTTAAGAGCAGAAAAATTTCGGTAGTACATATTTGCTTCTTCGAATTCTCCGATATTATCTAAGTTAGTAGCTAAAGATTTGTAGACATCTAACATGATTGGGCGAGCACCTAATTTTTCAGCTAAGATTAAACTTTCTCTGAGGTATTCTAATCCCTTCTTTTGATTACCTATAGCTATATAAATTTCCCCAATCTTTTTGGTACTACTAATTTGTCCCCATTGATCATTATTTTTAATATTTCGTTCATGAGATTGAACAAAATATTCTAATGCTTTCTGATAATTTCCTAAAGTTTGGTAATTATCTCCAAGGTTAAAAGTGATATATGATAATTGTGGCTGACCATCTAAAGCCAACGAAAGTTCGTAAGCTTTTAAATTATATTCTAATGACAACTCCCGCTGATTCATTCTAGAATATGCACCACCTATTGCTCCAAAACTTGAAATCTTTAATACTTTGTGATCAATCTTCTCTGCAACAGTTAAACATTTTTCGTAATATTCAATTGCTTTATGATAATTCAATTGATAAAAATGAATCCCTCCAATATGATAAAATGAATATGCTATTCCTTTTTGATCTTTTAATTCTTCTCTAATTTGTAATGCTTTAAAATGATATTCAAAAGCTAATTCATTATTACCAATTACTTGGTATGCTTTAGCTAATCTATAACAAGCATCCCCCAAAGGTTTACCTCCATCACCACTAATATTTTGAATCAATTGGGCTAAAACTGAAATAGCCTCTTCATATTTATGAGAATAAATATAGCTTAAACCTATTTGATATTGAATTTCATATGTAAGCTTATTTTCTTTCAATTTTATACTCAAAGCTTCAGCCTCCAATAGATATTTTAAAGCTTTACCAGATTGATTATTATTAAGATTGGCCTTTCCTAATTTAATATTAGCATCTAGTTGTTCTTTAGCATTACCAGAATTAATTTTTGATTGTAGCACATTTTCTAAACTATCTAATTTATTAGCAGAAAGAAAAGATATTGCTATCAAGCTAAAGAAAAGTGTAAGTAGTATACTTCGGGACTTTATCATATTGTAATTAGTAATCGGTCAGTTTAATTTCTATATGAAATACAAAAAAAATGCCACCTTACAAGTAAGGTGGCATTTGTTCTTTGGAGTAGAAAGATACTATCCTTCTGTATCGCCTCCATTTCCGTTTCCGTTTCCTCCAGTTGGAGGAGGTAGGCCTCCACCGTCTTGGTGGCCATTACCGGTGTTTTTTGTACCTCCTTTGAGGTTTTTCATGTCTCGAACGTCGAGGACCTGCATAGTCCGACGTTCCATGATTGATTTTAAGCTAGTCATCTTGAAAAATTTTTCATGGTTAACAATAGATTAATAAAGATCATTTGGCAGAACCAAATGAGTTATCTTAAATCGGGGGAAAAATTTTCAGTAAATATTTTTGAGGGAAAATTAATGTGGGGAGAAATTAATTAAGGGGAGAAAACAAAATGGGAGATGTTTTCTAAAATGCTAAAAATATGCCAATTTTTTTCTTCTTGGCTAAACCTTAGATTGTAAAGAGGAATATTTTTAAAAAACGTCAAATAAATTGGCAATACCCATTGGTCGTGCAACATTAAATCCTTCTGCAAAATCCACTCCAATTATTCTTCCATACACACTACTTTTGGCTTTTACAGAATCTAAAAAACCTTTATTAGATATTGGAGAGTCTAATTCATTAGATTTTGGATTAAAAAACTGGGATTTAAAACAAAGTACGGAATCCAATTTTTTGTCCATATACGGTGAGATATCAACCACGAAGTCAGGATGAAGTGTATAATCTTGGATATAATGGTAAACCGCTTTTGGTCTCCAACGGTCTTGCAATTTCTTTTTATTATACGTTTTAACCTTGGCAAGCCCTGCGATAAAACAAGCATCAGAGGTTAATTTTGCAGCTCGTGCATGATCAGGATGTCGATCAGATAAAGCATTGGCAAGAACTATTTCAGGTTGATATTTTCGAATAACCTGAGCTATTTTTTTTAAGTTTTCTTCAGTATGTTGAAAAAAACCATCTTTCATTTTTACATTGTCACGAACTAGAGCTCCCATCATCTTCCTAGCTGCTTCAGCTTCTTTGACTCTTAATGAACCAGAACCTCTTGTTCCTAATTCTCCTCTCGTCAAATCTAAGATTCCAACTTTTTTACCCATTGCAATATGCTTGAGTAAAGTTCCGGCACAGCCTAATTCTACATCATCAGGGTGGACACCAATTGCTAGAATATCTAATTTCATAAGTAGGATTTTATATTTTGGACAAATCTACACTTTTCTTTTTTTCTACGGAAAAAAGATGAATTAGTTGAATAAAAAAAAAGAGCTGCTAATTATATCTTCATTAGCAGCTCTTTTCTTAAAAAAATTAATCTTCTAATATTTTTTTTATCGACCTTTTTATTTTGGAAGAAGTAGGATTCGTAATCGAATAATAATAATCTACTACTCTCCCCTCTTTATCTACAAGGTATTTATGAAAGTTCCATTTAGG
This sequence comes from uncultured Saprospiraceae bacterium, assembly GCA_937981555.1. Lineage (GTDB taxonomy): Bacteria > Bacteroidota > Bacteroidia > Chitinophagales > Saprospiraceae > CAJQQY01. Next base: position 63,080 of record CALJOK010000021.1, read on the forward strand.
TTTGGAAGATACTTTCCCATTTAATTTTTTATCAGAAAGAAACTTATATAATGGACTCGCATCTTTTCCCTTAACTACCATTTTATCGAAAATAGGATATTGTGCATTATATTTTGTCATACAAAATTGCTGAATTGCTTCTCCATCTAAAGGTTCTTGTCCCGCAAAATCATTGGAAGGAAATGCCAAAACCTCAAACCCATCTGCCTTAAATTCTTCGTACAATTTTTCCATATCATCTAATTGTGGAGTAAATCCACATTGAGAGGCCGTATTTACGATCAACAACGCCTTACCTTTATAATCAGCTAATGACACTTCTTTACCTGAAGCATCTTTTACCGTAAATTGATGAATGCTATTCTTATCCATTTCTTTTTTATTTGACTTATTTATTATTAAAAACTGGAAGTTAACTCAAACTTCTGAAAGGATAACCCCATAAACCTACTTTTGTTTAGTCTTATCGGCAGTCTTTATTTGAAAAAAAAACTACGGCATATTTATTGATTCTTTTAAAGTTGTTTTCAAATTTTCTATCAAAATTATACCTTAATAGTCCATCATGAATTTATTAAAAAAATTCGTTCTTTCTAGTTTTATTATTTTGGGGATGATTCAAAGCAATCATTCCTTTGCTCAAGTTCGAACAATTTCCAAAAATGAAATGACTACTCCAAAAGTAGAATTTACACTTAACGATATTGAAAAAATAAAAACGTTGCTAGAGCAACATTTCAAAACTCGAATTAGCGATACTGAAATGGCCATATACGGAAAAGCTTCTGATGAAAATTTAGCACTTTTTAAATTGTTGGACGAAACTAGAAAAGAAGATCCTTTTTTTAGTCAACCTCATATTTCTTTTATCATATATTCTATGGAAGAAAGATTGGGAAAAAAACGACCTCAAGGAAAATCTAAACTCGAAACTCCTACAAAAAATACGAGAAATCCTAAAGTCTCGAAACTACCCAAAAATAAAAGTGATAATTTTTAGTCCCTTTTATTAAGCATAAAAAATCTCTACTGAATGAAAAAAAATCGGTAGAGATTTTTTTATGCAAAAAATCGACGCATCATCTTCCAACCAATATGCTCTTTTCCCGTATTAAACTTTCTTATTTGTTTTAAAATCAATTCTTCTATTTCTCAAGAAAACTAGAAGAATTAATATCTTTAGATGTTTAAAATACATCCTATCTTAAAACCTTCATTATTAATACTTTACAAATATTGTTCATATTTATTTAACGGACAATCGAATTTTATTTTTATGAAAAATTTTAAATCCCTAGCGATCATTCAGTTTTGTTTTATCATCTCCTTTTCTTTTCTAATGTCTTGTGGAGATAAGACGGAACCAATAGCTGCACCTTCGACGACAGTAAAAAATACACCAACTCAACAATTGAAAAAACGATTTGAATTAGTTGCCCCGCAAGCAAGTGGCGTTACTTTTTCCAATGCCATCAATGAAGATTATAATCACAATATTCTCACTTTTGAATATTTATATAATGGAGGAGGAGTTGCAGTTGGAGATTTAAATAATGATGGATTACCTGATATTTATTTTTCAGGAACTTTCATTTCCAACAAATTATATGTGAATAAAGGTGATTTAAAATTTGAAGATATTACCGATCAAGCAGGTGTCGCTGCCACCGATGGTTTTAAAACTGGAGTGACAATGGCTGATGTAAATAATGATGGATGGTTAGATATTTTCGTCTGTCGTACAAGCAAATCAGATGATGGCAAAAAGGATAATTTACTTTTCATCAATAATAAAAATTTGACTTTTACCGAAAGTGCAAAGCAGTTTGGATTGAATGATAATAGTAACACTAATCACGCTAATTTCTTCGATTACGATAACGATGGTGACTTGGATTTATATTTACTCAATCACCGATTGGGTTTTAAAGATGCTGTCAAAATGGATTTACAATCTAATCCTGACGGTTCCATCACACGTAGAAAAGGACCTAAAACAGTTTTTGAATCAGATCGCCTTTACAAAAATAATAATGGAAAATTCACCAATGTGACCAAAGCTGCTGGTGTTGAAAATTCATCTTTTGGATTGAGTGCAACCGTGGCAGATTTAAACCAGGATGGTTACATGGATATTTATGTGGCTAACGATTATATCGAACCTGATTATGTTTATATCAATAATCAAAATGGAACTTTTACTGATAAATATGATTCCTATATTCGTCACTCTAGTCAAAATTCGATGGGGTGTGATATTGCCGATTTCAATAATGATGGACTGTTAGACATTATGGTAATGGACATGATTGCGGAAGATCCAATTCGATATAAACAATTGATGAACGTCATGCGAAAAGATCGGTACAATGCTTTGTTGCAATATGGATATGGTCATCAAGCAGGGCGAAATGTTTTGCAAATTAATAATGGAAATAATACTTATAGTGAAGTTGGACAACTGTCAGGTGTCTCCAATACAGATTGGAGTTGGGGAGCATTATTTGCCGATTTTGACAATGATGGATGGAAAGATATTTATATCGGCAATGGTTATAAAAGAGATGTAACTGACCTTGATTATATGAGTTATACACGTGATTCTATTCAAAAATCTGGAGGAATTACTAAACGTAGATTTCCCGATGTTAATACTTATCTCAACATGATTCCTAGTAAAAAACTAGTCAATTATGCTTACAAAAATAATCGAGATTTAACCTTTACCAATGCGACGCAGGATTGGGGAATTACGCAACCTTCCTTTTCCAACGGAACGGCTTATGCAGACCTCGATGCTGATGGTGACTTGGACTTAGTCGTTAACAATATTGATGATCCAGCTTTCATTTACAAAAACCTTACAACTAACTCTAACTACCTACAAATCAATCTTTTAGGTAGTAATAAAAATACTCAAGCAACTGGAACTAAAGTTAAAATTTATACAGGAAAAGAAATTCAATTTTTGGAAAAAACTTCCACTAGAGGTTTCTTTTCTGGAAGTGAATCTCTGATTCATTTTGGATTAGGAAATCACTCAACTGTAGACAAAATTGAAATCACTTGGATGGATGGAAAAACCCATGTTATGGAAAATGTTCCTGCCAATCAGCGACTTACTTTAAAACATTCTGAAGCAAATAAAAAACCTATTTCCAAAACGAAACCTACTCTAGTTTTTACTGAAAAAAGTAGTGCTTATAACATTGCTTTTACGCACAAAGAAAATGTCTTCGATGACTTCAATCGAGAGCGATTGATTCCACATAAATTATCCAACCTCGGCCCTCATATTTCTAAAGGTGATGTAAATGGAGATGGCTTGGAAGACTTTTTTATTGGTGGTGCTTCGAATAGTTCAGGGGCACTTTTTGTACAAAATAAAAATGGAAATTTCCAATCTCAATCAACCGCAACTTGGGAGGTCGATAAAATTTATGAAGACATGGAAAGTGTTTTCTTCGATGCGGAAGGTGATGGAGATTTGGATTTGTATGTCGTGAGTGGTGGTAATGCAAGTAGTGCAAATTCAACTAATTACCAAGATCGATTATACTTAAATGATGGTGCTGGAAATTTCTCAAAAGGTACACTTCCAAAATCTAATTCGAGTGCAGCATGTGTTGCCGCCTTTGATTATGATGCAGATGGTGACCTTGATATTTTTGTTGGAGGACGAACAGTTCCAGGCAAATATCCAACTACTCCTCAAAGTTTAATTTTGAAAAATGATAAAGGCAATTTCTCTAATGTGACTAAATCTATCGCACCTGATTTTGAAAAGATAGGAATGGTAACTGATTTAAAAATGGCAGACCTTGATCAAGATGGAAAAGAAGAGATGATAGTTTTAGGTGAATGGATGCCGATTTCTATTTTTAGTTTTGATGGGAAAAAATTCAACAATGTTACGGCCAAATTTGGATTGCAAAATACTACTGGTTGGTGGAATTGTTTTGCGTTAGAAGACTTTGATAAAGATGGAGACTTGGATATTATTGCTGGAAATTTAGGAGAAAATTCTCGTATCAAAACTTCTGAAAATAATCCAATTAAGATCTACGCAAATGATTTTGATAGCAATGGACGTTTGGATGCTGTCATGACTTTTGGCTATCAGGGAAAACAATATCCTTATGCTGGTAGAGATCATTTAATTTTGCAATTACCAGGTATCAAACGAAATTTTAATCGTTATAACCAATATGCTAAATCTGACATCACCGCTATTTTCCCAAAAGAAAAACTAACAAGTGCACAAGTCTTGGAAGCTCGAATCATGTCTTCTGTTTTATTAAAAAATGACGGTGGAGAATTTTCTATAACAACACTTTCACGGGAAGCTCAAATTGCTCCCACCCATGAAATTCTAACTTCAGATTTTAATGGCGATGGAAATATGGATGCTCTGATGATTGGAAATAATGATGGTGCAGAAACGGAATCAGGGGTTTATGATGCGAGCAACGGAACGCTTTTGTTGGGTGATGGAAAAGGGAATTTTAATTTTTCTCCAAATCAAAAACATGGTTTGTGGGCTAGTGCTCAGGCGAGAGATGCCGTTGAAATTAAATTGGCAAATGGAAAAACAATGATTTTAATTGCTAATAACGGGGGTAAACTACAAGCCTATATTCAGGAAGGTAAAAATATTTCTTTATAAAATATTCCTATTTTGAAAAAGTAGGGCAGTTAGCGTTTAAAGCACTAACTGCCCTTTTTACATTTTACAAGAAACTTTTTCCATAAAAATATTGTACAAATAGTATTCATCAACTCAAATCGAAAAAAATGATTTTCCAAACTTCTAGACTCTTAGTTCGACCACTCACTTTCGAAGATTTCGAACCTTTCCATGAAATGCAAAACAACTTCAACGTCATGCAATACGCAGCGGGCAAAGCACAAACATTCGAAGAAAACAAAGTTGATCTAAAAAAAGTAATCAATCATTATCAGGAAACAGACAATGGTTTCTGGGTTTGGGCAATAGACCGAAAATCCGATCAAACATTAATCGGTACAGCTGCCATAATTGTTGATAAAAAAAATGAAGGAGAAATTGGTTATCGGCTTTTAGAAAAATATTGGGGCAATGGATATGCAACTGAAATTCTAAAAGATTTGATTGAACATGGTTTTGAAAATATGAATTTAAAAGCCATTTACGCCAATGTCGATGTTAGGAATATTGCTTCTGTGAAGATGTTGGATAAATCTGTTTTGGAATTTATTGGTCAGGAATGGAATGAGGATTTCCAATCTTATGATCGACTTTATCGGAAGGAACAAATCTAACGTAGTGGTCTACTTTAGCTGACCTAAAAAAATAAGCGAAGCGATTTTTTCTTTTGAGAAAATCGCTTCGCTCTTTTCAACTCAGCTAAAGCAGACTGCTAACTAGTTGTTGTTAGCGAATCAGCGAAACATCTCCTTTTAATTCTTCTACACCATCTGACGTTTCAAATCTTATCATATAAATCAACACATCAGTTGGATGAGGGTTCCCATCAACTTCTCCATTCCAAGGTGTCTTTTCATCATGCACTAAATTTCCCCAACGGTTAAAGATTTTAAAATCAATAACATCTACCCCATTTCCTTCGACCACTAATCCAAAGGTATCATTTAACCCATCTCCATCTGGAGTAAAAACATTTGGCATTTGCCAATCTCCACAAGCGTCGATCTCAATACCGTTCGTAGCAGTACAACCATTTTCATCAGATACCATAACGGAATATTCCCCTCCATCCTCAATTGTGATAACAGCACTTGTTTCTCCATTTGACCATTCATAAGTTTCAAAATCTCCTGCATCAAGGAGAACAGGTAAGTCTCCGTCTCCACAAAGATCAACTCCATGTGGTGTCATCACCTCAACTGCAATTGACTCTGAATCATCGACCGTAACTTGGAAAGCCCCCGAGCAACCATTCGCATCTTCAATGACTACGAAAAAACTCTCTGCCGCTACATCTATAAAAATATTCTCAGCTTGGAAATTAATCCCATCTAAACTGTATTGAAATGGTGCTTGTCCAGCACCAGGAAAAACTTCTAGCATTCCATTTTCAAATCCGCATGTCGTGTGCTCAATCATCACTTCATCAATAACTGGATTTTGCGGAGCATCAATATTTACATTTACAATCGTTGCACATCCAACTGCATCAGTTACAGTTAACACATGATTACCTTCTTCCAAATTAATCGCTACTGCCGTAGTTTCGCCATTATCCCAAAGGTAAGCGTATGGTTCAAAACCACCATTCACCGCAATCGAAGCTGACCCCAAACTACCATCACAACCTGTCGGAGTTTGTGCAGCAATCACCCCTGAAATATCTGAAACGTATACGGTAACTGAACTTTCCTCCACCAAAATTGGTGAAAAAGAAATATCATCCAAAGCAAAATCATTTCCACCGACAGATACATTTTGATTCACAATGCAGATCTCCACACTAGTATTATTATCTGATTCCCAGCTTTGAAAAAATTGCTCCCAAGCACATGTTCCTGATGGAGCAGTAAAAGTTGAACCTAGCAAAATTCCATTAATTGAAAATTGTAATTCAGCAGGATTACCAACTTCTACGGAAGTAATCCAAGTGGAAAATTGGTACGTTGTATTTTCTTGAATCGCTATGGTTTGACACCAAATCTCTTGATTCAAATTTGCAGAACCATTGACCACTAACATATTTCCAAAACCAGTAGTATGGTCATCACAATTTGCAAAATTAGTATGTGCTAAATTTGGATTAGTAACGACCGCATAAGTTCCCTCATCCGACAAGTCTCCCCATGGACCACCACTTGTATTTGGGCCATAAAGATATTCTGTCGTAAAGCCAGAATTTCCCGCAGAAAAATCTCCATTAGCTATAACTGAATTTCCTAAAATACTTCCCACAACTGTGTAAGTCGTCGTCGTCGGTGGAGTCACCGTTGGGTTAGCTGTACTCGGACTAGTAATCCAAGTATTTGGAGTCCAGGTATAAAAATCGAATACATCTCCCTCTGCTGCCAAAGCAACAGATTCACCTTGACAAATAGTGTCTTGCCCTACAGTTGCCGTTATCGAAAATTGAGCAACAATACTCGTAGACAATATGCACAAAAGAAAAACTATACTGTTTTTTTTCATCATAAAAAATTTTAAGTCTAATGTAATGTATTGATTGTGAGGGTTTTACAAAACGAAGTTGTAATGATTAGGTAGGTTATTACAAAAATAACGATTCTTGTTTTCTTTTTGGAAAAAATAAGGAACTATTATTTTTTCGGAAAAATAAATAGTGCAGTCAAAAAAGTAAGTTCCAATGGTTTTTTCCCAAAAAAAAATGCAATTGCATAACGTTATAGTTAATACAATTACATTTTTTATTTTATTTTTTCATCAAAAAGACTACCAACGAATCAACGCAGATCCCCACGTAAATCCACTTCCAAATGCTGCTAAACAAACCAAATCCCCTTCCTTGACAGCTCCTGCTTCCCATGCTTCACACAAAGCAATCGGCACAGAGGCTGCGGTAGTATTTCCATATTTTTGAATATTATTCCAAACTTTATCGTCTTCTAATTTTAGTATTTTTTGGACAAATTGGCTGATCCTCAAATTCGCTTGATGGGGTACAAACATATCAATATCTGACACCGCCAATCCAGCAGTTGTCAAAGCTTCCTGAATCACTTCTGGAAACTTTCTTACCGCTAATTTAAATACAAATTGCCCTTCCATATTTGGATAAAGGTGTCCATCCTTTTGCATCTTGTCTGTTACGAAGATTCCTCCATATTCCAAATCTTTATCATAACCGTAATCATGCTCAATTCCCATCTTATCCAAATGATATCCACCATGAGAACCAGGGTTGATGAAAGCTAATTTTTCAGCATAAGATCCATCTGAATGTAATTTGGTTGTTAAAATTCCTTGTCCTTCTTTTTCAGTTGGTTGCACCACAACAGCTCCTGCTCCATCTCCAAAAATAACCGTTACATTCCGTCCTTTGGTACTATAATCCAATCCCATCGAATGCATTTCTGCTCCAACTAAAAGAACATTTTTATACATTCCAGTTTTTACAAATTGATCTGCGATACTCAATCCGTAAATAAATCCACTACATTGATTTCGTATATCCAAGGCTCCAATTTCTGTTCCTGTGATACCTAATTCTCGTTGCAATAAAACGCCGCAACCAGGAAAATAATAATCAGGACTTAATGTCGCAAAAATGATAAAGTCTACCTCTTCAGGTTGAATTCCAGCTCGTTCTATTGCAATTCGAGCAGCCTTCGTTCCCATCGTAGCGGTGGTCTCCTCATGCTTTTTTCCATAACGTCTTTCTTTAATTCCTGTTCGTTCTTGAATCCATTCATCACTAGTTTCCATCACTTTAGAAAGATCATCATTGGTCGTTATTTTTTCAGGAACATAACTTCCGATTCCTGCTATTTTTGAATTGAACATATTGTTTTTGTTTAATTATATAGTTAGGTAAAAACTCATCGCATTTTTTCTTCCGTAAAAATAGTAAATATTCGCTTTTAGAAAAATCATCCAACGAATGTTCTGAAAGTTGATTCTATTTTTAATCTTTGATAAAAAAAACCTAAATGCCATAATTCCTTTCTAAAACTTCCTTTCTCTCCTGTTTTTTAAATATCTTTAAATACGATTTTTTCAAAAAAAAATCCTAGAACCGTAATACAATACAGCATCCTTTTAAAATTAAACTATGACAAACTTAAAATACACCTCAAAAAAATCGCTCAAAATTCTTTTTCCATTAATTTTATTGTTGTTTGGAAATTCTGTTTTTGCACAAACACCTACCGTGCAAGATTGCCTAGGCGCTATTCCTATTTGTGCTCAAATCTATACAGAAAATACTTCTCCTTCTGGCTCTGGGAATTATCCGAATGAAGTAAATGGAACTTCGCAAGGTGGAATTTGCTGCATGGATAATGAGCTGAATTCTATCTGGTATACTTTTACTGTTAATCAATCTGGCGATTTTGGATTTACCTTGACTCCTAACAACTTGACAGATGATTATGATTGGGCCATGTTTAATATCACCAATGGTAGCTGTGCAGATATTTTTAATGACATTTCAATGCAAGTTAGTTGCAATGCCGCTGGTGGTGGAAGCTGTAATGGAATTACAGGAGCAAATGGTGGTTCTAATTATGCGAACCAAGGTGCAGGTTGTAACAGTACCCCGCCAAGTCAATTTGTAGGAAACAGTCCTGATAATGCTTTGGTTCCAGTTGCTCAAGGCAATACCTATGTTTTAGTTATTTCAAATTGGTCAGGGTCGACTAATGGATATTCTATTGATTTTGGGGTCTCTGGAAATATTGGAATTATTGATATGATTGATCCTGAAATTTCAGACATTACCCTCCCTGGAGATTGTGGAGGCGATGAAATGGAAGTAACTTTTTCGGAATATATTCAATGTAATACAATCAGCGGAAACAACTTTCAAATTACCGGTCCGGGTGGTCCTTATGTTACCACCGTAACCGCTAATTCTTGCAGTCAAGGTGGCGCTTACGATAATGTTTTTACTATAAATGTTAATCCGCCGATTACCGAAGTTGGAGGTTATAGTATCGCTCTAGTGACCAACGGAACAACAGAAGTTTTAGATTTATGTGAAAATCCTTCCTTGGTTAACTCTTTTGATTTTACCATTTTGAATGGTCCTTTGACCAATATAGATATTGGAAACGATACTATTTTATGTGATGGCGGATCTGTAGTTATTGACATTTCACTTCCTAATGCAGATTCATATTCTTGGTCAGATGGAACAAGTGGTCCGATTATTTCTATCACCGATCCTGGAAGTTATACCGTTACCATTACAAATGTTTGCAATACAGTAACTGATGACATCTTCGTCAATTTTGTTCCTTTACAAACCGTGGATGTAAACCTTGGTTCAGATACGCTTCTTTGTCCTGGAGAAATTTATACACTAGATGGGACTTGGAGTGGAGGTATTCAATATCTGTGGCAAGACGGTTCAACTGATCCAGTTTATCAAGTGTCTGAAACAGGATTTTATGAAGTTCAAATTCTTGGTGCTTGTGGAGAAATAGGATTTGCCTCTGTCCAAATAGATTATGATGAGACCGTATTATTTTTGGATTTAGGGCCTGACAGTTTGCTTTGTGAAGAAGATGGCTTCCATGTGATAGATGTATCTGACCCAAATGCGGAGGAATATATTTGGAGTGATGGATCAACAAATTCAAGTTTACAAATAACTGAAAATGGTATTTATGGGGTAACGATTTCTGACAAATGTAATGTCTTGATAGATGAAGTCGATCTTAATTTTACCAATTGTACTATTTGTGAAGTCTATGTTCCGAATGCATTTTCGCCAGATTTCAATGGCTACAATGATTACTTTTTGCCTTACTCCAATTGTTCATTACTCAATTATTCTATGAAAATTTTTAATCGCTGGGGCGCTCTAGTTTATACTTCGACCAATCCTGATGATGGTTGGGATGGCAGATTTAATAATAAAGATATTTCTGAAGGAGTTTATATTTATCTACTCGAATTTGAAGTAAATCAGCGAGGTGAAAATATTCCAAAACAATTATCAGGTGATGTGACCGTTGTAAAATAATAAAAAGGTTGGACACTAAATGATTAGCGTCCAACCTTTTTTAAAATTCCGTTTTGAAAAAAAACTCCCCTTTTTTACTTTCAATTATTTGGCTGATTCTTATTTTATTCATCAATCCGATGGGTGAATTCCCCTTGAATGATGATTGGTCTTACACACATAATGTCAAAGCGTTGGCACTCGATAATCAAATTACTTTTGATGATTGGGGAGCGATGACTTTAATTGCGCATACCCTTTGGGGAGCTTTTTTCTGCAAACTATTTGGATTCTCTTTTACCGCACTTCGAATATCAAATTTGATCATAAGTTGGATAGGATTACTGGCTACTTTTTTCTTTTTTAGAGAAGGAGGTTTGGGAAAAAAATTGGCATTTTGGACTACCCTGCTCATTGCTTTAAATCCACTTTATTTAGTGCTTTCCTTTAGCTATATGACAGACGTTCCATTTATGTGCTTTGTCATTTTATCCGCATTGTTTTTTCTAAAATATATTCATGGCAAACCAAATTACCATCTCATTTTAGCAACGATATTTTCCATCATTGCTACCTTAATTCGGCAACCTGGAATTCTCGTGCCACTCGCTTTCTTTTTTATTTATATTTTAAAAAATAGAACTTCATTAAATACTGTCTTCCAATCAGTTATACCATTATTTTCAACTGCTTCAGTTTTACTTCTGTTCACCACTTGGCGAAAAAGCAACTATGGATTATCCAATAGTTTTGGTACGACAGACCATTTAATTGAGAATATTTTCAATGGAAAAATTACGCAGAATTTAAGCGAGCAAGCGCATGGAATTTTTATTTATTGGGGCATTTTTCTATTACCACTTCTGCTCATTTTATTTATTTATTTTTGGAAAAAAGAAGATTGGAAAACGCGACTTTCAGTTCTTGTAATTACGCTGTTATGCGCTTTTCCTTTTCTAGAAAAATGGGACTACCCTTTGCATGGAAACATCATTTTCAACTTAGGGATGGGGCCACATATTTTAGCGGAATATCCTGAATTTTATTTGCCTTATTTTTCAAAAACAGGTTGGAACAATTTAAAATTAATCGGTTTTATTGCAGGTGTAAATATATTGTTATGCCTTTGGCTTCGATTTAGTCAAACGTTATTTTTTTTGGTAAAAAAAGAACAGGAAAAAGTAAATTGGGCAGCAGCATTTTCACTTACCACCGCAGGGATTTACTTTTTCTTTTTGATGACGAATGATTATTTCTTTGATCGATATTATTTGATGCCTCTCCCCTTTTTAGTTTTAATTATTTTTCCAAAAAAACTTAACAATACATTTACATTTTCAAAATGGATGACACTTCCTGCTGTGATAACATTTTTTGCCATCGCTTTCTTTTCCATTGCAGCAACCAAAGATAACCTTGCATGGAATCGAACACGTTGGAAAGCTACTGAATTTGCCATCAACGAATTGAACATTCCGATTCAAAATTTTAATGGTGGTTTCGAATTTAACGGTTGGAATCGGCGAGGTGTTCCACTTCCAACAAATTGGGAAAATCAAAATTGGTGGCAAAACGCTGAGGAACAATTCACGCTTTCCAGCCAACCACTTTGTGGCTACGAAACGATTAAAATATTTCCTAACTCCAAAATCCTCCCACCTCAAAAGGATCCTATTTATATTTTAAAAAAATCAAAAATTGCCACGCCTGAAATTATTCGATGTGATGCAGAAACCTTAACTTTTGATTCTACTAGTTTCCAAAGTAACTTAGAAAATTATGCTTTTGGAAATATCGAAACTCAAACCTCCGAACGAAAGCATTCTGGTAATTACAGTATTTTAACCAATGAAAAAGCACCCTTTGGTTTTACCATAAAATTAAAAAACGTTATTCCTTGCGAACGAATCTGGTTTCGAGTTTGGAGATTCCCCACTAAATCTACTGCAGCAATTGTTGGTGCTGCATCCGACCCAACAGTTTTTTATCAACTAGGAAAAAATAAAATTTTACAAACTGAAAAAAATGGGTGGAGTCAAATAACTACCGAATTTATCGTCCCTGAAAACTTTCAAGATAACACTTTGACGTTTTATATTTTTAACCCTACAAAGAACAAAGCTTGGTTTGATGATCTAGAAATCACGCGATTGAAAATGGACAATTGAGTTTTATTCTTATGCACTCTACAATAATTTTAGCATCTTGCACTTCCAATTTCAGAACAATAAAAATTCAAAAACAAGCAACGAAAACGCACCTTGAAAAAATACTTATCCTTTCCATTTTATCTTTCTGTCATTTGGCTAATCTGCATTATTTTAGTCAACCCATTTGGTGATTTTCCACTCAATGATGATTGGTCTTATGCTCGAAATGCGCAAGCACTTGCCTTGGAAAATAAAATTTATTTTGATGAATGGGGAGCGATGACTTTGATTGCGCACACGATGTGGGGAGCACTTTTTTGTAAAACATTTGGGTTCTCTTTTACGGTACTTCGATTCTCCACTTTAATTTTAGGATGGCTAGGTTTATTAGTTACTTACCGTTTTTTTCAGGAAGGAGGAATGAAAAAAAATTACGCATTTTGGGCAACGATATTAATGGCATTTAATCCTTTTTATTTTGCTAATTCCTTTAGCTATATGACTGAAGTTCCCTTCATGTTTTTTTTGATGTCAGCAGCTTATTTCTCACTCAAAGCAATCAATGGCAAAGGTCAAAGAAATATCTTTCTAGCAACACTATTTTCTATCATTGCTACCATGATTCGACAGCCTGGGATTTTAGTACCTATTGCTTTCCTTATCACTTATATAGCAAAAAATAAACTTTCATTAAAAACTACAATTCAAGGATTTACGCCTTCTTTTTTCACTTTAGGAAGTTTAATTTTATTTACTAATTGGAGGAATGCGAACTATGGACTTTCTAAAAACTTTGGAAAAACCAGTCAACTCATTGACAATATTTCCAATGGATATTTAGCTGATGCGATTGCTACAAAATCATCTGGTTATTTTATTTTATGGGGACTTTTTTTATTGCCAATATTGATTGTTTTAGTGAGTGATTTTTGGAAAAAAATTCCACCGATTGGAAAAATCATTTCAGTTGTAATTGCATTGTTATTAAGTTATCCATATTACCATTCTTTAGCAGATTCCTATTTGGGAAATACTTTTTATAATTTTGGAATTGGTCTAATCGTTTTACCAACTGAAGATCAATCTGCCATAAATCATATCCATGAAAATGATTGGAAAAATTTAACCTTAATTGGTTTCATTGGCGGCATCATATTACTCAAATGGATTTTGATTCGCACCACTCAACTTTTATTTTTAATCAAAAATAAAACATCAACATCAGTTAACTGGAATACCTTTTTTGCCTTGGCAACTGCCTTTGGCTATTTTGCTTTTTTGATGCTAAATAATTTTTATTTTGATCGATATAGTTTGGTCGCAGTTCCTTTTTTAATCTTAATGCTTTTTCCTCAAAATGAAAACTTCTCCATTCCCCGACCATTAAAAATAGTTGGGCAAATATCGCTTGCGGCAATTATTTTATTTTCCATTGGAGCAACACATGATTATTTATCTTGGAATCGAGCACGTTGGGAAATAGCCAATTACTCACATGAAACACTCCAATTGGAACCTGCTGAAATCAATGGAGGATTTGAATATAAAAAATGGTTTGGAATTTTCTTTAATCGTCCTCCTGGTTACTTTGGTTTGGAAGATTGGGAAAGTCCTCGAGAGCATTACATCATTTCACATTCGGAACAATGCCTTTTTAAAACCATCAAGAGTGTTCCTTATACTCGGTACTTTCCACCAAAGCAGGATGCTATTTATTTATTAGAAAAAGAAAAATTTTCTCACACCGATACGATCACTTGCAATGTAGAATTGCTCTCCGAAGATGGTCAACGCTTTCTCACTAATCAAGATGAAATCCGATTAATGAATGTAGAAAGTAGAGTTTCTGACAAAGCCCACTCTGGAAAATATTCCATTTTATTAGATTCAAAACATCCTTATGGATTTACCTACACCATGGAAAATTTGCAGCCCTGCGAAAAAATATTAGTCATCTCTTGGAAGTTTTCTGAAACTAATTCCATCAAAGCAGTTATAGCCATGGAAGGTGATTTCTACTTATCGAACCCTGATCTCCTTTTAGACAAAGATGAAAATGGATGGACAAAACAGGCGCAAGAATTTACCGTCCCAAAAGATTATAAAGGAAATAAAGCGACCTTCTTCTTTTTCAATCCTACTACTGAAAAAGTTTATTTTGATGACCTGATGATTGTTCGAATTAGGTGAGTTGGTTTATCCGCCAAACTAACATCCATTAAAAATTTCGCCAAATGTTAAAAATGTCAAATTTTAGCATTTAAACAATATGGTTCCCCATTTTTTGTTCTATGATAAATCGTGATTACATTTTTTCTTACTAATACAAAATAGAGAAAAGGTAAAACGGTTTTTTCTCAAAACGAAAAATACCTTACCATGAAACCTAATCTACACCTGTGCATTTGTGGAGTGATCTCCACTTTTTTTGCTATTCCTTCTTTTGCTCAAACCTTATCGTTTCAAGCTCCGAACGAAGTCTGTGTCAACGAAGTTTTTACTATTCAAAATACCAGTCAAAATGTGGACAATGTGTTCTGGAATTTTTGTGGAGTAGAATTAGATAATCCTATCGAAAGTAAAAGGGTAGAAAATATCAACACTTTACAGCATCCTGTTTTTATAGAATTTGCCAAACAAGGAGATGACTATTTTGCTTTCGTTAGCAATAATTCAGGTAACCTAACCAAACTATTTTATGGAAATAGTTTACTCAACACACCTATCGAAACAAGCTTAGGCGATCTCAATACTTTAGTTCTGGCAATGGAAGCAATCCAAATAATTTATGATGAAGGTCAATGGTTTGGCTTTATGATCGGCGGTACTTCGATCTATCCTGCAGGTGAACATTTTATCAAATTGAACTTTGGAAACTCACTTCACAATGTACCTACCGCAACTAGTTTTGGAAATATTGGTGCGCTAAATTATCCCCATGATTTACATATTTTTAAAGAAAATGAAAACTGGTATGGTTGGACAATTAATAAATTATCGAACTCATTGACTCGTTTTGAATTTGGAAATAGTTTGACAAACATACCGACTGCAGAGAACATTGGCAACATCGGAAGCCTTGATCAACCAACAGGTTTTTATCCACAACTTGATGACAACGAATGGTTTATTTTTGTCACCAATCAAAATTCAAATACTGTTACTAGACTACGATTTGGAAATCAACTTTCCAGTATTCCAACTGGAAGCAATCTTGGAAATCTTGGTGGAATACTTCAAAAACCGAGAGATATTATGATTTCAGAAGTTTGTGAAGGATATGCAGGTTTTGTGGTCAACCAAAACGACAATAGCTTATTGGTTTTAAATTTTGGAAATACTTTAAATAGTACACCTGATGCTCATCGGATAGATAGTGTTGGAAATCTTAGTTTCCCTCACTCCATTTCTAAGACTTTTCGGGAAGGGAATGAGTCCTATTTTTTCATCCCAAATGTTGGCGATCATTCTTTGAGTCGAGTAAAACTTAATGGTTGTAACAATGCTTTTCCAAGTTCTACTTCAGCTTATGATCCACCTCCAATTTATTATGACCAAGAAGGAACTTACATCATCCAACTGATTACTGACCTAGGTCTACCTACGCAAAGATCGTATTGCGAACTGATAGAAGTACTGCCAACGCCTCGATTAGATTTGGGAAATGACACGTTGATTTGTCAAGGTCAAACATTGGAATTAACGAGTGAAGACGATATTACTATTTGGCAAAATGATTGGACTGGGGATAGTTATGAAGTGACTGAGTCTGGGTTATTTTTTGCGGAAACTTCCTACGCTGTTTGTTCAAGTTATGATTCGATCTATGTGACTTTTGATGATTGTGAAGACTGTCTGATCTTTGCCAATGTGTTCACACCTGATGGAGATTTTCTCAATGATTTTTTTCAACCAATAATTGAATGTGATAATAATTTGGAGACCTATGAAATGATAATTTATAATCGCTGGGGACAAAAAGTATTTTATTCCAAGGATTTACAAATGGGTTGGGATGGGAAATTTAAAGAAAAGAATGCAACCTCCGACGTTTATATTTGGATGGTCAACTACTCTTATTTTGATGGAGAAAAAACAAAAACGAAAAATTTAAAAGGAGATTTAACTTTAATTCGGTAAGGCATTTTTTAATTCCTTTATGAATGTATCCGTTTTATCGCCCAAAGGAATACCGATATAATTAAATTGATCGTAAAACACTTTAGCCATTTTTTTTCCATAAAATGTTTTTCCATCTTCGACTTTAGCGATATTTTTTAGCCAGATTTTTTGATGTGTTTTTCCAAAAGTGGAAACAGCTAAATGATCTTCTTTCACTTCGTAAGTATTTTTAAAAAACAACACTAACGGCAAAAGTGGCAAAGACAACATGGCTGCAATCTCCAAATTGGCACTCAACCATTCGAAAACACCGAAAGCTAAAATCACCATGATGATAATGATTGCCATTTTATAATTGAAGGCTGTATATTTCAATTCTTTTATTTTTTTTGTAATAATATTTAACAACACAAAACTAAAAATTAACCCAATCAAAAGGGCATTTTCAGTTTAAAATAAAACACCCATTTAAAACATAAGTTTTAAATGGGTGTATATTTTTTATGTAAAAAAAATCTTAATTCACATCAAGTTCACTTGGTACATAAATCGGCTCAACCAAACTCATCGAATTTCCATTTTCATCCAAAATTTCTAAAACTACTCTTCGATTAAATTGTCTTCCTTCTTCCGTATCAGCTCCATTGTCCAATTGATTTTTTGCAATTGGTTGGTGCTCACCATAAGTTTCGATTTTGATACGACTAGCTGGAATACCTTTGCTGATTAAATAATTTTTTGCCGCTTTTGCTCTATTTCTTGACAAGCGATCATTGTACGAATCATTTCCTTTCGCATCAGTATGTGCTCTTAGGCTAGCTACTAAAGATGGGTTCTCTTTCAAGTTTTGCACCATCAATTTTAACTGCTTTCTTGAGTCAGATCTCAATTTATATTTATCAAAATCAAAAAAGATAGATTGTAAACTAGACACCAATTTTCGTGGGGTCGGTGTTTTGTAGCAAGTACAAGCTGCATTAAAAAAACTTTCGTGCATTACAGTTGTGTTGTAACCTAAAGCTTCCAATTTTTTACTTTCCGCCTCTGCACCAGCTTCGTCATATTTCCCCACAAAATATCTATGAAAATCATATTTGTCTTTGCTGTAAAAAATTTCGCCATTAATATTTTGAAATTGAGTGGCAGAAACATGTTTGTTGTAAACTGCAATTTGGACGAACCAATCATTCTCTGCTGCCTTCATAGAAAGAGAACATAAAATAACGCAAACTGCTAAAAGTGTTTTTTTCATAGTGTTTGTTTTTTAAGATTAAAAAAATGATGTTGTTTTAAAAGTCTGATGACTTTAGAAAAAATAATTTTTTGTTCTAATCGAGGCTTTTTTTGAGTTGCATAGCATAGCTATGGAGCGATAAAAAAACGAAGAGTAGGACTAAAAGATATTTTTCTAAATCATTAAGACTTTTAAAACAACTTCAATGGGAAGGATTTAAAAGTTGAAATTCAGGGGCAGAAATTCATAACTACAAGTTTCCGATAAAAACACCAATATTTCAATACCTAAAATATTGATTTTCAATGTTTTATAAAAAAGTAATATGTTTCTTATTTTTGCAAAAAAAGGTCATTTATCAGATGGGAAAATCAATCAAATTTCAATTTTTCCTTTTATAATAAAATAGTATCTTCATCTTTAATTATGGACTTTTACGACCATAATATTCAATCGAAAATCTTTTAAAATAACAGATCGAAACCAAGAATTATGTTTAGAACTATCCTCCTCCTATCCCTCTTTCTATTGACGAGTTGTAATGCAAAATCTTCCATCCCTACAACTACTGACGCTTCAAAAACCACCGCTTCCAAGAAAAAAATGGTGGATCAAAAAGAAGGCTTTTTTAATTTTACTTGGGATGAAAAAACGGGTACCATCTTATTGGAAATTGACAAATTCGATACTGAATTTCTCTATGTGAATTCTCTTCCTGCGGGAATGGGTTCCAATGACATTGGATTAGACAGAGGGCAATTGGGCGCAACTCGAATTGTAAAATTTGTTCGAGTCGGAAATAAAGTTTTGATGATGCAGCCTAATTATAATTATCGAGCGGTGAGTGATAATCCTGCGGAAAGTGAATCGGTGGAACAAGCATTTGCTCAGTCGGTAATTTGGGGTTTCAAGATAGATAGTGAAAAAGAAAATTCAGTCATTGTAAATGCTACTGATTTTCTATTGCGAGATGCGCACCAAGTTTCGGCTCGTTTAGATCGAAGAAATGAAGGTTCTTATAAAATTGATAAAACACGCTCTGCCATCTACCCTGAGATGTGTAGAAATTTTCCAAAGAATACAGAATTTGAAGCAACGGTCACTTTTGTTGGAAAAGCAAAAGGGAGATATTTACGAAGTGTAACTCCGACTGCTGAGGCACTTACCCTTCGCATGCATCATTCATTTGTGGAGTTACCTGATGCTAATTATGAACCAAGAGTTTTTGATCCAAGAAGTGGTTTTAATGCAATTTCTTACCAAGATTATGCTACGCCGATTGATCAATCTTTAGTCAAGAAATTTATTCGAAGACATCGTTTGGAGAAAAAAGATCCAACTGCTGCAATGAGTGAAGCGGTGGAGCCGATCATTTATTATGTTGATCGAGGAGCACCTGAACCAATTCGTTCAGCATTGATCAAAGGAGCAAGTTGGTGGAATCAAGCATTTGAAGCAGCAGGTTACAAGGATGCATTTCAAGTAAAAGTTTTGCCTGATGATGTAGATCCGATGGATGTCAGATATAATGTAATTCAATGGGTACATCGTTCTACTCGAGGTTGGTCATACGGAAGTTCGGTGACTGATCCTCGAACTGGAGAAATGATTAAAGGACATGTTTCCTTAGGTTCATTGCGAGTGCGACAAGATTTTTTAATCGCGCAAGGTTTGATCAAAGCATACGAAGAAGGGAAGCCTGTTTCTCCAAAAATGTTAGAAATGGCTTTAGCGAGATTGCGGCAATTAGCTGCTCATGAGATAGGTCATACGATTGGCTTAGCGCATAATTTTGCGGCAAGTTCCAATGATCGAGCTTCGGTGATGGATTATCCTCATCCATATATTACTGCCAATAAGGATGGTAGTTTAAATTTTGATGATGCTTATGATGTTGGAATTGGAGCATGGGATAAGCGAACCATTTTGTTCGGTTATCAAGATTTCCCGAAAGGAACAGATCATGCAAAAGCATTGTTAGAAATTTTAAAAGAAAATCAAAAGTTAGGATTACGATATATTTCTGATGCTGATGCTCGTCCTGCGGGAGGTGCTCATCCTTATGCTCACCTTTGGGATAATGGAAGTGACCCAGTTTCAGAATTGAATCGATTGATGGATGTGCGAGCGACTGCTTTGAAAAATTTTAGCCTGAATAATATTCCGATGAATACCCCACTTTCTAATTTGGAAGAGGTATTGGTGCCTTTATTTTTGGCACATCGATATCAAGTTGAGGCGGCGGTAAAAGTGGTTGGTGGAGTTGATTATGAATATAGTTCAAGAGGTGATACACCAATGGCTGCAAGGATTGTTGACTATCAAACTCAGATGAAAGCGATTTCAAGTTTGATGAAAACGTTGAGTTCAAAAGAGCTCGCTATTCCAAAAAATATTTTGCAACTCATTCCTCCAAAAACTTTTGACTCCCGACGAACGAGAGAAAGTTTTAAATCTCGTACAGGATTAACTTTCGATCCAATGGCTGCGGCAGAGAGTTCTGCGAATCATCTGATTGCAATGTATTTGCATCCGCAACGAGCAACTCGATTGGTGGAACAACATGCAAGAGATCGAAGAAATCCAGGTTTGCAAAATACAATCAATGCTTTATTTCAAGCAACTTGGTTTACAGATGATAACGATGATTATTTGTCTGAGATTGGTCGAGTTACTGAAAAATTAGTTTTACAACACTTGATGAAATTGACCATGAACCAAGATGCAAGTGAGCAAGTTCGAGCAGTTAGTTTTTATAAAATCAACGAGTTAAAAGATTATTTAAGTAAAAAAACTTCTGGTAAAGAAATGGAAAAAGCACATGTGATGCATGCTCTTTCTATGATCGAACAATTTCTGGATGATCCAAATGAATGGAAAAATTCTATGCCAAAAGATATGCCTGATGGGTCGCCGATTGGAATGGATGCGTGCGGTGGGCATTTTTAGAAAATGATTTTTAGATTTTTTTTTGCCGCAGACTGGGCTGATTTTTTTTGATTAATTATGATTTTCTTTTGTAACACTTTTATAGAAAACCATTAAAGTCTACGGCAAAAGACATGCAACCATTTACCGAATACACATGAATAAAAACCACTTATTATTATTTGTAATTGTAGTGTTATGTTTTCTTTTTAGTTGTCAGAAAAAGCAATACACTTCAAAAACAATTCAAGGAGAAGAACCACGAACCAAGAGTTTTTGGTATTATCAAAATAATTTTTTCCTAGATCCCAACACTACAGAATTACGAACGGATGGAATATATTTTAAAATAATTGACACCGATCAATTTGGGGATACTTACAAAACCTTTCGATTTTACGAAGATGGTTTAGTTATTTCTCATGTGGCTTACAGCACTCCTGAAAAATTAATGGAGCTCAATCGGACGACACAAGGTAATATTCATGGTTATTATAAAGTCAAAAATGACTCTTTGTTTTTTACGACAAAAGTTTATTATAATCATAGTCCTACTTTTTATACTGGATTTGTTCACCCTGATTCAATGAGTTTGAATAGTATAAATTTCAAAACTAGGGAGAGTGATGATCAGGTGTTTTATTTTTTGAAAAAAGAAGAGTAGGTAATAATGGTGAATGATTAACTGTTAATGGTTAATTTTTCGCCCATAGTCATAATTAAAAACAGCAATGGACGAACAGAAACGAATAGAACTTCTACAAAAAGCCAAAGATTTTTTCCTAAAAGAAATCGTAACTTCTCACGTCAGTAATGGTTTGAAAAAAGCAGGTTCACTTCACAATTATAATGTCAATCCTTTCCTTTTTAAATATTTAGCGAACTTCTTGCGAGGCAACGGCAATCCTGAAAGTATGGCCGAAGCATTGATTTTGCCGAGGGTTTTAGGTTCTTCGATCACAACAACTTTTGGGATGAAAATTCAAAAATTAATTAGTGAATTGTTCGAAGGATTTGGTTCGACGACTCATGGAATCGACATTGAATTTATCGACGCTATCGATGGCAGAAAAAAATATTGTCAAATCAAATCTGGACCAAACACCATCAACCATGATGATGTGCAAACAATCTTTGGACATTTCGACGGCATCATTAATTTAGCTCGAACGAATAATCTAAATGTTGGTTTTCAAGACTTAATGGTTGGAATTATTTATGGAGAAAAACAAGATTTATCATCACACTATAAAAGTATCGACCAACGATTTCCCGTTTTTATTGGAAAAGATTTTTGGCATCATTTGACAGGTAAGGAAGATTTTTATTATGATTTGATTGATGCTTTTGGAGAAGTTGCGTTGGAAGTTGATGGTGGCGCAGCGCTGAGAATTACGATCCAAAAATTAGCAAGAGAGATTGAAGTGAAATTTAAATAGAATACTTTTTAGATTTTCATCCAACCTCATTCAAAAATTTTACAATCGCATATCCTACTTCCTTCCCTAGATTCACCGGCACCGCATTTCCAATTTGTTTATACTGTTGTGTTACCGAACCTGCAAATTTCCAATCGTCAGGAAAGGTTTGAATTCGGGCATATTCTCGCACGGTGAACGGACGAGTTTCATCTGGATGACAACGTTCTGTTTGTTTTTGAGCAGGACTACAAGTCAAAGTAAGACTAGGTTCATCCCAACTTATACGTCGAGCCATTCCAGTTTTTCCTCCACCGAGGTAAAAACTTTTTTGCATATATTCTTTCTGAATATCAATTGGCAAATCTCGCCAATAACCACCTGGAGGAACTAAATCTAACACTACCTTTTTGTGCTCTGGATATTTTGCACCAGCAGATTTAGGAACTTTTTTGGGAAAAAGCTCGCCCTTTTTTAGTGCATCTTTTAAGTTATAGATCTTACCGTATGGCTTTGGATATTCAAAATCAATATCAATATCTTTTCGTATACCGACAAGGATTAATCGTTCTCTCTTTTGCGGTACATTATAATGTATCGCCTTTAAAACATGATGCTCCATCACTCGATACCCTAACTCATCCAAAACAGATTTCATTCCTTTCAATGTTCGTCCACCATCGTGATTGACGAGTCCTTTTACATTTTCACCAATACAAATTTTAGGTTGAACTTCAGAAACTGCTCTGGCAAACTCATAAAACAAAGTCCCTCTTGCATCTTTAAAACCCAAAGATTTCCCCGCATAACTAAATGCTTGGCAAGGAAAACCGCCCGTGACTACATCTACTTTTCCTTTATATTTTTTAAAAGAAATTTCCCTGACATCTCCTTCGATCACATTCCAATTTGGGCGATTATTTCGCAAAGTCTCTGCTGCCCAATGATCAATCTCATTCAAGGCTTCGCACTTCAATCCTGCCTTTTCCAACCCCAAAGCTAATCCTCCTGCACCTGCAAAAAGTTCTAAAACTTTAAACTCTTTTTTGGGTTTTACAAAATTGCCTTTACCATCTTCATCGAATAAACTACTCAATTCTGGAAACATTTTTAATTGCTCCTTTTTATACATGCGGTAGTTACTGATCGGTTCACGAACGGCAACTAATTTTCCACTTCTATCCCATCGACGTAGTGTTTCTTTGCTTTTTCCTAATAATTCGGCAACTTCTGAAATTGAATAATAATCCTTCATTAAAATATTTCTGACTTTATAATTTTTATAGTGGTGTGTAGCACGTGGTGGTCTGCTTTAGCAGACCTGAAAAGAGCGAAGCGATTTTCAAAAAGAAAGTTTAGTATTAATTGATTTGTTGATATTTCTATGCTTCTTTCTTTTAGGTCAGCTAAAGCAGACCACCACGTGTTATTTATCATAACTCATTGATAATCAATATTCAAAAAAACAATATACCCCACTTACTCAACCTTACACATGGTTACAAATGTACTACAGTTTTTATTAACACCAAACATCCCAAAAGGTTCTTTTTCTAAATGTGGAAAACTTATTTTTTATGATAAATAATTACTAATCCGTATCTTGCAAATATCAGAAAACAGCATTTGTAAATATATTGTTATCAAGCATATTAAACATACCGATTTTTCTTCTTTGAGAAAAAACTAATCACTAAATAATGACCTTACCTGACGCTAGAATCGCCTTAAAAAAATTCTTTGGATACGACAACTTTCGACCAGGCCAAGCTGACATTGTGCAGAATACTTATGATGGAAAAGATACCTTGGTGCTTATGCCGACGGGTGGAGGAAAGTCGATTTGTTTCCAGATTCCAGCGATTACTCTAGATGGTATTTGTATTGTTGTTTCGCCTTTGATTTCGTTGATGAAAGATCAAGTGGAAGCGCTTCGAGGAAATGGAATTCCAGCAGCTTTTTACAATAGCTCTTTGTCTCGCGCAGATGAGCAGCAAGTCTTGCAAGACCTTGATAATCAAAAACTTAAGTTACTTTATGTTTCGCCAGAACGATTATTGACGCGTAGTTTTTACGACATCATGCAGCAAATGAATATTAGTTTATTTGCCATAGATGAAGCGCATTGCATTTCTTCTTGGGGGCATGATTTCCGACCAGAATATGCGAAAATGAAGTTCCTCAAAAACTCATTTCCCAAAGTTCCAATTATGGCTTTGACGGCAACGGCTGATAAGTTAACTCGAAAGGATATTGTCAATCAAATGGGTTTGCGAAATCCTGAAATTTTTGTTTCTTCCTTCGATCGCCCCAACTTAAGTATCGAGGTTCGACCAGGGCAAAAACGGTTGCAGCAGATTGTCAATTTTGTAAAAAACAGACCAAATCAATCAGGTATTGTTTATTGTTTGAGTCGAAAAAATACAGAAGCAGTTGCGAGTAAATTACGAGCAAGTGGCATCAAAGCTACTCACTACCACGCTGGACTTTCACCGAATATGCGAAGCGAAGTCCAAGAGGATTTTATCAATGACCGAGTTCCGATTGTTTGCGCAACGGTCGCCTTTGGGATGGGAATTGACAAATCAAATGTACGCTGGGTGATTCATTATAATTTGCCTAAAAACATCGAAAGTTATTATCAAGAAATTGGTCGTGCTGGTCGAGATGGAGCGAAAGCAGATACGATGTTATTTTGGAGTTATGGTGATGTCAAAATCCTAAGAGATATTTTGACTGACCCTCAAAATGCGAGTGATCAAACAGAACTTAAACTCACCAAACTTGAACGGATGCGTCACTTCGCCGAAGCGATGCAATGTCGTCGAAAAATATTACTCGGTTATTTTAGCGAAACAATGGCTACCGACAATTGTGGCAATTGTGATGTTTGCAAAAATCCACCACAGCGAGTCGATGGAACTTTGATTGCCCAAAAAGCACTTTCTGCCATTGCTCGAACGCAAGAGCAAGTAGGTATCAATATTTTGATCGGCATTTTAAGAGGCTCGAATCAGCGAGAGATTTTTGAAAAAGGCTATAACAAAATAAAAACTTACGGCGCAGGTCGAGAGCTCAGTTTATTTGATTGGCAAAATTATATCATGCAATTATTGAATGCAGGATTGATGGAAATTGCCTACGATGAAGGAAGCGCACTTAAGTTGACCGCAACAGCTAAATCAATTTTATTTGATGGAAAAAAAATCGACCTCGTCAAACCTGCCGTGATCGAAACTCGCAAAGCAGCTGCCAAAAAAGCAGTTGTCGCCAAACCAAAAAGAGAAAGAGTACGAGACGAATTATTCGAAACATTGCGAACACTTCGTTTACAATTGGCAAGAGTGCGAGGTGTTCCACCCTACATTGTTTTTAGTGATAAAACATTGGAAGAGATGGCTGCCAAACGTCCAGCGACTGATGCCATGATGAATGAGATCAGCGGAGTCGGTGAACGAAAAATGCATCTTTACGGAGAACAATTTAAAAATGCCATCATTGAATTTTTACTAAAAAAAGAAGCGGCTGGTGAGAAGGTGCAAGGGAGTACTCACATTCTCTCTTACGCACTTTATAAAGATGGAAAGACCATAGAAGAGATTGCTACTCAACGGGATTTAAAAAATACTACGGTCTCTGGTCATTTGGCCAAGACTTATGAACAAGGAGAAGATTTTGATATTTCGATGTTTATTTCGGAGGAAGAAATTGATATGGTTTTGGGAATGTTGCACTTGATGGATGCACCTTATAAGATGTTGGATGTTTTTAAATATTTTGAGGAGGAGATGAGTTATGAGAAGATTCGGTTTGCGTTGGCGCATTATTACCGGGAGGCGACGGTGGAGTGATTTTTATTTATTGAATTCAGTTAGCCATTAATCTTAAATAGATATGAAAATAATACCTCACAAAGAAACTATTGATATTTTAAAACAAGAATTTGCAATTGATTTAAAAAATGGTAATTCAGTTCTTGATATAGGATGTAATTTTCCCAAGTTACTTTTTGACCTCCACCATAATTTCAATTTTAAGGAATGCATAGGAGTTGACAAGCGAAATACCTATGGATTGGATAGAATTGGTACGTGTGAAGAAATAGATGCCATAATTGAAAATAAAGAAAATAATGGTGAACTAACTTCAGGTGAAATTTTCAATATAAATGCTTTTGCAGGTGATGAAAAAAATTGGTTATATGAGTATTGCTATAAAAACATTTGTAAATATCAATACAATGTAAATCCTCATCAAAAAGAAATATTTCAAAATATCTTCAGCCTTAACTTTGACACTAAAATAGAAGACTTTCTCAAAAACCTTGATCAAAAATTTGATTTAATAGTTTGTTCTAAAGTTTTGAGTCATCTTGATTTCAATATTGATCCAATAGATATTCTCAAAATCATTATTAGTAAGTTGAATAAAAATGGATTAATTATATTTAGAGACAATGATGAAAGTTGGAAAGAAGGAGCTCAAATAAAACAACCTTTTGATACTAAAAAACTTCTTGATGAGATCGATTTAATATTTGATTATGGACCATTCAAAGAAGAGAATGTAAACAAAACTCATATTCTATTTGCAGGAAGAAAAAAATAAACATGATAATACTCACTTCCTTCCAAATCCCCTTCGAACCAATCATCCTCGGCTACAAAACCAATCCCCACCTCATCCTCGAATACCTAGCCTTTTTCATCGGCTACCGCTACTACGTTTTTTTACGAAAAAAAAGCACCGATGCCATCACCTCCAACAATAGGTTATCCATTATCGCAGGAGCCATTTTTGGCGCATTAATCGGTTCGCGTTTAGTAGGATTTTTAGAGCAACCTATTTTGAAAATGACAATAGAACGGTTTGTTTACTTGCTCAATGTTAAAACCATCATGGGTGGATTGTTCGGCGGATTACTAGGAGTCGAATTGATTAAATGGATCATTGGCGAAAAAGAATCTTCTGGTGACCTTTTTACTTTACCGATTATTCTAGGAATTTTTATTGGAAGAATTGGTTGCTTCCTGACTGGAATTAATGAATTCACTTATGGGAGCGAAACCTCTTTTTTTATGGGTATGGATTTGGGCGACGGAGTGAATCGACATCCCACTTCGCTTTACGAACTTTTCTTTTTGGCTGCACTTTTCTTTTTTCTAAAAAAATTACAAGAAAAAAAAGGATTAGAAAAAGGACATCTATTTCAACTTTTTATGCTCGCTTATTTTGGTTTTCGATTCTTGATTGAGTTTATAAAACCTAATATTTTTTTTACCTTAGGACTGAGTAGCATTCAATGGCTTTGTGTTATTTGCTACATTTATTACTGGAAAACTATTTTAAAATATATCGTTCCTAAATAATTTGAATGAAGGTCACTAATTACTTTTTTTACCACATAGGCACATAGAATACATAGTTCTTTTAGATAGATTCAAACACGTCTATGTTTTCTATGTGCCTATGTGGTAAAAAAAAATCAACTCTTATATTTCAATTTCTTTGAGAAAAAAATTAAATATATGCCCACTAGAAACTACACCTATTATGATTTCACGTTAAGCCTTTGCCCTGAATGCTTGAGGCGTATAGATGCAAAAATCATTTTTGAAAATGAAAATGTTTACATGCTCAAACGATGCCACGACCATGGCACTTCCAAAGTTTTGATTGCCGACGATATCGAATATTATAAAAATATCAGAAACTACAACAAGCCTTCTGACCTTCCTCATAAGTTCAATACCAAGACTCATTTTGGTTGTCCGTACGATTGTGGATTGTGTCCTGACCATGAACAACATTCTTGTTTGACTGTAGTCGAAGTAACTGATCGATGCAATCTTTCTTGCCCGACTTGCTATGCAGGTTCGTCACCAACCTATGGCAGACATCGAACTTTGGAAGAAATAAAAAAAATGTTGGACACCGTCGTCGCCAATGAAAAAGAACCTGACGTCGTACAAATCAGCGGAGGCGAACCAACGATTCATCCTCAGTTTTTTGAGATTTTAGATTATGCAAAAACATTGCCCATCAAGCATTTGATGCTCAATACGAATGGAATTAAGATCGCGATGGATTTTGATTTTGCTAAAAGACTCGCTACCTATATGCCTGACTTTGAAGTTTATTTGCAATTCGATTCTTTTAAAAAAGAGGTTTTGGAAAAAATGCGTGGAGCGAATTTGTTGAAGATTCGCGAGAAGGCTTTGGAGAATTTAAATGAATTAAATTTGTCCACCACCCTAGTCGTCACTTTACAAAAAGGTTTGAATGATGATGAGATTGGAAAAATTATCGAATTTGCACTCAAGCAAAGATGTGTGCGAGGTGTTACTTTGCAACCGACTCAAATTGCAGGTCGTTTGGAAAATTTTAATAGTCAAACGGATCGAATCACTTTGACCGAAGTGCGAAGAAAAATTTTAGAACAAACTCCTATCTTTAAATCAGATGACATCATTCCTGTTCCTTGCAATCCTGATTCATTGGCGATGGGTTATGTTTTAAAAATAGGCGGCGAAGTTTTTCCGCTGACTCGATATGTGAATCCTGCTGATCTTTTGGACAGTAGCAAAAACACAATTGTCTATGAACAAGACGAACATTTGCATGGCAAGATGTTGGAATTATTTAGTACAGGAAACTCAGTAGAAAAATCAAATGAACACCTACATTCTATTTTATGTTGCTTGCCGCAGATTGATGCACCAAACTTGAGTTATGATAATTTGTTCCGAGTCATCATCATGCAATTTATTGATGCGTATAATTTTGATGTTCGGTCGATCAAAAAATCATGTGTTCACATTGTAGACAAAGACAATAATATTATTCCATTCGAAACGATGAATTTATTTTACCGCGATGATAAAAAAGAGACATTAGAAAAATTGAGAAATGAAATTGCTTAACCCTTAAAAATTAAAACCAATGAATTTCCTATTAATGAGTAGTGGTTCTCTTGATTTCATACTTTATCTTTTAATCATATTTTGGATGATTCCAGTTATCATATTAATCGTTGGATTAACTCGATTAAAGAGTCGTCCTAAAAATGCTAAAACATTAATCATCATCGCAGGAATTTGGTTAGTGGTAGGTGGTGGATTTTGTGGGTCGATGCTTTATTAAATCATTTAGAAAATATTCAAAATGATATTACTAGAGTTTAGTGGTCAAGGATTAGAAATCCTTGTATTTATTATTGCGATGTTATGGTTAGTTCCAATTGTGATGTTAATTATTGGAATTGCTCAATTAAAAAAACATCCTAAACGTAGTAAAACCTTAATGATTATTGCAGGTATTTGGTTGATTATTGGATTAGGGTTTTGTGGTTCGATGAGTTAGTTATTTTCTAAAAAAATTACTTCTCCGCAGCAATCACACTATACCACCAAATCCCTTTTTGGAAAGCATCATACTGTCTCATCGACCCAACGAGATTTCCATGTTGAACTGCCGATCGAATTTTAAAGAATTTTAATACCCGTTCAATCGGATAAGAGCGGCTACATTTCTCATGTAGATTTCGCAACGATACACCAACTCGATCATTAAAGTTTTCAATTTCTATACTTTTAAAACCTGCTGATTTCATCTGACTAAAATGTTCTTCCTCCGTATCAATATCTTCGATTGCCCAATTGTTGAGCCATTTCTTTTTCAATAAAATCTCATCTTTTTCAGATAACGGTCTTTTCGTTCGAAGGTATTCAGCAAGTATAATTCTACCTCTAGGCTTAAGCAAACGATAAGCTTCTCTATAAAAATCAATTTTATTTTCAGCGTGACAAACACTCTCGCAAGCCCAAATCACATCGAATGATTCAGCCGCAAAAGGAGTGTGACAATAATCTGCTTGCACAAAATCTGTCGTCCCTTTTAAGGTCATCGAGCTTGCTCTTTTTTTGCAATCCGCTATCTGTCGCTCAGGAAGTGAAATGCCTACCACATCTACTTCAAAATGTTTTGCTAACCAAAAGGAGCTTCCCCCTAGACCACAACCTGCATCTAGAATTCTATCTCCATTTTTCACCTGAGCTTTAGTTGCCAGAATTTTATTGGTGTGAGAAAGTGCGGTATAATGCGAGTCCGACTCGTCGTCGTAAAAACCAAAATGTAAAGCAGGATTTTCTTTATCGTACCAAGCAATTTTATAATCAAATTCCGTTTGATCATAATATGCTATGATGTCTTTTTTATCTTTTTTTATCGTCGCCATTCGCCAAAGATAATGATTGTCTTTAACTACAAAGAAAATGGATTACAAGATTTTCAGGAAAAAAAACTCTAATTCATTCACTTCAAATTATCATCTACATCTCGATTTTGATACTTCGATTTAAGAGCATTTTTAAATTTTTAACTAATTATTATCCCCTAGGTAACCTGATATAAAAACAAGTTCCTCCCTCAGTAGAAGAACCTACTGAAATTTCACCTTGATGATACTCAACTATTCTTTTACATAAAGCCAATCCAATTCCACTTCCTTTAAAACTATCGATTGGATTCAATCTACTAAATAGTCCAAATATGTTATCATGAAATTTAGGATCAATTCCTATCCCATTATCTTCGACTTTAAACTCGATATAATTATCTAAAATTTTAGAATAAACTTTTACAACAGGAGAGACTTCCGGTCTTCTAAACTTTAAGGCATTAGAAATGATATTTTGAAATAGTTGAATGATTTGCGTTTTATTTCCTTTAATCTCACTCAAGTCTCCAATCAAAATCTGCCCTTCACTTCTTTGGATGGCTTCTTTTAAATTATCTTTTATTAATATGAATATATCATTCATATTTATGATGACAACTTCATCAGTATCCAAATCATTTACTCTAGAATAATCCAAAAGTCCTTGGAGCAAAAGATTCATCCGCTTTGCACCTTTTATCACAAATCTAAAATATTCGGAAGTTTCAGACGAAAAATTATTTTCTCTTCTCTCGATTAATTGTAAATAACTGATTATTGTTCGCAAAGGTTCTTGCAAATCATGAGAAGCTGCATAGGCAAAACTTTCAAGGTCAATATTTGATTTTTGTAGTTTACTAACTAGCTGATTAAGTTCACTAGTTTTTTGTTTCACTAGTTTTTCTAACCCAAATCGGTATTCCTTTAATTCTTCTTTTATTTTAGCATTAATAATTTTAGAAGCCCCCATAACAGCGACAGTTTTTAAAATTTTCAAATGCTCATTGGTAAAAAAATTGACTTTCGAATTTTCAGAATCAATTACTCCTATTACTTTATTTTGATATATAATAGGAACAGCAATCTCTGATAACCTTTGTTCATCATCTACAATATATCTACTATCCTTGCTAGTATCCGCAATGATCTCAGCTTGCCCTGTAAGAGCTACAGTTCCTACTATCCCTTTACCTAAAGGAATGGTGATCGGATTTTTAATATTTAATTGAAAAGGATTTTTAGGACCATGCGCAGCTTTTTGAATTAAAAGTCCCTTCTCTTCCTCTAAAAGATAAATCACACAATCTTCAAATCCCATTCGAGCAATAACCTGTTTTGTTATGCCCCAAACTATCTCTTCGCTAGTGTTTAGATCCATTAAACCAAGTGAAAAACTATTAATAATTTCTAGGTATCGCTCTTTAGATTGAAGTATTTTATAATTCTCAAGTAAAGAATCATAATCTAACTGCATTGACTTAACCTTCATTAGATTCAGTTAATATTTATTTAAAAAATGATAGGCGCAGTTATAATTTTATATGATTTTTTCTCTTTGATTAAAGCAGAAATTGATAATTACTAACTCAAGTTACGCACTTTTGAAAAAAAGTAATGAAAGCCTAGCTTTGTGAGATGCAAGATAAATTAGATTTATACACAGATTATTTACTATCAAGTTTTGGACAAACATCAGCAACAGGATTATCACGACTAGTAGATGGA